>CAJFRY010000027.1 GCA_904419545.1 Candidatus Woodwardiibium gallinarum
CGTTCTGAAACGTCAGCTCGACGCGCTGAACAGCGACTATGCTATGCTTCAGATGCAGTCGGAAGAACTGCGTGTCAGAAAACAAACGCAGCCGAAAGCCGCATAAACATACGCCCCGCAGGAAGTGTGCCATTTCGGCGTCTTCACTGCGGGGCGTTTTTCTGTCTTAAATATTACACGGATCGCCGTTACCCCCAAAAATTATTCCTCCAAATTCTCCAATATAATTTTCCCATTTTCCTTTTCATATTTTTTGATGCATTGTGTAATAAAGCAAGGAGGAATTGAAGTGTTCAAAACAGCAATAACAGAAAGTGGTTGAGCCAAACAGCATTCGATTGCAGGGCTATGTGTGGCCTAAAGAAGGCAGATGTGATTACGACAGATTTATTGCGGTTATCATCTGCAAACAGCCGACCGTCAGCGATATACGGACATTTATTGCACCTCCACCGTACAGGAGCTTTGTACGGCAATGTTTCCGGGATTTCCGTTGTAAGAACAAATCCCTGCCGAACGCTTACTATGAAGGCGGCAGATTGATGCTCTGTATCGGCACCGCGCAGTCGGATTTGTCTGACACTCTGTTATGCAGAGGTGCGCCGGGGCAGTCTTCTCTAATAGGAAGATGAGTCCATAGTCCTAACCTTTGTTACAACTGAATAGCAGCTCCCAGCGGTAAAGCGAATGTCCTGCTTTCAGAATGAAATGCGCATTTTCGATATGATAATGATTATCCTTTCGGAAATGATTATACTGCCTTCTGCACGATATCCTTTATCCGAGCAATGGCGAAGCAGATGTTCTTGCTGCCGATTCATAAAGTGCGAATCATCATAGGACTGACGGCAATAGAGGAACACCCGATTGTCTGTTGCTTCACCGAGCTGCTCGGCATTGCCGACTCGGAAATATGCAAATGCTTTCTTGTCGCTCATCACAGTACCCACATCCTCGTTGTCCTCGGCACCCTCTATCAATGTGAACAGACCGAGACTGTTGGCAAGTGCTGTGATGGATTTGGCATCCTCGACTCCGGCGTATTCCGCTACGGCGGTCAGCTTATCGAGCTGCATATCCGCATTGCTGATGGCTCCCACAAGGTCGTTGATATCATAGATGCTTTCGCTTGACGTCATCTCACGCAGACGGCGCATCCATTCGGGGTTATCTACCATGAAGTCATCGAGGATAATGCTGACGGACTCGGCATCGGGTGCGCCCAGCCTGCCGATGGATTTGTCAATGGCGGCTCTCTCACAGGGCAGGTACAGATATTCCACCTTGCCGTGGTATTCTGCCTTTGCGGTGCAGAGGATACTCGAATCGTAGAGGTAAGGCGGAAACACCTGCCCGTCATACAGTTCCTGGAACTGCACGTCCTCATCCACGAAGAGGATGCCGTGTTCGGTGACGATGCCGGTGCCGGACTGCATCAGCCGTCTACCGATCTCTGCATATTTGGGGTTAGCATCGTCGTTGGCAGGAATGGAGCCGTCACGGTTCAAGAGGTATTCCTGACCGATCTTGCCCATATTGCCGATATTTTGAATGAGGCAGTATTTGTTGAGGTTGAAGGACAGGTTGATGAGATCTTTCAGCTCGGTGAAGCCTTCTTGCTTCATGGCTTCGTAAAACTGTTCTTCCTCCGTGCCGAAGAAGCTCTCCATGCGCTTGGCAAGGTAGTTCAGCTCGTCCAGATTGACGAAGCGGTCTTTCAGATGGTCGAGTTCTTCGGGGAATACCACGTCCTTGATGAACAGTTCGGGAGGGTTATCGTCGGCGGCGTGTATCTCCATAAGCGCCGAATGGAGTGTGGTTTCCGAGCATGGGAAGTGGATGTCGACCAGGTGGTCGTTGTACTGTACGGTTACTTTAATCATCGGTTATCCGTCCTTTCCGTCGTTTTGATTGCGCCGAGGCCGAATCTTCGGATCGCCATTGCGTTGCATATCAGCTCGAACAGTTTTGGAGGGATGAGGTCGGTGTCGGCGAGATCTGATACGGTCAGATGCTTTGTGCCGAGGCAGAGGTCTTTGGCACAGCAGAAAAGGGCGTATCCGTTTTCGTGGATATTCTTGAGTCGGATATCCGCAAAATTGATACCGATCTTTCCCACGTGGCGTTTGGATAGGTTCCACAGACGGTAGTCTGCAGTTAAGAGGTAGAGTGCTGCCATTATTGCGTAGTCCTTTTTATCCTTTTTTCTGACGGCTTCTTCAAATGCATTTTTGTGCTTTTCGTTCTTGTATCGCATAGGGTTCATCTCGCTTTCTTTTAGATATTTGTTGAGACGGTGTCGGAATCGTCTGTGATTGATCGCTTTGGTGGTTTCGGTCAAGATCTCTCGGTGGGTTGCCGTTCCGTCTTGTATTCGCAAAATGACAAGCGGTTCTGTAGGACGGCTGCCAACGATGACGACACCGTGTCCTCTTGGTTTGAAGTTGGGTATACCGACCATCATTCGCTCGTAATATCGGTCGGAGGGGTTGTCGCTGAAATACATCCGTGTGGGACTCCTTTCTCTGTAAACAGAAAAAGCCCGCGGTTTTGTTTGGGGTTCAAAACCATGGGCTGTATATTTTCCTACATATTTAATATTGGGTTTTCGCCGTCATCGAAGGTGGGCGGATTATCCTTTAGGTGCGGATACGCCGTTTGGAGCTTCTCCATGAGTTCCACGAGACCTCGCTCCTGTTCGTAGGTCAGCGATTCGCAGTTATCTCTTGAGAAAGCTGCGCATTTGAACAGTTCCTCGGCTTCCTCTTTTGTGAACAGCTTATTGTTATCGACAAGTCCGGAACGGACGGCGAAATTCTCCTTGGAGGAGAGGTAGTCGGGAGAGTAGTCGCCGTGAGCAACGTATTTTCCATCGTTCGACTGCCGCCAGCTACAGAACATAAAGCCATGCTTTTGACTGTACATTCCGGCGAACACCACATCGCCGTACTCGGATAACTTACGGTAGTTCTGCACATCCTTCGGCTGCATTTGCGGTGCTGACACGTAGAGACCGACATACTCTCGGACGACCTCGGCATCATCTACAAGGTGGGAGAATACCTCACGGGATTCGGGATCGGTGAGCTCCTTGCTGTTGTAGAACATAAATCCTTCGGGGTTGATGGCGGTCAGATGGACTCCCTTGTGCGAGATGAGCAGGAGCTGGTCTACTTCGTCATAACTTGTGATGCATCCGTAGTGCTGTGCCTTGCGCTGCATTTCTTCTTGATATATGGTCATTTTCGTTACCTCCGTTATTTTTGTGATAATAAAAAATCGGAGGACAGATCCTGTACCTCCGTAATGTTTGTCAGATAGGAAGGATCGACGATCACCTCGGATTCGTTCCTTCCGCTGAAATATGCGTATATATGCTTTTTATCGATCTGTGCTTCGTAGACCGTTCCGTTCTCGCCGAAGCGGTGGGCAAACCATTCGGCTGTTTCCTGATTCAGTGACCAGGATAACGCTTTCACACTTTTAGCATTGTGAGGGGTTACCCCTCGGTAGACAGTCACCGTGTCGTCCAATGTCTTGAACTGGATATATTCGTCTTGCTCCATGAGGTAAGTGGGATCGGCTTGCTTGAACATCCGTAGGAGCTGGTTGACGGTAACGTTTACGTCCTGGTGCGGTGCTTCAGATCTCGTCCATGCACTGGCGAGGATTTGAGACATATCTTCTCTTGAGAGATGGGGCATTGCGAATTTCAGAAAGGTCAGCGCGTAGGGCTTGGTGACCATCATATATATTGCGTAGGCACTATCTGCCTTATCGATCTGCCGTGCCATAGACTGTCGCCACCTGAGCTGTGCATCATCTTCTGTGAGATCGATCATCTCCACGCCACCTTTGCCATCGGGAATGGCACTTACTCCGGTGTCGGTGAAGGGGTGCTTGACGATCATCGGCGAGTATGGTGTTTTGTTTATCTCTGTGGAGAGCAGAGCAAGGGCTGTTTGCTTGAGCTTGGCTAAGTCGGTTTGCTTTCGCATCGTTTTCCTCCTTTCTGTGGAATAAAAAAAGCGCATGGATAAGAACAAATCCATGCGCTCGGTGACTTGTATTCGGTTGTGCGAGAGTTCATATCTCTCGGTTTAGGCAAAATAGGCAGTTTTCATCTGTCATTCTACCTTTGCTTTTTTCGGCCGTAAAAACGGCGAAACCCCCGATAAAATCGGGGGTTTCTGTGGGTGCATCTATTTTATGCAACCCTTTTGGTGCGGGTAAGAGGACTTGAACCTCCACGAAGTTGCCCCCACTAGAACCTGAATCTAGCGCGTCTGCCAATTCCGCCATACCCGCATTTTATGTTGTGGGCTGTTGATACTTCATCAGACAGCTTTGCTATTATACCATACCAAAACGCAAATTTCAATACCCAAATCAAAAAAATAAAAATTTTTTCTCATTCACAGTATTTCAGCCTACGGAGGGGACTTCTTTGTTCTAAAAAACCCACATAATTTCAAGAACAACAAAAGCTTTCCATGCCGGTGGTTCAGACATTGGGCAAAAGCCCGCATTTGCAATGCTGGCAAATGCGGGCTTTCCCTGTTTCGGCACCCGTTTAATGAAACACAGCATCTTGGCTTTCTGCAAGGATTCGGTCAATCAACTCGGATATAATATTATTTCCGAAAAATACACCGGCCTGCGTCAACAAAAGTATATCGCCGCATATCGTGACATATCCGTCGGCGCCAAGTCTACTGATGGCGTCAGAAAAGAGCGTCGCAAGATCGATGCCAAGCCTTTTCGACCAGCGTTTCAGGTCTACGCTTCCCTTCTGCATCGTGTACACAAGCGCATCGATTTCCCGATATGCCGGAGCAAACACCCGTCCGCGCGAGGACACGGGTATTCGTTCGGAGATATCCGGCTCGCCGGCGGAATTGTGATAAAAATAGTTTTCTATGTTTCCGCCGGCGCCGTGACCGATTGCAATGCAGCTTCCGCCGCTGTGGCGGATTTCCATATAATTATAGTTGTCTCGACCGTCCTTGACGAGCTTGGTCAGCTCAAGCATACGGTACCCGCTTTCACCAAGCGTGTCCAGAATGCGGACAAACAACTCCTTCTCGCGCCGGATGTCCAACAGCGCCTGCTTTTCCGCATCGCTGAGCCTGCGGTAAAGCGGCGTTTTCTCGTGCAGCATCAGCGAATAAAACGAGAGACCGGCAACATCCAGCGACCGCAGCGTGTACAGATCATTTTGAAGCTGTTCGTCGGTCTGCCCGGGATAATGGTAGATCAGATCGACGCTTGTATTCGTTATGCCGCGCTCCATCGCCGCAGCAACCCGGGAAGCCGCCATAGCGCCGCTTCCCCGCCGGCCGAGCCGCTTCCGCGCGCCGTCGTCAAATGTCTGTATCCCGACCGAAAGACGGTTCACACCGCCGGATATCAATGCGTCGAGCATTTCGTCGGTCAACTCAGTTGCGGATGTTTCCACGCTGATTTCGGCGTCGGGCGCGATGGCAAAGGTTTCATGCAGTGCCGAGAGAACGGCCGACACCTGCGCGGGCGACAAGGATGTCGGCGTACCGCCCCCAAAATTCACAGCGTCGATAGGAGCCTGCATATAGGGGAAACCGCGCAGCTTTCGGATTTCTCGGATCAGCACGTTGTGATAGGTCCGGCGATCCAGCATATCCGGGCGATGGAACGGGCAGAAGCTGCACACCTTATTGCAGAAGGGCACGTGGATATAAATGACCCGTCTGCTCAGCGCAGGGCCTGCCAGAACGTTCGGCAGATACGCTTCGCCCGTAACCGACGCGGCATATTTACTTTTGAGACTCCTGGACGCGTCGTGATGGCTCTTATAACGGACGTTGTACATTATTCCGCTGTTTTGAAGGAGAATTCTATATCGGGATAGAGGATTTCCGCCAGCTTCTGATAGGCCTCGGCAAAGCGGCTGTTCGGCTTGTTATGGAAAAGCGTTTTTTCAAGGTAGAACACTCTGTCGTTTTGCACAGCCTTGAGCGATTGCCAAACGGGGTTATCTCCGTAAATCTCCGCGACCTGCTCACGGGCGGCGTCCGCACCGGCGTGGCATTGAACGAGGATGATGTCGGGGTCTGCCGCGAACACCGTTTCCAGATTGATGTCCAAACGCTCGGCGCCTGTGCTGTTCTCCCATTCATCCACAATGTTCACAGCGTTCATTGCCTGTATCATACCGCCGACAACTGTGGAGGCGGTATTCGCCTGAAGGCTTTCCGAACCGGAGAACATGCTGAATACGGTCGGATTGCCGGATTCGGGAATTTCGGCAAGGACTTCAACGACCTCGTCCAGCGCTTTCATAGCCACACTCTCCCAAAGCTCGGGATGACCGGTCAGATTGCAGAAAACCTTAAACCATTTAAGGTAATCGGAAAAATCATTATAGCTCACCGCGATTACAGGCACGTTTGCGGCTTCTGCCGGCGACTGAATCGTTGAATACCCGCTCATCGCTGTGGAGCAAATGATCAAATCAGGCTGAAGCGAAAGGATTGTCTCGGTATCCCACTTCTTGCCCGAGGATGAGGTCGCCGCGACCGTCATGCCTTCATCCGCAGTGATATCTCTGCCAATGTATTCTTCATACAGTTCCTGAGAAGAGCTGCCGCCGATGCAGCCGACAACCGTTCCGCCGGCTTCATACCACAGCGTCGTAAAGCTGGCATAAAGGTTGACTACCTTCTGCGGATTCTTTTGGATTGTAACCGATGTGTCACCGGACGCATCCTGGAAGGTCACCGCGTCGTCGCTGACCGTGACTTCGTCGGCGAGTTTGAGGAACTCAGCTTTCAGGCTGGCCTTGAGCGCCTCCTTGTCTGACGAATCATCGTTTGAGGACGCCGAACCGGCGCCTTCGCTGCCGGACTGATCCGTACTGTCAGTGTCAGACGCATCGGATGCGTCGTTGTTGTTTGTTCCGCAGGACGCCAGCGAGAACATGCCGACGAGCATCAGAACGCACAGAAAAAGGAATAGGACTTTTTTCATTGTTTCTTCCTCCATATTTTGAATAGATTCAATATATCGCTTCGATTTATTTTTCGCGGATTGTGGTGCGGAGCGGAATGAAATACGGACACTCGTGAACCGGGTCTGTATAAACGGATGCTTCGATCTCAAAGATTTCTTTAAGATATTTTTCATTTACAATTTCGGAAGGTGCGCCCGCGGCATAAAGCCTGCCGCCCTTAACAGCCATCAGCACATCCGAATATCGTGCGGCGAGGTTGATGTCGTGCAACACCATGATGATTGTGATGCCAAGCTCACGGTTGAGCTTTTTGACAATCTCAAGCACTTCCACCTGATAGCTTACGTCGAGATAGGTGGTCGGCTCGTCAAGAATCAGGATTTCCGGCTCCTGCGCAATCGTCATCGCGATCCACGCCCTCTGCCGCTCGCCGCCCGAAAGCGTGGAAAGAATACGGTGCTGCAAATCTGTAAGTCCGGTCAGTGCGAGCGCCCGATCAATGATTTCCGCGTCCGGCCGTGTCATTCCGCGGCCAAACTTTGAATAGGGATACCGGCCGTAAGAAACCAGTGTGCGCACATCGATATCGGGCGGCGACTCGTGTACCTGAGAAAGATACGCAATCTGCTGCGCGAGTCTTTTCGGCGCATATTCGCCGAGCTTTTTATCGCAGAAAATCACTTCCCCTCGCTTCGGCATAACCGCTTTCGAAACAGTCTTAAGAAGAGTCGATTTGCCGCATCCGTTCTGTCCGATGACGGTGACGACCTTCCCGCGCGGGATATCGACGTTCAGCGCACGGAGCACTTCTTTTTTGCCGTAATTCACCGATAGATTCCGAAAACCAAAATACATATTCACTCACCCCTTTTTGCCTTCGCGTGTGCGAAGAAGATACAGGAAAAACGGCGCGCCGATAAACGAAAGGATAATGCTGACCGGAACCTCACCGGGCGGCAGAATAACGCGTCCGATGGTATCGCATACCGTAACCAGCGTAAAGCCGAGCAGGGCCGACGCCGGAAACAGATACTTATAATCCGAACCGACCAGCAGCCGCGCGATATGCGGCACAACAAGGCCGACAAAGCTGATGAGTCCCGCAACCGCAATGGCCGCGCCAGCCAACAGTGATGAAACTGCAATAAGAAAAAAGCGGAAAAGCTCCGTGCGCAGGCCAAGTGCATTTGCCGTCTCATCCCCAAGCATCAGGATATTCATCCTCGAAGGCAGAAACGCGCAGATGAACATCCCCACCGCAGCATAGGGCAGAATCATCTGAAAGCTCGACCATCCCACGCCGTTCAGGCCGCCGACCAGAAAACCGGAGGCGTTCCCGAGCGAATCGGCGAAAAAGGTTTTGATGATATCATTGAAAGCGCTGAAAAGCGCCGACACCGCCATACCGGAGAGAATCATTTTCACCGGCGATACACCCTTCTGATAAGCGAGCGCATAAATCAGCATTGTCGTAACGAAAGCCCCGATAATCGAGCCGACGGGAAGAAGGTAAGCATACGCCGGAAACACCACAAGCGTAAGGTAGCCGATGAAGCTCGCGCCGCCGGTTACGCCTATGGTCGAGGGAGAAGCCATTGTATTGCGCATGACACCCTGCAGAATGCAGCCGGAGAGCGAGAGACAGATGCCGACCAGTCCGCCGACCAATACACGCGGAAAGCGCAGATTCCAAATCAGAAGCCGCGCAGTGCTGTCATCTTCGACAAACAGCGCTCTGGCAACCTCGGAAACCGAAAATTCGACACTGCCGATACCTGTGCAGACAAAAACAGAAAGAATCGACAGCGCACCAAACAACCCGATGATTCCGAGTCTTACCGTTTTTCTCCTTTTGGAGGGTGAAACAACGGGTGTGCTCATAGCTTTTTCAGAAACGCCTCCACCGCCGCCTTCGCCTCGGCAAGCTCGGCCTCATCGGGATGACCGAGCGAAAGTTTTTGCTTTTCAAAGCGTTCTGCAGAAAGATGTCCCTTCTGTCCTTCCGGAATTCGCATTCTTGCAGCCGTCCGGCGCAAATCGATGCTGCCTCTGCAAAGATAATGGCCAAGGAGTGTGTTGTTTTCGGAAGCAAGCGCCTCGACGCGTGCGCAAACGTCGTTTGCATGCTTGGAGTCCCGCGCGGCGCCAAGTGTGCCGACAACAATGAGTTTCTTTCCCCGCATACGACGAATCAGCTCAATGGTATCATCATCGGCTGTTCCATGATTGCACCAATAGGAGAGAATGAAGGTATCAAATTTTTCGATCACCTCATCGTTTATGTAACGGATATTATATGGTCCCACATGATTGGGCACTGCTTCCGATACGGCTGCGGCAAGTTTATAGGCGTTGCCGGTAATCGTGGAGAAAATGATTGGAACTGTGTCTGCAAGGTCCGGCCTCTCTTCCCGCGCACGCACGGCCGTTTCACCCAGCGCCCGGCATGCAGCGAGCGTCTCTGCGGACGGCGCGTCCGCACAAAAACATGCCCCCTTCCAGACGGTTTTGGAAAGACTTCCGATACGACAGAGCATGTCGGCGAATCCATCGGCATTGTCCGGACAAACACCGAAAACGGACACCCTTCTGCCGGGCAGTTTCTCCAGAGCTTTGACATATACAGACCAAAACATCTGCTCGCAGGCCGGTGAAAAACCGAACGCTGCCGCATCAAAGCAGGAAAGCCGTTCCGTGTCCGCACAAGAAGCGTCCAAAATCCGGACATGCGCGCCCTTTCCCTGCGCGCCTGCGGCAATCGCTGACGCCATTGCCGCAAGAGTTTCTATGCTTGAGTTGCATATCACTGCCAATCTGCTCATTTTTGATACCCTTATTTCCTTTCTCTAATGGCTTGTGATCGCATCGAGTTAGTTTTGGCTAACACCAACACAAAAAAACACGATTCTTTTCGCATATCGGACTTTTTTGCAACGAAACCGCCTTGGAAAAAGCAACGCGATAGTTAGTTTAAGCTAACTCGTTGGCTCAAAAAAATTCGCTTGCACAAGAATCTGAGCCACGAACATTTTTAATATACCATATGAAGACGGCTTTTGTCAATACCTTTTCAGAAAAATATTTCTTGCCCCCGCTATCATTTGAATCGATATGGCAATCTTTTGTATCAAAAATAATCTTAATTTCTGCGTTTCTACATAATCTATACCGGTTATGGCTTCTTCACTTTGTCATGATGGAAACATCCCGTCAATAATCGCTTTTCTTTTGATTGGCAGCATTTTTTCCTCCAGCCAATTTTGACGTTTTTATTGTAAGACATATGTTTAAACGCAAGCCGCATAATAAGCGAAGCGATATGTGAATATGATGTTGTTTGGTAATCAGCTCTCAAAAAATACTTGACAAACAGATCCTTCAATGATATTATTATAAAATAGATAACCTATTGAAACCATAGGCATTTGAGGCAATTTGTATACTTACGCCGGCCGGAGCGGAAATCACAATCCTGTCAACCCGTGTGCAGAATCGTCTGAAATTCAGGGGGGAACACATCGATGAAAACGTTTGAACGAATCACTGATCTTATAGGCGGCACGCCGCTGCTGAAGCTCGGCAGTTATGCCGGAGATAAAACCCTTGCCGCCGACATCTACGGAAAGCTTGAATACCTCAATCCCACGGGGAGCGTTAAAGACAGGATTGCAAAAGCAATGATCGACGAAGCAGAAAAGCGCGGTCTTCTCAAGCCCGGTGCAGTCATCATCGAGCCGACGAGCGGGAACACCGGAATCGGTCTCGCGGCGGTCGGGGCGTCAAGGGGCTATACAGTCATCCTCACGATGCCGGAAACGATGAGCATAGAACGCCGCAACCTGCTGCGGGCTTACGGGGCGCAGCTCGTCCTAACCGGAGGCGCGAAGGGCATGAAGGGCGCCATTGAGAAAGCGCAGGAACTGGCTTCCAAAACGCCCGGCAGCTTCATTCCCAGTCAGTTTACAAACCCCGCCAACCCCGCAGTGCACAGAAGCACGACCGGCCCTGAAATCTGGGAGGATACCGACGGCAAGGTGGACATCTTTGTCGCAGGCGTCGGCACGGGCGGAACCGTCACAGGTGTCGGCGAATACCTGAAAAGCCGCAATCCGAATATCCGTGTTATCGCTGTCGAGCCTGCCGGTTCTCCCGTACTTTCCAAAGGAACGGCCGGTCCGCATATGCTCCAGGGCATAGGCGCAGGCTTTGTACCCGACATACTCAACACCTCCGTATGCGATGAAATCATCACCGTCACGGACGAAGACGCTTTTGAAACCGGGCGGGCGCTCGCAAGGCACGAGGGCCTGTTTGCAGGCATCACCTCCGGTGCCGCCGCGTTCGCCGCCGCACGTTTGGCCGAACGTCCGGAAAACGCCGGTAAACTGATTGTCGCACTTTTGCCCGACACAGGCGACCGCTATCTCTCCACGCCGATGTTCACCGAATAAGATCAGCCGCCGGCATTTCCTATTTACACGGAAAGCCGGCGGCGTTTGTGTTTCGGATTCATCATGATTATTGGCGGATTATTGGCGCAGCGCTTCCTTTTGCTGATCCAGAAGCGTTTGGAGTGTGATACCGTCCAAATACGCGCAGACCGTTTGATAAAGGCCCTGCCATACCGGCCGCAGCGCGCAGTCCTCGCTGCGCGTGCATTCAGCCGGTTCCTGCTCTGCGCACAAAATCGGCGCGAGTGAGCCTTCAGTGAGCCGGAGGATTTCCCCGAGTGTGTATTGGTCGGGACTTTTCGCAAGCCGATACCCGCCTTGAGCGCCGCGGCTCGTTTTCAAAATGTCGGAATTGTTGAAAACAGGTATGATCTGCTCCAAATATTTCTTGGAAATATTCTGACGCTCTGCGATATCCTTGAGCGCAATATAGCCGCATTGCTGATGCTCGGCAAGGTCCAGCAGCATACGCAGCGCGTACCTGCCTTTCGTCGAAATCTTCATTGCCATCGCCTCCGTATTGGTATAACATTATAATACCATATATTATCGTAGGTTTTCAAGTGAATCGGAAAAAACGGCTCTCTTTTTTGCTTTCTTGACAGCAAAAAGAGAATTTGGTATACTATAAACGGTTGTGGACGAACAGACGCCGAAAACAAAACGGGAGATGGATTTTGCATGACCTTGCAGCAGCTTCATTACGCGATTGTTATATCCGAAACCGGCTCGCTCAATAAGGCGGCCGAGCTTTTGTATGTCGCCCAGCCGTCCTTGACGGGCGCCGTTCGCGAGTTGGAAAAGGAATTGGGCATCACAGTCTTTCATCGCAGCGGACGCGGCGTGACGCTGACCAACGATGGCGTCGAATTCATCACTTATGCCAGACAGGTCTATCATCAATACGAGCTTCTGATGGAAAAATACGGCGCTTCCGGTACGCTGAAAAAGAAGTTCGGCGTGTCCACCCAGCACTATTCGTTCGCCGTCAAAGCGTTTGTCGAAATGGTCAAGCAATTCAATACGGCAGAATATGAATTCGCCATCCGCGAGACCCGTACCCGAACCGTCATAGAGGACGTCAGCACACTGCGAAGTGAAATCGGCATTCTGTATCTGAGCGACTTCAACCGAAGAGCCATAACAAAGCTGCTCAAGACAAACGAACTGGAATTCCACAAGCTGATCGACTGCCGGGTATACGCCTACCTTTGGAAGGGACATCCGCTTGCAAAGGAAAAGGCCGTCCGGCTGGAGCAGTTATATGCATATCCCTGTCTTTCGTTCGAACAAGGCGGAAACAGCTCGTTCTATTTTGCCGAGGAGGTTTTTACCACCAACGAATACCCGCGTACCATCAAGGCCAACGACCGGGCCACGATGCTGAATCTGATGGTCGGGCTGAACGGCTACACGCTCTGCTCGGGCATCATCTGCGAGGAGCTGAACGGCGATGATTATATCGCGGTGCCGCTGGCGGACGAAGCCTGCGGCGACAGCGAACAGATGGAGATCGGCTATATCGTCAAGAAGCACCAGACAATGAGCAAAATGGGCGTGTTGTACATCCAAAAGGCGCAGGAATATCTGGCAGCCTGCGCCAAAACAGAATAAAACACGCTTTAAGGCTTCCATATGCCGCAGTCCGGCAGAGCCTCTGCCGGACGCTTCATACATATCTCGGCCCTCGATTCCCCGCCGCTTTTTTTGCGGCGGGATTTTTGTTCCCAAGCTATAGGATGAACCTATAACTCAAAATACATATTGCATATTGGACAAAAAAGCGCCGACGCTGTATACTTGTAAGCGAACCGAGCAAAACGATGGGGAGAAGGTTCCTCCGCTCTATGAAATCGGTTTTACGGAGAAAGAGGAGGTGTCCGGCTTGATCGAGCTGATAAAGGTCTGTAAAACGTTCCGAACAGATGATAAGGAAATCTCAGCCGTCAGCGACGTAAGCATCACGGTGGCGGACGGGGATATTTTCGGCATCATAGGCTTTTCCGGCGCGGGAAAATCGACGCTGGTGCGATGTATCAACCTGCTGGAACGACCCGATTCGGGAAGTGTCCTGATTGACGGACAGGACCTTACGAAGTTGTCTGCAAACGAACTGCGCGCGACACGGAAAAAGATCGGGATGATCTTCCAGCACTTCAATCTGATGCCTTCCCGCACCGTCTTTGACAATGTTGCGTTTGCACTCAAGGGCAGCGGCCTTTCGCGGATGCAGGTCAGGGAAAAAGTCGAAAAGCTGCTCCGGCTCGTGGAAATCGCCGACAAGGCGGATACATATCCCGCACAGCTTTCCGGCGGCCAAAAGCAGCGCGTAGCCATTGCGCGCGCGCTCGCCAACGACCCGGGCATCCTGCTGTGTGACGAAGCAACATCGGCGCTCGATCCGCAGACGACCAAGCAAATCCTCGCGTTGCTGAAGAATCTGAATGAATCGCTCGGCATCACTGTCGTCATCATTGCGCATCAGATGTCGGTCGTCAAGGAAATATGCAGCCATGTGGCCGTTATGGACCGCGGCAGCGTCGTCGAACAGGGCGAGACCTTCTCGGTTTTTGCCAACCCGCAGCATCCCTTGACGCGGGATTTCATCAGCACAACCTCCAATTTGAAAAAGATTCATGAACTGATTGAAAGCCGTTCGCCGGCTGTCGCACTCAAAACCGGAGAACGGATCATCAAGCTGTCTTATACCGAACGTAGTGTTTCCGAGCCGCTGATTTCCTCCCTTACACAGAAGTTCGGCATCCTGCTCAATATCATTTTTGCCGACGTAGATATTGTACAGGGCGCGCCGATCGGGGGCACGGTGGCCATCGTCAGCGGCGAGCAGGCAAGCATTGAAGCGGCAATACAATATCTTGCATCCAAAAATGTCAGCGTGGAGGTGCTTCAAAGTGCTTGATTTCCTCAACAGCATAATTCCCAATGTGATGAACAACACCGACCGGCTGTTTGACAGTATCCTCGCCACGCTTCAGATGACCCTCTGGTCGGGCGGCGTGATGTTTGTCTGCGGCCTGATTCTCGGGATCATTCTCACCGTAACCCGCGAAGGCGGCATTATGCAGCAAAAGGTTTTGTATCAGGTGCTGGATAAGCTCATCAATATCTGCCGCTCCATCCCCTTTGTTATCTTCATTGCCATCCTGCTTCCGGTGACGAAGGCAGTGATGGGGACCAAAATCGGCGTTCGCGGCGTGATTGTGCCGCTGGTGGTCGCTTCAGTTCCCTTTTTCGCCCGGCAGGTGGAATCCGCACTGGCGCATGTGGAGCATGGTTTGATTGAGGCGGCGGAAGCGATGGGCAAAAGCCCGCTTTCGATCATCTTTACCATTTATCTCCACGAGAGCATTCCGGCCATTGCACGCGGCACGACCATTACGCTGATCAATCTGATTGGTCTGACAGCAATGGCGGGCTATGTGGGAGCCGGCGGACTCGGCGATTATGCGATCACCTGGGGCTACAACTATGGGCATTATGACATCATCTGGGTGTCGGTGCTGTTTGTCATTTTTATTGTAACGGTGATCCAACTGATCGGAAACTTTATCGCAAAGCGATTCACCCATTGACTTTATTCGGAAAGGACTGTATCACAATGAAAAAACGTATTACAAAAAAATGCATCGCACTTGCACTTTTGTTTACTCTGCTCGCCTCCGCTCTGGCGGGCTGCGGCCCGGACGCTGCCGAAGAAGGCAGCGTTATCAAGCTCGGTGTTACAGGCGCGGTCTACGAGGAGCTGTGGAAGCCGACCGTTGATGCGCTTGCCGAAGAAGGCATCACGCTGGAGCTGGTTCAGTTCTCCGACTTTGCGCTTCCCAACAATGCGCTGAACAGCGGCGATATTCAGATGAACGCCTTTCAGCATCATGCCTACTTTGACAATGATAAAAGTACGCACGATTACGATATCACCGTCCTTTGCGATACCTTTGTGATTGCGATGAATCTGTTCTCCAAGCATTACGCTTCCCCTGCCGATATCCCGGAGGGCGGCAAGGTCGCCGTTCCCAATGACGCGACGAATTACGGCCGCGCACTGCTTCTTCTGGAGGACGCGGGACTGCTCACACTCGGCGAATATGAGAGCAGCACCCCTACCACCGCCGATATTACCGCCTCAAAAGTAGAACTGGTGGAGGTCAACGCAAGCATGACTTATCAGTATGTAGATGACAGCGAAATCGCCGCTGCGGTCGTCAACGGAAACTATGCAGCCAGCTACGGCGTGGACCCGAGCACGGCCATCTACTATGAGGAGGTCGATTTGAGCGATAAAAGCTTCGTCTGTGTAGTCGCCGTGAAGACTGCGGACGCAGATAACGAAACCTACAAAAAGGTAGCGGAAACCTTTTGCTCCGACGCGACCAAGCAGCTTTTCGATGAAAAATACAAAGGCTTTTTTATCCCCGCCTGGGATGCAGAATAGGCGCTTCCGCCAGAAAAAGGAGACACAGTATGGAATGGCTCAAGGAAATCATACCGGACAGCAGCCGTGTCGTTACCGAAAGCATCGATGAAAAATATCTCAGCGATACGCTCGGCCGTCTGAAGGGAAAAGCCGCCGCGCTGGTGTTCGTCCAGAGCACCGAGGAAGTCAGCCGCATCCTGCAAACGGCTCATAGTCGCGGTATACCCGTAACGCCGCGCGGCGCAGGAACGAATCTCGTCGGTTCTACCGTACCTGTGGACGGCGGCATCATCCTCGATTTTTCCCTGATGAATAAGTTGCTCGAGCTTGACCGCGACACGATGACCGTTACGGTCGAGCCGGGGATCCTGCTGCAGGATCTGCAGCGTTGCGTAGAGGACGAGGGATTCTTTTATCCGCCCGACCCCGGCGAGAAGGCCTCCACAATCGGCGGAAATATCAGCACGAACGCAGGCGGTATGCGTGCGGTCAAGTACGGCGTCACCCGCGATTATGTGCGCGGTCTTGAGGTCGTCCTTGCGGACGGCACCATAATGACGGCCGGCGGGAAAAACGTAAAGGATGCCAGCGGTCTTTCGCTGAAAAACCTGTTTATCGGTTCCGAAGGAACGCTCTGCGTCATCACCAAGTGCATCCTGAAGCTCATCCCCAAGCCCGCCTATTCCAAATCGGCCCTCGTGCCGTATCCCGATCTGGAAAGCGGTATCCGCAGCGTGCTGACCATTTTGCGGGCCGACGCAAATCCCACGGCGGTCGAATTCATTCAGCGGGACGTCGTAAAGCTGGGCGAGGACTTCTCCGGCGTGCGCTATCCCCGGCCCGATGCCGGCTCGTACATCCTGCTGACATTCGACGGCCGCAAGACGGAGGTCGAATCCGCACTGGAGGGCATCCGCGCGGAGGCTATGCGCACGGGTGCGCTGGAATTCATTACGCTGGACGACCCCGATTACGCCGCAGACATCTGGAAGGTGCGCGGTGCGCTCGTCAAAGCGGTGGAAGCCACCTCGGAGCAGGAGCCGGTGGACATCGTCGTCCCCATCAGCAAAACGGCGGAATTCATCCGCTTCGTCCGCCGCACGGAGCAGGAGACCGGCATCCAGATGGTCAGCTTCGGACATGCGGGCGACGGCAACGTCCACCTTTGCGTGGTGCGCGGCGACCGTGACGAGGAAACCTGGCACCGTGAGTTGCGAGCGGCGATGGAAAAGGTCTACGGCAAGGCGCACGAGCTGGGCGGCGTTACCTCCGGCGAGCACGGCATCGGCCTTTCCAAGCGGCACTATTTTCTCCGCGAGACGGCGAAGGAAAACCTAACCGCGATGAACCGGATTAAGGATGCGTTGGACCCGAAGCATATTCTCAACGACAAAAAATCCTACATTCTTGAAGGGTGTGAAAACGATGCCTGAGCTTTCAAAACGAACCGCTCCGTTTACCGATTCCGTCATCCGCCGGATGACGCGCGTCTCCCTCCAATACGGCGCCGTCAATCTATCGCAGGGCTTCCCCGATTTTGACCCGCCGCGGGCACTTCTCGACCGGCTGGCAGAGACGGCGAATGAAAACGTACATCAATATTCCATCACTTGGGGCGCGCAGAATTTTCGCGAGGCGCTGGCGGAAAAGCAGTCGCGGCTGATGGGCAGAACCGTCGATCCCAACTCGGAAGTCGTCGTTACCTGCGGGAGCACCGAGGCGATGATGGCCGCCATGCTGACGGTGGCTGACCCCGGCGACAAGGTGATTGTCTTTTCCCCGTTTTACGAAAATTACGGCGCGGACACCATTCTGTCAGGCGCCGAACCGATCTACGTGCCGCTGTACCCGCCGGATTTCCGCTTTCATCCGGACGAGCTGGAAGCAGCGTTCCGGCAGCATCCGAAGGCGCTCATCCTCTGCAACCCCTCCAACCCCTGCGGCAAGGTGTTTACGCTGGAGGAATTGTCGCTGATTGCGGATATGGCGGAAAGATACGACGTTTTCGTGATCACCGACGAGGTCTATGAACACATCGTCTACGAGCCGAACCGGCATGTGTACTTCGCTTCCCTCAAGGGAATGTGGGAGCGGACGGTTTCCTGTTCGTCGCTCTCCAAAACCTATTCCATCACGGGCTGGCGGCTGGGCTACATCATCGCACCGGCACATATCGCCGATGCGGCGAAGAAAGTCCATGACTTCCTGACCGTCGGCGCCGCTGCTCCGCTGCAGGAGGCAGCTGTCACCGGACTGCGCTTCGGCGACGACTATTACAAAAAGCTGCAGAACACCTACACGGAAAAACGGAACCTGTTCCTGAGGGGACTGGACGACCTCGGGCTTGTACACACGGAGCCGCAGGGCGCGTATTACGTCTTGCTGGACATCTCCGAATTCGGCTACGAATCCGACCTTGCCTTCTGCGAAGACCTGGCGCGCGAAGTCGGCGTCGGTGCCGTACCCGGCTCGAGCTTTTTCCGCGAGCCGGTCAACCACCTCATCCGCCTGCATTTCGCCAAAAAGAACGAAACGCTCTTCGAGGCGCTCAACCGACTCGCTGATCTGCGCAAAAAGATCAAGCCGCAAAAATAAAATCAGGACTTCCTTGAACAAAACCAAACCTCCGTATGGCAATCGTCACACGGAGGTTTGCTCTTATAAAGCCAATCGAAACGAACAAACGCTTTTTTCGCCGTTCATATAATTTTCCTTTTATACTGCAAATGGGTGCCGATATACCCAATCCCGAAAAGAACAGCCGATAGAAAAAAGATTCGTCCCATAAACGCTTAGACAGACAACCGCCGCGACCGGCAACGCTGCGCCGGCAACGGGGATTCCGAACAGGCAAGTCCTTTATGGTTTTTCCGCTTCTGAAATAACGAATCCGATACATTTCATAAAGCAGTATCAAAAGCCGGCCGCAAACAGCCAAACGGGAAAAGCCCTGCCGGTCAAAGCAGCGCCTGACCGCTGCCAAGGGCTTTCCCTGCCCGCTCCAGAAACAGCAATACGCGGTTTTCCTTGACTGCATATTTTTTATAATGTATCGGTAGGAAAAACCGACCGGTGCTTTTCCCAAAACAAATAGGAAAAATCGAAATGCAAATCTTTTTCCCCTCCGCTGTTTTACGGATCGGTTACGGCTACAGCTTTTGAAAAGCCGGTTCCGCCCCATTTCGCATCGGAAAGCCTTGAAAAACTTCACTTCTCCGGCCGCAGGCCGGATTCGCGCACATATCGGCAAAAATCGAGCACGTCCTGCGACGGCTCGAGCGCGTACAGCAGGCCGTACGAAATCGGGAAATCCCAGTCCACCGGAATTGTCACCAGTGCCGGATGGACATCCTTCCAGCACTCCAGCGTCACCATTACGTTCTGCGTCTGTGCGCAGCGATTGAAAACCTCCATATCGTAAAACTGCGGCGTATCTTCGATTTTAATCTGCGGATGTCGCAGGATTTCAGCGCGGAGGCTGTCCACGGCGCCGGAATCGCCCTGCTTGGCCATCATCAGCGTTTCGCCGTACAAATCCTTGACGGTCAGCCGCTGCTTCTGTGCCAGAGGATGCTCCCGCGCGACAGCCACCTGGTGCTGAAAGCTGCCCAGCGGCAGGAAGCGGCAGCGGTCCAGCCAAAGCGCGGAATCGCAGACGCCGATGATAAAGTCGAATTTCTCCCCTAAAGCGGAAATCTCGGACAGAATCCCGTCATGGTCGTCCTCAAAGGGCACGATGTGCAGCCTGTAGCCGGGAAAATCCCGGCAAACCTGATACCAGAGATCCATAAACGGCTTACATGGATTCAGCAATGAGCTGCCGATGCAGAAGGTCGTCTTTCCCGCTTCCTCCTCGCGACGCGCCTCCGCGACCGCGCGCGCCGAATACTCGAACAGATAGCGCGCATGGCGGTAAATGACCTTGCCGGCCGGCGTCAAACGTACGCCATGGTTGGTGCGCTCCAGCAGTTTCATATCCAAATGGGTTTCCAAGGCGTTGATCTGTTTCATCACGGCCGGGGGTGAAACATAAAGCGCTTCCGCAGCCTTGTTGAAGCTGCCGCTGTCTGCGACGCGGACGAACGCAGTAAGCAGGCTGTTATACAAGTGGTATCCCCCTTTCTCTGCATAAACCATCGTTTTATACGATATTACCACATCGATTCTTCCCTGTCAAGCGGAAAACAATTATAATAAATACATCAAAACGATTCCGTATAAACAGCAAGGAGGAACTGCAAATGCCATACGAATTTTATGCGCCGACCCGCGTTTTGTTCGGCGCAGGTCAATTGGACCGGCTGCATTTTCAGACAATGCCCGGTCGGAAGGCGATGGTCGTCCTTTCCAACGGCAGCTCGGCCCGCAAAAGCGGCGCGCTTGACCGGCTGCTGGAACAGCTCCGGCTCGCGGGTGTGGAAACGGCCATCTTCAACCGGGTCGAAGCCAACCCCCTCAAGTCCACCGTCGAAGCCGGCGCGCGTTTCGCCCGGAAAAACGGCTGTGACTTCATCGTTGCGCTGGGCGGCGGTTCGGTTATGGATGCGGCAAAAATCATCGCAATGTACGCGCTTCAGCCCGGCGACCTGTGGGACTACGTCGCCGGCGCTACCGGAAAACGCAAACCGCTGCAAAATCCGACGCTCCCGCTCATCGCCGTCACCACCACGGCCGGCACCGGCTCCGAGGTGGACGCGTGGGGCGTGATCACCAACCCCGAAACCAACGAAAAGATCGGCTGCGGCGGGATGGACAGTCTCTTCCCCGTTCTGGCCGTGGTCGACCCGGAGCTGATGCTGACGGTGCCTCCCAAATTTACGGCATATCAGGGCTTCGATGCGCTCTTCCACTCGACGGAGGGGTTCATTTCCAAGGTCAGCAGTCCAATGAGCGATATGTTCCAGCTTGCCGCCATTGAGAACATCGGCAAATATCTCCCGCGCGCCGTCCGGGACGGCAGCGACCTTGAAGCCCGCGAGCACGTCGCGTTCGCCAACACGATGTCCGGCTATTCGATGGTCGTCGGCTCCTGCACCAGCGAGCACGCGATGGAGCACGCGATGAGCGCCTATCATCAGGGCCTGCCGCATGGCGCCGGTCTGATCATGCTTTCGCAGGCGTATTACACGCACTTTATCGAAAAACACTGCTGCGACGAACGTTTCGTGCGGATGGCGCAGGCACTTGGCAAGAGCGACGCGCGCGAGCCGATGGATTTTATCACCGCACTGGCAGGTTTGCAGCAGGCTTGCGGCGTAGACGGACTGAAAATGTCCGATTACGGCATTGTGCGAGAGGAATGCGAAGCGCTGGCGCAGAACGCCCGTGCGACAATGGGAGGGCTTTTTGACTGTGACCCGACGCCGATGAGCGAAGCGGAATGCGCCGCAATCTACGCACGTGCCTACCGCTGAAAAACCAAAACAGAAGGAGTGTCCCAATATGAAAATTCCAGACAAATCCGTGTTCGAGCAGCAGAACGTCTTCGGTATCGGCGCTGAAAACACTGCGTATGCTCGTTATTTTATCGGAAATTCCTATCTGAATCCGCTGACGAAGCCGGAAGACGGACTTTTCCTCGCCAACGTAACCTTCGAGCCTGGTTGCCGCAATAACTGGCACATTCATCACGCTGAATCCGGCGGCGGCCAAATGCTTATCTGTACCGCAGGCGAAGGCTGGTATCAGGAAGCCGGCAAACCGGCGGTCAGTCTGACGCCGGGAACGGTGATTGTAATTCCGGCAAACGTGAAGCATTGGCATGGGGCCAAAGCAGATAGCTGGTTTTCCCATATTGCCATTGAAGTGCCCGGCGAAGGCTGCGAAAACAAATGGTGCGAGCCGGTCACGGATGACGAATATAAGCAATTGTGAGGAGGTGTTGAACTATGGAAAAGATAACGGCAGGCCGTGATGCACTGGGCGAATTCGCACCTCAATTTGCACACTTCAACGACGACATCCTCTTCGGAGAGGTCTGGTCGCGGGAGGAACGGCTTTCTCCCCGTGACCGCAGCCTGATTACCGTCGCGGCTCTGATGGGAAGCGGCATTCTGGACAGCTCATTGCAGCATCACATCGAACGCGCAAAGGCAAACGGCGTGACAAGGGACGAAATGGCGGAGGCGCTGACCCAGCTTGCCTTTTATGCCGGCTGGCCGAAGGCCTGGGCGGCCTTCCGAATGGCAAAAGAAATTTACGGAGATGACGGAAAATGAAACTCTGGATCGTTTACTATTCCCTTTCGGGGAACACGAAAAGGATCGCCGAACAGATCCGGGAAACGCTTGGCGGCGATTTGTCGGAAATCGAAACGATTGTACCGTATACGGGGGATTATAACGCGGTCGTCGCACAGGGCGAGGAGGAAATCCGTCGCGGCTTTATGCCGGAAATTCGTCCGTTCGGCGCGCGCACAGCGGACTATGACACCGTGATTCTCGGCACGCCCGTGTGGTGGTACACCTTCGCACCGGCGGTCAAGACCTTCCTCGCGGGAAACGACCTTGCCGGGAAAACGGTTTACCCCTTCGCAACCAATGGCGGCTGGATCGGGCACACGTTTAAGGACATAGAAAAAGCCTGTCCGGACGCGACTGTAAAAAAGGGCCTGAACGTTCGATTCGACGGCAATACGCTGCGCACGGACGAACGCACGATCCGCGAATGGATTGAAGCCATAAGAGGGTGATTGGAATGAAAAAAGGAATCTGCTTGCTTTTAACCGTACTTTTGCTTTGCTGCCTTGCGGCCTGTGCAACGCCGGCCGAAAACAGCAGCGAAGATTCGACGCCGTCGGCCACGTCCTCTGCTGCGGTGTCTTCCGCCGACAGCCTGCCGGAAAGTGCCGTCGAAAGTCTGCCGGACAACTCTGTGCCCGAGACGGAAGGCAGAACGCTTATCGTTTATTTTTCCGCGACCGGCAATACCGAATCCGCTGCCCGGACGATTGCGGAAGTGACGAACGGCGACTTGTTCGAGCTTGTACCCGTGGAGCCGTACACAAGCGCTGATTTGAATTATAGCAACGCGGACAGCCGCGTGAGCATCGAGCACGCGAATCCCGATCTGCGCACCGTCGAGCTCGTCGCTTCGACGGTTTCCGACTGGGCGGATTACGACACCGTCTATATCGGCTATCCGATCTGGTGGGGCATCGCCGCGTGGCCGGTGGATACGTTCATCCGCGCGAATGATTTTTCCGGCAAGACGGTTATCCCCTTCTGCACATCGGCTTCATCGGGGCTTGGCGAAAGCGGCAGCCTGCTGGCTGAAATGGCCGGAACCGGCAACTGGCTGGAGGGACGCCGCTTCTCCTCCGGCGCGAACGAAAGTGAAATCACTGCGTGGGTGGAAACGCTGCAGCCGTAGCCGGTTCCATAGGGAGAAAACGGACATTCCGTATGACACAGCTACTAAAATCGCGCCGCACAGGCAATAAAATATTTTTACGGAGGATATACAAATGGAATATGTAACTATGAACAACGGAAACAAATGCCCTGTTATCGGGCTGGGAACTTTTATGATCGCTCCGGCGGATGCTGAAGCGAGTGTCAGAGAAGCGCTCAAAATGGGTTATGCGTGCGTGGATACCGCAAATGCCTATGTCAACGAGAGGGCAGTCGGCAGAGGCATCAGGGAAAGCGGCGTTCCCAGAGAAAAAATCTTTCTTTCGACAAAGCTCTGGGCAAGTGAATATGAAAACGAACGTGCGGTGGATGAAACCTTGGAGCGTCTTGGCGTAGATCATGTAGACCTCCTTTATATCCACCAGCCCGCCGGCAACTGGCTTGCAGGCTACAGACAGCTTGAAAAGGCATATCGTGACGGAAAAGCAAGAGCCATCGGCATCTCCAATTTTGAAGGCAAGTATCTTGCAGAACTGGAAACAAAGTGGGAGATTGTTCCGCAGTTTATGCAGGCAGAGGCGCATCCGTATTTTACGCAAAGTGAACTTCGCAGGACACTTGAGCAATACGGAATAAAGCTGATGTCCTGGTATCCGCTGGGGCACGGCGACAAGTCGCTTATTGAAGAGCCGGTTTTTGCCCAGCTGGGTGAAAAATACGGCAAATCCCCGGCGCAGGTCATCCTCCGCTGGCATACACAGATGGGCTTTGTCGTCATACCGGGAAGCAAGAACGTGGATCACATCCGGGATAACCTCAACATTCTCGACTTCAAGCTGACAGACGACGAGATGGCGGAAATCGCAAAGCTGGACAAAGGCGTTCGCTATTACAACCACACGGATGAATCCCTTGCAGGCTTCGCCGCATGGCAGCCGGAGTACGAAAAGGCGTAAAACGGTGTTTGCCCTGAAACGCACATCCCGAAAGCCGCCTGCACCTTCTATGATGCAGGCGGCTGATTTTGATTCATAAAATCAGGCACATCGATACAACGCCAAACAGCTTCGGTCAAGAAGGTCGGCGATGAGACCCGGAAGTTTTTTCTATGGTACGCCGGCGAGCCGTCAACCGGTTCGCTGCACAAATCCCCGAACGGAAGCAAATGAAAGCGAAAGGCCTCTGCTTCATTTCAACAAAACAAAAGGCAGCGGCATTTTCTATTTTCCAAAAAGCGATAAATATATTGCATTTATGCTCATAATATGTTAAAATAAATTGAGAGGATTCGATTGTACATATAAGATTCAGCAGAAAGTCGTTCGTTTCAAGATATTTTGCCTGCGCGGGATGCTTTCTTTGCAGAACAAACGCTGGAAAGCGCTTGTATTTGCTACGCAGGGATACAATGGAAGAAACGAATGCATCGCTTTGGCAAAGGGAGGCTTTAAATGGATATAAAAGCGTGCCGAACACGATTCAAACGGATTGCGAAACAAACAGCCGGCTTTCTGCTCTGCACGGGATTCGCGGTATGGCTCTGCGCCTGCAGCGCAGATGTCGAACTGACGACGCCGGAAGAAAACAGCCGAATGCATTCCGAACCGGAGGTGAGTGAAATGGAAAACAGCAGGGATCCACGCGTCCCCCTGCCCTCAGACGCCGAAATGTACACCAATCTAACATATGCCAATCCCGGTAAAATGGGCGACAACGACGGCCCTGCCGTCTGTGTATACGCTAAACCCGGTTTCTTCCGCGCATCGCTCGACGCGGCGGTGAGCGGCATTCAGATGCAGACCCTGCGCGCAGACGGACGGTTTGTCAACGCGTATATTTTCCTCGGCGTGGACATCACCGACCCCGAGGGTGGTTATTGGGTAAACTGCTTTGACGCAGGACTGGTCCGCTCAGGCGGTACCGGCGCGTGGCACCTGTTTTATAACGTTTACGAGACGGCCGACGGCGGCTCCGCGTGGTACGAATCCACCGTAAAGCTGGCGGACGACCACGATTACCGCCTGCTGCTGGACACGTCGGAGGCGGATGGAAAAGCCGTTCTTACCGTCATCGATACCACGACCGGCGCAGAAGCCGACCGCGTGTCCTTTACGGCCGCGAAACTGCTCTGCGACGGCTCGAATACCGCTTACTACCAGAATTTCGCGCTTGACTTTCCCGACGACCTGAAAATCGGCGCGGACGGTAATCCCGGCGCAGTTTACGATGCGGCGGACTGGCCGGCCAGCATCCTCTACAGCAGCGACGAAGGGCTGTATATGCAGAACATCTGCGTTGCCGACGCGCGCCTGTACGGGCCGAATGGCGAAGCCGTCTGGGATGAAACCGTGACCGAAGCGCTCGGGCTCTGGCCGGACAGGACGGTTTCAGCCGTTGACTACGCATGCACCTACGTGGTCCGCGGCGTTCCCTACAGCGCTTATCGGATCGATCTGGATATGAACCGAAACACATAAAGGAGGCAAACTGCAATGGCAAAGATTCCCGCTCCCATCGGCAACGATTTTTGTCCCCAGACCCTGTTCCTCTACGGCACGTATAAGAAGGACGGAACGCCGAATTTCGGGCTGTTCTGCTGGATCAGCTACTGCTGCTGGGGCAGTGAAATCGGCGTAATGGCCTGCATCGGACTTGATAAGCTGACCAAGGACAGAATCCGCGAAACCGGCATGTTTTCCGCCAATCTCGTCACCGAGAACCTGCTGCCGCTCGCAGATTATTGCGGCTGCAACGATGGATATACGACAGACAAAACGCGTGTCCTCCCCACTTGTGCGCCCGGGAACGTGCTGCACGTTCCGACACTGACGCAAAGCCCCGTCTCGATGGAGCTTGAGGTGATCAGAACGGTATCGCTCGGCGACGGCGAGGTATATCTCTGCAAGATCCGCCACGTATCGGCGGAGGAATCGCTGCTCAAACAAAGTGAAAGCCTCGAAACGCGCATGCGCCGCATTGCACCGATCCATACCACCTGCCGAACCTATTTTTCTTACGACGGGAAAGTGCTCGGCGCTTGGGGCGAATTGCAAAGCCGTCTTTGATATAGAAAAGTATATCCCTAAAGTCAAAAAGCCGTCGAGTAGATAAGCAAAAGTTTTATCTTCGACGGCTTTTTGCAAATACCGTTATCCGATCAGAAGTATTCAAAATGTTGTCCGCCATCGGATTTGTCGGCTTGTTGACACCTTGGACAAAATATGCTGCTTCTACCCCCGATGACCATACGGCAAAGAACTGTCCCACAGCTCGGACAAGGCTCTCCTTCGTGTCCGTAAACCTGTAAAAAAGGTGTATTGCGGTAGTCCTGTCCTTTGGCTTCCAAGTATTCCTCCGGTGTTATTTTGTTTTTTTCGGTAAAATAAGAAAGACGTTCCGAAATGGTGCCTGCAAGGCGCTCCCATTCTTTTCCGGTAAGACTGTGCGCCGGGCACGCCGGATATATCCTTGCTGCAAATAAAATTTCGTCGGAATAAATATTTCCAATCCCGGCAATGACGCTCTGTTCCAACAGACATGCTTTGATTGCTTTCTTTCGTTTTCCAAAATGATTGATTAGATATTCAGCAGAAAAGGCAGGGTCAGACGGCTCCAGCCCCAGCCTATCCAAACCGCTGCAGGCATCTGCTTCACCATTTTGAAGCAGCCAAAAACGTCCGAATCGCCGTATGTCGGAAAAACGCAGCTCTTTTTCATTCGATAAGCGAAATACAAGATGTGTGTGCTTTTCTTCCGGGTAATCTGCGGGTGTCAACAATAGGCAGCCGGTCATTCGCAAGTGGATAATCACGCGGTCGCCGCTGTCCAGTAAAATCAGCAGAAATTTTCCCCGACGTGCCATGCCGGATATGGTTTGTCCCACAAGTTGCTTGCAAAATTCACCGGCATGAGGGTACGCAATCACTTCCGGACGATTGACTATGACATTTTTAATCATAAGCCCTTGTATTTGCGGTTCAATTACACGCTTTATGGTTTCTGCTTCCGGTAACTCCGGCATGATTGCCACCGCCTTTCCTCGCTGATTTCTTAATCTGCTCGTGATAGAAATAATTGACAACAACCGGCGGCGCGTCAAGCGGACGTTTTATACTGTCGTCATTCGTTACATAGTCCAAACCGATTTCGGCAGTATAGTTTTTCAGCTTTGCGTCCAGCAGTTCCCAATATCTGCGGTTCCCGTTGTGATAAATTTCCCGGTACAAGGATAGCAGGTGTGGATATTTTTTCCGTATATAGTCCAAGATAACCGCTTTATAATCTCCCCGCAGGTTAAGATTTTCCAGCCAAATCAAATGGCACTGTCCCTTTGCTCTCTGAATAATTGCTTTTACGTCGGTAATGCCGGGAAAAATGGGAGAGATAAAGCAGGTAGTGCGGATACCGGCGCGGTAAAACGCCTCCATAGCTGCAAGCCGTCTCTCGATACTGACGGCATTATCCATATCGTGCTGAAAGTTCTCGTCCAATGTATGGATAGACCACGAAACACGGGCGTCCGGAAAAGTTTTGATCAAATCCAAATCCCGCAGTATCAAATCGCTTTTCGTGGCAATGCTGATTTTCGCACCGCTTCCTTTTAGCTGTATAAGCAGGGCCCTGGTGCGTTCATAAATTTTTTCCTGCGGGAGATAGGGGTCTGTAACGGAACCGATAAATAATTCTTTTCCCGCGTATTTTTTTGGGTCTTTGATTTCAGGCCAATTTTTGACGTCTAAAAAAGTTCCCCACGGCTCCGTATGGCCGGTAAACCGCTTCATAAAGGATGCATAGCAGTATTTGCATCTGTGCGTACACCCAACATAGGTGTTGACGGAGTATTCCCCTAAAGCACTTCTGGACAAAGTGTCCAGAGGTCGTAACCTGCCGCCTGTATGGGCGGCTTTTTTCATGGCCGGGGAAACCCCCGGAGAAATGGAGGCTAT
>CAJFRY010000028.1 GCA_904419545.1 Candidatus Woodwardiibium gallinarum
CGTAAGGGCAAAAACAAGGGCAAACAGATAAGGTTTGAATGAAAAACAGGCGTGAAGCCTTGAAAAATCAATGGTTTTTGAGGATTAGATAGTTAAATTGAAATTTGTCAAAGACGGCGCACGCAAGCACAGCCGTTTCCCCGACGTGCCGGAAATCCGGTTCCGGAAAGAAGGGATACGATGACGCCTTGCCACAGCAGTATAAGCGGCCGCCTCAACCGGCCGCAGTGTTGTCCCTGCGTCTGTCAGACTTCCCATCTGCCCCGCAGAGCAGATGGGACAGATTGGAACATCAAGGACCGGCTCCGAACGCGGTGCCGGCCGAAGCGGCCGGCTTGATCGCCGGACGGAAAACAGAACCGCCCGGATTTCCCAACACATTTGCGCAGGCTGTTTTTAGATCCCGGAATGCTTCATCTGTCCGCGCCTTTTTCCGCAAAATCCGCATAGCAAAGAGGTAAGTCCCGCCCCTTCCGGAGGACTTACCTCTTTTCGCGTACAGCGGAATTACAGGATATGATCCGTGATGCAGTCGTACCAATGGACATATGTGTTCCCGTTGACGGTGAGCCGCTCGTTCTCAGGAAGCTGTTCGCTCCAGCGCTGCTTATAGCGGTCAATGGCCCAGTCGTCGCGGTTGAAGCGGCGCCAAAGGACAGTCCGGCCGTTCCGGTCGAGAAACTGTTCGCTCACCACACCGCAGTTATAGGTGTCGATATCCATCACGCATATGGTGTCATAGCGCTTTCCGCCAATCGTGACGGCATACCTTCCCACAATATCCAGGAGGAAATCCTTATCCGCGCCGGTCACGACCGCCCCCTCCCGGCGGATATCGCCCTTCGGAGAAAGGTTGGTCTCGTTGCCGCAGTTGTTTTCGCCGAAGCCCCAGTTCGGCAGGAATGCGTCTCCGTCGAGAAAGGTCACATACTCCCGCACGCCTCTGTCATCTCGGAACATCGCCAGATAGCGGCAATGCGTATCGGTGAGCTGCGCGACAAATGTGCGCTCCGTCACTTTCTTCTCATCGGCACAGGAAATTTCCCGCGCCGTCAGCTCCACGCCTTCGATGCCGTGGACCCTCGCCCGGCCGGTCACCTTCATATCGCACACCGAGCTGCATTTGCGGGACGGGAGGTCGTACATCCCCCACGACAGCGCCTCGCCGGGCTTCGGGACAAGGAACCAACCCATCAGCTCCTCCCATTTGACGGAAAACGGCGGCCTGCAGTCGGCTTCGATCGTATATGCGGGCAGGGATTCGGGCAATTGTTTCAAATGGCATTCTCCTTTCGAGTGTTTGGGCGGGTATGGATATTTTTCTTTGAAGCTCTGCCTGGCCGTATGCAACCGGCTTTTTACCGTCCCGACCGGGATGCGGAGCCGTTCGGCGATCTCCGCCTGCGGCAGCGCCTTCCAGTAATACAGATAGAGAATCTGCTTGTCCTTGTCTCCCAGCAGGTGCAGAGTCTCCCGCACGGCGTTCACCTCGGTGACGCCCTGCCGTCCGGCCGACAGTTCCCTTTCGGTCAGCTCGTCGACCGGAATTGCGTACTGCGCCGCCTTCCGGCGGAAGAAATCGGTGCACTTGTTCCGAGCGATGCTGAGGATCCACGCCTTAAAGGCTTCCCGGTTTTTGAGCTGCGAAAATTTTTGATAGGCCGTCAGGTAGACCTCCTGCAGCACATCGTCCGCATCCGCCTGCGAATGCAGCCGGAACCGCACAAAGCGCTCGACGGACGTCCGCTCGGCCGCCAGATAGTCTTCAAATTTGTCCATAAGCCTCACCTCCGTTGCCAAATTTAATGGAAAACCGGTTTCATAAATACAGACGGCTTCCGGCACAGAAAGGTTCATTTGATTCAAAAGACCGTTATAAACGCTTTTGTAGAACTGGCATGCGTATCAAAACAATACTCCATCGCAACCTCACAAACGCCGCGATCCGTTTCCAATTCTTTGGCTGCTGCAAATACACGCTGATCGCGCGTATATTCCATAATCGAGACGCCTGTTATGGCTTTGAACTCTCTTGCAAGATGAAATGCTGAATAGCCTACATATCCGGCGATTTCAGAAAGAGAAAACTCATCCGTCAGGTGTTCGTTTACAAATTCCCGAATTTTATCAATATGTGTATTTTCCATATGAAAACTCCTTCCCGCAGAATAACATCTCCCGTACGGCAAGCTGAGTATACCACACAGAATCATTTTTTTCTTATCTTGAATTGCTGTTCTTGTGCCGCTTACGGCAAACAGAGTAAAGGCACAGAACTACCTGTGTCCGCTTTTCTTCGGATATTTTTTCTTCAGAAAAAAATGATCCCCTTTCCTCAGCAGTGTTGTTTCACTGTCTGCTTATGGGGATCACAGGCTTCTTTGCAGCGGCCTTTGGATTTACAGCAAAAAACGGCAGCACAGCCGGCAGGGTTCCAACTTTATACGTCAAGTCCGATCAAGTCCCTGATGATCTCACCGGCCAGCAAAAGGCCCGCGCTGCCCGGGACATAGGAGACCGATGCGGGAACGCGGCCGCCGTCGGTCCGGCGGGGAAGCTCCCGCGAATAGACGCACTTCACGCCGGAAATGCCTCGCTTTTTCAGCTCGCAGCGCATCACGCGGGCCAGCGGGCAGACCGAGGTGTCCTCGACGGCGGCCACCTCGAAGGCGCCCGCGTCGAGCTTGTTCCCCGTGCCCATACATGAAATCACCGGCGTGCCCGCGCTGCGGCAGGCTTCGATGAGCGCCAGCTTGGAACTGACCGTATCGATGCAGTCGGCGACGTAGTCAACCGAGGAAAAATCAATCGGGAACGGGTAGAATTCCACCCGCGCCTCGACACGGCAGCCGGGATTGATATCCGCCACCCGCTCGCGCATCACCTCGGCCTTGGGATGGCCGACCGTCGAACGCAGCGCGACGAGCTGGCGGTTGAGGTTGGTCTCGTCGACGACGTCCGCATCGACGAGCAGCAGCCGTCCCACGCCGGCGCGCACAAGCGCCTCGGCGGCGTAGCTGCCCACGCCGCCCAATCCGAATACGGCGACCGACGACGAAGCGAGCTTTTCCACGGCGAACGTACCCAGCAGCTGCGCCGTCCGGTCAAATGCCCCCATTTAACGCTGCACGCGGCCGCTGCCGCCGTTTTTGACAAGCGCTTCGACTTCTGCGGCAGTGGCGATGTTGAAGTCGCCCTCCACCGTGTGCTTGAGGCAGGAAGCGGCGACGGCAAACTCGATGGCGTCCTGCGGCGCCCTCCCCTCCAGCAGCGAATAGATCAGCCCCGCGCCGAAGCTGTCGCCGCCGCCCACGCGGTCGACGATATTGATGGTATATTTGGTGGAAAGATACGCCTTCCCGCCGGTGTAAAGCATCCCGCTCCAGCCGTTGACCGAAGCGGAAACCGACTCGCGCAGCGTGATAGCCGCCGCCGTAAGGCCGAACCGTTCGGTGAGCTGGCGGGCCACGTCGGCGTAGCCCTCGGCGGACAGTCTGCCGCCCTCGATGTCCGACCCGCCTGCGCGGATGCCGAACACGTCGGCACTGTCCTCCTCGTTGGCGATGAGCACATCGACGTAGCCGCAGAGCTTTTCCATCACCTCGCGCGCCCGCTCGCGCGTCCAGAGCTTTTTGCGGTAATTGAGGTCGCAGGAGACGGTGACCCCCTTCCTCTTGGCCGTCTCGCACGCGTCGAACACAATGGCGGGATTCTCGCCGCCGAGCGCAGGCGTAATGCCGGTGAAATGGAACCACGATGCGCCGTCAAGGATGCGTTCCCAATCGTAATCGGCGCGCGTGGCCGTCGCCGCAGACGAGCCGGCGCGGTCATAGATGACATTGGAAGGCCGCTGCGACGCGCCCTTTTCGCAGAAATAGATGCCGATACGGTCGCCGCCGAACACGATGTCCGACGTGTCGACGCCCCAGCCGCGCAGCTGGTTGCGGCAGGCGAAGCCGAGCGGATTGGCGGGCAGGCGGGTGACGAATTTGGCCTCCGCGCCGAGCTGGCTGAGCGAGACGGCGACGTTCGCCTCGCCGCCGCCGTAGACGGCGTCAAAACTTCCGGCCTGCAAAAAACGCTCATAGGACGGCGGCTGCAGGCGCAGCATAATCTCGCCGAAAGTAACTGCTTTTTTCATTTTCTCTATTCCTTTCTCTTGTTGCATCTGTCTGTTTGCTGCGTAACGGTCAATCTGCGGCCTGTTTCCTGCTTTTCAGCTTTTCCTCGACCAAAAGCAGGTCGTCGGGCGTGTTGACGCCGCAGAACTCGTCGGTATCGTGCAGGCAAAGCCCGTTGACGCGTCCGCCGCGCCGCAGCAGAAGCTTGGGGACGTCGGTGATGTAATACTCGCCCGTCGCCTCGCTCGGCTCCAGCAATTGCAGGCAATCAAAGAGCTTTTTGCAGTCAAAGACGTAAATGCCGCCGTTCAGCTCGCGGACGGCGCGTTCGCTCTCGTTCGCATCCTTATACTCGCGGATGTCGCATACACGCCCGTCCGCCCCGCGCAGCACACGGCCGAAGGGCGGCAGCTCGCCCGACTCGTAATAGGTCAGCACGGTGCAGTCGTTGGCCTCGCGGCGGTGAAGCTCCAGCAGCGCCCGCAGGCTCGATTCCCGGATGAGCGGCATATCGCCGTTGATGACCAGCACGTCGCCCCCGTAATCCGCCAGCAGATCATACGCGGCCATAACCGCGTCACCCGTACCCTTCTGCTCACGCTGAAACGCGAAGGAATAACCGGGCAAATGCGCTTCGATCACCTCTTTGTAAAAGCCGACGACGATGATCTTATCCTCCCGCGGGATAAACGATGTATAATCCAGAACATAATCCAGCAGCGGCCGCCCGTTGGCACGCACCATGCACTTGGGGAGCTTTGTCTCCTCGCTGTGCAGCCGCTTGCCCTTTCCGGCGGCCAAAATCACCGCTTTCATCCGTACAGATCATCCTTTCCGATTCAAAAAAACATAGGTTTTTGTACAATGGCGAAAAACCTTTTTCACACTCGCCGCATATCCTTGCCATGTAGAGATATCCGTGCACTTGTCATTATATTATCATTTTCCCGTTTCGTCAATAGAATTTGCAATTATTTCTCCCTGCTTAGGATTGATACGGAAAGGATTTGATCTGCCATGCTGGAAAGAACAACAAGCTTCCCCTATCCCCGTTCCGTGTTCGCCGGCTCGAACACGGCCGACGGCTTTGTCTCGCAGTTTGACATCCTGCTGCGCGGCTGTCTGCGCGTCTACATACTCAAAGGCTCGCCCGGGTCCGGCAAAAGCACGCTGCTGCGCGCCGTCGCAGCCCGTGCCCGTGCGGAAAATGAACCGTACACCGAGATCCTCTGCTCTGCCGATACCGATAGTCTTGACGGCGTAATCCTGCACAATCGCCGAACCGCCGTCATCGACGGCACCGCGCCGCACGCAGCGGAGGCGGTTTACCCCGGTGCGCGCGAGCGCATCCTCAACCTCGGTGATTGTTTGGACACGCACGCCCTTTTTGAGCGTCGCGAGGAGATCATCACCCTCGTTTCCAAAAAATCACGCCGCTACAAAAACGCCTATGCGCTGCTGGGCGCGGCGAACACGCTGCGCGGCGCGGCGATTGCAAACATGACCGACGCGCTGCGCGCCGAGAAGATGCAGGCCTTCGCCGCCCGCTTTTGCCGCAGGTTTCCAAAGGACAGCACGCCCTTCGAGCTGCTCTGGCCGCGCTACGCGCGCACGGCGGACGGCGAAGTGGAGCTGGACGTATTCGACCCTGTCGAGCGTTACACCGTGGCGGACAGCTTCGGCGAAGGCTTTCTCCTCACCGAAGCGCTCGCGCAGCAAGCACGCGCCGAGGGAATCTCCTTCGTCGTTTCGCCCGACGCACTCAACGCGCGGAAAATCCGCTCGCTCTACTTCCCTGCAACCGGTACCTTCGTGGCCGTCGGCGAAGGCGAAGCCGAAAGCAAGCGCATCAATATGAAGCGTTTTATCGACCCCGAAAAGGAAAAAGAAACCCGCCGGCTCAACCGGCTCTTCCGAAAGGGCTGCCGCCTGCTGCTGGATGACGCAACCGAGGCGTTCGCAAGCGCGCGCACGCTGCACTTTGAACTGGAGGACATCTACGTCGCGGCGATGGATTTCCGAAAAGCAGACCGGCTGCGCGATATGCTCATCAACGAGATCTTCTGATGCTTAACGCAGCGCAAAACGGTTAAACCATTTTATTGCGTTTTCGTATGACACCGTCATATCGGCGCGAACAGGAAAATATACATAAAAATAAAGAAAGCCGGACGGGCCGTATATGTAAGCCCGCGAAAGAAAGGAACGGTCGTATCATAATGACAAAAAGCAAACGCGAAAACCTCTGTTTTTCCGTCGCAGTCTCGGTAGCGGTGGAGATTGCCGCCTACTTCCTGCTCGCGCTCGTGCTCTCCTATTTCGCCGCGGGCCGGAGCGACCCCGCCTCGATGGTCGGGATAGCCGCCTACGCAACCGTATTTCTCACCTTTGGGCTCGGCTTCGTGTTCGCGCACTGCTTTGCCAAGGAAGGCAAGCTGAAATGCGCGCTGCTGACCAATGGGCTGTTTCTCGTGCTGCTGGTGCTTCTTTCGCTCATTGCCGGCGACAGCGGGACAACGTCAGACACGCTCGGCGTCTACGCTACGGCGGTTGCCGCTACACTCATCGGCCTGCTCGCCTTCAGCCTTCGCCGTCCCGATACGGGCAAGCGCATCAAAAAGCTGCAAAAGCGCCGCGGCCTTTAAGCATCGCCGGCAGTCTGCTGCATCCCGAGACAGCACAATGAAATCTGTGCATATCCCTTTCGACGGCATACGCATCCCGCCGATTGCCTGCCCGTCTTGCGGAATATCGGAAAATCCGGACTGCCGGCAAAAAAGGGCTTTTACAGACCCGACGATTTTCTGCCGCGCTTTTCCCTCCCTGCATAAGGGAATCGCTGAAAAGTATTTTTGCGTTTCATCTTCCCTCCATTCCTGCTGCACATCCTGAAAAAAGGGAAGGCCCCGTTACAACGGGGCCTTCCCTTTTTTCATTTTGAAGTCAGATAATATACAAATACCGCGCCGGCAACCAGCAGAACCGTCACCAGCAGACAGAAAAGCTTTTGTCTCGTTTCCCTGCTCATCATCACGCAAGTTCTTCAAAGAGCGCATTGAGCCGGTCGATATCCTCCTGCGCCGCACCGGCTGAAGCTTCGTAGGCAGATCGAAAAGAACCGGGATCCATCGTTGCAAACTCGTGCAGCGTGTTCTGGTAATTTCCCACCTGGAAGATTTGTCCAACGTCGCAGCCGCGCGTATTCAAAATCAATTCGAGCATCTCCATCGACTCGTCGTCCTGCACATACTGATAGCTGAGCACCTCATCATGATACTCCCGACGCACGGTATCCATCGAATAATACCCCATGCACTCCAACACGGCTCCGGCAAATTCGGCGTCCTCCATCGGAAGCGAACTCGGGATACACAGCGCGCTGCTGACCCACGGATTGATAAAACTCTGGTATTCGTCCTGCGCTTCGTCCAGCTTCGGAATCGGCAGCAGACCGTAGTTGCCCTTCATTTTCTGGAAATTGATCAAACTGCCAAGCGAATCGGAGAAGAAGAGCGCGTTGCCCGCCGCAAAGTTTTCCATACACAGTTCCACCGGCCATTGGGTCACGCTGAAATAATCGTTGGCGGAAATATAATGTGCATCGTCCTGCACCAGCTCCATAATCCGCTCGGCCGCCCGGGCGCTGCGTTCGGTGTACATCGTCAGTTGCAGCTTGCCGTCTGCGTCAAATTCGGCAATGCGGGAGCCGGAGGAGTAAAACATGTTCCAGCAGTCGTCCGCCTGCCCCTCCCAGCCGACCTTATCCTCATAGGTGATCTGTCCGTCTCCGTTGAGATCCTCCGATATGTTTTTTGCCATTTCAATGGCCTTGTCGATTGTCCAGGTTCCCTCTCGCACAAGCGCATACGGGTCCTCCAGACCGTACTCGGTCTGCAAATCCCGATTGAAAACGACAATCGCCGTGCTGCTCTTGCTCTGGAATCCCATATCGCCGTTGGTGAAGTAGAGCTTGTCGCCGAACGACACGTCCCCATTAAAGGTATGATCCCACCATTCGGCTTCCAGGCCGTTGAGGGTGGAAATGCTATACAGGTTGTACAGCGAGCCTTCTGCCGCAAGCGTGCCGCAGTCATACAGGCAGGGATTGATAAGCTGATAGGTCGTCGAGCCGCCGGCGATGATCTCGGTACGCACGGTTTGCAGCATCGCGCCGCCCGGACGCGAAGTTTCATGCAGGCGCTGCTCGACAATCTGTACATTGAGATATTCTTCAACCAGATGATTGCGGGCCTCGATAGCGTCGTTGATGCGCGTAGCCAGCTTTTCACCCTCATAATTATCCGCATATTCGTTTTTCATATACTCTGTCTCGGACTTGTTCTCCGCATTCATACGCGGACTGAGGATAGTCAGCGTACGCCCGCCGTAATCCTTCTTTTCCACATAGTCCCCGATGTCCTTTTCTTCGGCGGGCTGCGAATCCGCGGAAGCCGTGTCGCCGGATGAGGATGAGGTGCTCGGTTCCACCCCCCCATCGCAGGCCGCGAGGGTCAGCATAAGCAGCAGCAATGCCATAAAGCAGCTAAAAAGTTTTCGAACCTTCAATAGAAACACCCTCCTTGATAATTGATGCTTTCATTTTACCATTTTCATTTCCAAATCGCAATCCTTTTGTCACATATTCCTAAAATCTTTTTTTCGCAAGAAATCGAAATAATCCTTGCAAAAAGCACATAATTATGATAGAATTAAAAAAGAGTGCAGAAAGAGGATGTGTTATTGTGGCAAAAAAAGTCAAGGAGGGGCGCAAGCTCAAAAGCCTCCCCCCATACAATAAAATTTCGCCGTACATTATGGTTCTGCGCAACGATGCGCAGAACTTTATCCGCGATTCGATCAATGTCGATAAAGCGGAGGAATACATCCGTAAAAAACGTAACGAAGGGCTCAGAGGCTTCGGTATGCTGCATCTGCTGGTAGCCTCCTATGTCCGCACGGTTTCGCAGCGGCCGGCCATTAACCGCTTCATCCGCGGGCAGCGGGTACATGCACGCAACTGCATCGAAGTGATGCTGACCATCAAAAAGGAAATTTCGCTCGACTCGCCGGATACCTGCTTAAAGCTCCTCTTCCGGCCCGAATTCACTGCCGACGAAGTTTATGCCGTCATTCAGAACGCCATTGACGAAAGCCGCGGCGACGAGACCGATTTCGACGGGCTGGCAAAGGCGCTCAACTACATACCCGGTCTGTTTATGAAAGCTACGGTTTCGTTTCTGAAAACAATGGACTATTTCGGTCTGGTTCCGCGCAAGCTGACGCTGCTGTCTCCCTTCCACGGGTCAATGGCGATTACCTCAATGGGCTCTCTGGGCATCCCGCCGATTTATCACCATCTGTATAATTTCGGCAATATTCCGGTATTCATTGCCTTCGGCGCAAAATATTTCAAAAACGAGCTCAAGCTGGACGGTACGGTCGAGCGAAACAAGTATATCGATTACACCGTCGTCACCGACGAGCGTATCTGCGACGGCTTTTATTTCGCATCCGCGCTTAAGGTGCTCAAGGATTGCCTATACAATCCCGATAAGCTGGATACGCCGCCCGAAACGGTGTTGGAAGACATCCGGTGAAGCGCGGCAAAACGGAAATGGCATGCTTCCCTGTCGTGTCGCCCTCTGCCCCCGAGCACCCGTCTGTCGTGTTTCCGCCTTTTGCGCGATAAACAGATTTGCCCCGTAACGATGCAAGTAAAGGAGCAAAGAGAAATGAAAAAGATCTGGATATGCCTGCTCTGCCTGCTGCTGACGGTATCCGCTGCGGCCTGCGGCGGAACGGGCGGCGAAAGCTATGCGTCTGCGGAACCCTCCATCTCCGAGGCCGAATCCCTGCCGGAGGCGTCCGGTTCACCGGATGTTTCCGAAATTTCCGGGTCGGAATCCTTCGCGGCATCGGAAGCCGTTTCCGATTCTCACAACTCTGAAACTGTCGAAGCGCGCACGCCGTCCGAACGCTATGACGCACTGATGGAACGGGTCAATGCAGGAAATATCTATATTGAGATGGCAGGCAATCTCTTTGGCGTCGAAACCGAATTCGCCGTTGCAGAGCGCGACGGCGTCGTGACGACGCGGCAGACGATTGAAGGCGAGACGACCTACACAATGGTCAGGGATGGCAAAAGCTATGTTTTTGATTTGCTCAGCCCGTATTACTATGTCACCGAGGAGGAAACGGCAGCGGACGAAATGCGCTTCCTTTCTGAGGGCAGCGAAGAGCTGAACGGAAAAGTCTATGATTTCGTGTTATGCGAAATGCCCGAGGATGAAACGCAGAAGCTGACCTTCTTATTGGAAGGCGAAGCGCTGTATGCTATCCGTATTACGATACAGATGGGCGACTCGACGATGCAGGCGCTGCTGACCGTCACGGCCTTTACCGAAGAAATTCCCGACGATATTCCCTTCGAGTTGCCGAAAGGGTATATGGAATACACCTATGAGCCTTATGAGGAGATCGAATTTCCCTCCGCGCTGCCTCCGTTTGATGCCGGCACCCTTTACTCCACTTCATCCGCAGCCGGCCAGAATGCCTTTGTCTACATCTTCACCGAACAGACCGACTGCAGCGCATATATTGAAGCGCTCAAAGCAGCCGGCTTCCGTCAAATTGATTGGAAGGAACAGGGCGTGTTTGCAGCGACGAAAGACGGCATCATCGTGACTGTCTGCTATTCAGCAGGCGCAACACTCATCGCATCCGTCCTGCCCTCCGACGTCATTCTTGACGAGCGCATCGAGTTCCCGTCCCACCTGCCCGCATTCGACGCCGGAACGCTTTATTATGCTGCGGCGGATACGGATATTTATACGTTCGGCTATATGTACACCTCGCAGGAGGATTACGACGCGTATGTACAAATGCTGACCGATGCCGGCTTCGAGCCGCAGGAATCGGAGACGGAAAATATGTTTACGGGCGTCGACGACAGCGGCAAAGTTATCACTGTTTATCATGTAGCAGGTATTACATCGATCCACTGCACAACGTCATGGAGCGCGCTTTAAGCGCGCTCCATCCGATTTATCTTTTGCAGATTAAACCGTTTATGAAGCTGAAACAGATAAGGAGAGAAATACAAAATGAAAAAGCTGCTCATTGTCCTGCTCTGCCTGCTGCTGACGGTATCCGCTGCGGCCTGCGGCGGAACGGGCGACGAAAGCTATGCGTCAGCGGAATCGGCCGCGTCCGAAGCAAGCTCTCTGCCGGAAGAATCCTCCGAACCGGAGACCGCCTCCGCCTCTATGCGTTATGATGCACTGATTGCACGCATCTCCGAAGGGAATTTTTATTTTGAACTCAGGGGCGACTTATTCGGTCTGGAGGTCACACTCGCGATTGCCGAACGTAACGGTGTTTTGAGTTCAAGAGAAGAAACGCTCGGGGAAGTCTCCTACACGGTGGTGAAAGAGGGCAAAAGCTATTCCTTCGATCTTGCCGAGCCGGTGTATTTTATCACGGAAGAAACAGAAACACATCCGCTGCTCAGCGAAACGGTGTTTGTTTCGGAAGGAACCGAGGAATTGAACGGCAAGACCTATGACTGCGTTCTCCGCGCATTGAAAGAGGATGAATCGCAGACACTCACCTACTTTTTTGACGGCGAATCATTGTACGCAGTCCGTATCTCGATGCGTATGGGCGAATCGGAGACCAATTCCCTGCTGACCGTCACGGCGTTTACGGAGGAAATCCCCGACGATATGCTCTTCGGCATTCCGGAAAACTACACCGAATACGATCCGGCAACAGAACCCGACAAGCCCGATTTCCCGTCCGAGCTGCCCGCATTTACTGCCGGAACACTTATAGACGCCTCGGAAGAAAACGGGGCCTATAGCTTTACCTATGCCGCCACCACGCAGGCCGACTGCGACGCATATATCGAGCTTCTGAAAGAAGCGGGCTTTGAACAGCTGGATATCGGCTTGGAGATTGAAGACATATTTACGGCCTTAAAGGACGGTATGGTTGTGGCGGTTTATTTTATGTCGGGTGTAACGGCGCTTTCGTACGCACCGTTTTCCTGATTCTTTTCCTAAAAGGAGAACCCATGAGCGAACACCATATAAGGCAATCATTTGAAATCAAACCGGCGGTGAGGACTGTGCCTTGCCGCCGGTTTCTGTGTAATGGTGACGAAAAAATCGCACATTTGTGTTATCATAAAAATATTCCATAAAAAATGCCTATCCGATTTGATACGGAGACACTAAACAAGCGTAATCATGATTGCATACGTTTTGAAAGGAGGAAATCGCTTGGAGCAAGACAAAATCATCCCTTATGTAGAACCGATATTTCGTTTTTGCTGCAACAGATTGCACAATCGTTGTGACGCGGAAGATCTATCCGGTGAAATCCTTTGCCATGTTCTCGATGGTATGCGGAAATACGAAATTGAAAATCTTAACGCTTGGATCTGGCGAATCGCGCATAACCGCTATGCAAAATTCATTGAGAAGCAGAATAAAATGCGGGTGGTTTTGTCAGAGGAGTACGCCGATTTGAATCCGGTATATGATGACTACGCAGACATTCACGATGAAAATACGGAACATCGTTTTGAATCGGTTTTCCGGTGTCTGCATACGCTTTCCGAAATGTATCGGAACATTTTCGTCGATTATTATATTGGTGAAATGTCCGTCAGAGAGCTTTCAAAAAAATATGCGCTTCCGGAAACGACAATCAAATGGCGTCTAAATACGGGACGTGAAAAAATCAAAGAAAGGATAGGAACAAAACACATGGAGAATATTTATAAAAGAATCCATTGGAACACTGTCACTTGCAACGGCTCAATGGATTCTGACCGGTATTTGCACACACAGCTTGCCCGTGCGATTTGCATGGCCGCCTATGAGGAACCGCAAACCGTGGAGGAAATCAGCGTTCGTACAGGAATTCCCGCCATATATATTGAAGATGAGATTCCACGGCTGGAATACGGAGACGCCTTATGTAAAATCGGGAAAAAATACGCAGCAAACTTTATTATCTTTCGGCTACAGGATCGGAAAACAGTGGAAACTGTTTCGGAACAGATCGTAAAAAGGATTGCGAACCGATTTGAGCAATTGCTGCAAAGCAAGGCAGATGCCGTAAATCGGCTGAACTTCTATGGCCATGACTTTGGCATGGATCGCTTAGGTCATTTTATCGTACCATATGTTTTAAGAAAAAAGATAGGAACGCTGAAAAGAGGCCTGCAAATGGAAAACGGCGCGTATCCGCCACGCAAAGACGGCGGATACGGTTGGTTTATCGTGGAAGAAACCGTCGACGAAAGCGAAATGCCTGCGGAATACAACACAGGTTGTAATGTGGCCGGCAACGATGACGGAAGCAAGGGCAAAACGCCGGCCCACATCTATTATTATTGGATTGCCAAATACTTTGACAACGATGTCTATCATAACGGAGGGATACGCTGGTTATGCGCAAGGGATATTTTTCAAGTGAATCCCGATGGCATTTTGGATAAAGATTCGATATCCGATGAAGATGCAGCAAGGCTGCTCCAAAAAGGCCTTATTTTGAATGATGGAAGGGCGTATCAGCTGAATTTTGCCTGCTTTACGGATGAGCAATTTGATGCGTTTATCTCCTTGTTTTTCCTGAATGACGAAGAACTTGAAAAATGGCTTTCGGAATGGATCATTTCCGTGCGGAAAAGCTTCTCAAATTTTGTGCCTAAGCGGATAGAATCGCAAATAAACCAATGGGTTTCCCTTTACCTGTTTCAAATTGTCGGCTATGTGACTGATGAATTGATCCGCCGAGGAGTTTTGAAAAAGCCGCTGCCGAACAAGCCTTTTACAGATGGCGTGTTTTATGTGTCAGGTAAATATATCAACCCATGATGTAAAGAGTTCTTCCCAAAGGTAAGTATGCAAGGTTTAACGCAAACAAAATGCAGTGAAAATACAAACCGAAAAAACAATTACCGGAGCGATAAAAATGTCACATGCCATAACAAGCAGGGATACTGTGCGGACAGTTTCCGCATAAATCGGCTTTAAGCGCCGACTTTCATTTGCGGAGTCTCCCTAATATTCCCAAAACGATACGGGCAGCTCCTTCATCGGTGCTGCTCCGTATCCTCTATATCAATACTTCTTTATCCGGCGATGCCATACGGAGTTCTTCTTTTTTGCCGTTTTGTTAAATGTCGCCGTATACGGCTGGGCATTTTTTGGCAAAATAAAGTCTTGTAATTTCTATTATGCGAGAGTATAATAACTGTATTAAGTAGTTTATGCTAACTTTCCGCGCGAAGGCGAGGTGTTTCCTATGACAAAGAAAAAGTTTTCCGTGACCGGTATGAGCTGCGCGGCCTGCTCGGCCGCAGTAGAAAAAGCGGTAAGCCGCTTGGACGGCGTGGAGAGCGCGCAGGTAAACCTGCTGGCAAACAGTATGGTATGTACGTACGACGAATTGAAAACCGACCCCTCCGCCGTTATCGCAGCGGTGGAAAAGGCGGGTTTCGGTGCCGCTGAGGCCGCCGAAGCCGGGCAGACGTCAGCGGTGCCAAAAGCAAAGTCGAAGGAGGCGCCGAGCGACGGGTTTACAGCCATCCGCACGCGGCTTTGGGTGTCGGTCGTGTTTCTGGTAGTGCTGATGTATGTGTCTATGGGCCATATGATCGGCCTGCCGCTTCCGCACTTCCTGCATGGCACGCAGAACGCGGTCCCGTTCGCTTTTCTACAATTTCTGCTGACGCTGCCGGTACTGTACGTCAACCGCAAGTTTTACTTCAACGGCTTCAAGGCACTGTTCCACCGCGCGCCGAATATGGATTCACTGGTGGCCGTCGGTTCGGCAGCGGCGATGCTGTACGGCGTTATCGCCATCTTTATGATCGGCGTCTCGCTCGGCAGCGGCGATCCGGAAACCGTAGAGCGCTACCGCTCCAACCTGTATTTTGAATCAGCGGCGATGATCCTGACGCTGGTCACGGTCGGCAAGTTTCTGGAAGAACGCTCGAAGGGCAAGACCGGCGCGGCGATCGCCAAGCTGCTCGACCTCTCGCCCAAGACGGCGACCGTCCTGCGCGACGGCGAGGAACGCATCGTGCCGGCGGAGGAAATCGTCATCGGCGACGTGGTCCTGCTCAAGCCGGGCGAACGCATCCCCGTGGACGGCGTGGTGCTCGAAGGCAGTTCGGCCGTCGACCAGTCGGCATTGACCGGCGAGAGCATCCCTGTCACCAAGGACGAAGGACAGGCGGTGATGTCCGCCTCTGTCAACATGACCGGCTTTCTGAAAATCCGCGCCACCCGCGTCGGGCAGGACACGACGCTCGCCCGCATTGTGGCGTTGGTGGAGGAAGCATCCTCCAGCAAAGCGCCTATCTCGAAGCTGGCCGATCGGGTCAGCGGCATCTTCGTCCCGGCGGTGATGGCCATCGCCGTGGTCGCCGCAGCGGCGTGGCTGATCGCAGGCCGCAGCGTTGAGGACGCGCTCAACGCCTGCATTTCGGTGTTGGTCATATCCTGCCCCTGCGCGCTGGGACTGGCAACGCCGGTGGCAATTATGGTGGCCACCGGACGCTGCGCACAAATGGGCATCCTCATTAAATCCGCCGAAGCGCTCGAACTGCTGCACGCGGCAGACACCGTCGTGCTGGACAAAACCGGCACCATCACGGTCGGAAAGCCGTCTGTCACCGATGTGCTCGAATGCGTGCCCGGACAGCTTCTCCCTGTCGCCGCGGCACTGGAGAAAAAGAGCGGCCATCCGCTCGCCGACGCCATCGTCCGTTACGCAGCCAACACGGCGACGGTCGAGGTCAACGAATTCACCGACGTCTCAGGAAAGGGCATCCGCGGTAAAATCGACGGCCGTTCCTGCTTCGGCGGCAGCTATGCGTATATGGAGGAACTGGGTGTGGATCTCTCCGCCGTCCGCGCGCAGGCACGGGAATTTGCCGAGAGCGGTAAAACGCCGCTGTTTTTCGCTCGTGAAACCGAGCTGCTGGGCGTTATCGCCGCTGCCGACACTGTCAAGGACACAAGCGCCGCCGCGATCCGCCGCCTGAAGGATGACGGCTGCGAGGTCATCATGCTCACCGGTGACAATGAGACGACGGCCAACGCCGTCCGCAAAGAATTGGCAGTCGACCGCGTAATCGCCGACGTCCTGCCGCAGGACAAGGAACGTGTTGTCCGTGAACTCCAAAACGAAGGACGGAAGGTCATCATGGTCGGCGACGGCATCAACGATTCCCCTGCACTCGCCCGCGCGGATATCGGCATCGCCATCGGCAGCGGCGCGGATATCGCCGTGGAGGAAGCCGACGTCGTACTGATGAAAAGCGACTTAAACGACGTACCCGCCGCGATTGAGTGCAGCCGCCAAACAATGCGCAACATCAAGCAAAACCTGTTCTGGGCGTTCTTCTACAACACGCTTGGGATCCCGCTGGCGGCCGGTGCGCTGTATCCGATCTGGGGCATCACACTCAACCCGATGATCGGTGCAGCGGCAATGAGTCTGAGCTCGATATTCGTCGTTACCAACGCGCTGAGACTCTACAGGATGAAAAGCTGAACATATTCATCTTAAGGCTTTGCACACCAATTTCCTTAGCTTCGCAAGATACAACTGAAAGTTCATCGTTTTCCAACCTACAAAAGAAAGGAGGCAACCGTTATGACAAAAATCATTAAAATCGGCGGCATGAGCTGCGGCCATTGCAGCGCGCGCGTGGAAAAAGCCCTCTCAGCGCTGGGCGACATAAAGGTCAGCGTAGATCTGAAAGCCGGCACGGCGACAGTCGAGAGCGAAAACATTCTGGACGATGCGGCGCTCCGCGGCGCAGTCGAAGATTTGGGCTTCGACTGCCTTTCGATCGAAAACGCGTAAAATTCACAATTTCCACGCAGAAATCGCAACCGGTCTGCGGCATACGGCACGTAACTTAATACGTTCTGACGCATGAGGGTCCGTCCCGAATGGAAAGGCATCGACAACAAGCTGCAAAGCAGCAAAGGGGAGCATGCCGAACGCATGGTCCCCTTTTTTTCAACCGAAAGGAGCAATGACGATGGAAAACCGAATCTCCGTCGTAACCATCATTGTCGCCGACAAGGCGGCTGTTCCGCAGGTCAACGCCTGCCTGCACGAATACGGCGGCCATATCATCGGCCGTTTAGGCGTCCCCTACGGCGAAAAAGGCGTCTCGGTCATCTGCGTCATCATGGACGCGCCGGGCACGACGGTGAGCGCACTTTCGGGCAAATTGGGGATGATTTCCGGCGTTTCTTCCAAGACGGTCACTGCGAAGGTCTGAAGCCGTCCCGATCAGAACATAAAAACAGAAAGGAACAAAGGCAAAAACATGAAAAAGATTATTTCCCTGCTGACCGCGCTTTTTCTGCTGGTCACACCGTTGTTGGCTTCCTGCACGGACAAGGGTACGGATGAAAGCAGCTCAGGAACGCCGGCCGGCACCGCTTCGGACGCGAGCACGGATGAAAGTGCAAGCGCCGAAAAAACAACCATCCGCATCGGCGGTCTGAAGGGCCCGACCTCCATCGGCATGGTCAAGCTGATGGAAGATGATGAAACAAACAGCACCGCCAACGACTACGACTTCACCGTCGCCGGCTCGGCTGACGAGCTGACGCCACTGCTCATCCGCGGCGAGCTGGATATGGCCGCCATCCCTGCCAATCTGGCCAGCGTGCTCTACAACCGCACGGAGGGCGCGATTCAGATCCTCGCCGTCAACACGCTCGGCGTGCTCTACATCGTCGAAACCGGAAACAGCGTACAATCGCTCGCAGATCTGAAGGGAAAGACGATTTATGCCACCGGCAAGGGCTCCACGCCCGAATACACGCTGCTGTATCTGCTGGAAAAAGCCGGACTGGATCCCGAAAAGGACGTCACTGTCGAATTCAAGAGCGAACCGACCGAGGTCGTCGCGCTGCTGAAGGCCCAGCCCGAAGCGGTGGCGATGCTGCCGCAGCCCTATGTCACCGCCGCGCAGGCGCAGGTCGAGGGACTGCGCATCGCCGTGGACCTGAACGAGGCGTGGGAAGCCGCGGAAACGGGCAGCAAGCTGCTGACCGGCACCATTGTCGTCCGCCGCGAATTTGCCGAAGCCAACCCAGAAGCGATTGAGGCGTTTGTGACCGAATACCGCGCGTCCACCGAATTTGCGAACGAAAACGTTTCCGAGGCGGCACAGCTTGTGGAAAAATACGGCATCGCGACCGCCGCAATTGCCGAGAAGGCCATTCCCTACTGCAACATCACCTGCATGGAGGGCGCGGAGATGAAGGCCGCGATGCAGGTCTACCTCGGTGTGCTGTATGAAAAGAACCCCGACTCGGTCGGCGGGGCATTGCCGGACGATGCGTTCTACTACGAAAAATAAGGTACGTCTGCTGCGCGCCGGCGCGGTCCTGCTGGCGCTGGCCGTGTGGCAGTTCGCCGCGTGGCTGCTGGGAGAAGAGCTTCTTCTACCGGCCCCCGCGACGGTGCTGCGCCGTTTTTTTGCGCTCCTGATCGAGAAGGATTTCTGGCGCACGGTGCTGTTCTCCTTCGGACGGATCACGGCAGGCTTCCTGCTGGCCTTCCTCGTCGGGGCGGTGCTCGGTTTTGCCGCCGGGCGCTTCCCTGCGCTGGAGCATTTGCTGTGGCCCTTTTTTTCGCTGGTCAAGTCGGTGCCGGTCGCGTCGTTCATCGTCATCAGCCTCATCTGGCTTTCGGCGGCGAACATCTCGGTATTCATTTCCTTCCTGATGGTACTGCCCATTCTATACACCAACGTCCTCAACGGGATGAAATCGGCGCCGCGCGAGCTACTGGAAATGGCTTCGCTTTTCCGCGTGCCCTCTCCCCGCCGGCTGCTGCTGGTCTACCTCCCCGCCCTGCGGCCATACCTCCTTTCAGGCTGCGGCGTTGCCATCGGACTGGCATGGAAGGCCGGCGTTGCTGCGGAGATCATCGGCATACCGGAGGGATCAATCGGTGAAAAATTCTATTTCGCCAAGGTATACTTTGCCACCGGCGACCTGTTTGCGTGGACGGCAGCCGTCGTTTGTATCAGCGTCTTGTTTGAAAAACTGTTTTTATTTCTGCTCGGCCGGTTTTACGCGCGGCTGGAAAAGCTGTAAGGAGAATCCTATGGATATCGCAGTCGAAAACCTCTCTGTTTCCTTTGGGGAAAAGCAGGTGCTCCGCACGCTTTCGCTCACCTTCCCCGCCGGAAGCTGTACGGCCGTCATGGGGCCGTCCGGCAGCGGCAAGACGACGCTCCTGCGCGTACTGATGGGCTTGGAAAAGGCGTACGAAGGCAAGGTATCCGGCATCCCCGAAAAGCGCAGCGCCGTCTTCCAGGAGGACCGGCTGCAGGATTTTTACAGCGCGCTCGCCAACCTGCGCCTGACACTGCCCGGCATAAAAAACGAAACGCTTCTTCACGAGCTGTCCCTGCTCGGGCTGACGGAAGCCGACGCGCGCAAGCCTGCGCGCAGCCTGTCCGGCGGGATGAAGCGGCGCGTAGCGCTTGCACGCGCAATGCTGGCGGACGGTGAGGTTCTTTTTCTCGATGAACCGTTCAAGGGGCTGGATGAAAAAACGCGCACGCAGGCAATCGAATTCGTCCGCACCCATCGGAACGGGCGCACGCTCATCGCCGTCACGCACGACGAACGGGAAGCGGAAGCGCTCGGCTGTACCATCCTGCGGCTGGAATTTACCGATTCCGCCGCTTTGGCATAAAAAACGGTTGACAAGCAACCGGCTTTGTGATAAAATAAATAAGATACAAGGGCCATTAGCTCAGTTGGTTAGAGCAACCGGCTCATAACCGGTCGGTCCCGGGTTCGAGTCCCTGATGGCCCACCATTGCACATACGACTCGAGTCATATTTTTCATTTGAAAGCTGAAAGATTCGAGTTGGCGGCGGCAAAAGAATAGCATCTGTGCGTTCGTTTTGTCAAAACACCAAAGTCCCTAAACGAAAAATCGTTTAGGGATTTTTCCTTTTATATCCTTTTCCTACAGATCCGAACCCTTTTCCGCCTGCATACCGAAAGAGCGTCTATTTGATATTTTCGGCTGTGCTTGTCTCGGAATCGTGTATTTGCTCCGTGCCGGCAGAGGACAGGTCGGCTTGCGGCTGAGCATTAGCCGATTGTGCTTCCGGCGGGATTTCGATTTTCTGACCGGGATACAAAAGATCGGGGTTTTCGATGCCGTTATAGTCGGCCAACGCAGGCACGGTCGTATTGTATGTCTCTGCAATCGCCCACAGGGTATCGCCGGAACGCACCACATACTCGCCGGCGTCTTCATCATTCGTCGGAATGTCAGGCACATCGGCACCGGCTTCCGGCTGCTCCTGCGGCGGGGCGGACGCTTCAGCATCGCCATCCGGCGGTCCTCCGATTGTGTATCCATCATCGATATTCGCCGTGCCGGAATACTTGCCCCACACGGCGGTAAAGGTATACACCGCAGTCTGTTCAGGAATCAGGGTGAAGGTGAGCGATTTGCCGGGCAACAGCGGGACAGTGTAAAGCGGATCAGTGCCGCTTTCCACCACTTTGCAATACCCGCCGCTGGGAGCATTGCCGGTCGCTTCCAGCTTGACCTGATAGGCTGTGCCGGCCTCCAGCGTGAAAGCATATGATTTTCCGGCAGCCGTCGAATGGTTCGGCAATATCGCGTGCAACTCTCCGTTCCCGTCACAAGTGACGGAAACCGATATATCGTAATTCGCCGCCGCTATGGTCTGCGGACTCGTCTGTATGCCGGCGGAAAACCACGCCCAGGCGGAAGCGGCAAGGCAGACCATACAAATGACGATTCCCGCGACAAAAGGCAGAAGCAGGCGCAGGATATTTTCGTCTGCGGATATTTTCGCATGTTTCGGAACATAGAATAAATTTTTCAGCCATTTTTTCAAGGCTGCTGTCCCCCTTTCCGTGATTTCCCCCGACAATCAAAAGGCATAAGGCACGCTTATGCCCTTTGATTGCCGCCCCTCCCGTGAGGGGAGGGGCGACGCGGCGGCTCTTCCGACAAAGTCACATGCTCTATCGAAAAAGCATGATTACGGCTGAGCGTTTTCTCCGCCGTAATTGTTATATTCCGTAACAGTTTCGCCGTTGATGGAGGCTGTGTAGCTATCAGCCATTCGATAGACGAAGCAATAGCCATCCTGCCCTGCTGCCATACTGTAAAGCCCGGTATTTGTGATCACCACATTGCCGGTTGCCAAATCGGTCGCGCCGTTTGTCGTAAATGCAAAAGCATAACCGGATGTGCAGGAACCGTTTCCGTTTTCACCGGAGCCTGTAGGTGCGGCGGTAGCAATCAGCTTTGAATCCGTGATGGTAACATCGGTGTGCTTTGCCTCAACAGCCGTTGGGCCGCTGATGGTACTGTTTTCAATGATCAGCGTCTTCTTTTCCCTGCCGTGTCGGCACCGGAATTGGAAATATAAATGCCGTTGCCGAATGTATCTGTAACCGTGGTGTTCTTCACGGTGACTGTGACGGGAGAATTGCTGCCGTTCTGATAAATGCCGAAATACTTGGATTCAATCGCACCGCCGTCGATGGTGATGTTGTTGCCGGCTCCAGCGCTGAATACACCGATCTGCTCGGACCGAATATCCACATTCTTCAGTTCGGCGGTGATTGAAGCGTCCATATATACGGCGCTGTAAGCACCGCTGTCATTGCGTGCTCCTGTGACCTCTATAGCCACATTCTCCAGTGTCACCTTAGCTCCCTGAAAGGCCATGATACCATCTGCGCCGGACTTGATCGCACCATTTTTAATGGTCAGATTTGCTCCATCATAAGCGACCTGTACCGCACGGTCCGAGCCAGTATAAGCAAGTGTCTTACCCTGCAGATCAATGGTTACGCTCTTTGAGGTTTTCAGGTTCGCCAGCATATTATTGCTTGTTATGTTATCCGTAACAATAACTGTAGCACCGTCGTCCGCCTCTTGAATTGCCGTGGAGAGCGCAGCCGCATCGTTGGCAGCCTTGCCGACCGTATACCGGGTTTTTCCGTCCGCCTGTGTTTCAGATGCAACGGTATAGCCCTCGGCCACGAAAGTACCGCCGTTATTGTCGTCTCCTTCTGCGGGATTGCGTCCCACAAAAGTGCCGCCGTAGACCGTGATGGTACCGGGGGTTCCGTTGGAAACATTCAGCGTGAGGGGAACACCGCCGTCGCCGTATCCATATTCTTCTGTCGAGCGGTTGATAAATGTACCGCCGTTGATGGTGACGCTGCCGCCCAGGGCAAAGACACAGGATTCACGAGGCGTATCCACGATGATTGTGCCGTCTTCGCTCACAACGGAGCCGGCCGCATCCATCACAGATACGGGAACCACATAATCCGACGCATTGGCAGCGTCGATCGTACCGTTTCCGGTGATGGTCAGAGAGCCTCCCGCATCCACGCGGATCGGGGTCACATCATCGTTTGCGCCCGCATTTGCGTAATTGCCGCCAAATGTGATCGTCTTGCCGTTCAGGACAAGGACCGTTTCACTCTCGACGGCAAGTCTATTATCCTTAAGCTCGATATCATCCCACAGGACAACCGTGCCGCCGTTTGCTACTGCGTCTCTCAATTCGTCCTCCGTTGTGACCGCAGCAGCCTTGTCATAATCATTTTCGAAGCTGTCTTCCTCATACGGCGTCTGGGTAGCCAGAAGCGTCAGGCCGAGGTAGATGGTCGGGGCACCCTCCGTCTCTCTTGCCGCAGTTGACTGGTTGGCCGCGTTGCCGACCGAGGTGGGCATATACACCGCCAGGGTGAATTCTTCGCTTTCCTCAGCCTCAAGCAATTCACCATTCATGGCCAGACCGCTCAAATTTCCCATAGCAGCTGCTTCTGCCGCAGAATTCAGCCAGAGGTCTTCACGCTTGATTGTGCCGGCGGTGTTTGCACCGTCCGTCTTGCTGAACACCAGAGAATCGGACAGCTTGAATTTGCCGCCGTCCATATTGGTATACTCTTTTTCTTCGCCGCCGTTCTCATCGCCGTACACGCTGACAGAGAAATCGTATGTAAGCGCAGCGTCCCCGCGTTGCGGATGCGCAGCTGCACATACTCCGTGTGCCCCGGCTCCCAGAGGGTGGCGTCTTCGCCTTCTGTGGGCTTGAACAGGTTCGTGTTTTCGGTCACGGTTTGCCAGCTTGTACCGTCTCAGTACGCCAGCTCTACATCCAGGTTCCCCGCGACGATCCGGTTTATGCCGGAAGTGACGTTGTCTGTGAACCAGGCGAAGGTGGAGCCGATGAGCAAGGCGACGCAGACGAGCATCGCAAGGACGCTGGTCAGCAGCGCGCGCTTTGTGTGTTTGATTTGTGTCATTGCTTTATTCCTCCTGTAAATTTTGTCGGCCTTTTATATGGACCGCAATACACTCCGGAAAAGCCGCAGAAATCGGAGCGCATCCATTCGGGAGAGCCGATCCTCTCCCCGGGTTCCGGCCAGTCCGCCCGTTTGCTTTCCCCGGGCATTCTGCCTAACAGAGAACAGCTACACCCCTCTTCGGTTTTTCATCGTTTGTGCACTTTGCATAGCCGTTTCCACCGTTTTTTCCGCACCCCAACAGCACGCCTTGCGGCGCGATATATGTCAGCGGCGCTCACTCGCCGTCAACATCCTGTTCATGCGCGTCTTCCGCTTCCGTATCCCCCGTCGGACCGGCGGCATTCTCCTTAGCTTCGAATTCTTCCTTCATTTTCAGCAATTCTTCCATCATCTTTCGGGAATCGGCCCGTTCCGCTTCCAGCTGCCGCCGCTGTTCCTCCAGTTCATTTCTCTGCCGTTCCCGTTCGGCCTCCACTTCCGCAAGCTGCTCCTGCTTGTAACGCCGGAACAGACGGATGCTGTTGATCCCCTGCACCAGAATCAGCAGCAGAAAGGGCAGGAAGATGCAAACAATATACCCAGGCGTGGTTTTAAGGAACTGAAAGAAATTTCCCACGCCGGGCAGCCTGGTCTGGTATTTGCCCAGCACGAAATCATAGGTCACGATGCTCTCGTCATTTTCGTCCGTGGTCGTCCCATAGGTGATGAAGCCGGGGCTGCCGTTTTCGTCAGTCGTCAATTCCCGGATCTTGTGCGTCACGACCTCGCCGTAGCTTTCAGTGTTCGTTGACTGGAACGCAATGATATCCCCCGCCTGCAAGGTGGCCGGATCAACCTCCTTAGTCAGCACCAGATCACCCGCGCTGAAATCGGTCGCGCTCATCGAGTCGGACAGCACGATGAAGAACTTAAAGCCGAAAATACTGCGGTCTGCCCGGTCAAACGTATTGACTGACACGACTGTGAAAATCATCATGCAGACCGCCACTGCAACAACCAGCCACACAAATATGTTCTTTATAATATGTAAGGTTTTCTTCATAGAGCCACTC
>CAJFRY010000029.1 GCA_904419545.1 Candidatus Woodwardiibium gallinarum
GTAGTGGGAATGCAGAAGCTCAGGGGGTACGCCGCGTAGCGGCGTACCCCCTGAGCCGGAACAAGAATAAAGGCTGCCAAACGGCAGCCTTTATTCTTGTTGCAAGCGTTTTATAATAGCGGCGATATGTTCTAAATCGGTTTCGCTCAGGTTTTTTAATCCGTTAATGGCTTCATTTAATTTCGGTGTAGATACTGTTTTATATCCTACAATTTCATCAAGCGAGACGTCTAAGTACTTGCAGATTTCAATAAACTTATCTAACGAAGGCTTTGAGGATGCGCTTTCTATATTTATTGATATAATTTTCGCTTAACCCTAAATCCGAACTCATTTTACGCGCTGATATGTGCCTTTTATTGCGCATCTGCGACAGGCGGTATGCATCTTCCTTGCGCCACATTGAATATTACCCCCTCATTTATTTATATAATGATTTTTTGCAAAATTTTACATCCCGAGAGGGTTTAAATGTCTTGACATGAATACTGTCAAGGTGTATTATTGCATGTGACACAATATTCAATCGTGTAATCATAAATTCGGACAATATTAAAACAATAAATGGCTTTTAGTTTTGCTTGACCATTTCTTTAATAATGAAGGCAACATGTTCAAGCTGATTATCATTTAGTTTTATCAAATCTTTATCTATTTGCTGTATTTTATAAGGATTTGGATTGCTCAAATTGAAAAATGCAGAGGGTGTTATTTCCAAATACTCGCATATATAGAAAAATCCGGTCATTGACGGGAATGCTTTTTTATTCTCAATATTATTTATATAATTTTCGTTCTGTCCAATAGAAAGACTCATGTCGCGCGCAGACACGCCTTTTGCTTCCCGCAATGCAAATAATCGGTCGGCAAATTCTTTGATTTCCATTTCAGTCCCCCTTCTTTCTATTGTCATCTACGATATACAATATTATATCTTATTTTTATCGCGAAACGCACTATGTATTCCTGCGTTTCTGCTTTTGTGCAATAATGTATGATGTGAAACGCAACGAACTTCAACAATTTATGTTATATGCTTTTATTTAAGGATTGCCTATGGCTCACACGACCCAAGGCGCAAACGTGCCGGAAACCGTCTGCCTGCTCTGCGGGCTGGACATCCTTTACGACACGGAGCTGCGTCCGCGCGTCCGCGGCGCGCTCCGGCGCATCGCGGAAGCCGGAAGCCGGCCCGTCCGCTTTCTTTTCTGCCGCGCCAACGTGTTCACGGCGCTCTGCTTGGACGAGCTGGCGCAGTTCCGCCGCAGCTTTCCCGGGCGGAGGTTTGCCGTCACGCTCGTCCTTTCCGAAAACGCGCCGGAAGTTCCGCCGGGGAAAGCGTTTGCGCTGCCTCCGAACAGCCGCGGCCATGCGCACCCGGTTCCCCTCGATTCGGCCGACGCAAAGGTCCCGCCGCATCTGCTGCGCGTCGACAGCATCGTCCGCGCGGGCGGCGACGCTCTGCCCGTCCGCGAGCGGAAGAAAAAGCGCGCAACACCGGCGGAACAACTGTTCCGCAAGCCGCCGGAGGTCATCCTTGCGGACGAATTCACGGCGGCGGAGTGCTGGGCGGCGGCGCGGAGCGATTGGATGGTCGCGTACACATATTTTGACCTGCTCGAGCCGTTCAACCATATATTCAGCGGCTTTGCGTACGAATGCGAAGGGCGGGCGCTTCTGGTTTCGTCCCGGGAGACAGCGGAGCGGGCGTTTTACAACCTTGCCTATCTGGACGAGAAGGAGAGAAGTGTCGCTTTGCTGCTGCGGAATCAACGGCCGGAGCGCGCCGCGGAGATCCTCGGGCTGACGGTCGGCGATGTTCTGAAGACCGCGCAGCGCGCGAACCGGCAGCTGCATGAAATGCTTTGGTGGTGAAAGAGCGGAAACTGCAAAAAGCGCCCCGAAAGGGGCGCTTCAGTCTGTCAAAAAAAGGGTTTTGAAGGGGTCCGCATCACGTCGGCAGGGCTATTGCTCTTCAAAATCCCCTTGGTTTTTGAAGGTATAGGCAAATTTTCACCAAAAGCTATGGGCAGCTTTTTGTGAAAATTTTCCGGAACCTTTTTCAAAATGTTCCCTGAATACCGTTTGGGGCGAAGCAACAACAGAACTTTTTTGAAAAGCAGAAGCGCCCCCTTCCGGGGTGCCTGGACGGCGCTTTGCTTTTGCGCATAAGGATGCGGCGCGCCGATCGGTTCGGCGCGCCGCAAATTCCCTGCTTTCCCCGTGCGGCGCCGCGAAATTATGCTTCGGGCGCGGTGCGGGCATCCCGCGTGCATCGGGCGGCACGGGGCTGCCGGGGTGCGAATGCGGACGCGGCGGCAGGCTCGCCGGTCAGCACGCGCGGAATCGACCCGTTCGCACAGGTCGGCGCAAGCTCGATGCGGACGGTGTCTCCGGGGCGCACGTCGCCGCCGGTGACGTCGACGATGACGTTGGACATCGTAAACCGGCCGAGCAGCGGGAAGCGCTGTCCGCCGATTTCGACGAAGGTGCGTCCGTCGCGCCGGAGGCTGCGCAGGTCCGCCTTCAGATAACGGAGCCGGTCGCGCAGGCGGAAGCAGTCGCGGACGGGCGTCATACCCCAGCCGTCGACGTGGCCGGCGTTGACGACGGCGATGGTCGTCTCGCGCTTCGTCCGGCACAGCCCGCCGTAGCCGACGTTGTGGCCGGCGGGCAGGCGCTTGACGGCCGAGACCTCGCACTCCAGATGGCCGACGGGGCAGAAGCCCCACTTGTCCGCGAACGGCAGCAGGCCGTAAAAGGCCGAGCCGACGCGCACGGCGTCCATCCGCGTTTCGGGGAAGCGCAGCGCTGCGGCTGTCGCCGCCAGGTGGCGCACGCCGACGGGGAGCCCCGCGCGCTCGAGCGCGTCGGCCGTCCCGGTGAACAGCATCCGCTGCCTGTCCACGTCTTTCGCGCGGGCGGTGTACGCGTCGTGCAGATGGGAGTAGAGGCCCTCGACGCGCAGCCGCGGGCAGCGTTTGAGGTCACGCAGCAGCGCACCGGTCTCGTCGGGCAGCCAGCCGAAACGGCCGAAGCCGGTGTCCAGCATCAGATGTACGGGAACGGTCTTGCCAGCGCGTTCGGCGGCGCTTTCGAGCAATGCGCAGCTCTGCGCGCCGTCTACCGAGGCGGTCAGGTCCAGCCGCAGGACGGTATCGGCTTCGGCGGCCGTGACGGCGGGCGTCAGCATCAGAATCGGCGCGCCGACGCCCGACCGGCGCAGCGTTTCCGCCTCGTGGAAGTGCAGAACCGCCAGCGCGGCCGCACCCTCGTCCAGCAGAATCCGGCTGACCGGAAGCAGCCCGGCGCCGTAGGCGTCGCATTTCACCACGCCGATAACCGGCACGCCGTGCAGCTCGCGCCGCAAAATGGCGGCGTTCCAGCGGATTTGCCGCGCATCGATTACATATCTCGTCATTGTTTCCCTTCGCCCCGTTCTCCCGATTTGCAGGATTAGTATACGCGCGCACGGGGCAACGAGTCATCATACGATTGTAAGGAAACTGCAAAAAACCGCTTTTACAGGAATTCGCCCGCCTCGCGCAGCAGAAGCAGCTCGTCGGCCGGGTCGCCGCCGTCCGCGAGACGGCCGCGCAGCCGTTTTTCCGCCGCAGCGCAGACGCGCCGGACGTAGGCGCGGTATTCGGGCGTCTGCGGGCGGAGCTTGCCGAGATGCAGGTCTGCATATGTATACGAGTTCCGCTGGAGCGGAACTCGGGGAGAACGCTTCGCGTTCTCCGTTGAAGTCGAGGCATACGAGTTCCGCGGGGCGGATACGAGTTCCGCTGAGGCGGAACTCGGGGAGAACGCTTCGCGTTCTCCCGTTGCACTCAATGTATACGAGTTCCGCCGGGGCGGATACGAGTTCCGCTGGAGCGGAACTCGGGGAGAACGCTGCGCGTTCTCCGTTGAAGTCGAGGCGTACGAATTCCGAAGGGCGGATACGAGTTCCGCTGAGGCGGAACTCGGGGAGAACGCTTCGCGTTCTCCCGATGAAGTGAACGTATATGCGTTTTGCGGGGCGGAAAACGCGGCTGCGTTCTCCTGTTCGATACAAGGCGCGGAGAGTGCGGTCAGAACGGCATAGGGCTTTCCGGCAGCGACGGCATAGCGTTCCTCCGCAATGTAAAAGCCGTTGTCCCACAGGAAACGGCGCAGCGCATCGGCGGCCGTCATCGGCTGGAGGACGAAACGGATCGGCGGGCCGCCGGGGAAGCGGCGAAGCGCGCGCGCGACGATGTCGGCAATCAGCTCGCCGCCCATCCCGCAGACGGCGGCGACGTCCGGCCGTTCGGGCAGCGCGTCCAGCCCGTCGGAGAGGATGAAGTCCGCCCGCTCCGAAAGCCCCGTGCGCGCGGCGGCCTGCCGCCCGCGTTCAAGCGGGGACGCGTGGATATCGGCGCAGACGGCGTATGCGGCCGCGCCGGTTTCCAGCAGATGCAGCGCCAGCTTTGCATGATCGCTGCCGATGTCTGCAAACAGCGCGCAGCGTCCCGCCGCTTCGGCGGCGGCGCGCAGCCTTGCGTCCAGTTTCATGGTTGTCCAACGGCTCCCTTCGGACGGCGAAGCGTTCAGCACTCGAGCTTGTTTTCGATTTCCTCAAATGCGCGCTCGGCCTTCTTTTTCACGTCGCCGAGGAAGCACTTTTTCTTCTTGTGTGCACAGCAGACAACCACCGCAGCGATTGCGCCGGCCGCCAAATGCATCATCAGGATGGAAACAAACAGCTTCGCCTTCATTTTTTTCATCATTTTTCCGGTCGCTCCTCTTGTTTTTGATGAATACGGCTTCAAGCAAACCGTATTCGTATACGCTTAGTATGCTTTGCGGCGCGGCCGTTTATGCACCTGCGGGTCAGGTTGCCGAAAATGCTTTCCGACAGTCCGGCGCACGGCTTTGCGCGTTTTGACGCCTCGTCGTGCGTGTGGCCTGCAACACGGAAGCGCGTTTTGTCGCCTCTTTCCCTTCACGCAGCCTTTCACAATCCGATTTTACCATAATGATTTGCTTTTTTCAAGCAGAACCCTTGCATTTGTGCGCAAAATGCGATACAATAAAAGTGCGCGGCGGATAGACCGTCCGCGCACGGACTGTTCGAAACCATCCAGTCCTAAAACAAAACTACGGAAAGAGTGAAAAACAAACATGAAACGCACAAGCACCAGATTCCTTGTCACCGGTGCGCTGGTTGCGGCGCTTTACGTGCTGCTGACCTACGTCTCGGCCGCCCTTAACCTCGCCTACGGAACCGTGCAGTTCCGCCTGTCCGAGGCGCTGACAGTGCTGCCCGTCGTGTCGGGCGCGGCTGTGCCGGGGCTTGTCATCGGCTGCCTGCTCGGCAATCTGACCAGTCCCTACGGACTCGTCGATATCATCTGCGGCACGGGCGCGACGCTGCTGGCCGCCGTCGGTTCGCGGCTGTTCGCCCGTGTGAGATTGCGCGGAACCCCGGTCGTGTCGCTGCTGATGCCGATCGTCTGCAATGCGGTCATCGTCGGCGCGGAAATCACCTTCCTTGCGCCGGAGGGCTTTGCGCTGCCCGCTTTTTTGTCTGCGGCGCTGTCCGTTGCGGCGGGCGAGGCTGCCGTCGTTGCCCTGCTGGGAATGCCTCTGCTGCTGTTTTTGCAGAAAAGCGGCCTCGACCCGCATTTGTACGCGGGAAAATGAGGAAAAACACGGGAAAAACGAAAAAGCTATTGACAAACAGGGCCGAAAGGTATATAATTATTATCTGCACAGTCAAAGACTGAGAAAGGCTGCCTATGAAGTTCGATATCAGCGCGCTTATCGGCGGCGCCGAAGCGCGCCTGCCCTTTTCCTGCCGGCTCGACCCGGCGGGGCTGACCGACGACGTCGTTTCCGGCGCGGCGGAATTTTCCGGCGTGTTTGAAAACCATTCGGGGTACCTTTCGCTGACGGCAAAGGCTGCTCTGTCGCTCGAGGTGCGCTGTGCGCGCTGCGGGAAGGTGTTCCCGGCGGCCGAGACCTACGCGCTGGATTGTCCGGTGCGCATCGAAGGCGCGGGAGAGGACGACGGAGAGAGTGTGCTCGTCCCGGCGGACGGGCAGGTCGATTTGCACGAGCTGGCCGAGTCGTTTCTGCTGCTGGCCCTGCCGTCGCGCTGGCTCTGCCGCGCGGACTGCCGCGGGATCTGCCCGGACTGCGGGCAGGATTTGAACGAGGGGACATGCACCTGCGGCGGCAGGCGGATCGATCCGCGGCTGGAAAAGCTGCGGGAGCTGCTGAATGAAGAAGAACGGACATAACGATCATATAAGGAGGGAACAGAGATGGCTGTACCGAAGAGAAAGGTTTCCAAAGCGAGAAGAGATAAGAGACGCAGCAATGTTTGGAAGCTCCGGCTTCCCGGGATGACGAAGTGCCCCAAGTGCGGCGCGGATATTCTTTCACACAGAGTTTGCAAGAGCTGCGGCACTTACGGCGGCAAAGAAGTATTGGAAGTTAAAAACGAAGCGTAATCGCGAAAACGGCGTTCTTGCTTAAAACCCATACGGTTAAAAGCAAAGACGCCTTTTTTCAATCTGTTTTCAGGGAGGTGCCTGCCGTGGTCACCATCGACCGTGTGGACAAACGCTCGCTTGCCGACAGGCTCGGTCTGCGGGCCGGAGACCGGCTTGTGTCGCTGAACGGCTATGAGATCAACGACGTGCTGGATTATGAATTCTATGCAGCCGACAGCGGCCTGCGCATCGAGTACGAGCGCGGCGGCGTCCGGCGCGCGGTCTCGGTCTGGCATCCGGCGGGCGGGGACTTGGGGCTGCATTTTTCGACCTACCTGATGGACGAAAAGCGGCGCTGCCGCAACGGCTGCATCTTCTGCTTCATCGACCAGAACCCGAAGGGACTGCGCGAAAGCCTGTACTTTAAGGACGACGACGAGCGGCTCTCCTTTCTGCAGGGCAATTACGTCACGCTGACAAACCTGACGCCCGCGCAGGTCGAGCGCATTGTGCGGATGCACATTTCTCCCATCAACGTTTCGGTCCACACGACCGACCCCGAGCTGCGCGTGCGGATGATGCGCAACAAAGACGCCGGACTTGTACTCGGCTATCTCGACACTCTCGCTTCCGGCGGCATCGCACTTAACGTTCAGCTTGTGCTTTGCCATACGGTCAACGACGGCCGGGCGCTTGCCCGCTCGCTGGATGATCTGCTGAAGCTGGACACGCTGCAAAGCGTCGCCTGCGTTCCTGCCGGACTGACCAGACACCGCGAGGGGCTGACGCCGCTGGTTCCCTTTGACCGGGAAAGCGCATCCGCCGTGCTCGACCTGCTGGAGGAGAAATCCCGGGCATATATCGCCAAATTCGGCGCGCGAACGGTCTACGCGGCCGATGAATTTTTCCTCAAAGCCGGACGGGAGGTGCCCGGGGAATCGTATTACGAAGGGTACCCGCAGCTCGAAAACGGGGTGGGGATGCTGCGCAGCCACAGCGATGAGTTTCTGGCGGCGCTGGAGACGGCGGCGTACACGGCGGCGGGGTCGCCGTTCACCTGCGTGACGGGGGAGGCGGCGTACGGTCACATCTGCGCGCTGCTGGAGGCGGCGAAGGCGAAATTCCCGTTTCTGGAAGGCGACGTGGCCTGCATCCGGAACGACTTCTACGGGGAGTCGATCACGGTGGCGGGGCTGCTTGTGGGACGGGACATCATCGCCCAGCTCTGTGCGCGCGGGCATCACCGGCGTTTGATCTTGCCCTCCTGTATGCTGCGCGCCGAGGGCGATCTGTTTTTGGATGATACGACGCTCCCGCAGCTTTCCGATTCGCTCGGCGTATCCGTAACCGTCATCGGCCCGTCCGGCGACGAGCTGCTGGAGGCGTTCTTCGCGCAGGGATAATACGGAAACACAATAAAACGTTCGGCAAAAGCCCCCGCAAGAAAGGGACAGACGCAAAAAGGGGATCTGCGGGATTGAAGCTTTGCGCCTCGCTTAAGGGAGTACCGTACAATTACAGCTGAAGCCTTGGCGGCACGCCTGCTTGCCTCTTTTCCGTCATTCGTCGCAAAAATTTTCGTATAGGAGCCGCTATACGCGCGTATTTTTGCTTGGACTGACGAAAAATCCGGCGGCGTAACCGCACCGTCAAAATTGTGCGGTACTGCCTGAAAGGCTGCTGCCCCTGCAATCCCCGGGTATGGAATTTTTCAAAGTCCGGCTTTTTCAAAAGTACGCCGGATTCGGGGGCATAGCCCCAATCGGACTTTTTCGGCAAACGTAAAAGGAGGGAGCCGCAATGGCAAAAGGCATCGTGGCCGTCGTCGGCCGCCCGAACGTGGGGAAAAGCACGTTTTTCAACAAGCTCACCGGCGAGCGCATCTCGATTGTGGATGATACGCCCGGCGTCACGCGCGACCGCATCTCGGCCGACGTCGAATGGAACGGGCGCGAGCTGACCCTTGTCGACACCGGCGGCATCGAGCCTGAGACCAAGAGCGAGCTGCTGCGCCAGATGCGCGCGCAGGCCGAAATGGCGATTGCCGCCGCCGACGTCATCATCTTCCTCACCGACCTGCGCACCGGTGTGACTGACGCCGACCGCGAGGTCGCGACGATGCTGCGCCGTTCGAAGAAGCCGGTGCTGCTGGCCGTCAATAAGGTGGACACCCCCGGCGACCTGCCCGCCGATTTCTACGAATTCTACTCGCTCGGCTTCGGCGACCCGCTGCCGGTTTCGTCAATCCACGGAACGGGCTGCGGCGACGTGCTCGACGCCGTCCTTGCACACCTTCCCGAAACCGGGGAAGAAACGCCCGAAGAGGGCGTCATCCGCGTGGCGGTCATCGGCAAGCCGAACGCGGGCAAGAGCTCGCTGGTCAACCGCATCACGGGCAAGGAGCGCGTGATCGTCTCGGATATGCCCGGCACGACGCGCGACGCCGTTGATACGCCCGTCGAGAACGCAAATGGAAAATACATTTTCATCGACACCGCCGGCATCCGCCGCGGTGCGAAGATTGAGGACGCCATCGAGAAGTACAGCGTCCTGCGCGCCAAGGCCGCCATCGAGCGCGCTGACGTCTGCCTGGTCATGGTCGATGCGAACGAGGGCGTCACCGCGCAGGACGAGCGCATCGCGGGGCTGGCGCACAACGCGGGCAAGGCGTCGGTTATCGTCGTCAATAAATGGGATTCGATCGAAAAGGACAACGACTCGGTCAGGAAGTTTGAAAAGGACGTCTACACCGCGCTTTCGTATATGACCTACGCGCCGCTGCTGTTCATTTCCGCCAAGACGGGGCAGCGGGTCGATAAGCTGTTTCCGCTCATCAACGCCGTATATGAGCAGGCCGGCCGCCGCGTAACGACGGGCATGCTCAACGACGTCCTCGCCGGTGCGACGGCGCGCGTGCAGCCTCCGTCCGACAAGGGCAGGCGGCTGAAGATCTACTATATGACGCAGACCGGCGCCAACCCGCCATGCTTTGTCGTGTTCGTCAACAACGCGGGACTGTTCCATTTTTCCTATCAGCGCTATATCGAAAACTGTATCCGCGACGCGTTCGGCTTCGCGGGGACACCGATTAAGCTCGTCATCCGTCAGAAGGGTGAAAACGCCGAAAATCTGTGACGCATCGGAAAAGGAGGATGACCGTATTGAAAAAAGCGTGTATGTTTTGCCTCGCGCTGCTTCTGCTCTCCGCGCTGTTCGCGCTGCCGGCCGTCGCTGCGGAGGAGAGCGCGGCCGAAGCGGCAAGCGATCCCTCCGTCTGGCAGAACGGGCTGTTTGCGCTGTTTTTCCGCGATTTGACGCCGTCGCGGCAGATGCTGACCTACGCGCTGGGCAATGTCCTCATCGTTGCCGCCGCGTATCTGCTCGGATCGTTGAACTTTGCCATCATCCTCTCGAAAAAGCTGTACGGCAAGGACATCCGCAAATACGGCTCCCACAATGCCGGCATGACGAACATGTTCCGCACCTTCGGCAGGAAGGCGGGCCTGCTGACGCTGGCGGGCGACGCGGGCAAGGCGCTCGTGTCGGTGCTGCTGGGCCGGCTGCTGCTGGGTGAGGACGGCGCATATCTGGCGGGACTGTTCTGCATCCTCGGGCATATCGCGCCGGTCTATTACCGTTTCAGGGGCGGTAAGGCCGTGGTCGTAACGGCCGTGACCGTCGCCGTCATCGACCCGGTCATCTTTGCGGTGCTGGTGGTCGTGTTCGCGGTTGTGTTCCTGATCTGGCGTTATGTTTCGCTCGCGTCGGTGATCGCGGCATTCGTCTATCCGGGCGCAGTGTACATCAGCGCGCAGATCCGCAGCGGCGGGCAGGGGACGCCCTACCTGACGGCGATTCTTTTCTCGACCTTCGTCGGACTGCTGATCATTTTCCTGCACCGCGAAAACATCAAGCGCATTTATAATAAAACCGAAAGCAAGGTGTATTTCCGAAAGAACAAGCGTCTCCCCGATGCGGATGTGCCGGAGGAGGCGCCGCGCCCGCACGTCAAAGGCCGCGGAAAGAAGAAAAAGCAGCAGTACAAGAAGTAGACGGCTAAATGCACGGGAACTGTCGGCACTGTGCGGCGGGTATCGGTTCGGCCTGCCTGCGCCGCCGTTGCGAAGGTTTGCGTGCATTGTGCAGAGGAAACGCGCGGGATTGTGTTTTTTGCAGACAATGCGGAAGCTGCCCGCGAATATGTCATTCGCTCCGTCGGGAGGCATATTCATATTTCATCAGGGAAAGTCAAAAGAGACGATGCGCCGTCCGCATGAGCGTGACGGGCGAAGTCCCTTATGTTGAAAAGGAGATGACCGCGATGCCGCTGGCAGACAAAATGCGTCCCAAGACGCTCGACGAAGTGGCGGGGCAGAAGCACCTGCTGGGGAAGAATGCGCCCTTCCGCCGCATCGCCGAGAGCGGACGGCTGCCTTCACTGGTCTTTTACGGACCGCCCGGCACCGGCAAAACGACGATTGCGGACATCATCGCCCATATGGGCGGGAAATCACTGTATAAAGTCAATGCGACGGTCGCTTCCACCGGTGAGGTCAAGGACATTCTTGCGCGCACCGACACGCTGATGAACGCGGGCGGCATCGTTCTGTACATTGACGAGATCCAGTATTTCAACAAAAAGCAGCAGCAGAGCCTGCTCGAATATGTTGAGGACGGCCGCGTAACGCTGATTTGCTCGACGACCGAGAACCCCTATTTCATCATCTACACGGCGCTGCTTTCCCGCGCGACGGTCTTTGAATTCAGGAGCGTGCCGGCGGCGGAGATTCTCCCCGTGCTCGAGCGCGGACTGGCGTTTCTGAATGCCGAAGCAAGCCTGTCCAAGACCTGTCCGGCCGAGACGCTGGACGTCATCGCCTCGGGCTGCGGCGGCGACGTCCGCAAGGCGCTGACCGCGCTGGAAAATACATATTTTGCTTCCGGCGATACGCTGGAGGCCGAAACTGCGCGCGAGCTGACGCAGCGTTCGGGTATGCGGTTCGACACGTCGGGGGACGAGCATTACGACCTGCTCTCGGCGTTCCAGAAGTCTATTCGAGGCTCGGACGAGAACGCGGCTGTGTTTTATCTGGCACGCATTCTGGAGGGCGGCGACCTGCTCTCGGCTTGCCGGAGACTGATGGTCTGCGCCTGCGAGGACGTCGGGCTGGCTTATCCGATGGCGGCGACGGTTGTCAAGAGCTGCGTGGATATTGCGCTGGCCGTCGGCCTGCCGGAAGCGTATCTGCCGCTGGCCGAGGCGGTCATCCTGCTGGCGACGTCTCCCAAGTCCAACAGCGCCATGTGCGCGTATCAGGCCGCACTTGAAGACATCCATGCCGGCCGCGGGACCGAGATGCCGTCCTACCTGCGCGATGCACACTTCGCCGCAGGCGCGCAGCGCGGCAAGGCTTATCGCTATCCGCATGATTATCCCAACGGCTACGTCCGCCAACAGTATCTGCCCGACGAACTGAAGGACCGCGTTTATTACCGCTTCGGCCGGAACCGTACCGAACAGGCCGCGCGCGAGTACCGCGAACGGCTCCTGCGCGAAGCGGACGGCAAAGCAGGTTCCTGACAGTGCCTGCCGAAAAAAGGCCGTTTCGGACTACGGAACGGCGGCGGATACCCCGCCGCCCAGAGGCACCGAATAGCGGCTTTTTCAAGAGGAGGAATTGTATAACGATGAAAAAGACAATATTTGTAAGTTTTATGCTTTCCGTACTGCTGCTGACCGGCTGCGCTTCTCAACCGGCGGATACGATGGAGGAAATCCTTACGGAAACCTCCTACGAATATCCCGCCGAATGGCCGGAGAACCGCTTCACCGACTGCATCCCGCAGCCCGATTCCTACACCGTTGAAAGCGTGCGCGATTTTTCTGCTGCCGGGCGGTACGAGTTGAGCCTGTCCGGCATCGACCGCGCCGCCGCGCATACCTATATCCGTAAGCTGGAGCAGGCGGGCTATTCCAACCTCGGCGGCGACGAAAATGAACATTCGGGCGGCGTCATGATGCAGCGCGGTCAGGTCGTGCTGAGCGTAAGCTATGCCGGGGAGAATCTGGGGATGCTCATCACGCTGCTGGATGAGATGTAAAGGAGCGTCGTTTTGCGGAAGAAACGGTACTGCCGTGCCTTTTGAGTCTCTTCTCAGGCGCACAGACAAAATGCATAAAGAGACATATCTTTTTGCGGATCTCGAAGGAATGAGCGTTGGCATTTTTCGTGCGGAAGCATAAGATAAATAATATATTTGTTGCTTTGCGCGGCAAAGACGGGATTTCCGGTTTCGCGGGGGGCTTTCCTCCGTTTTCAAAATTCAAAGAATCGAGGCTTTTACTTGTGGAATTCCTGAAAAAACTCTGGCCTATGCCCTTTCGGATCAAAGCGAAGGACGTTACCTCACTGGTCGTACAGCTCGTGATTTTTGTTATCGTCTGCGCGGTGGTCGGTGTGCTGATCGGCCTGTTGGCAAAAATCCCCGTTTTGGGCATCCTGTTCGGGATCATTGGCGGCCTGCTTGAGCTGTACGCGCTCATCGGTATCGTGCTCAGCGTGCTTGTTTATTTCGATATGCTGAAATAAAGCTGTTTGTAATGCGGCAGGGCGTAATCGCGCGGATGTTTGGGGCGGCGAATCCATATGGCTCCGCTGCCGGAGGGCAGGACGGTCTGCTTTTTTGGCTTTAACGGCGCAGCGGAGCAGCCGATGTGCAGAAGAGACAAACAAGAAACAATATCCTTTCTGAAAGGCTTCATACGGTTATCCGATACAGCCGCCAAAACAGATATGAAGCGACGAGTTCCCTGCATTTTTATGCGGGCGGCAAAAAAATTCCATTCCTTCAGCGTATAAAAGGGCTGTCGCAGGTGCGTAAAACGCGGGCGACAGCCCTTTCGGTTCATTGTGCGGTTGTGCTTTTCCGTGGGGAGGTGCGGCGGCATGCCGAACGGGAGAGAGGAGCGGTCATTCGCGGGGCGCTTTCTTTTTCTCGCCGATGCTGAGCAGAAGGTTCAGGAGAATGCCGAAGATTGCCGCGCCGGCAACGCAGGGAACCTCAAGGCCGAAGAACGGGATGTTGCCGCCGAACGCGTAGTTGCCGCCGATGCCGATGATCATGATTGAAGCGATGACGGCGATGTTTTTGGAAGAGAACATATCCACTTTTTTCTCGATCATAATGGCGATGCCCTGTGCGGCAATCGCGCCGAACAGGTAAATTTCCAATCCGCCGATGACCGCCAGCGGGATGCCGTAAATGACCTGAATGAGCGGGGTGAAAAAGCTGACGATCATCGCAATTACGGCGGCGACGATCAGGACGGGCACGGAAAAGACCTTCGTAATGGCCATCGTACTGATGTTTTCGCCGTAATTGGTGCCGGCCGGACCGCCGACGGCGCCGGAGATCATATCGCAGATGCCGTCGCCGATGAGGTTGCGGTCCAGCATATCGATCAGGCTGTATTTCATTTTCTTGCCCTTCCTGCGGGCCACATCATTGACATAAATGTCCAATTGGTACATATGCGCGGTGGATTCGGGGATGGTGGCGATGGCGATGGGCATAATCGCAGCCACGGCGGTCCAGGACACCTTCGGCAGGGAGAACGCAGGTACGGCGAAGATTGAACCGTCACCCAGCTTCCAGACGGAAGCCTCCAGCGCGGCCGCGGGCATGGAGCGGAACAGATTCGCCCAGCCGGCGGCATATGCAATGCCGGCCACGGCGCAGCCGGTCAGCACGCCCAGAAGCAGGGGGAGCTGGCCGAGAAAGCCCTTCAGATATTTTGAGTAGAGAATCGTGGAAATCAGTGTGACCAGCGCGACAATGATCCAGACGGTGCTCTCGGCGGAAACGTCGGCGGCACCGGGAATGGCGTCGCTCAGCGCGTTCCCCGCCAGGGTGAGGCCGATGATCATAGCAACCGGGCCGGTGATGGACGGGGGCAGGATGGTCTCGACGACTTTTTTTCCGAAAAAGCGCACCAGCAAACCGGCGGCAATGGAAATAAGGCCGGAGAAAATGATGCCGAACTGGGCATACTGGATGGCTTCGGTCGGCAGGATGCCGTCTACCTTTTCAAAGCCCTCCGCGGCGCACATGCCGGCGATGGCGGTCAGGTAGGCGAAGCTGGAACCGTAATACAGCGGGATCTTCTTCCCGGTGATCAGGATGAAGCAGAGCGTGGCAAGCCCGCTGGCGAAAATGGTGGTGGAGACCTGAAAACCGGTGACGAGCGCGACCGTAACGGTAGCGGGGAACATGACGATGACCTGCTGGATGGCGTACAGCAGCAATCTGACGGGCGTCGGCCGCTCCTCCGGCAGATAGCCTGCTGCGTTTTGAGGTGAGTTCATAGGCTGCGAGTCCTTTCCTGTTTGTCGTCCGGGATGCGCCTTTGCCTATAAGCGGAGCGTGGAAGCAGACGGAAACAGGCGCGGTCCCGATCCTGTACAGTATAGCACAGGTAAAGGCGATTTGCAACACTTTCTTTACAAACCTGTATTTTTATGCCGGTTTTTATTGTAAAGCCGCATATAGCGGTTTCAGATACAGTCATTTTGCATGGCGATCGGGAATGCATTGCAAAACAACAAGTTTTTGCGCTGCGTCGATACGGCGGCGGGATAAATCGTCCGAGGCGGGTTTTTTCGGGTCTGTTCAAAGAACCGTGCGCACAAAAATGTTAAAAAAGTGTTAAAAACCGGGGGGGTATTGACAGTGTTAAAAACCGGGGGGGTATTGACATTGGATTGTCTTTGTGCTATAGCAGTCTCACAATGCATGTTTCGACAGAACATGCGATTACAAAAATGACTTTAGGCACATCAAAGAAAGGAAGAAAGGAAACAATGAACACCAAACGACTTTCCGTACTGCTGGCAGTCGTGATGCTGTTGAGCGTCGTCTCGGTCTTCGCTTCGGCGGAGGACAGCACCGGCGAAGCGCTTGCCTGGACGACGGGAGACGGCTACGGCGCCGTCGTCGAGAATAAGGACGGCACCGCCACCTTTACCGGCGACGAAACACTCAACTCCGACAACTCGCACTGCGGTCCTTACACCAAGGACGGCGCGACCGCGATTGCGGACGGCGACATTACGGACGAGCTGGATGTCATGATCGACCCCATTTCGATGGAAGCGGGCGAAAAATTTGCGCTCACGGTTTCGATCAACGACGCTGCGGATGCATACAAAGCCGAGCTGCTTGTCCTTTTCTCCGCTACGGGCAGCGATTCTGTCAATATTTCCATCGGTATGGCGCCTGACTTCAGCGCTTCGCTGACCGAGGCCGGCGTCTACACGCTGAAATACCGCTATTATGACAATGAGGGCAAGCTGTTTGCCGAATTTGCCGTCGAGAAGGACGGCGAAGCGGTCGCTAAAGCCGAGGCCATCGATATGAAGGTCAACACGGCGGACTGCGGCAAGAGAGGCTACATCTGGTTCTCCGACATCTCCGTCGACGGCGGTCTGCGTGTCGGCACCCCTGCGGTGCAGGACGCGCCCGTGCTCCTGCCCGGGGATTGGGTAACCGGGGACGGTTACGGCAGCGCCGAGAAGAAGTCCGAGAATCTGGTCATCCTCACGGGAGATCCGGAGTTGAACAGCGACAATTCGCACTGCGGCCCCTATATCAAGAATGACGGTCTGATCGAGGACGGCACGCTGGTCGATGAGCTTTACATTTATCTGGATCCGGCGGAGCTGGCACAGGCTGAGAAATTCATCCTGACTTCCGGCCTGAACAACAAGTCGGACGCGTATGCGGACGAATTTGCCGTGATGTTCCAGAAGGACGGCGAGGCCATCAAAGTTTCGGCCGGCGTGGCGCCCGGTTTCGCCGGTTCGCTGACCGAGGCCGGAATGTACACCCTGCGTTACACCTTCTCTCTGGCGAACGACGCCGTTCTGGGCTGCTTCTCCGTCCTGAAGGGCGATGAGGAAGTTGCCTCTACGGGGAATGTCGTGATGCCGACCGCTGCGCCTGACGATACGAAGGGCCGCCGCTATCTCTGGTTCTGCGATATCTCCGTTGCGGACGGGCTGGCTGTTTACAGCGATCCGAATGCCGACTACACCGCCGTTGATGCGGCGATTGCCAAGGCTGAGGCGCTTAACCCTGAGGATTATGCGGACTTTTCTGCCGTCACGGCGGCCGTTGAGGCTGTCGTCCGCGGCAAGGATGCCTCTGAGCAGGATGCCGTTGACGCAATGGCGAAGGCCATCGAGGACGCCATTGCCGCGCTGAAGCCGGCTGAAACGCCCTCCGCCGGCGATGAGTCGTCCGATGCGGTTTCCTCCGGTGATGAATCTTCCGAAGAGCCTTCGAGCGGTGTATCCTCGGATGCGTCTTCCGCCGGTGACGAACCCTCCGATACGCCTTCTACCGGTGATACCGCAAGCGTGCTGCTGTGGGGCGGCCTGCTTCTGGCGGCTATGGCCGGCGGCGTGCTGATCTGCCGCAGAGCGAAGCAGTAATCGGTAAAATCAATACAATTCCGTGACAAAACCCCTGCGGACATATCCGCAGGGGTTTTGCAATGCTCTGCCGTTTTCCGACGTGAAAAATAGATTGACAAAAGTGAAAAAAGAATGTATAATAAACAAAAGTGTTCCGAATTTACGTTTGTCTGTACGGTTCCGCGCAGACAGCCTTCCGTCGGCGCTTCCGGTGCGGCTGACAGCGTGCGGCGAACAATGGGAAAGGGGCTTGGCTTATGAACCTGCGGCGCATTCTTGCGGCGACCGATCATACACAGCTTTCGCCCACGGCCACGGCGGCGGATATCGCGCGCCTTTGCGCGGAGGCGGCAAGGCATCAGACTGCGTCGGTCTGTGTCGCGCCCGCCCGTGTTTGTGACGCAAAGGCCGAGCTGGAGCGGCTGGGCGTACTGCTTCCCGTCTGCACGGTGATCGGCTTTCCCAACGGCTACAACAGTACGGAGGTCAAGGCCTTCGAGGCAAGGACCGCCATCGAAAACGGCGCCGATGAGCTGGATATGGTCGTCAATCTCGGCGATGTAAAGGACGGCCGGTTCGACCGGGTGCTGTCCGAGATCAATCATATCAAGGGCGTGTGCAACGGACGCATCCTCAAGGTCATCATCGAGACTTGCTGCCTGACGGATGAGGAAAAGGTCCGCTTGTGCGGCGTGGTGTCCTTCTCGGGCGCGGATTTTCTCAAAACGTCGACCGGCTTCGGGAGTGCCGGCGCTACACGCGAGGATGTGCTGCTTCTGAAAGCACATCTGAAGAAAGGCACGCGGCTGAAGGCGGCGGGCGGCATCAACACGCTGGAGGCAGCGTGGGAGCTGCTCACGCTCGGCGCGGACCGGCTCGGCAGCAGCCGGCTGGTGAAGCTGGCAGAGGCCTATGAAGCGGAGACGGAGCGGGCGGACGGATGAACGGGATATGGGAGCATATCAAAACGTTTCTTCTGAATAAAGGTTTGGATATCGTCGGCGCGGCTGTGGTGCTGGCGGTCGGATTGTGGGCAATCAAGCTGCTGATGCGGCTGGTGGCCAGGTCGAAGGGCTTTCATAAGGCCGACCCCGGCGTGGCCGGATTCCTGCTCAGCTTTGTGACGATTGCCCTGAAGCTCGTGCTGTTTCTGACCGTGATTTCCATGCTGGGTATTCCCATCGTCAATTTTGTAACGGTACTGGCTACGGCCGGCGCGGCGGTTGGCTTGGCGATGCAGGGCTCGCTGGCCAATCTTGTCGGCGGTGTGATGCTTTTGTTTTTCAGGCCCTTCAAGGTGGGCGATTACATTGATACGCATACCGACGAAGGTACCGTCGATAAGATATCGATTTTTTATACCACGCTGCTTACGCCGGACAATCGGAAGATCGTCATCCCCAACGGCGAGTTGTCCAATGCGACGATCGTCAACTATTCCGAGACGGGTATGCGGCGGCTGGAGCTGGAATTCACCGTCGCTTATGACAGCGACACGGAGCAGGTCAAGGCGCTGCTGCTCGGCTGCGCGGCGGCCAATCCGCGCGCGCTGCCGGATCCGGCGCCGATGGCGCGGATGAAGGCGCACGGCGAGAGCGCTTTGGTGTTTGTGCTGCGTGTGTGGGTCAAAAGCGACGACTACTGGGATTTGTACTTTGATTTGATCGAGGCGGTAAAGAAAACGTTTGACGAGAACGGGATTGAGATTCCTTTCCCGCAGCTCGACGTCCGTAACCGATAAGCCTGTTTTGCGGTATGACCGTTCGTGCAGCGAACGATTTTACATAAAACATACGTTTAGGAGGAGCTATTATTATGTTTTGTCCCAAGTGCGGCAACCAGCTTCCCGACGACGCGGCCTTCTGCGGCGCGTGCGGGCAGCAGCTTGCGGCGTCTGCGCCCGTGCAGAAGCCGAAGGTGCAGGTGAAGAAGTCGTGGATTGCCATCAGCGCGGCCGTTCTCGTGGTGGCGCTGGTCGTGGTCCTGTGTGTGACGCTGATCGGCGGCAACTCGGCTAAGGGCGTGCTGGAGAAGTATCTCGACGGGATGACGGGCTTTGACGGCGCGAAAATCTGGGAAAATGCATCCGTGCGCGTGCATGGCTGTGACACAAAAGAAGAGTGTGTTGCGGAAATGGAAGAAATGAAAACGCAGATGAATTCCTACGGCGATATGCTCGGCGGAATGAAGACCAACTATACGATTACCGCAGAGACGCCTGTTTCGCTCAGCAGCCTTTCTTCCTCGCTGGTGGATGACATCGAGGAGGAGCGCGCCGCTACAGTGACCGAGGCGGTTGCGTTTACCGTCGAGGTCTCGGTTTCGATCGGGAACAGTTCGGCGCTTAACCAGACGCAGACAATGGAGATGCTTGTGATCAAGGTCGGCGATAAGTGGCTCGTTGCGGACGAGGATTATTAAACGAAGACAGACGGCTGTCCGCCTTGGCACAGCGGCACGGAATCCGATATGGAACAGGCGCATGCTTGGATAAGGCTGCGCCTGTTCTTTGTGCGCATAAACGCATGCAATCGTGCATTCGGCTTCGCTTTTACAAAGAACTTTTGGGAATTGCTGCTATGCAGATGATGCGAAAACGGGTACCGGCCTGATGGGCCGGTACCCGTTTTTTTCTGCTGTGAAGCCGCTTTGAATCGGTTTGCGGAATTATACTGAAATTCAAAACGCGGTATCCGGCAGATGGGCGTCCTGCTCGGACTCCGATCTGCCGCTCCGCATAAACTGCGGGGCGATTTGCCGTTCCGTTCCTGTCGGCGGCTGTTCGCGGATACCCGATTCATAGCAGGATATCCTTAATCCGCCGCCGGCATCACAATCGTCCGTTTCGTCATGTAAGGTGCGGTTTGTCTTTTTTAGCGGTTGTCCCGGTTCTCCCGGTTATCCTTGCAGCAGCCGCCGCGCTCACCGCGCTCGTTGGCAGCGGGGCTTTCCGCTGCGGGGAAGAACTCGCTCAACGGGAAGGGCATATTGCCGAACACGCTGCACGGGTCGCCCGATTCGCAGGGGGTGCTGTCCTTCTCGGGGATGCAGTAGTGGCAGGCGGGGATGAGAAGCTGTACCGGACGCTCTACACGGACGACCGAGAAGATGCCCAGCGTCACCAGTACCACGTTGGTGCCGACATCGTCGATGAAATTGCCGTCGAAGTTGTCGCGCACGCGGTCGGGGATCGCGTCGACGGTCATGCAGCGGTTGCAGCAGCAGTGGCAGCGTTCGACGATGCGGGTGTCCAGCCCGATGGGCGGGGCAACCTCCACGACCACGCTCGGCAGGGTGGACTGCGGCTCGCACTTCAGCTCGCGCGGGCACGGGCAGAAGCCGTCGTTGTTCGGGTCGGACGTAAATACGCTGACATTCTTCTCCGAGCCGAACAGGATGCATTTCTTGTCAAAGGCCGCCAGACCTTTGATGATCTGCGTTCTGCCGCCGCATATGCAGCACTCGAGCGTAATGCAGAAATAAAAGCGGATGGTCACCTGGAAATACCCCTTGTTGAAGGGCACCGGCTCTACATGGATCGCCGTGTCGATGACGTCGATGGCAAGGGTGCGGATCGCTGTGGCGCGGTCGATAACCTCCTGCGCAATGTCGCACAGATAGACCCGCAGATCCTCCAGACAATCCTTGTCACGTACAGAGTCGAAAATTTTGTTGACGCTGACGCAGCAGAGGGGATCCGAGGGTTTATTGCAAAGACCGCCGCCAGACGGACCGTTTCTTTCAACCATGGAAAATTGGCCTCCTTATTAAAATTGTAGCACCTGCTATTAGGATATGTGACCGCGCGCCGGCCTGCCAATGCTTTCGACGAAAAAAGCCCGCGTCCGCGCGGCATCCTGCCGCGCTGTGCGGGCGCGGCGCACGGCCATACTGTCAGCTTATGCCGTATCGGCGCAAAGGGTGCGCATATGCGGGCGCTGCAATATGCAAAAGCCCCCTTTTTTCGTCCCTCTGCATGCTTTTTCGGTATGGGCAACATTTGCGGCGGCGAGGTATGGAAGAGGATAGGCGGCGATAGAAAACGGGCGCTTCTTTATGAAGCGCCCGTAGTGTTTCACAGATTGGGTTCCTTTTTTCACGAAAGCGAAAACGCGACGGTGTCCGTCCCGCTCGGGACGGTGTAAGTAAAGAACAGCAGCAGCGACCCGTCGTCCGCGACGCCCAGCTCGCGCCGCTCGAGCGTGCAGTCCTCGCCGTATCGCCCGCGTATTGCATCGTCCGCAGCCGAACGGATTTCCGCCGTGTCCGGTGACTGGCCGCACGCGGCCAGCGTCTCCTTCCAGCCGCAGGCAAGCGACTGGTAAAAGCATATGCGCCCGTATGCGTCGACAAGGACGTCCGTCCCGTCCAGCAGGATATAGCCCTCGTAGGTGTCGTAGCAGGTCAGCAGCAGCGACCCGTCGCCGAAGCGCTCGGCTTCGCAATGCGCGTACCCGTCAACCGATACGCCGCAGGCTGACAGCCACGCCGCCGCGCGTTCCTTCTGCTCGGCTTCGGAGAGCGCTTCCCCGTCAGCCGCAGAAAGATCGGAACGGGAGAGGGCGGCCGGCCGGTCGCTGCCGGAGCGGAATTCCGCCGACAGCGTGCCCGCCTCGTCCGTGTAGACGTCAAGTTCGAACGGCCAGCGCGGCGAGGCCGTTGTGCAGCGGTAGGTCAGCGTGTACGTCGCGCCGTCGAGCGTCAGCGTCCATGAGGCGGGCGCGTCGCTGCGGACCTCCGTCACAGGCGGGACGTAGACGTCAACGGGCGTAAGCTGCCCCGACGGCGTGTCGGTGCAGGCGGTCAAAAGCAGGCAGAAAAGCGGCAAAAGACAGGCGAGGATGCGGCGCGGCATAGGGGGTTCCTCCTTTGTCCGGCGGGATATGTGTGTTCAGTGTATCATGCGTCTGCTGTTTTGTCAAGCACTGTGACATCGAAGCAGAGACACACTGAAAGAGCCGGCAGATTCGGCGCTTTCAGTGTGTCTAAATTTTTACTTAACGATTCGTTTGATTCAGTTGAATCGTGCATACAATATGGCTTAAAAACTCGTCAATGGTCGGTATGGCTTGCTTTCTTTTGACGGCGTTTGCCGCGTCTGTCGGTGTTTGGTATGCTTCGTGAATCGCGTTGTTGATTTCATTTCTCACCTCTTGCGGCGATACGCCGTACATTTTTGCAACAGCTTCTATTATTTTTCGATTTTTCATTTTGGCATCCTTTCTGAAAACACAATTTTGTTATGCATAACATAACATTATTATGCTTTTTCTGTCAAGCGGATTTTGTCGAAATACGGTTTGAAAACAATAAAATATGCCATAAATGAAATTATAAAACCAATTTTTATATCAATATACGTCTCAAAAGACGTATAATAAGTTTTTTAGTTTCTGTAATAGAAGCAAAAGTACTGGTAAAATATAAAACAGAGGTGATAAGGGGTGACGATTGCGGAACAGGTTGGACAACGAGTAAGCAAACGGAGAGATGTTTTGGATATAACGCAGGAACAACTGGCTGAGTTTTCGGAACTGAGCCTTACGCAGATTGGACGTATGGAGCGTGGAAAAGCTAACGTTACGATTGAAACACTGATGCGGGTTTGCGAATCGCTCAGCGTTACGCCGGACTATTTGCTTATGGGCGTTGACAAAGGGTATCATAATGACGATTTGTATGCAATAGAAGGATTGTTTGTATCATTGCTCCGAAGAGCAGATAATACAAAATAAGGTGTAAAAATGGGGATAGGGATCACAGAGAAAAATGAAAAGCGGCTGAGAGAATTGGGAATAACAATCTCAACATGCCGAAAAATAAGAGGGATGTCACAGAAAGAACTGGCAAGGGAAACAGGAATCAGCCGATCATTGATGAGTATAATAGAAGCGCCGGGGGTAGCATATAATTTTACGTTGGACGTGCTATTCAATATAGCGGACGCGCTCGGCGTAAAAGCAGAAGACCTGTTGAAAGGCGTGTGGCAGACGGCACTGGAAAAATAGAATTACGCCGTTGCAGCTCCAAATGCGTTCTTAAAAAAGTTTATCCTGTGGTACTGCGATCAAAGCAACACAAAAGCATAACAAATATGCTTGTTTAGACAACAATTTATAGTCTGCCTTTTTCTTTTTGAATCGTTTATAATATAGTCAATGGGTTTATGATTCATGAGAGGAAGTAAGCAATGAGTTTTGGGGAACGGCTTACAGCAGCGCGAAAAGAACAGAATATGACCGTTAAGGCGCTTGCAGAGGCCTGTTGGACTTCCACAACCGCGATTCACCATTACGAAAAAGGCCGGCGCTTGCCGACCGCCGAGATGCTTATCCGTCTTTGCAACGCTCTAAAAGTTTCGCCTACTGTGCTGTTGCAAGACGAGTTGAAATACAAACCGCCGTCTCCGTCTGCCGTTTTGATGGATGAGCTGCAAGCGTTAACGCCCGAAAAACGTGCGGAGCTTTCCGCTTTTTTAACGCTTTTACAGGAAGCGCTGGAAGATTCAAAAAGCGAATAGCGCGACAGAATCGTATCTGCCGCGCATTTTTATTTTTATCCCCTGCGCGGCAAAGCCGGTACAGGGCGTGGAATGGGGATTGGAAGAAAAGAGGAAACGATATGCCGACAAATAAAACGCCCTTTACATTCCATATCGATAGTGAGCGTTTGGACAAAATACGATCTATCGCAAAACGGGAAACGCGGAGTCTGAGCAAGCCTGCAGGTATCTCCCGCTCTTCATGCCCTGCGCCGCACAGCGGCGCAGGGCATAGATGATTGAGGGTCGCTTGGGTAAAAACAGCGAAACGCCGCAATGCAGCGTTTTCCCCCGTCACGCCCATCGCCGCATCGCGGCGATGGGCGTGACAAAAAAAGACCTGCGGGATTTCCCATTCCCAGCGCCGCGCAGCGGCGCTGGGAATGAAGAAGAACTTGCCCGTGAGAAAACAGGGCTTTGCACGCACACATGCGGGATTTTTGCCGCGTCGCCCTGCCGACGCCGTACATATGAAAAACATTGCGTCTAAAGGCAAAACAGCAGAATATTGCCAAAGCGGCCTTCTCTCCTTTTGTATACCCTACGCCGCGCTGCGGCGAGGGCATAAGGAAAATAATAAAAAGCAAAAGCACCGAGCATTCACATTTTGTTCATTGACAAAATGTGAATGCTCGCGGTTAAAAAAAGACATTTCTTTCTGTTAAGCGCTTAAATTCTACGCATAAGCTCACATTTTGCAAAATTTGTCGAATTTCGTCGATGAAAATTTCGAATTTCGCTCTTGCTCATTCCTCTGCTGATAATTGCTTTTGCATTTCTTCGCCCAGACCTGATCCTCATCACTCCCAACGCCGCGATGCGGCGTTGGGAGTGAAAAAAGCTCTGCGGCCCATTCCACACCCTGCGCCGGCAAAGCCGGCGCAGTGTGGAATGGGAAATGGTCAATGAAATCCCCTTTTTTGACACCCAACGCGCAGGGTGTGGAATGGGGAAACGGTCAATGAACCCCTTTTTTAACACCCAACGCCGGCAAAGCCGGCGTTGGGTGTAGATGGACATAAGCCGTTCAGGCAAAAATAATGAATCGCGCAATGCAGCGTTTCCCCCGTCACCCCATCGCCGTTATGGGTGTGACGAAGAAAAAACCTGCAGCTTCTTCATTCCCAACGCTGCACAGCGATGTAGGGCGTAATGGTGGGGAGCGGCCGCGCAGCAGACAGAAGCGTATTTTATGGCGCTTTACGGCGTAAAAAGCAGACGGGCAGTCGGATCTGCTTAAACGGGCAAGGGATGAAAAGGAGCCAACCGACATATTTTGTTCATTAACAAATTGTGTCTTTTGCGGCCAAAAATTTCTATTTTTTTCTCAAAAAGCCCTATATCCTTCGTTATAGGTTCCATATCTGCAAAAAATGTCGAATTTTACAGACAAATACGCCAATAAGCTCATTTTTTCCTTTACAGGCAATCCCGTTGCCGTCAGAAGAGAAGCTACGCCAAAAGCCGTTCCCCTGTACGCTTCCGCTTCTTTTTCTCAAAGCAGTACGCCGGGTAATGCCGATATACTGCGTTTTCAAGCCGCCGGAATCCCGATTTTAAGCCGAAGTCCGCGTGGGCGGCTTGCCTCGGCTCATATCTCCACCCTCACGCTGCGCAGCGGCGTCGGGCATTGAACGGAGACGCTTGCCCGTTCGGAATCGGCTGTTCTGCAAACGAGGATACGTTTTTTCCACTGTGCAGATGTATATGAAAAGAAGCGTATTCCCTACGCCGGTTTCCCGGCGGCAGGGAATTTATATCAAATTTGCATTTTCATTTACAATGCCTATAATGCCGGGCGGCAACAACAAAGACCTGCATTTGCGGCATATTTTATACGCAATGCACTTTCCCATGCCGCGCTGCGAAGCCTTCCGACGGGAGCGGGCGAAGCGAAAGCCGCGGGTACTTCTCCTTACCCGCGGCTTCCGCCTTGTGTTTTCATCTTTTTCTTTGCTTTCTCTGTTTCAGCCCAGCTCGCGGCGCAGCTTTTCCATAATCTTTTTTTCTGTGCGCGAGACCTTTACCTGCGTGACGCCCAGCAGCTCGGCTACCTGCGTCTGCGGGTAATTTTTGTAATACCGGTAGTAAATCAACTCCTTTTCGTCCTTCGGCAGTCGGGACACGGCCTGCCGCAGCGACACGTTTTCGACCAGCGCGGCAATATTGTCCGCGCCGAGTATATCTTCCAGACAAAGCGTCCCGTCCTGCCGCGGCTCGGAAAGCGAGACGACGCCGGTGGAAACCTCCAGCGCGGAGACGATTTCCTCCTCGGGCACGCCGCAGAGAGACGCCAGTTCGGACACGGTGGGTTCGCGCTTGTGCTCCTGCAGAAACATATTCTTCTTTACTGCAATCTGCGTAGCGGTGCGCTTGAGCGAGCGGCTGACCTTGATCAGCCCGTCGTCGCGCAGAAAACGCTTGATTTCGCCGAGGATAAGCGGGACGGCGTAGGTGGAAAAGCGCGTATTCTGGGAAAAATCAAAGTTCCGCGCGGCTTTAAGCATTCCGATGGTCCCGAGCTGGACGAGGTCCTCGTAATCCGCGCCGCGGCCGGTGAAGCGCAGCGCGAGCGACTTGACCAGTCCCATATTCGCCCGCAGCAGCTCGTCGAGCGCCTGATCGTCCCCGCTTTGCACGCGCTCGAGCAGCGCGATGTTGTCGTTTGCGTCGTACATGGGGATTCGCTTATGTAAGCAGAATGCGCTTCTCCAGCCGCACGGTCGTCCCCTTGCCGGGCTTGGAACGCACACGCACACGGTCGCAGAAGCTCTCCATCACCGTGAAGCCCATGCCGCTGCGCTCGCTTTCGGCGTCGGTAGTGAAGAGCGGCTGCATTGCCTGCTCGACGTCCTCGATGCCGCAGCCGCGGTCCTTGATTGTAATGACCACGCGTCCGCCGGAGTAGTATTCGCCCGAGAGGGTGATGAGCGCGTCGGACGTCCGCGCGCGGTAGGCGTGAACGATGCAGTTGGTCACCGCCTCGCTGACCGCCGTTTTCAGGTCGGCCAGCTCGTCCATACGCGGGTCGAGCTGGGAGACGAACGACGAGACCACCGTGCGGGCAAACGACTCGTTGACCGATTTGGCCGGGAACACGCACTGGAATTTATTGACCGGCTTAACCCGCTCGCCCATCGCGCGCACCCCCGGCTGCATATTGTGGATTTGCTTTGTACATTGTCCTTAAACCTTCCTCTCGATTTTGATCATTTTGTCCAGCCCCGACAGCGCCAGCAGCCTGTCGATGGCAGGGCTTGGGTCGACCACGATCAGTTCGCCGCCGAGTTCGTTCATTTTTTTCAGCCGCCCCATAATGAAGCCCAGTCCCGACGAGTCGCAGAACCCGATGTCCGCAAGCTCCATCCGCAGCACCTTCGGATTTTCGCGTTCGATGAGCAGGTCGAGCTGCGTGCGCGCGGTTTTGGCCGAATGGTGGTCGATCTCGCCGTGGAGGGCGGCGGTGAGCGTCCGGCCGTCCTTCGTGTGCGTGAAATACATTCGTTTTCCCGGTTCCTTTCCTTTTTATTTTTCCGTTTGCGACTATTGTACAACAGGCAAAGCGGCGTTTTTTGTCGCAAACTGCGGTTGCCTTTTGCGTTTTCACATATTTACAAATTCGGTGAAATGTGTTATACTCTGCACACGGGTGCTGCGCACGTTCGTGCGTAAAAAGGCACAATGCACGATGCGCGCAGTGCCGGAAAAAGGACAATCGAAATGCGTTCCGGCCGCATCCGAAAACGCCGTTGAAACGCTGTCGCGTCGGGCAGGAAGGTTCCGTTCGGCAAAAGGTCAAGTGCAATCTCGGTCAAAGGGCTTGTGCTGTTTGACGTTTTGCATCGCTGCCGCAGCCACCCCGTTGATTCGTCGAACAAGCAAAATCGGGATTTGGCATTCATCCCAAAAAATCGGGTATATCCGGGATATGCCCTTTCCGGAATGTCAACTATATATTTTATTCCGCTTTTGTCCGCATGCTTATCGGCGGATCGTTGGAAACGGGCTTTGATGCCTGCCGCACTGAAAAAATGACTCCGGCTTCGTGAAAGCCGGAAGTGTTCCGCTTCGGCGGAGAAGGAGGAAACCGCACATGATTGACTATATTGTGACCCGTCTCGTGGTCGGCGGGCTGGATACGAACTGTTACATCCTTAAGCATCGCCAGAGCCGTGCGGCCGCCGTCATCGACCCGGGCGGCGACCTGCTGGTCATCAAGAACGCGCTGTTCGAGCAGGAGGCCTCGCTGCGGCTGATCCTGCTCACGCATGGGCATATCGACCATATCCTCGCGCTTGAGGATCTGCGCACGCCGAATACCATTGTCTGCATTCATAAAAATGACGCGCATATGCTCGTCGAGCGTGACCTGTTCACCTCGATGGTTCCCCACGACCCGCGTCCGATGCGGCCGGCGGAGTTCCTGTTCGAGCGTGACGGCAAGTATAAGGTCGACCCGTTCGAGTTCTACGTCATCCATACCCCCGGGCATACGGCGGGGTCGGTCTGCTATATTTTTGAGGACTGCCTGTTCACCGGCGACACGCTCTTCCGCGGAAGCATCGGTACGACGATGTTCGGCGGCAGCGACGCGGAGATGCACGAGACGCTGGAAGCACTTTACCGCTATCCCGGCGACTACGGGATCTATCCCGGGCACGGCGAGTCGACCTCGCTGTCCGACGAGAAGCGCGACAATCCGTTTTTCGAGCCCTTCCGCGGCGTGTGATTTGGAATTTGAGCGGCGGGTTCCGGAGAACGCCAAGCTTTCGGCAGGAAAGCTGCCGCCGTTTCGGCGCGGAAAGCAAGCGCCCGGAAATCGGCGCGTTTGCTTTGCGCCTTTTGCAGAGACCGGCAGCGGAACTCGGAAAGGCATTTGAAGCAATTGAGATGTTGCACAATGGCAAGCAGAAACGGCTCTTACGGTGGGCGACGGGGTGTAATGCCGTTCGGCGGAAAAGCGCGCTTGCCGGAATCAATGCTGGAGAATTTTATAAACAGAAAGGAAAGTGGACAATGAAAACAAAAATGGAAAAGAAGGTGCTTCCGGTATTGTTGTCGCTTTTGCTCATGTTTGGCATCATGCCTGCGACAGCATTTGCGGCAGACTTTAGTTCCGGCTCAAACAGCACTAACACTTTCAACTGGTACAGTAAAGACGTTTCGGCGACAGATCTGTCCTATGAGGCGGGAGATGGTACAATTGAATGGAAAGCAGATACAAAGACTTTGACTCTTCGGAATGCAACTGTAACCGCTTCAACTGTGCAAATCAGTTTCCCCTCCAACGGAAATGGAATGGAGATAAATCTTGTACTTGAAGGCGACAATGTATTTCAAAAATCAGGGTCTGCAACAACAGCAATTCAGACGGGTGGCTGCAAAGTCATAGTAAGCGGTGATGGAAATCTTACCATGGAAAATACTTCTTCCGGCTTCACGGTTCATCCGGGCGGTGAACTGATTTTCTCGGGAGCGGGAAAGGTAAAGGTTGAAGGAAGAGGAACTACAGCGTTAGATATTATGAGCGGCGGTAAAGTTACTGTCAACAGCGGAGATGTAGAGTTTACAACTTCTAACGGATTTGGCAAAGCAATAAGAATTCAAAGCAACTCGGCGCTTATTGCAGAAGGCGGATCGCTTACAGCGAGAATGGACAAAGAAACGACTTCTTCTAACACCGGCGCCATTTGCTGTGACGATAGTACAGGCTCCATTGCAATAAACGGAGGAAAAGTTATCGTTTCATCGACTACGGTTGGTATTAGCCTGAAATCAGCCACAACCATTAAAGGAAACGCAGAGGTAGATGTTGCTTCAAAATCAGGCTATGCCATAGGCGGTGCGGCTGTTACGATCACCGATAATGCAGATGTAACGGCTGTCAGTGCGTCGAATACAGCGATTTCCGGTGCAGTAGAAATCAGCGGAAATGCAACTGTTCTTGCGGAAGGCGGTACTACCGGTATCGGCGGAATATATGGGACACCTCTGCTTTTAGAAGGCAGTCCCCAAATCACTGCGAAAGGCGGGACGCAGGCGTTTAATATTAGCAGCGGAATGGATACCAAGGGCTATACCGTTAAAGTCGGGAGAGAAAAAGACGGTTCTGATGCTGCCGCCTGGGATATGGAAACAAGCTTCACCAAATATGGGAACGATTATAAATACGCTTATATAGAATCGTGTTCCCATCTGAACGCCGCCGATGATGACGACTGCACTACGGCAGTTGTCTGTCCCGATTGCGGCATAACCATTACGGAAGCGCATGAAATGCACAATGTGGACAGCTGGACATCCAACAATGATGAGACATGCACGGCAGACGGCACGAAATATGGCTTCTGCACAAGGTGCGGTAAAAAAGTGACAGAGACGAACACAGGCTCTATGCATGCTCATACAATGGAACATTATGAGACAGTCCCCGCCACCTGTATGACACAGGGAAATGTGGAATACTGGCATTGCTCTGAATGCAACAAAAACTATGCAAGCGCAACGGGCGGTGAAACCTTTAATACGGTAATAACAGACAAAAATCCTGACAACCACACCGGCGAAATCGTATGGATAAAGACAGCGACTATCCATTCCAGCGCATATAGCTGCTGCAATGCGCCGGTCGTGTCAGAAGAAGCACACGAATGGGAAAACGGCGTATGCTCTGAATGCGGCTATGAGTGTCAGCACGACGGCGGCTCTGCCACCTGCACAGATAAGGCGGTCTGCGGCATCTGCGGCGAGGAATACGGGGAAGTAAATGCTTCCAACCACACAAATCTTGTGAAAACAGAAGCGAAACCGGCAACCCATATGACCGTGGGCAATATCGAATACTGGTACTGTGACGGCTGTGATAAGTATTTCAGCGATGAAGCTGGTACGAAAGAAATTGCCCTTAAAGATACGGTCGTTCCGAAGCTGACGGAGCACACCGCCGACGGAACGGGCTGGCATTCCGATGAAACCAACCATTGGAATACCTGCGAGTGCGGCGAAAAGTTGAACGAAGTCGCCCACACCTTCAAGTGGGTGACGGATAAGGAGGCCACCGCAACCGAGGCGGGCTCCAAGCACGGGGAATGCACGGTCTGCGGTTATGAAAAGGCGGCCGTGGAGATTCCGGCGACGGGAGAGACTTCCGGTACGCCCGAGACCGGCGATGCGGGCGATATCTTCCTCTGGACGGCGCTGTTCCTGCTGGTGGGCGCTGTGGCGGCCGTTGTGATCCGTAAAAGAAGAGCATAGGTGAACCGCCCCGCCGGCGGAAACAGATATGGAACGGCAAAATCCCCGCATTTTATGCGGACGGCAGAAAGGGAATCGGTTTCAAGCCGATTCCCTTTCTGCTGAATAAATGCTTTTATAAATTATAAAAGCCCGACCGGTCAGGTCGGGCTTTTTGTTCGCGCAGCGTATGCGATATATGCGAATTCTGTTTACGGAGTGATCGCGCGCGTCCTGTCATCCGGGAAAAATTCCCTTGACGCAAGGGCGGCGAAAAGCCGCCGCGCGGCGGCAAAGTAGTGCGCCCGGGCCTCGTCGGGCGGCGGGCAGCCTTCGGGCGAAACCTCGACGAGCGCCGTCACGCCGCAGCCGAGCAGCGCTTCGGCGCCCGGGCCTGCCGAGCCGACCAGCGCGACGAGCGGCACGCCCGCGCGTTTGCAGTGCGCGGCGACGGCGCTGACCGCTTTTCCGCGGACCGACTGCGCGTCGGCCCGGCCCTCGCCGGTGATTGCGAGGTCGGTATCGCGCAGCATTTTGTCGAATTGCGTCAGTTCGAGAACGGCTTCGGCGCCCGGCCGCAGTGCCGCGCCGAGGAACAGCGCGCAGGCCGCGCCCAGCCCGCCCGCCGCACCCGCTCCGGGGAATTCGGCGTTTTTTTCGGGGAAGGTGCATCGCAGAACGCGGGCGTAGTTCTGCATCCCCGCCTCCAGCTCGGCGAGCAGCGCGGGCGTGTCCGCGCCCTTCTGCGGACCGAAGGTCATGGTTGCACCCGACGGGCCGGTAAGCGGGTTGTCCACATCGCACATGGCGGTGATGCGCGCCAGCGGGAGTTTGGGGTGCATCCGCGAAAGGTCGATCGACGCAATCCGAATCAGATTTGCGGCGTTCGGCTCGAGGACGCCGCCGTCCGCGTCGAGGAAGCGCGCGCCGAGCGCGGCCATCGCGCCGGTGCCGCCGTCGTTGGTCGCGCTGCCGCCGAGGGCGAGCGTAACGTCCGTGTGCCCGTCGTCGAGCGCGCGTGCGAGCAGCTCGCCGGTCCCGAAGGAGGAAGAGCTTCGGACGTCGCGGCATTCTGCGGGAATCAGCGCCAGCCCGCTTGCGGCGGCTGTCTCGACGACCGCACGGCCGTCGTCCGTGACGCCGTAAAACGCGTCCGTAATGCCGCCGAGCGGGTCGTGCGCGCGGACGGAAACGAGTTTGCCGCCCGCAGCGGACAGAATCGCCGCCGTGCTGCCTTCGCCGCCGTCGGCCATGACCACGCAACGGCATTCGCAGTCGGGAAAGGCTTCCCGCGCGGCTTCGCACAGCAGCTCTCCGGTTTCCGCCGAGGAGAGCGTGCCCTTGAACGAGTCGGAGGCGAAGACGAACTTCATCGATTTATATGCGTGCTACGCCGCTGTCCCGCGCGGCCTGCGCGACCACGGAGGCGACTGCGGGCGCGATGCGCTTGTCGAAGGCCTTGGGCAGGATGTAGTCGGCAGTCAGTTCCTCGTCCGAGACGAGCGAAGCAATGGCGTAGGAGGCGGCAAGCTTCATCTCGTCGTTGATATCCGATGCACGCACGTCCAGTGCGCCGCGGAAGATACCCGGGAACGCCAGCACGTTGTTGATCTGGTTGGGATAGTCCGAACGCCCCGTGCCCACAACGGCGGCGCCGGCGGCCTTGGCCTCGTCGGGGAAGATCTCGGGCGTGGGGTTGGCCATCGCGAACACCACCGCGCCATCGTTCATCGACGCAACCATTTCCTTGCTGACCACGCCGGGCGCCGAGACGCCGATAAACACGTCGGCGCCGCGCATCGCGTCTGCCAGCGTGCCGGTAAGGCGGTCGGGATTGGTCTTGGCGGCCATTTCCGCGTGCGCGGGGGAAAGCGTTCCGTCGCCGGCGCAGAGGACGCCGAATTTGTCGCAGAGGATCAGATTGCGCACGCCGAGACGCAGGAGCTGCTCGGCAATGGCGGTCCCGGCTGCGCCTGCGCCGTTGATAACGCACTTGACGGCGGTGACGTCCTTTTTCACGACTTTGAGCGCGTTGAGCAGCGCAGCCGCCACACAGATGGCGGTGCCGTGCTGGTCATCGTGGAATACGGGGATGTCGCAGACCTCTTTGAGCTTTCGCTCGATTTCGAAGCAGCGCGGTGCGGCGATGTCCTCTAAGTTGATGCCGCCGAACGAGCCGCTGATGAGCGACACGGTACGCACGATTTCATCTACGTCGTTTGAGCGAATGCAGAGCGGGAATGCGTCCACGCCCGCGAACTCCTTGAACAGCACGCATTTGCCCTCCATGACCGGCATGCCTGCCTCCGGGCCGATATTGCCCAGCCCCAGTACGGCCGACCCGTCGGTCACGACCGCAATGAGGTTGTGCCGGCGCGTCAGCTCATAGCTCTTGCTGATATCCTTCTCGATGGCAAGGCATGGCTCTGCGACGCCCGGTGTATACGCGAGAGAAAGCGACTTGCTGTCCTCCACCTTTGCGCGGGCGACGATCTCGATCTTGCCCGCCCATTCGTAATGCTTTTGCAGGGATTCTTCTCTGATGTTCATTGGTGTGTGCATTCCTTTCCGAATCAAAAAGTCTGTATGGCACGCAAAAGTCTGGCGAAGGCCGATTTGTGCCTTTGCCGGATGCGTTCGTTTATCCGTTGGCCGCTGCCAGCAGCTCGCGTGCGGCCCGAGCCGGGTCGGGCTTGCCGAACACCGAACTGCCCGCCACGAGGTCGGAAGCGCCCGCCCGCACGGCCAGCGGCGCCGTCGCGCAGTCGATGCCGCCGTCCACCTGGACGACCGCAGACAGGTTCCGCCGCGCAAGCTCGTCGCGGAATTGTGTGATTTTCGGCAGCATTTCGTGCATAAAGCCCTGTCCGCCGAAGCCCGGCTCCACCGTCATCACCAGCACGGCCGCACAGCGGTCGAGGTAGGGGAAGGCCGCTTCGGCCGGCGTCCCCGGCTTGACCGAAAGCGCCGGCTGCACGCCGGCCGCCGCAATGTGATCAAGCACCGGACCGACGTCCGCGCAGCTTTCGAGATGGACGGTAATGCGGTCGCTGCCGGCCTTGACGAAATCGTCTATGTAACGGCCCGGCTCGGTAATCATCAGGTGCGTATCGAAAAACAGCTTTGTGCATTTCCGCAGCGAGCGGATGACCACCTGCCCGAACGAGATGTTCGGTACGAAGATGCCATCCATCACGTCAAGGTGAATCTGCCGGATTCCCGCGCGTTCAAGCGCTTCAAGCTGCACGCCCGCCTGCGCGAAATCACAGGAGAGCAACGACGGCGACAGGATAATCTTTTTTTCGCGCATATGCGGTCCCTTTCCCCAATCAGCTACATATTATATATTATAATATAAGTCACGCGGCGAGCGGGCGGAGAAACGACGTGCAAAACAAAAGACACGATTCAAAAAAGACTCCGTCCGCTTCCGCTTCTTATACCGAAAAAAGTTTGCGTTTGGCAAATTCAGAAGGCTTCCTGTTTGTCTCCCCGCATAAAATACGGAGGATTTACCGTTTTGTATTCGTTTCGCGGCAATGTCACATCGGATAACGATATTATTGTACAACACATGCCGGAAAAAGTCAAACGGCATTCTCACTAAATTATATTGTCCAGTGAAAATTTTTCCGCCGCCATCAGATCGTAGGCCGCTTCCATTGCCCGTTCACGCGCCGTGTAGTAATCCGCGAACGAGCCGGTTCGCCAATAGGCGCGCATGTCGGTGACCGCTTCATCCAGCCGCTCGACCTCGTACAGGTGTGTGGAGAGGGCGATATAGCGCCGCAGGCTGCTCCATTCGTCGTACAGCTCGTCCAGCCGCGCAGGGTCAAGCGCGGCGGCGTCCGCTTCGGTTTCCGGCAGCCCCTCGAGCCGGGTTTGAAAATCTTCCATCCGGCGGACGATGGTCAATGCGTTGATGGTCGTCAGTGCGACGACGGCCAGCAATAGGATGACTGCGATTATAAAATGCTTCAAGGCCTGGATACGCCTCCTTTGCGGTCTTCCTTGAGGACAAGCGTCGCTTTTCCGCTTTCGTCCAGCGTCAGGTAAAGCACGTCTGAAAGCCGCACGCCCGCACGGGCGAGGATGCGGGTGACGTCGCCGGGCGTCGCATTGGCCTTGCGGAGAAAAATTTCGTGCATTCTGCCGTCGATGACCACCGCGTGCGCCATTCCCGTTTCGGGCTTGTTCAGCGCAAGGTCTCCGGGCGTGACGGTTGCGGTGTTTGCCTTCGGAAGCACCGACATTTTGCCCGTCTGCTCGAGGATGACGTATTCCACCTCCGAAATGTCACGGTAGCCGTCGTTGCGCACCTGTGCAAAAATTTCATCCAGCGAGATGCGCGTGCGGGTCAGGTTGTGCTCGAGCACCTCACCTTTATAAATAAGGAAGACCGGCTCGCCGTCGAGCAGCTTGCGTATCCGGGGGCATTTTCGGCAGATGAAGGAGACAATCACTTCCAGACTGACCACCACCGCCAGGGCAAGGATGCCGTGCAGAATCGGGATGTCGCGGTCGGTAATCGGCAGCGCCGCCAGTTCGGACAGCAGAATTGCCGCTGTGAACTCGGGCAATTGCAGCTCCCCGATCTGCCGCTTGCCCATCAGCCGGACAAGCACCGAAAGGATGATGTAGAATAAAACCGTGCGGATGAGGATGGCGGACAATGCCTTTCGCTCCTTTCGCTTCAAAGGTCGTTTTGTGGTTATTATGTCCGTTTTGCAGGGGTTTTATCGGCATCAGCGGATCGGGCAAAAAACATTTTCACTTTTTTTGAAAAAGTGCTTGACAAACGAAAGAAAAGATGATATACTAACAAAGCTGCGCCAAGCGAGGGCGGCGCGAGGACATTGAAAATTGAACAACAACCAAGAGAAGACGGAAACAGAGGACGAGCCGCTGGGGAGTCGGAGGGGAACCGAAGACAGCAGCGGAG
>CAJFRY010000030.1 GCA_904419545.1 Candidatus Woodwardiibium gallinarum
GCCATCGCCGTGACGGTCACGTTCATCCGCAAGAGAAGCTAAACGCAGCCAAATAAAGGGACCGCCGTCCGTTCACAACAGATGGCGGTCCCTTTGTAATCGCAGCCTGGAAACCGGTACGGCTGTCCGCATCCGGCAGGGTGTTGTGCCCGGCCAGACGTTTTTACAACTTTTTTGCTTGACATTCGGACGGATTGTCCCTACACTATAATAGAACATACCGTTCCAAATCGATGGGTAAAAACGGACGGATATTTCAGGAGGGGACTGCAATGAAAAAATGGCTTTGCCTGACGGTCATCGCACTGCTTCTGTTCTCGTCCTGCTCCGCAGGCGGACCGTACAAACGCATCAGCCTCGGCGCGGAAATGTCGGGTGACAAACACGACATAATGGAAACCACGATCGTCGGAAAGACAAAAGTCGAAAATCACTCCATCGAAAGCTATTCTAATATGATGCCCGTGTATAAAATTACGCCGCGTACCATTACACGCGAAGAATTTCAGACGATGGCCGTTTTTTTAGGTATTGAAGGAGAAATCCTTGAATACGATAATAAGATGAAACTTGAGTCAAACAATAACAACCTGCTGCTTGAGGACGGCAATACACTTTCTTTTTGGGGCGACAACGGAATACGAGAAGCTATGACACAAACAGACGCAGAGCTGGAAACAGCATCTAAAGCCATATTCGATATTTTGCCCTTGATCGAAGGTGAATATGAATACCTTGTGTAACCTCCGAGCAAATGGTTTCTTCAAGTGACGGAGATTATATCGAATCCAAGCGCGTTTCATTTAGACGCTTAATTGACGGCGTGCGCGTCATCGGCAACGACATCTGCGATCTGTATTTCGATTCCAACGGTTTATATGATATCGAGATCAAATTCTACGACTACGAAAAGACCGGGGAGCTGGATATGCTCACGCTGGACGAGGCTGTGGCGAAGATCAAGGAGCCGGACGCGTTCGTGCTGGAGTCGGCGACGAACCGGAATTTTTCCGGCGCGGCGGATAAGCTGACCGTCGAGCGGACGAAGCTGCTGTTCGTCAACCGGTATTCCGACGGCTGCGAGATCCTCCAGCCGGTGTACAACCTGATGGGCACCGCCGAAAACACGGGCGGCAGCGTCGAATTCTCCGCCCGCATCATTGCCATCCCCGAGAAGTATACGCACGAATAAACAGAATTACCGGCATCCGATGCCACGCAAACGGGAAGCGCAATGGCTTTATGAGCGGCGTATGCCTTAAACAATCCGAAAATCCGGGAAATCAACGTAAGATTATAGCAAAGACACTTTGACAAATTCGGGCCGTTACGTTGAACCGGGATTATGCTTCTATGGGCTTTATGAAAATTGACGATTGTTGAAAATCAACGGAAGGGGGATGGCGCAATGACAAAAGCAAAGAAAATCACGCTTTCCGTTTTTATCATATTTGTCATCATATTGGCCGTAGCCGCTCTGGCGCTGTTCATCTGGTGGTATATACAGGGGAGAACGGCTATGGATGATGCCGCAGCGCAGGTCAGAAAAAGGGAAGGCATGTTTTTTGTTGATGAAGGATATTCGAAACAGTTTGTCAAGTACGAGCTATATGATGATCTGTTCGGTGAAAACGGAGATGAAACGTTGTCTTTCTTACCACAGGTCACAATCGACGAGGAAGAAGCCCTTCAAATCGCTATGGACTTTTTCGACCGGTCAAAAAGACGGATATCTATATGAATGATCGTACTGGAGACAGATGTTATCACATCGATATAGAAATAGACAAACCGCGCCCAAAATATATTATTAACAAATATGTAATTCGAAAAAATGTTTACCGATTTTTTGTAAACGACAGTGGAGTGCTCTATCTTTACTTGCAGTAATTCGCGTAGATTTTAGGCGCCGGTGAGCCGGATGTCGTTTGCTGTTTCACTTGCATATTACAGCGTTGAATTCTACGCGCGCATCACCGCCGTCCCCGAGAAGTATACGCACGAATCAATAAACAAAAGGTTCAAGCACATTTGCCCACTTCCGATGCCATGCAAAACAGCACGAATGCTTTCGTATATGCCTGTGATATCGCAAACGCAATATTACCGTCTTTTTATACGAAAAACTACGGCGGCCATGCAAAAGCAACAAAACGTTTGTTCCGAAAGCCGCAAAACAACGGAGGCTTTTATCGATGAAAGCGAGATACGAAAACAAAGCGGCCGAATGGGTCCGCCGGGTCGTGCTGGCCGTCCTGCTCGCGGTGCTGCTGTTCGCTCCGGGCAGATGTATATACCAAAACCGAACGGTTGCGGAAATGAACGAGTATGTGACGGCGTTCACGTATAAGGGCGAAAGCTATAGGTCCGTTGACCCTCCCTACGGCTATGTGCTTGGAACACAGATCGGAAAAACACAGAACGGGTATCGGCTGTTCCGCGCAGAGGGCGACGCCGGCGAACAGTTTTTAATCGCCGAGCATATCGGGCCGAGAGCCGATCCGATATGCTTTGCAAAGGAGGGCACGCAGATCCCCGGCGAAGGCACTGTCAGCTCCGCGATTATCGGTCGAAAAGCAACGGCGGACGAACATATCCTGCGCGCCGTGCAGGCGATCATGGAAGCCGCGCAGGACGAAGCGGTTGCCTATGACGAAGCCGGCACAGGCCGCTTGGAACTGTATCTTTGCTTTGAGGGCTGTCCTGTTTCCAACCGTTCTGCGGGGACGTTTTTATATGTCGACCAGCAGGCGTGGTATTACGAAAGCCGCCCGAAGTCAGGTGCGCTTACACCTGTCACAGACGAAAGACTTCTGTCATTTCTGGAAGGACAGCGCATTTCCCGGCCCTGGTCATGGTTTGAGGACAAGCATTCTGCCGGCTGAGAGATTCTCCCCTTTCAAAAACAGGGACGGCGGAAGGGCTGTCGTCTCGGCTGCAAACCGATTTGCCGCGTGTTGTTTCCCATTTGCCGGCGGTTCCGGGCTTTTGCACCGAGCGGCTTTCGGCAGCCCAAACCGAAACCCGCCGGCGCCCGTCCGACGGCAGACCGCGCCGCCGCCATATCTTCGACCCGACATATCGATATCGGCCGAAGAATCGGCAGGATATGCTTGCTGCCCGTTCGGATACTTCTCCTCGAATTCCCTCTCGGTGCCGCGGAAGACGTTCAGATCGATATACCGTTCGTCGCCGTCATAGCCTTTCAGCCGCGCGCGGTTGGAATACTGCCAGAACGTCCATGCATGCATCTGCGGACTTCGGTAAACGCTGCGAATCCAGATGTCCAGCCCGTCATAAGCCTCCACGCCTTCGATATAGCGCGCATACGACGCCTCAGTGACATAAAGGATCGGACTGACGCCGTAATGCGCCGTCAGCCGTTCGACGAGCGCATCCAGCTCGGTGCGGACCGGCCCGGGCGCGGGCGGGTCGTCGAAAAAGCCGCCGTAGTATTCCAGATCGATGACGGGCGGCAGCATTCCCGGAAAAGGCTCGACGGTTTCGATAAAATGGGCCGCCTGCGCTTCGCCCGAACTCTCGAAACTGAAAAAGTGGTACGCACCGACCCGCAGCCCGCTTCTCTGCGCCTGCGCAAAATTATACGCGAAGCGGCTGTCGACAAAGGAGCTGCCCTCCGTCGCCTTGACGAACGCAAAATCTATCCCCTGCGACGCGAGCGTCGGCCAGTCGACGCGCCCCTGATGCGCCGAGACGTCCACGCCGCGGACGGGAAATTCGGCTTCCGACGGATTGTTGAGCGGGATAACGCCGAAAAACACGAGCGTGCCGGCTGCGGCGAGCGCAACGGCCGCCAGCATAAGACAGAATCGAAAGCGCAGCTTCATATCAGGTATCCTCCTGTCAAAAAACTTGCCGCCGGCTGTCCGCAGCCACTGCTCCGCGCAAAAGGCAAGTGCGCCGCAGTTCCGGGTTTGCAGCCGCAGAAATACTATGCGCCCGCCCCCGGGCATTTCCCGTTTCGATGACGGCGGTAAGCGCCCGTTTGCGCCACATCGGCATGCTGCCGCCGCATCCCGCCGTCAGAAAACGGGGAATATGGCACTATCCGAACAGAAACACAGCGACAAAGAAAAAGCGCGGGAGACGGCCGGCCGTCCCCCGCTGTTTTATTGCATGTCCGCTGAATAAGTCGCTTTGCGGCTTGTTCGCCCGCCTTTGGCGGGCGATTTCCTTAAAACGGCTCTTTTTAACCGTTTTTAGGAAATACAGTCATGAATCCATGCGCATCGCACCGTGCCATGCAGCAGGGGAAAGGATTTTGCGGATCACCGCGCAAAACCCAAGCACCCGAACAACGTGTTCGGCGCGCATGATTTATTGAATGGTCTCGTAACTATCGCTGATGGCGGACAGCAGCGCAAGATACTCGTTTTCAAGCGTATCGCCATAGGTCTCGATCTTGCCCGAAAGATCGCTGAGCTGCTCTAAATAGCTGGTGTAATACGCGTCATAATCGCCGTTCATCCGATTAATAAGCGTGCGCGTGCGCGAGATCAGCTCGTTGGACGCGTTCTTAAGCGACGCAAACATATTTTGCAGCTCCGTCAGCTTGGTTTGGTAGGACGACGCGGAGGAGATGCCGTATTCCTTGAGGACAGCGGCGTACTTATCCGTAATGTCGCCCATCGTCTCGAAGGCCGAATTGAGCGTGCGGTCAACGCGCTCGTTCATCTCACGTATGGCGGCCTCGCCCTCCGCACTGCCGATAAAGGCGCGCGTAACAGCCGTCTGCGTGAGATTGACGGTGGTATAGGGCAGAACGAGCGTAACGTCCGTCGCTTCCTTATACAGATGCAGCAGCGCCAGCTTGAACTGGATATCGCTGCTCGATGCGGTCGCCAGCCCGGGCGTTGTACCGGCCCCCTGTCCGTCCTCATCCCGTGCAGACAGCACCAGCGCGGCCGACAGGCAAACGCAGGCTGCGGCCAGCAGGATACAAACAGCGGTCATCACATGCTTTTTCATTCCGTTCCCTTTCCTTTTACGTTCGTTTTCCACCTTATGCTTACATTTTATATTCGCCAAAGCGAATGACGCTCCGGGAAAAGCGTCAGAGAAATATGCCGTACAATATCTGTTTCTTGCAAATCCAAGGAACAGCGGCAATGCAAAGAGAACAAGACGTCTGTTCTCACGCCATCCTGGCCAGCATATCCTCGGTGACCTCGGCAACGAGCTTCTCACCCTTTAGGAAGCGTTCGATTTCGTCGCATACGAACGCGCCGATGCGCTTGAGGCCGTTATTCGCCAGCCCCGCGAGGTGCGGCGTCATAATACAGTTGGGCAACGTGCGCAGCGGATTGTCGGCTGCGGGCGGTTCGGGGTCCGTCACGTCGAGACAGGCGTACTTGAGCTTGCCGGCCTTCATATGCTTATACAGCGCCTGTTCGTCGATGAGCGAGCCGCGCGCGGTGTTGATGAGGACGGCGTTGTCCTTCATCATACCGATGGTTTCTTCGTTGAACATATGATAGGTCTCGGGAATCGAGGGCGCGTGGATGGACACAATGTCGGAAGCCCGGAGCAGCTCCTCCAGCGTCGCCTTCCGGCAGCCGAGCGCCGCCGCGCGCTCATCGGAGACGAACGGGTCGTACAGCAGGACGTCGACGTTGAAGGACTGCAAAAGCTCGATGTAATGCGCACCGGCCCAGCCCGCGCTGATGACGCCGACGGTCAGGTCGAACAGGTCGCCGATGTCGGACTTACCCTCCTCCCAGCCGCCGTTGTGGATGTTTACATTGAGATTATAGAAATTTTTTGAAGCAGAGATGGTAAAGCCCAGCGCCGTTTCGGCGACGCCATGTCCGAGCGGGCAGGCGGAGGAAACGACGCGCACGCCCTTCTTCCACAGCTCGTCGGTGACGATCGGCTTGACCGAACCGGCCGCGTGGCAGACAAGCTTCAGGTCGGGGCAGGCGGCGAGGATGTCGCCGTCGATGCCGGTGTTCCCCCACGAGGTGATGGCGACCGTTGCGCCGGTGATGGCCCTGATCACGTCCGCCTTGCCGGCGGAGCCTTCGTTGATGACGACCTCGCCGAGCGTTTTCAGCCGCGCAAGCGTTTTGTCGCTGATGACCATATTGCGTGAACCGCCGTTCATGATCAGCGCTATCTTTTCCATATGTAAAACCAACCTTTCGTTCTGCTTGACCCTGTTATCGACATTTTACCCCAATCGCGCGCGAATTGCAAGAGCTTATCAGGATTTTTTTGTAAAGAAAGCGTGATAGCCGTTCTCGCCGAACAGCTTTCCGCTCGTTCTGTAGAAATCGGAATCCAGCGTGAACACGCCGTTATCCTCGTCGGCGTAGCGGACGCCCGCAGGCAGCAGCGCTTTCTGTGCGTCCCATGTGATATAATTCTGGTTGCCGTTGACCTCCAGACAGCCGACGTTCATCTTCGCAAGCGGCGCGACGCGCGCAGCAAACTGCTTGTTCCACTGCGCTAAGAACGGGTTGACCGTCAGGTCGGCGCACATGCACTGCGCGCCCGCCTCATATACGGCTGCGGCCATCCGAAAGGAGACCGAGAGCGTTTTTGCGATCGGCTTGAGCGCAACGGCGCGATAGCCCAGCGCGAGCCGCCGGCGGACGTCCTCCACGCTGTGCGCGCTCTCGTCGGCATTGACCGTCACAGGCAGGTCGGAAACGTCGGTTTCATCGCCGGGCGCGAAAGGCTCCTCGAGCAGCGCGATGCGGTCGAGCGCGCCGATGCGGTCGGCGTGATCGAGCAGAAGGCGCAAGCGTTCCTTATTGTCATAACGGCCGTTGGCGTCGAGATAGTACAACACGCGGCCGTCCTTGGTGCAGGGGGTGCGGTAGTCTTTGGCGACGGCGTGGATCTGTTCCAGCCGCGCGCAGTCCCAAGCGGCCATCGAAGCCATATCCTCCTCCGAGCCGGGCGCGCCCGAAACGGCTTTGCCGATTTTGATTTTCAGCAGCGCGGTACCCGCATCCAGACAGGCGCGCAGCTCCTTTTCACCGACGGCGTAAGAGATCAGCGGGATATGCGAAAGCTGCGCGTGGCGGTGCGCCATCGCTGCCTTTGCATAGGGCGGGACGATGCCGTCGAAGCTGTCGATGCCGTTCTCGCGCGCGTAAAGCGACCAAAGCGCGATATCCACGCCGACGAGCGCATTGAGCACGAAGGTCGGCGCTACGCAGCGGCCGCAGACGGCCTCGGCGTAGTCCTCAAGCGACGGGAGCAGCGCGTCGAGCATCAGGTCCGGGCGGACCAGCTCCCTGCCCTCGAGCAGACGCAGCGCGCGGGCGGTGACGGTCATCATCAGCGCGTTGGCGGCGGCGGGCGGGTTCTCGCCGAACACGGCGCCGTCCGACCAGAGAACGCTTTCGGTGGCGGGCGCGACGGCGGTATGACGCTCGGTCGCGACCAGCGCGACCGTCTGCCACAGCTCGTCAAGGTAGCGGCCCTTGAAGCCGAACGGGCTTTTCAGCTTTTCCCGGACGAATTCCAAATCGGTCTTCACGATCACGCTCATCTCTGCAGCTCTCCTATTCTTTTAATCACGCCGTCGGGGACATAGCCCGCCAGCGGTTTTTGATATTTGATCAGCTCGCGCACGAAAGTGGACGAGATAAAGCCGACAGCCGGATCGGCGGGCAGCAGGAGCGTCTCCACGCCGCCGAGCCGCCGGTTGATTTCGGCGAGGTTGGCCTCGTAAGCAAAATCGCGCGCGTCGCGCACGCCCTTGACGAGCACGGCGTCTCCGCAGGACGCGGCGAAATCAGCCAGCAGCCCTTCGCAGCCGACGACCTCTATATCCGTCCTGTCCGGAAACGCGGCGCGCGCCAACTCGAGCCGCTGGTCGAACGAAAACAGCGTGCGCTTTTCGGTGTTGTTCATCACCACGACGACCGCGCGCCCGAACAGCGCTGCGGCGCGGACGGCCAGCGACGTATGGCCGCAGGTGATCGGGTCGTAAGTGCCGGGCAGGATGGCCGTCCGCATTACCGTTCCCCCTCTCCGTTCCGTCGAAGGATGGTGACGTAGGTCTTGCCGTAACGGTAGGCTTTGGCCGTCCAGCCGTCGGGCGGGACCGGGACGCCGTCGGCGGCCGTCTCGGCAATGACAACGGCATCATCGGACAGCAGGCCGCATTCGAGGACGAGCGAAAGCACCTCGTCGACCGCGCCCGCCTTATACGGCGGGTCGAGCAGCAGCAGCGAATAGGACGCACGGCCGGCCATCCCCTTGACGAAGGACTTCCAATCCGAGCATATGACGCGGCAGCGGTCGAACAGCTTGGTTTTAACCGCGTTTTCCTTGATGATCCCGCAGGCCGCGCGGGCCGAATCCACGATCGTCGCGCTGGCTGCCCCGCGTGAAAGCGCCTCGAGCGAAAGCTGCCCGCAGCCGCCGAACAGCTCGAGCACGACCCTGTCCCCCAGCTCGAACTGCACGGCGGAGAACATCGCCTCCTTCACACGCTCGGCGGTGGGGCGCGTCGTTTCCTCTCCCGGCAGGGTCTTTAAGGTCGTGCCTCTCGCCGACCCGGTTATGATCCGCATTCTTTCATCGTCCTTTCGTCATTCCCGCGGCACGTCTGGGTGGAAATGTGCATAGACCGCCGCCGCAGCGGTTTTGGTTACGCCCTTGACCGAAGCAAGCTGCTCGGCTGTCGCCTCGCGAACGCCGCGCAGGCCGCCGAAGGCCGCATTAAGCCGTCTGGCGCTTTCGGGGCCAACACCCTTAACCGACTCCAGTGCGCTTTTGCGTACGCTCTTGCGGCGCTTGGCGTCCATCCCCGAGAAGGCAAAGCGGTGCACCTCTTCCTGGATTTTATAAATAAACACAAAGATGTCCTGCCGCTTGGTCAGCCCGATATCATGATCGCCGTCGGTGAGCGTGCGGGTCTTGTGGTGCTCGTCCTTGACCATCCCGAATACCGGCAGCGAAATCCCCTTCTCCGCCAGCAGATCGCGGACAACGGCCACGTGTGTACGTCCGCCGTCGAGCAGGATCAGGTCGGGCGCGCCCCAGTCGGACAGGTGTGCGATGCGGCGCTCTATCGCCTCGCGCATAGCGGCGTAATCGTCCTGTGTATCGCTTTTTTTGATATTGAACAGCTTGTATTCCCGCTTGGCGAACCTGCCGTCGAGCAATGTGATCATCCCGCAGGTGATGTGCTCGTCGCCGCTGTTGGAGATGTCATAGGCTTCGATGCGCTCTGGCAGAACCTCCAATTGCAGCAGCTCGGCCAGCGCGGCGAGCTGGCCGGAGGACTTCGCGTCGGTGGCCCTCTTATGCAGTATCAGCTCTTTTGCATTTTCGTATGCGCGCACGCACAGCTCTTTTTTCTCACCGCGGACGGGCACGCTCACCTTCGCGCGGCTGCTTTTGCCGTAGAGCCGCTCAGACAGCAGCTCGGCTTCCTCCGGCTCGAGCGGATAGGAGAGCAGAATGCTCTCGGGAATGTATTCGCGAAGCTGGTAGAACCGCGTGAGGAAGGAAACGAGCGCCGGGCCGTCGAGGATTTCATCTGCGCCGAAGTAAAAGGTCTCGCGGTCGGTGATCGCGCCGCCGCGGACAAACAGGACCGTCACCGAACCGCCCAGATCGTCGCTGTACACGCCGACGACATCGCACTCGGTATCGGGCGAGGCGACGATATGCTGCTTGTCACCGAGCTTGCGGACATTGCGGATGCAGTCACGGTATTTGGCCGCGCGCTCAAATTCGAGATTTTCCGAAGCCGCCTCCATCTTCTCCTCGAGCAGCCGGAGCAGGCTGCCGTAGTCGCCGCGCAGCAGGTGCGAAGCCTGGTCGTAGCGCTCGCGCAGCTCCTCCGCCGTCACCCCGCCCGGGCGGCAGACGCCGATGCACTGGCCGATATGGTAATTCAGGCAGGGGCGGCCCTTGCCGATGTCCTGCGGGAACTTTCGGTGACAGCTCGGCAGTCCCAGCGCCTTGCGCACGGAATTGACGATGCTCAGCGCCGTCCCGTGGGAGGAAAACGGTCCGAAATACTTCGCGCGGTCGCCGTCGTGCCGCGTCGTCACCGACAGCGTGGGATAGTCGCCCTGCGTAAGCTTGATATAGGGGTAGCCCTCCGAGTCCTTGAGCTTGATGTTATAGTGCGGCATGTACTGCTTGATGAACGAATTTTCCAGCACCAGCGCTTCCAGCTCGGTGGAGGTATGGTAGACCTCGAAATGATCGACGGCGGCGACCATCTTAGCCGTTTTGCCCGCCGGAACGCCGCCCGGTGCAAAATAGCTGGACACACGGTTCTTCAACGCCTTCGATTTGCCGACGTAAATCACGCGGTCGAATTTATCGCGCATGATGTACACACCGGGCGTGGCCGGAAGCAGCCGCGCTTTTTGGAGCAGCTCGGTCTTCTCCACTCGATTCACCCCCTGAGAAAACACAAAACGCCCGGACCCATTGGTAAAATGAGCCCGGACGCGTCAATCAATCCGATTCACACAAAACTGTCAGCCGTTCAGGTCGGAAAGGATAAGGTCGACGAGCCCGTCCACAGCTTCCTTCTCGTCCACACCGTCGGCGATGATTGTAATCTCCTTGCCCTTCGTGATCCCCAGAGACAAAACGCCGAGCAGACTTTTCGCATTGGCTCTCCTGTCGCTGTTTTCAATCCATACGGAGCTTTTATACGAATTGGCCTTCTGTATAAAAAAGGTTGCCGGTCTTGCGTGCAGCCCGACTGCATTCTCAACCGTTACGGTTTTGGTAAGCATCGATAAACCTCCAATTTTCAAGTCTGCTTTTTCATTATAACAAATTCGCGCTCTTTTTACAAGAGAGGAACGGCATCATTCTATACGAATATTCCAAAATCGGGTGAAACTTTTTGTGCGAATTGCTATTTTTCATGAACGGAATCGATCTGTACGAACAGTTCCCGACCATCCGCCGTCACGGTGAACGAAGCGCCCGGCTCCAACAGGGTGCCGCCGGCAAGATAGGCGCGGCCGTCCTTCGTATAACCGTGCATATCGGCCTCCACGGCCAGCGCGCGCTGGCCGGCAAGCGCACCGAAGCCTTCCGCGGGCGAAAGCACAGTCACTTCCCCCGTATACACGGCGCCGTCCCCGTCTGTCAGCCTCGCTCCAACAGTGAGTGCGTCGGCATTATCCGGCGTGGTGACGACGGTAAAGGCAACAGTATATTCCGCCTGCTCCGCGCCCGAGACGAACCGCGAAATCTCCGCGCGGAACACAAACGAGAGGAGCAGTCCGGCGGCGACAAGAAGGATCGCCGCGTCCAGCAGATTGAAGCGAATTTTCTTTTTCATCCAGCAAAAACCTCTCTAAGCATCAGATCTCCGCAAGCGGGACAGTCGAAGCGCCGTTCTCCGCCGACGCGGACAGCAGTCCGGCGGATGCCCAGAACAAAAATTCCGCAGCGCTGTCGGCAAACACATCAAACACCGCCGAGGCCAACGCAAACGCCAGCAGCAGGCACATCCCGCAGGCCGCCGTCTTATCCGCACCGTTCCGGCCCTTCAGCAGCGGCACGGCACGGGCGGCGGTCAGACAGGCAACGGCAGCCGGCAACAGCAGATAGAACACCCCGCCTTCGGCGGCAAGTCGGAAATAACCTGAAATTTCGGGAAACGCGCTGCCGAACACCGCGCAAAATCCCGAGCCGCCTCCGACGCCGGTCAACAGCGCGGGAACCGGAAATACGGGGAGGAGCCGTTCAGGGAAGAAGGGCGTATCCGCAACCGCGCCCAGCGCTGCGGCACAGCGAATGAAGCCGACGGCCGCCAGAGAAAACAGACCCATCCCAAGCACGGAGGAAAGTACCTTTCCCGTGGATAGTGCAAACGAAGCCGTCAGCAGGATGAGCGCAAGATACAACACCGATTCGCTGCGCAGCAGCACAAGCGCACAGCCGTCGACCGCCAGCAGAAACAGTGCTGCCAGCCGCAGCCTGCGGGAAGACGCGCGCAGCAACGCACGGACGCAGAGCGGCAGCAGCGTCAGCAGGCAGACCGCAGAGGCCGTTGCCGTCGGCGCAAAAGCGGGGAGCCCCAGCAGTTCCCAGACGGCACGCGACGGCATCCAAACCGACAGGCAGAACAGGACCGCGAACGCCGACAAACCGACAAACAGACAGGAAAACGCACGCGAAAGCAGCTTTTCCGAGCGCAGCAGGTTCACGCACAGCGGGAACGCACAAGCGCAGCAGAGCCGCAGCGCGGCGGACATACCCGTACCGCCGGCCGCCAGCAGAAGCGATGCGGCGGCGAAAAACCAGAAGCAGCCGTCGGACGCGGCAAAACGAAAATTTCGCTTTCCGCGTGCCAGCCGCAGCAGATAACTGATAAATGAGACGATCAGCAGCGCCGCCAGCCCCGCCGACGGCAGGAACGGAAACAGCAGCAGTGCCGCCAGCAGACCCGTCTCGGGAAAGCGGAGGACAGCCAATGCGAACAGCAGGCTCAGAAGGCAAAAAAGCACCTTCCACGCGGACACAAAATAGCTCATCGACCCGAGCAGCGTGCCGACGATGACGGCGACCGCCCCGTAGCCGCGGACGGCGCCCGTACCATCCAGCGTCTGCTCATCCACGCCAAGCAGACGGACAAAAAGCAGCCGGAACAGTCCGCTGCCGCGCAGCTTGCTCCGCAGCGAGTCACCGCAGCCGACAAGCAGCACCGCAAACAGCAGGCTCAGCACGCCGGGCGTCAGTTCACCCGGCGAAACCGGGCGCCCGGCGGTAAACAGGCGGATAAAAACGGCGGCAAGCGCGTACAATCCAAAGGTAATAAAAAAGACCGCGACCGTCTGCATGGACAGTCCCAAAAGCGTCCTTACAAAACCGCGGTAGGCACGCACCGCCGCGCTGTTCTCGACGGCGGAGGCCACTTTCATTTTCAATACAGCGGTGCGCTTGGACACCGCCGCGCGCCGGCGCAGCGCGGAAAACAGCCCCTCGGACGCCGTGCGGACACGCCGGCGGCCGGAGGGTCTGTGCAGCAGACGGCCCAGCCGCGCCTGCAATGCGTTCAGGGCGGAAAGAATCAGGCTGTCCTGCGCCAGACGGCCGAGATAGCTATGCTTGTGTTTCATCCCGCCGGTCAAGCGGCTCTTCCCCCTTCAGCAGCTCGAGCAGCTCGGGGCGCTTTTCGAGCGTTCGCTCGAAGGCGCGCGCCAGCCGCCATTTCCGTATTTCTTCATGGTCGCCGCCGAGCAGCACCTCGGGCACGGCGAGGCCCTCAAATACGCGCGGACGCGTATACTGCGGATATTCCAGCAGTCCGGTGACGATGCTCTCGTCATCATGCACCTCGGACGACGGCAGCACCCCGTCGACCAGCCTTGCCACCGCGTCGACCACGATGGCCGCGGGCAGCTCGCCGCCGGTAAGCACATAATCGCCGACCGACAGTTCCTCGTCGACCTCCAGCTCGAGGATACGCTCGTCCACGCCCTCATAATGCCCGCAGAGCAGGATAAGGTTGTCATACCCGGCCAGCTCCCTGGCCTTCTTATGATTGAACAAGCCGCCCTGCGGCGAAAGGTAAACGGTATGCACGCTGCCCGTCAGGCGGCTTTTCACCGCGCGGAGGCAGTCAACGACCGGCTGGCATGCCAGCACCATCCCGTAGCCGCCGCCGTAGGGCGTATCGTCCACGCGACGGTGCTTATTCCGCGTATAATCGCGGATGTCCGTGCAGCGGACGCGAATGGCCCCGCTCTCCTGCGCGCGGCCGAGGATACTCTCCGAAAAGAAGCCCTCGAGCATCGCGGGAAACAAGGTGAGAACTTCAAAATTCACAAAACGGCACCGCCCTTGCTCTGATGCTTCGCAATCACAGCTCCAGCCCGTCGATGAGAGCGACGACGACGCCGTCTTCCAGCGACACGCTTTTCACGAATTCGTCGACGGCGGGAATGCGGTAGCTCTTTTCCCCGCCGGTGACGACATAGTGGTAGCCGCGCACGCCCTCCTCGACCGCCGTCAGGCTGCCGAGCCGCGCGCCGCCGGTATCGAACACCGGCAGGCCGAGCAGGTCGTCGTTGTAAACCACGCCCTCGGGCAGCGGCACATCCTCGCGGTCAAAATAAATCGTGCGGTTGACAAGCTGCGAGGCGCGGGTGCGGTCCTCGTACCCCTCAAAGGTCAGCGAGGGGATCGAGGGACGGTAGAGCGCGACGTGCAGCGGGCGCGTCCCCTCCGCATCGAGATAAAAGGTGTGCACGCCCTCTAAAAACCCGGGGCTGTCGCACCAGCACTCAAAGCGCAGCTCGCCCTTGATCCCGCGCGGGGAATTGAGGCGGCCGGCCTCCAGATAGCGCCGCATTACGCCTGTACGATATCAACTATGACGCGCTTGTTTTCCTTGGCGGCCGCAGCGCGCATCACTGTGCGGATGCATTTGGCGACCCTGCCCTGACGGCCGATCACCTTGCCCATGTCATCCTTGGCAACCGAAAGCTCGAGGATGCTCATATCCCCGCTCACCTTCTCCAGCACGACGACCTCGTCGGGATTGTCTACGATGGACTTTACAATGTCTGTCAAAACCTGTTTCATCGCCAAAAAAACTTGCCCCTTTCCGCTTTGTCGCGGTGTGTGTTTTTACAGCACCCCGTTCTTCTTCAGCAGCGCCCGGACGGTATCGGTCGGCTGCGCGCCGTTGGCGATCCAGGCTTTGGCCTTCTCCGCGTCGATGGCAACGGTAGCGGGATCGGTCAGCGGGTTGTAGGTGCCGATTTCTTCGATAAATCTGCCGTCACGCGGATAACGCGAGTCGGCCACGACCACGCGGTAATACGGCGCCTTCTTTGCGCCCATTCTTCTGAGTCTGATCTTGACTGCCATGATTCTTTTCCTCCAAAAAATATGTTTTTTCCTTGTTCTGTCTATTCAAAAGGGGAACGCAAGCCGTCCCTTTTTGCCTTTTTTACCGCCCATAAAGCGCTTCATCAGCTCTTTGGTCTGCTCGTACTGCTTGAGCAGGCGGTTGACCTCCTCCACCGACGTTCCGCTGCCGGCGGCGATGCGCTTTTTGCGCGAGGAATTGATGATATCGGGACGGACGCGTTCGCGCTCGGTCATCGACAGGATGATGGCCTCGGTACGGCCGATCTGCTTTTCGTCGATCTTTGCGTCCTTGAGCGCACCGGGCTTGATGCCGGGCATCATCCCCAGCAGCGACTCAACCGATCCCATCGACTTGATCTGGCGGAACTGTTCCAGATAGTCGCCCAGCGTAAAGCTCTGTTCGCGGAACTTCCGCTCCAGCTCGGCGGCCTTCTTCTCGTCGAAAGCCTGCTCGGCCTTCTCGATGAGCGAAAGCACGTCGCCCATCCCGAGGATGCGCGAAGCCATCCGATCGGGGTGGAAGGGTTCGATGTCGTCCAGTTTTTCGCCCACGCCGACGAATTTGATGGGCTTGCCCGTGATGTGGCGGACCGACAGTGCCGCGCCGCCGCGGGTATCGCCGTCCAGCTTCGTCAGGATGACGCCGGTGATATCCAGCAGGTCGTTGAAGGACTGCGCGACGTTGACCGCGTCCTGTCCGGTCATCGCGTCGACGACGAGCAGGATCTCAGTCGGCCGCACGGCGTCCCGCACGCGCTTGAGCTCGGCCATCAGCGCCTCGTCGACGTGGAGACGGCCGGCGGTATCGATGATGACGGTGTCAAACCCGTATTTGATTGCGTACTTGACGGCCTCCTCCGCCGTGCGGACGGGATCCTGCGTGCCGCGCTCGAACACGGTCAGCCCGGCCTGCTCGCCAACGACCTGCAATTGTTTGATGGCAGCGGGGCGATAGATGTCGCAGGCGGTCAGCAGCACGTTCTTGCCGTTTTTCTTGAGCATTTTGCCCAGCTTCGCGCAGTGCGTCGTCTTGCCCGATCCCTGCAGGCCGCACATCAGGATGACCGTCGGCGGCTTGGAAGCGACCTCAAGCTTACTGTTGGTGCCGCCCATCAGCGCAATGAGCTCTTCGTTGACAATTTTAACGATCTGCTGCGAGGGAACGAGGCTTTCGAGCACCTCGCTTCCTACGGCACGCTCGGTGACTTTGGCCACAAAGTCCTTGACGACCTTGAAGTTGACGTCCGCCTCCAGCAGCGCGAGTTTGACCTCGCGCATACCGGCTTTGACATCGGCCTCGGTCAGCTTACCCTTATTTCGGAATTTGGAAAAAGCCTGCGACATTTTGTCGACCAAGCTCTGAAACATAAGCGTACCCTCCTATCCCTCAGGTGTTCACAGCGCAAGGATCTTCTCCGCCTCCGCACGGACGGCCTCGTCCGTGCTTTTTTCGAGAATGCTGCGGGCGGCGCGCTTATAGGCCGCCTCGCGCGCGACGAAGCCGAGCGAGCGCTCCAGAAATTCCAATTGCTCCTGCCCGCGCTGCAGCGCGTCCCGCACGCCCTGACGGGTGATACCGAGATGTTCGGCCACCTCGGCAAGCGAGAGATCGTCGTTATAATATAAGTCCAGCGCGTCGCGACAGCGGTCGGTCAGCGCGCCGGCGTAACAGTCATACAGCAGCGAAAGATAGGCCCGCCTGTCCTCCACGGCGACAAAGCCCCTTTCTGAATTTAGAATACCGAAAAAACGGCGGCTGTAAAGAAAATAGCTTTACAGCCGCTATTATACCCGAATTTTACCGCCTTGTCAAGCGTTTTTCAAACTTTTTGCATTTTCGGCTGCAAAAACGCTGCGAAAACAGTGCCGGGAACGGTAAGACGCGGCGCCGCAGGCCATATCCGCAGACGGCGGACGGGGCGGTGCAGGCAGGCAGAGCGCGCCGGAAGGGCATCCGTCTGTTCCCGGGCGCTGTGGGCGAAGCTTCTGTCGCAGCCGCGCAGCGAATCCGCAGCGCAATACGGAGTCGAAAGTCCGATTTCCTTCCCTGCCGCGCAGGAAACAAAACCGGCGCCGGCGCATGCCGAACGGAATACGCATATGAAACGCCGCCCGCTGCGCACCGATGCCGGAAAACGGGCGGCCGCCATACGCCCGATGGCTGCGAAATTGCGACCGCGCCGCGGCACGTAAAACTTCCTAATTCCCCATAGCCCGCGCCGCCGAAACATACTCCGGCGCGCGGTCCGTTCTTTCGAAATTCCGTCAACGGTTTCCGCTGACGCAGCGTCCGACAAAAGCGAAGAAAGGCTTCGGTCCGTCCCCTGCTTACAGCAATGAAAAGTTCAACCCAATCAGCTTTGTTCAGCAAACAGGTACAGCCCCGTATAAAGTGCGGGGGATTTGCCGTTTTCAATCGGTTATCCGAAGGCTTCGCAAATTGCGGCTGCGGCACATCACCGTATTACTGCTCGACCGTTTCGGCCTCGGTCAGCAGGCAGAGCGGACGCGCCGCGGCGGCGCGCACGCGGCGGAGCAGCTCGCGCGGACTGCGGGCATTTTCGGCCAGCGCGCCGGCCTGCTCCGTTGGAAGCCCCGCACGCGCAAGCGCGGCGGCGGCGATGGCGGTCAGCGCCCCGGCGGTCAGCGGAACGAAGGGAACGGCGGCGTCGACACGGTCGGCGAACGCGCGCAGCTCGGTCGGGAGCGCCCCGACGGCGGGCGCGGAAAAGCCGACGCAGGCCTCCTTCTCCTGCTCGGCGGAGGTGAGCACAACGACGGTGTTGCCGAACGGGACGTGCAGTCCCGTCGCGTCGCGCAAACCGCCGCCCTCCAATATCCGAAGCAGCAGCGCGCGTACTTCGGCCGAAGCGCGGGTGACGTTCTCGAACACAAGTACCGCGTAGGGGTTACGCCGCACCGCCTCGGTGAGCGCGCCGCCCTCGTCAAAGCCCACGTAGCCCGCCGGCGAGCCGATGAGACGCGAAACGGCGTGCGGCTCGGTGAACTCGGACATATCGAAGCGCAGCAGTCCCTCCGCGCCGCCGCCGACGGCCTCCGCCAGCAGCGAAGCGGCATGCGTCTTGCCGCAGCCCTCCGGTCCGTACAGCAGCAGCGAGCAGAGCGGCGCGCCGTTGGGCGAAGCGCAGTCGGCGGTCTCGAAGGCGGCGGCGATGCGGTCTCTCGCCTCGTCCTGCCCGAACAGCCCGCCCGCAAGCACGTGCGAGACCCGTTCGCACACGCGCAGCGCGCCGTCGACCGGCACGCCCGTCATCCGCCCGAGCGTGCGGGCCACGTCGGCCGCAGTCAGCCGCTTGCCGCCCTCCATCCGCTTGCTGCCCGCCGCCTCGTCGATGAGGTCGATGGCCTTATCGGGGAAACGGCGGAAAGGCAGGTACCGCTCGGACAGTGCCACGGCGGCGCTGATGGCACCGTCGGTGATTTTCAGCCCGTGGAAGCGCTCGTATTCGCCCCGGATGCCGGTAAGAATACGGCGGCTCTCGGCGGCGGACGGTTCCCCGACCGTCACCGGCTGGAAACGGCGCTCGAGCGCCGAATCGGCCTCAACGCTGGTGCGGTACTCCTTCGGCGTGGTCGCGCCGATGATGCGGATTTCGCCGCGCGCCAGCGGCGGCTTGAGAATGTTGGACGCGTCGACCGCTCCCTCGGCGCCGCCCGCGCCGACGATGGTGTGCAGCTCGTCGATGAAAAGCAGGATGTCACCGTCCTCGCGGCACTCGTCGACGATTTTTTTCAGCTTATCCTCGAACTCACCGCGGTACTTTGTCCCCGCGACCAGCGACGCGACGCTCAGCGAATAAACACGCTTGCCCTGCAAGTCCGGCGGCACGCGCCCCTGCACGATGCGCGCCGCCAGCCCTTCGACAATAGCGGTCTTTCCCACGCCCGCCTCGCCGATGAGCACGGGATTATTCTTTGTTTTCCGCAGCAGGATACTGACAATGCGGTCCAGCTCTGCCTCGCGCCCGACGAGCGGTTCGATGCGTCCCTCCTCCGCCCGTGCGGTCAGGTCGACGGCATTGCGCTCGACGGTCGGCGCGCTCCGCCGGCGGTCGGCTCGCCGCATCTCGGGCGATGCGGAGCCGTAGGAGGCGTCGTCCGAAAACATGCGCTCTAAGCTGGCGTAAAGCTTTTTGACGTCCGCCCCCTCGGTCTCGATGATGCGGCGCCCGTTGCAGTCCTCGCGCAGAATCGCCATCAGCAGATGCTCACTGCCGATGAAGCCGTACCGCTGGCTGCGGCTGCACACCGACGAATCCAGCAGCAGCTTTTTGCACAGCGGCGTCATGTCGTCGGCCGTGAGCACACAGCTCTCTCCCATCCCCAGCAGCGCGATGATCCGCCGCCGGACGCCGTCGCTGGTGATGCCCGCGCCCTTGAGCACGCGCATCGCGGTGCTTTCGCCGTCGAGTGTGATGGCCAGCAGAATGTGCTCGCTGCCGATATGCGCATGCCCCAGTTCCCCGGCCGTGCGCGCGGCGTCGGAAAGCACGCGTCTGGCGTTTTCCGTAAAGCGGTTTGTCATAGGTGCAATTCCTTTCAAATAAAGCGTATCCATACAGTAAGGTATGATTTTTCAGAGCAAATTGTGAAAAAGCCCTTCCCAAGTTCGACAAAACATGCTATAATGCAGTCGGGAAATTTTATGGAAGGGAGGGCGCGTCCTTGGAACAGAGACCCATACGGAAGGAAGGACAGAAGCAGTCCGCACGGCCGGCCGCAAGGCCGAACGGAAAGCGGCCCGCCAAGCGCCCGCCCGCCCGGAAGCAGACGCCGCCGCCCCGTCCGAAGCCGAAGCCGCTCACCCCCGAGCAGAAGCAGCGCCGCGCGGAAATGCTGCGCAGGAAGCAGGCGCGCGCCAGACGCGCACGGAAGCGGTTTGCGTTGTCCCTGCTGGTATTCTTGACGTTTTATATCCTGCTGTCGGCAATAGTTTTCGCAATATTCTTTATTTCCTTCCACAATGTGGCGGGAAACGACGCGCTCTACGCCGTTTCGATCAAACAGACCGAAAAAAGATCCGTCCTTTACGCTGCGGACGAGGTCAATCTCGACTATGGTTTGTACGTACCGGTGTCTGCTCTGGAAACGCTGCACGACCTTACGCTCACCGGAGACGACACATCGCGGACGATCGCCATACGCGAAACAGGCGACACGCTCGCCTGCACGGACGGGTCGTCGCTCGTGTTCATCAACGGCACGCCGGTACGGCTGGGTGCGCCCGTCGTGTTCAAAAACGGCGACTGCTACCTGCCCGCCGAGGCGGTGACGGGCTATATGCGCCTGTTTTCCAGCACCTATGACGACGAAAGCCGACAGCTGGTCATCGCACTTGCGGACGAAACGGAAGGTTATACGCTTAAATCCCAGACGCCGGAGCCGCCTGTGGAGTATCCCGAAATCGAAAGCAGCGGCACGACGAGCGGCGAATAACAAAACGGACGGCACGGGCGTGTGCCGAAAAGATAGGAATTTGAAGAAATATGTGCATCTGTCGGACATGAATCGGACAAGAAAACGGGCGACATTTAACCTGGGTTGGATTTCGTCCGTTTTTTGTGTGTTTAAGAGCCGAAAATCGCTTGTTTTTTCCTATGCGATGCGTCGCATATCCGAATGCATCTATCCATGTGAATTTTAGTGAAAGCATGAAAATAGCCGCTGTTGAGCACAGCAGCCATACGGATTGGAGACGCTCGATCAGTGAGATTTTTGTCCCGCAGCGAATGTACAGAAAAGGACGACGGATTTGCACTTTCTATGGAAGAATTGCAACAATATGTTGAAAGCCTGAGGATTCAAGGCATTATTATATACTGAACACGGTATAAGTGTTTGAGAGGCGTTTACATTAAGATAATTATAAAACGTTCTGGATTTTGCTGATTCAAAAAGATATTACAAAAGTGCAGCTGCGTCGGGATTTGGGTCTCGCTACCGCCACAATAGGAAAGTGTAACAAAATTGAAGAAGTTGCCCTGTCGGTACTTTTGCGTATTTGTGAATACCCTGATTGCGATATTGGCGATATATACGAGGTTGTACGCCCCACCAAAGAACAGGAGGAAATATGGGATTCATTCAAACGATCATTGATCAGCATCAAAAGAAAGTTCAAGAACGAAACGCTGCTTGTAATGATTTGATTTCTCGTATAGACGATGCTCTGCGTGATGCCAAATCAATATTTTCTGCACCGCAAGTGTTTGTTGATCCTCACGCCGAAAACGAATGGAGAAGCAGAAATAGTGGAATTTTAGCTGATTCCGAAGCACATAGAATTCTGCGGCTGAAAAAGGCTGCTAAATATAAACTACTATCCGAAAAGCAACTCGAATTGGTTGATGTTGCTCGCTCCATGTCACATCAGATTCTTCAACATAACGAGAGAGCCGCGAGCATGAAAGTACAAGCAGCGTACACTCTTATTGGTAATGTTGAGGGGCGAAGACTTGACCAACAGCAGATGACCTGTATTGTCAAGGAAGCGCATAACCACTTAGTAATAGCCGGTGCCGGAACAGGAAAAACGACCACTGTTGTCGGCAAAATCAAGTATCTGCTTAAAACAGAAAAATGCTTGCCGCAGGATATTTTGGTGTTGTCATTCACAAACGCTTCTGCATCTGAGATGAATGAGCGTATTTCTTCTGAAACCGGACACAATATTGCCGCATCGACATTTCACAAACTTGGATTGAATATTATTTCGCAAGTTAATGGTGTAATGCCGAGAATTACACAAATCAGTTTGCGAAAATTTGTTAAGGAACAGCTTGTACTGAATATGCAGTCCGATACATATCTCAATTTGCTGAGTTCGTATCTGCTGTATAATCGTGTGGTGGCAAAATCGGAATTTGACTTCAAATCGCAGAAAGAATATGATGAATATCTGAATTTGAATCCGCCGACTACAGTTAACAATGAAACAGTGAAAAGCTACGGCGAAATGGATATTGCCAACTTCTTGATGCAAAACGGCATACAGTACATTTATGAACATCCTTATGAAATTGATACACGCACCAGCGAATACGGGCAATATCATCCCGATTTTTATCTCCCCGATTACAAAATCTATATTGAGTATTTTGGAATCAACCGAAACGGAGAAGTCCCGTCTTATTTCAAAGCTGCAAACGGAATGAGTGCAACAGAAGCCTATCGTGCTTCTATGGAATGGAAACGCGCTACCCATCGTGAACATCAGACCACAATGATTGAGTGCTTTGCCTATGAAAAACTGGAAGGTAATTTACTCGATGTATTGAAAGAAAAACTGGAAGCTGCTTCCGTTGCTTTAACCCCGAAATCCTCCAAAGAACTGTGGACACAAGTTGCTGCAGAGGGTGATTCCTTACTTGATGGCATCATCGAATTATTTGAAACATTGATCAATCTGATCAAGAGCAACGGGTACGACATAGCGACTGTCCGTAATTTGAATCACACTGGAAGCAATACACAGGCAAACAATATTTTGCTTTCGTTACTCGAGCCGATCTTCAATGCGTACTGCAAATATCTTTCGGATCACAAAGAAATTGATTTTAATGATATGATTCACCTTGCTTCTGAATATGTCCGGCAGGGAAAATATATCAACCCCTATAAATATGTAATTGTCGATGAATATCAAGATGTATCCAAAGCTCGTTTTACGCTCTTAGACTGCCTGCGAAAATCCGGAGATTATGAGCTTTTCTGTGTAGGTGATGATTGGCAAAGCATTTATCGCTTTGCAGGAAGCGACATTGGATTCATTCTTAATTTCTCAAAATACTGGGGTGCAACAGAAGTCAGCAAGATTGAAACCACATACCGGTTCTCTCAAAAGTTGATCGAAATAAGCGGCGGATTCATTATGCAAAACCCTGTCCAAATCAAAAAATCCATCAGAGGAAAATCCGAAGATTTTGGATTTCCGCTTGGTGAAATCTCCGGCTATACCGACAAATTTTCCATTGAGTTCATGTCAAAGAAACTGAATGATATTCCCAAAGGAAGCAGCGTGTTTTTTATCGGCAGATATTCATTTGATGCCAAACTATTGAATGACAGCGGACTCTTTTCTTGTCAGTATAACAACACAAGCGGGCTTATCGAGGTAAAAGCCAAATCCCGTCCCGATTTGAACATGGTGTTCCTGACGGCGCATAAGTCAAAAGGATTGCAAGCAGACTATGTATTTATCATAAACAATAAAAAGTCAAGAATGGGTTTTCCAAGCAAGATTCAAGACGCTCCGATTTTAGATTTGTTGCTTGATAATTGCGACCAATATCCTTATGCAGAGGAACGCCGGCTGTTCTATGTAGCTTTGACAAGAGCGAAGAAAAAGGTTTTTATCGTTACTGTCAATGGGCAAGAATCTGAATTTGCAATGGAACTCAAAGAGCGATATGGCGCCGAGATGAAAAAAGAGCAATTTGAATGTCCCCTTTGTGGCGGGCGGTTGGTGAAACGTTCCGGTCCGTATGGCGAGTTTTTCGGCTGCTCAAATTATCGAACAAACGGATGTAATTATAAAAGAAAAATTCGATAAGATATCTGAATCATCAATCGATGCACGGCCGACTTCTTTGAAATCGTTAGTCAGAGCGATTCCCGACAAGTCCAGCAAAAAGAGAAAACAGAAGATTCATGTTGCCTATAATCTCATCGGCTTTATTCCCGCGGATGTACAAAAGCAGAGCAAGTATTGCCAAAATCATGCCTGTTCCACAAAAAATACGAATTGCTGTTTTACCTGCAGGTATCCCAATGCCGTCCGTTTTTTCAAAAATTTTGCAACAAATCCGCCCGTACACACACTACATAGGTGAACGCAAAAAAGGGAGGCAACGCCGTGGAAACGACCGACGCGCTGTTCGCGCAGTACGCCGAGGAAACGATGGGAAAGGTCTTTTATTTCTGCCTGAAAAAAACCGGCTCTTCGCACGAGGCGGAGGACCTGACCTCGGAAATTTCGCTCTGCATTTTGCAGGCTCTGCGCAGAGGCGCTCAGCCTGTCTGCCTGTCTGCCTACGTCTGGCAGATCGCGCGCAACCGCTACCGCCTGTGGGCCATCCGCAAACGCCGTGCGGGTTTGTCGGCCCCGCTCGAGGAGCAGGACGGCGCGGATGCCTTTCGGGCCGAAGACGAGGTCGTGAACAGCGAGCAGCTCGCATTGCTCCGGCGCGAGCTGGCGTTCATCGCTTCCGATTACCGCAGCATTCTCGTGGCGTACTACATCCTCGACGAGAAGACTGCGGACATCGCGCTGCGGCTGGGCCTTTCGGAAAGCACGGTGCGGAGCAGGCTGTTCCGCGCACGACGGATTTTGAAGGAAGGTATGGAAATGTCAAGAACATTCGGAAGAAAGAGCTACGCCCCGGAGGAAATCACGTTTTCCGCCAGCGGCAACCAGCCGAGCGGCCTGCCGTGGAATGCAATCCAACGCAAAGCGCCGAAAAACATCCTGCTGCAGGCATCCTGTAACCCCTCGACGGCAGAGGAGCTGTCGATGGAGCTGGGCATCGCGCTTCCGTACATGGAAGAAGAGCTTGCACTGCTGGTGCAGGCGACGCTGCTGAAAAAGGAAGGTTCGCGCTACGTCACAAACTTTGTCATCCTCGACAGCGAATGCCAGCAAGCACTCTACGCCGCGCAGTGCTCGCGCTCAAAGGAACGCAGCGCACTCATCGACCGCTTGGCCGACGCGCTGTTGCCGAAAGTACGGGAGCTGACCGCCATGCAAAGCGATATGTCCGACGGCGACATCAAATGGTTTCTCATCCCCTACATTACAGACTTCTGCATCAAGCAGGAAAGGCGTTACACACTCGAATGGCCGGAAAAGCGGGACAACGGCGAAACTTGGGGTCTGCTTGGCTACGAGCAAACCGTCCTGCCCGCAAATACATTTGTCGGACATGAAGGCCGCATTCTGCCGGAGGCGGAATTCTGGACTTATCAAATCTGCGATTACGGAATGAAGAATCGACGCGGCGAGATGGATAACGACGAAATCCTTCTACTGACTGAACTGCTCCGCAGCGGCCGCCGTATCGACACGCTGTCCGAGCTGGAAAAACAGATCTGGCAGCGGCTGGACGGCCACTTCGCGCACGCCGGCTCGGATAGGCGTGCCGTCCCCGATATCCTCGTTTTTGACCGCGCGTCGCTGCAAGGGCTGCACGACGCAATCCGCAGTCACGAATCGTACGATGATCTGATGTGTGAAATCGAGCGCGCATTCGACGCGACGATGGACATTCTGCGAAGCCGCGTGGATGCGGCAAATCTCGCACAGCTTCCCTACTGCACAACCATGCAGATGTTCGACATTCGCATGATGACAATTCACGACGAGGTGGAGAGCGGAAGGCTCATCGTTCCCGCCGATCCGTCGCAGAGCACGGCCGCTATGTGGCTGGCACTGACAAAATAATCCAAAGAAGGGCGGCACAACAGCTGTGCCGCCCTGTCGCATTTTTGGAAAATACGCGTCCCGACAAGCGGAGGGATATCTCACGGCTGCCCTTTGAAAGCAGCGCAGGGAGATGCCGGAGCAAGCCCGCATTCCCGGCGGTGTCCGGTTGAAAAAGCAGCTCCAGACAGGCAGTACGCACGCTCCGGCCTCGGCGAAAATAAGCCTGCCGTCCGATATGGACCGGCCGTTTGCAACCCTGGGGAGCCGGAGACAAATTCCCCGCATTTTATGTGCAGGCATCAGACAGGGGGCCTAAAGGCCCCTGTCTCAGCCTGTCAAAGAAGTCGCCTTACGGCGACTTCTTTGGTATAATGGTATAATGGTGTAGGGTGAGAAAAGATGTACGAAAGAGAAATAGATGGACGTCGAGAAGTAGCGGTAACGGATATAGAGCAGCCAAAAATGTAAGGCCGGGGACAGATCCGGTGGTGCTGGTGAAAATGGTGTTGATCCAGCACCTGTTCGGGATCCCGTCGCTGAGGCAGACACACCGGGAGTGTGAGGTGAATGTGGCATACCGTTGGTTTCCGGGCTACGGACTTCCGGGCAAGATTCCGCACTTTGCGACGGTAAGCTATGCGTTTTGCCGGAGGTTTCCGGAGGAACTGGCGGCAGAAATTTTCGAGCATATCCTAAACAAAGCGCTGAATAACCGAATGGTGGACAGCAGCATGGTATCCATAGACGGGACGCACATCAAGGCAAGTGCAAACAAAAAGAAATACCAGAAAGAACAGGTGGCAAAGGCCGCCCGTGTATACGCAAAGCGACTGCGTGAAGAGGTGAATGAGGAGAGGTCGAAGCTGGGGAAACCGCCGGTGGAGGAAGAGGATGAGGATGACAACGCCCCTCCGGACGGAGGGATGAGCGAACAAACAGTGTCGACCACCGACCCGGAATGCGGGATGTACCATAAGGGAGAGCATGAAAAGCAATTTGCCTATGAAGCGCACACAGTATGCGACCGTCACGGAATGGTGCCGGGAGTAAAGGTAACGGCAGGGAATGTCCATGACAGCGTGGCATGGGACAGTGTATATGAGCAGGTAACCGATCGATTCCCGGAAATCCGGTATGTAACAATGGATGCAGGCTACAAGCAGCCATGGATCGCCCAACGTATTTTAGAAGACGGTAGGATTCCCATTCTTCCGTACACCCGTCCCCACGGCACACGCCGGGAAGGCTTTATGCCTTGGGATTTTTCCTATGACGAAAAAACGACCGGCTGATCTGCCCACAGGGGCAGGTCCTCCGGCATACCACCACCAACAAAGAGGGCAAACGGCTATACCGCAGTATCCCGAAGGTTTGCCGGGACTGTCCTTGCCGAAAAGCGTGCGGGGCCAATGCCAATGGGCGGAAAGTGATATATCGTCACATCTGGCAAGAGGCCATAGATTTGGCGGAACAGCTGCGCAAAACCCAGTTGGCGAAAGACATTTACGCCATGCGCAAGCAGACTATTGAGCGTGTCTTTGCCGATGCGAAGGAAAAACACGCCATGCGTTATACCCACCACAGAGGCTTGGCCCGTCTTACACAATGGGTCACGCTTAAGTTTGCTGCCATGAACCTCAAAAAGCTGCCTTTACGCCTCCCTCCCCGCTACTCGTCTTTCTTCTTTTCATTCTTCTTTCCCTCTTTTTTCTCCATAAGGCGGGATCATGCCCTCCCTTGTTCCCTCCTTCTTTGACAAGCTGA
>CAJFRY010000031.1 GCA_904419545.1 Candidatus Woodwardiibium gallinarum
ACTCTCTTGGCATAAAATTTCCCTCCTATGATAGATTTATTTCTATTCTACCATAGGAGGGGCTTTTTGTCTTTTGTCCGTTTTTTACGCTCCTGTACATTCGTCGTACGGAGGTTTTTTGTGACGCGGGCATATGCCATTACACGTATTCGAGCAGTGCGGCGAGGTTTTTCAGCTCGCGTGAAAAAAGCGTCTTGGCCAGAAGCAGAACTTCCTCCGACGCGTCGCCGTAGTCGTTGATTTTGCGCTTGACGTCCACAATGCCGGCAAGCGAGCCGAAGGCCATCATCCGTGCCAGATTCGCCGTTGCCGGCCGAGGGTGCGGCAGCGTGTTGAAGCGGATCATCGCGGCCACACGCAGCTTTTCCAGACAACTCAGACGAATGTCCTTTTCGCGTGGCAGCTTGGCTGTCCGTTTGGCAAACGACCGATAAAATGCGTATTGCTGCCGAAGCAGCGCGTTGAAGCGTTTGTCCTTGGAAACGGATAGAAGCATCGGGATCGTGTATAAGCCCATCTGGGCATTTTTGTATAAAAAACCGGATAGTTTGCGGCTGTCCATGTTCATTCACTCTTTGCCTTCCCGGCGGGATCGGATCTCGCCAAAATGTTCTGCTCTTATTGTAACCGAAAAAGCAAAAAATATGTGAAATTTTTGAATCGGATGTCCGCGTTATGCGCGGTCGCACAGCAGCGACGGCAGCGGCGCGCGCATATAAGCGGCTGCCGCCGCTTCGTCCGCCAGCCAGTCGCCGACGGCCTCTGCGGGCAGGATTACAGGCATCCGTTCGTGTATCGGCCGCACCGAATCGTTGGCTTCTGCGGTGAGGATGACGAACTGCGGCAGCGAGTCGCATTCGCGGAAAATGCCGCCCAGATAGGCGCCGCCGCAGCCGGGCAGTCGGAAGCGGTATTTCGTTTTGTGCGCGTCCCACTCGAAAAAGCCCGTGCAGGGCACCGCGCAGCGCCGCAGGCGGAACGAGGTGGCGAAGGCAGGCTTTTCGCGCACCGTTTCGCTCCGCGCGTTGATGAGCGGGCGGCTTTTTCCCGTCAAGGGAAAGCCCCAAATCGCAGGCGTCAGCCCGGCGGACGCCAAAATCGGAGCCGTCTGTCCGGGAAAAATCTCGCCCGTGCGGACCGGAATGCCGGGAAACTCTCGTGCCAGTCTGTCCGTGATGCGTGCGGCGAAGCTGCCGCCGTCGTCGTCCAAAAGGGTATATCTTCCGCACATATCAGTCTTTCCCCTCCACAAACCATTGCGGCCGGTCGTAGTACAAAAACCGTCTGCAACGTCCGATTTGTACCGTGTAACGGACGCCGGCGCCTCCCGCTTTGAGCGAGGCCGCGCGCCGCACATCCAGAACGCGGTCGATCGGATAGCGCCGTCCGTCCTCCCAGACAAGGTCGAGCGGCGTGAGGCTGCCGTCAGTGTCAAAGCGTGCGGTCACTTCTACGAATATTTTGCTGCGCATATGGGCAAAGCCTCCTCATATCGTTTCATTTTTGAAAAACAGGTCGGGATGAATGGCGTCGCCGGCCGTCGGCGCGAACGCGGCCAACCGCCGGTCGGTCAGCATCAGCCCTTTTTGAATGCTCTCATAGCCGAACCGCTCGCGCAGCCGGTCGACTGCAGCGTCTAACGTCTCGGCTTTTCGCGTCTGCGGCGGGTCGGGAAGCAGGGTCGGGGCGCCGGTGTCGTCTGCCAGCCCGTAAGCGCGCACGTACAGCGAACGCACCGGCTTTTCGGGGCTGCGGCTTTCGCGGAACAGCGAAAAGGCTTCGTGCAGCAGGATCGATGACGCACGACCGGGCAGCGGCAGCGCACGTTGCCTTTCGTAGCTTGTCAGGTCGGCATAGCGCACGCCGAGCTGCACGCCGGAGCAGATGCTGCGCTTTTGCCGCAGCCGCGTCGAGACGCTCTCGCACAGGCCGTTGAGCACGAGCTTGACGTCCGCGTCGCTGATCAGGTCGCGCGGCGCCGTCGTGCCGTTTCCCACCGAGCGGACGAGCAGTTTTGCCGTCGTCCGCGCGACGGGGGAACTGTCCAGCCCGTTGGCAAACAGCCACAGTGTACGGCCGTTTTTTCCCAGCAGCTTTTCCAATGCTTCGGGCGCTCTGCGCGCCAGTTCGCCGATTGTCTGCACGCCGCTTTTTTCCAGCTTCCGCCGCGTGGAAGCGCCGACGAACAGCAGTGCGCCTACCGGCAGCGGCCAAACGCTTTCGCGGAAGTGCAGCCGGTCGATGACGGTGGTCGCGTCGGGCTTGCGCAGGTCGCTTCCGAGCTTGGCGAAGACTTTGTTGAACGACACGCCGATCGACGCCGTTACGCCCAGTTCGGTTCTGATCCGACGGCGGATGTCATCTGCGATTCGCTTTCCGTCGCCGAAAAGCGTCGTGCTTTCGGATACGTCCAGCCAGCATTCGTCCAGCCCGTAAGGCTCGACGCGGTCGGTGTACGACCCGTAAAGCTCGCGCGTCAGCTCGGAATAGCGCAGATAGCGGTCGTAGTCCGGTGGCACGAACACGATGCCCGGACAGCGCTGCTTCGCCAGCCAGAGCGGATTGCCCGTCGCCACGCCGCAGCGCTTCGCCGCGTCGTTTTTGGCCAGAACGATACCGTGCCGCGCTTCCGCGTCTCCGGCGACGGCCACCGGTTTTCCGCGCAGATCGGGGTCGTAGAGGCAGGCCACCGATGCGTAAAAATTGTTCAGATCACTGTGAAGTATAATGCGTTCCATTTTCGCCACAAATCAAACAAATGTTCTTGACTTTATTGTACCCCTGCTGCGCTGAAAAGTCCACAGGAAAAAAATGGGAATTTTCGGTGCGGCCGGGGTGCAGACAGTATACCACAGCATAAAGGGCGAATTTTGCAGATTGGCGCTGCACAGGATAAAGAATGAATAAAAATCCGGCCATTGTATGGAAATATTGGGTAAAATATTGCCAAAACAGGAAATGTGTGATATAGTAAAAACAGATTTGCCCGAAGCGGGTAAAGGGGGAGATAAAAATGCTTGCGGCGTTGAAGAAGGCTATGGGTGCACATAGCCTTCTGTCCGTTTATCCGTCGGCGGACATGGACACCTTTTATGTCGGCTATGTCTGTGAAGTGAATGAAAGAACCATACTGATGAAGCTGATTACGACAAAGGGATATGAAAGTGGCTTCTCTGTCTTTTTTACAGACAATATCCAAAAAGTAACGATGGACGGCTGCTACGAAAGAAAAATACAGCGATTGCTGCGAAATAACGGCATTTCGTTTGATGCCTTGAAACGAATGCCGACGACCGGCAGCCCGGTCGAGGACCTGCTTTCGTACGCGCGGGACGGCGAAAAGCTCCTTTCTGTCCGAACCGATTTCGGCGAGACGCTGCTGTGCAGAAGGGCGGTCTTTCTGAAAGATTGTTTCTATGCGGAAGTTTATGACGAATACGGATGTGAAAACGGTTGTGTGTATTTGAACACCGATAGGGTTTGCGCCTTGTCTGTCGAAAGCGATGAAGAAACGCTCGTGCAGATGCTTCTTTCCGACGCTACGGATGAGAGGCGGCAAAAGCGTTGAGGTTACGAATATGATGAGGCTTTGGTTCGCGGCGGATGAAATAGGAGCTCAATATCCGGAACGTTTTACGGGACGAAAAAACGGTCTTGTGCTGCGCTTTGATAAAAATGTGGACCCGGAAGTGAGAAGGTGCGTAAAAGCGTTTTGCAGATGGCTGAGACAAATGTTCAGCTTTCCGCTTCGCATCACCGTTTATATAAGAAAAACCGCGTATGTTCAGCTGCGCACAGGTGAACCGACATCTGCAAACGTTTGGGGCCCTTATAAAGCTGACGCCTATCCTTATGCGGCCGTTGCCGCAGGAGATTACCGCCCTGCGCTTCAGGGGAAGGAAAAGGATGATCGGCTCGCTTCGATTTTACAGTCCGTCGGACACGAGCTTTCGCATTATTATCAATGGATTACAGACCCGCACTGGTTGGAAAAGCAGGACGCGGCGGCTATCCGAAGGGAGGAGCGGCAGGCGGTGTATTATGCGCGGCAAATTGTAGATTATTACGCGAACATTCGTGCGCATCCGTAATCGTGTAAGTTAAAAGCGGCTTTTTAAGTCAAGCAACCGGTCTTGCTTTGGTTAAGAGCGATGGCGTATATGCGGATTTCCATCCATTGGGGGTGGATTTTGCAATATCCTATCATTAAGCTGCGGTCGATTTGCTTTCGGAATAGCGTGTTGCGCCGAACACGGATAAAGTTTCTCTATGTTTTTGAGGCTCCGGCTGTTTTGTGCCGTTCTTTTGGCATTTTGCATTCTTTGAATGATTTTCAAACATCACTTAAGGGTAAAAATTTCATGAAAAATCAGGAAAGTACTGGAAAAAGAAGCGCAAGCGATGTATAATATATGCAATAAGAGAAAAAGGGAGTATATAGGTACGTGAAGTCGAAAAAAGGGGAAACAGGTTATAGGGAAGACGGTGGAGCGAGTACGGGACGTATGAGCTATGCATACGTTCTGGCGCTTGTAGAGGAATGCCATCGCTTTCAGGATAAAACGTATGAGCGTGTATCGTTGGAGGAGTTGGTGCGGAATCGGAAGCTGATCGACGAATATGCGGCGACTTTATACCAAACGCTGGACCGTTACGGATTAAGGAGTGATCGGCGCGCTCTGAACGCGCTCGGTATGGAGCTTGTCGAGGCCTCGCTTCGGCTGCTGATGCTTCGATATATTCCGTACGAACGCACACGCTGTGTTCCCATCGTATCTGCGGATGCGGCAGGGAATTAGAAATCTTTCACAATAGGGAAGCATGTAAAATGGCTGCGAGTTCCTATATCGGCGGCACCTATTGGCTGCAGGGTAAGCCTTTTCGGCTGCTTTCCGTACAGGTCGGAGAGCGCGGCCTTTTGTATTCCTGCCGCGCTCAGCGCCCGAATCTCGATGCCGCCGACCGGGGCGCTTGGACGTATGCGCCCTACGTTGAGACGCCGGAGGATCGGCTTTTCACCGAGGCCGAGCTGGCAGAGGCCGCGTTTGCGGACGAGCGGTGCGTCCGATGCAGAAACTTTTTCGCTTCTCAGCTTTTGGACCGCGAGCTGCGCGCCGATTCGGAATTTTATATTCACCCGACTTTGCTGGGGCGCTATATGAACATTTGGGTCGGCCGCTGCGACCTGCGCTGCCTGACGTCGCGGCTCGGCACGTTGAATCCCTTCTGCGCCTATTATACGGACAGAGACCCGTCGAAGCCGGCGGACGCCGCTTCGCTGCGCGCGGCGCTGTCCCGCTTTGAGCTTTGCTGTGAAAGCGACGACTGCGGTGCGGTCTGCCGTCTGCGCAGCGGCTCGAACGCCGTGTCGCTGCTGGAGCTGCCCGCGCTGTTCCCGGAGCGGGAGACGCTTGCGTCGCTGCTGCCGTCCGCAGCCTGCGACGTACACGTCTTTCACCACAGCGCGGCCGGCGTGCTGTATTCGGGCGGTGAGGATGCAAACGGCTTTTTGAGCGAGGCGGTCGCCTGCTCGATGCCGCTCGACCGCGCGTCTCTGGCCGAACTGTACGCACTTTGGCTGAATATGGATACCGATTCCCTTGTCACGGCCGACGGCAGCCTTTTGTTGCTCCGCGGCGAGGAGGGCCTGTATATCGTCTCTTGAACTGGATGCATATAGGTTGTATAGCAGAAAATAGTCTGACAAATGTCACCGATTATGAGGATTTATTTGCTTGTTGATGTCCGTTATTTGCTATTTAGCGTATTATATTTGCGCTTTGGTTGAAAAAATACATTGCTGGAAAAGAGAGAATTGAATAATGATCTTGCCTGATTTGGAGATTGAATACATAAATTTTTTACCATTTGCGGCAATAATAATTATTGCGGTATTTGTAATTGCTTTTTTAGTTTTAATTTTCAGGTCGCCGTTTCGTTATCCATATTTTATTCGTTTCTTTGATGTTTCTGGTAAAAGAAAACCACGAATTGAAGATTTTATTGATAATTTTATAATTGTTACGGAATTTGACGCAATTCAAGAACACAATAAATCTATTTTAATTTGGAAGCAAGAATGTCAGGATAAAATTAAAAAGAGCAAAATTATGAAATTAAGACAAAAACAGTTTAACGCTTGTTTGGACGATGCTAATGCATTCAAATTTTATCTAACTCGCAAGCAAACAAGGTATAAACAACAAAATTATGTAAGAATGCCGTATAAGGTTACACAGCCGGTAGATCAATTTTCATGCAGTTATACATATTTGAAAAATCGCAATGAAGAACTTAAAATGATTAATTATGAATGTACACTTCAAGAGTGGCATAGCAAGAACCAAAGAAAACTCATGACAAAAGAACTTAGAGAGAAAATAATGATTCGAGATAAGTATACTTGCCAAAAGTGTGGTAAGTATATGCCCGATAAAGTGGGACTTCATATTGACCATATTATTCCTGTTTCCAAAGGGGGAAAGACAGTGTTCTCTAACCTTCAGGTCCTTTGTTCTAAATGCAATGGAAGCAAATCAAATAAAATTTAGTGAAGATAAAAAGATATGACAAAATGCAAATTGTCGTATCTTTTTATTTTTATAGTCCGTAGGGCTTTTGTGTTATTTGAGCATCATTTTACAAAAAGACATCTAAACACGAGCGTGAAAGAGAGCGCTGAGAATATGCAAAAGTACAGCGTATTTATGGGCTTATGGTTTTTCCGATTTCTCACTTGACTTAAAATTACTTTGTGGGAGAGAATCATTCTGCTATCTTTCTGAGAAAAGAACCTGTGCGTGCTGTCTGCGCACAGGTCCTTTGCTTTGCCTGTAAAAAATCAAATTGCCCTTTCCTTTTGCCGCACGTTTCCCGGGCCGTATGCGGCGGCGTCGCTTGGACGCCGGCAGGAAAACCACCGGCGTCCAAGTGACGCCGATGGTTTTGCCGTATTACTGTATTCCGGTCCCGTTTATCGCTGGAACGCTGTATGGGGAAGTTCAGAAACAAAAGGGGTTCGGGATTTCTGCGTCCGCGAACGTGCTTCGCAGCATGCGGTACATCGCCTTCGCGTGGATTCTGTCGTGCCAGAGAAAGCGCCGCAGCACCTTCCGCAGCGACCACCATTCGCCGTAGCTGCCCTCCGCAGCGGGACGCGTCAGAAAACCGCTGCTTTGTTCCAGCGCCGCAAACCCTTTTGTTCGGCATTCCAAGATGGTGCCGGAGTTGTCCGTGTCCACCCCGATTTCTCCGAAATAATAGCCGTTCACATTTTTCGTATGCTCGTACATTTCGTTTGCTGTGCGCGGCATGGTGCCGTAAAAGGTCTGCCGCGCAGACAGAAGGCTGAAGTCCTTTTCGGGGATGGACAGGTACAGCGCGCTGAAATCCGCAGCGGATTTCAGTGCCAGCGCTTTCAGCACCGTGTACGCTTCCCATGTCAGCGGCGCTTTTTCGGCATCGAAGAGGACGTCTGAATCGGCGTCTGCGATTTGCAGTCTGCTTTCGTGTTCCTGTACGATTTCGACCGCTTCGAATTTGGGGTCGGGCAGGCGTGCCCATGCCGCATATGCACGTGCCTCGTGCGGCATCTTCGCCAGTGCGGCGTCCAGGCTCGCGCCTCTTGTGTAAGCGCCCGGATAATCCGCCGCGTATAACAGTGTGTCGCCGCCGTTGTGCTCCCATACGCATCGGAGCTTCATAACGGCCCGCCTCCTTCCCGATAAACGAAGTGCGCGACGCCGTCACCGGACTGCCGGAGCAGCCGTTTCGTCTGGACGGGGTACACTTCGATTTCATTCAGCCTGTCCAGCGGGATCCAATGGAATTCGAGCGTAAAGTTCCGTCCTTCCGGCTGTTCTTGAGCGGTAAAGACGCCGTCTGCCGGCGTATGCGCGTCTTCAATCGTGACGGCATAGTACAGGCAGATCTGGTGGCATGGCCTGCCGCCCCAGTCGAAAAAGACCTCCGCGACCCATTTCAGATTTCCCACAGCGATTTCGGCGCCGATTTCCTCCCGAAACTCGCGTCGCAGCGTCTCTTCGTTCGTCTCGCCGAACGCGACATGGCCGCCCGGAAAGGCAAAGCCGTCGTCACCGGTCGGCTTTTGCAGCAGCACACTGTCGTTTTGAATACAGACGCCGGTCACGCGGTAGGAAAAGATATGGGAATCCGTGCGGAACAGGATATCGGTCATGTTCGCCTACTCCTCTCGAAAGCCTGAAAACGGCCGCTTATGCTTTCTGCGGTTTGTCAGTCGCCCGGCGTTTACCGGTCATCGCCGTCACGGTCAGACGCATAATGCAGGTGCGCGCTGCAGCCTCGCGGCTCCAGGGGAACACACGGTCGTAGTGCGCCATCAGAACCGTCAGACCGTGCTCCTTTTCTGCGTCGGGTACGATTTCCAGTACGCCGCGGCCGATTACGCTTTCGTATTCCATCGTGCAGTAGCCGCGCGATGCGTCGGTGACCAGCTTATGTCCGCAGTCGCATTCGAAGGCGACGTTCGGGTTCCGGCGCAGCAGCTCGTACTTCTTTCCCTCAAGCGCGCCGTGGAAGTACAGCCGCAGTGCGCCGTCCTCCACCGCCTCGCCGAAGTTCAGCGGCAGGATATAGGGTACTTCTTCGTCGTTGAAGGCCAGTCGGCAGACATCGCAGCGCGCGATGACCGCCAGCAGCTCGCCGTAATCCCGGATTTCTCTGTCCGCCCGTCTCATTTCCCGATTCCTCCTTCCTGCTGCTTCTCGCGTGCGACGGCGAGCATCAGCTTGATGCGGTTTTCCTGATTGACACGCGTGGCGCCCGGATCGTAGTCGATGGGGACGATGTTCGCTTCTTTGTGCAGCTCGCGGATGCGGCGGATGACGCCCTTGCCCACGATGTGGTTCGGCAGGCATCCGAAGGGCTGCGCGCAGACAATGTTGATGAACCCGTTTTCGATCAGCTCCATCATCTCGCCGGGCAGCAGCCAGCCCTCTCCCATTTTGCAGCCGAGCCCGATGACGGATTCGGCCAGCCGGCGCGTCTCGCGGAAGTCGCCGTAATACGTGACGTTTTTGCAGTCCTTTGTGGCGTCCGCGATTGCGCATTCAAAGCTGTACAAGTACCGTCCGGCCGCCGCCGCAGCCGTTTTGATGACGGGGTTGCCGCCGTAAAGCTTGTAGCCGACCACGTTGTTTTCGGCCATATACATCGCAAAGCCCAAAATCCCCGGCAGACAGACCTCGCAGCCCTGCTCGAAAAGGAATTGTTCCAGGTCGTTGTTGCCGAGCGCGGAATATTTCACATAGATTTCACCGACAATGCCGACCTTGAGCTTCGCTTTCGGATTCACGGGGATCGCGTCAAATTCCGCGGCGATCTGCTTTGAAATGCGCCGGACGTCGCGGACGAAGCAGCCCTTGCCGTCGGCCAGCATCACGGACAGCTTCTTCTGCCAGCGCGCAACTGCACGGGCGCTGTCGCCGGACTGCTTTTCGTAGGGCTTGGTCTGGTTGTCCAGCGACATCAGCAGGTCGCCGTAGGCCAGCGCGGCGATGGCCATCCGCAGCACCGGCAGCGTGATTCGGAAGCCGCTGTTTTTTTCCAGCCCCGCCATGCTCAGCGAAATCACCGGCACATAGCCGTAGCCCGCTTTTTCCAGCGCCTTGCGCAGCAGATGGATATAATTGGACGCGCGGCAGCCGCCGCCGGTCTGCGTAATCATCAGCGCGACCTTGTGCGGATCGTAGCCGCCGCCTGCGAGCGCGTCAAGAAACTGACCGATGACGAGCTGGCAGGGGTAGCAGATGTCGTTGTGCACGTATTTCAGCCCCGCGTCCACCACCGCGCGGCCGCTGTTTTGCAGGATTTCCATTTTGTACCCGCGATTGACGAACACATTCCGCAGCAGACCGAAATGGATCGGTGCCATGTTCGGTACGAGGATGGTGTATTCGCTTTTCATTTCCATCGTAAATTCGACACGGTTTTGGCTTGTCACGGCTGTTTGGTTTCGCCTCCTTCGCGGCTGTCCTCCAGCGCGGAGAACAGGCTCCGCAGCCGGATTTTAACGGCGCCGAGATTGGTGATCTCGTCGATTTTGATTTGTGTGTAGATTTTTCCGTGCGACTCGAGGATGCTGCGCATCTCGTCGGTCGTGATCGCGTCGATCCCGCAGCCGAACGAGACAAGCTGCACCAGATCGATGGGCTGTACGGCGCTCTGCGCGCAGACAAATTCCGCCGCCGCATACAGGCGCGCGTGGTAGGTCCATTGGTTGAGCACGCTTGTTTCGGCTCTGTGCAGCAGATTGCCGAGTGCGTCCTCGCTGACGACGACGGCGCCCATCGAGCGGATGAGCTCGTCGATGCCGTGGTTGATTTCCGGGTCGAGATGGTAGGGACGGCCGCAGAGCACGATCACGGGTAGGTTCCGCCGTCGCGCTTCCTCCAGCGTCTCCTCGCCCTTGCGGCGGACCTGCGCGGTGTAGGCGGCGTATTCTGTATAAGCCGCATTCGCCGCGTTTCGGATTTCGCGCTCGGTCAGCTCGCCGAATGAGCGCCGGAATACGGAGACCGCCTTTTTGACGAATCGCTTCGGGTCGCTCAGGTCGAGATAGTCGTAGATGAATTTCACCTGTCCGAGCGCGCGGATGTTGGCAGCAGCCACCTCCGGGTAATAGGCGACGACCGGACAGTTGAAATGGTTGTCGCTGAGCTGTTCGTCAAAATTATAGGACATACAGGGATAGAAGATCGTGTCTGCGCCCATCCGCAGCAGCGCGTCAATATGGCCGTGCATCAGCTTGGCCGGATAGCAGACCGTGTCGGACGGAATCGTCGCCTGTCCGCGCAGGTACAGATTGCGCGTAGAGGGCGGGGAGACGATCACCTCATATCCCAGCGTCGTGAAAAAGGCGTGCCAGAACGGCAGATTTTCATAGAAGTTCAGTCCCATCGGGATGCCCACCACGCCGCGCGTCCCCTTGACCGGGCGGTAGGCGGAGAGCAGCTGCCGCTTGTACTCAAACAGGTTCGGCAGCGGCGCGGCCTGCGTTTCCTCGCTTTTGCGCAGCGGCTTGTCGCATTTGTTGCCGCTGATGTAGCGCCGTCCGCCGTCAAACGTCGACACCGACAGCCGGCAGGCGTTGGTGCAGCCCTTGCAGACGATCGGCGTGGACGTGTATGTAAAACGCTCCAGCGCTTCGGCCGTCGGCGCCGTGCTTTGGGCCGGGCGGTGGGCGAGCGCATACAGCGCCGCGCCGTAGGCGCCCATCAGCCCCGCGATGCTCGGGCGCGTGACCTCGGTGTTCAGCTCCTGCTCGAACGCGCGCAGCACTGCGTCGTTGAGAAAGGTGCCGCCCTGTACGACGATCCGTTCGCCGAGATCGGCGGCCGACGCCGCGCGGATGACCTTGTACAGCGCGTTCTTGACTACGCTGATCGAAAGACCGGCCGAGATGGCCTCCACCGGCGCGCCGTCCTTCTGCGCCTGCTTGACGGAGGAATTCATAAACACCGTGCAGCGCGATCCGAGGTCGACCGGCCGCTCGGCGTAAAGCCCCAGCGCGGCGAAGTCTGATACGCTGTATCCGAGCGCGCCCGCAAAGGTTTGTAAAAACGAGCCGCACCCCGAGGAGCAGGCTTCGTTGAGGAAAATGTTGTCAATCGCGCCGCTTCGAACCTTGAAACACTTGATGTCCTGCCCGCCGATGTCGATAATGAAATCCACCTGCGGGTCGAAGCGCTTGGCCGCCGTGAAGTGCGCGACCGTTTCCACCACGCCTGTGTCGAGCGTGAACGCGCTGCGGATGATGTCCTCGCCGTAGCCCGTCGCACAGGAAGCGACGAGCTTCGCAGCGGGGAAGGCGCTGTAAAAGTCCTTGAGGATCGCCAGCACGATGGCAACCGGATCGCCTGTATTCGACTGATAGCGTGTGTAGAGGATGTCGCCGTTCGTGTCCGTGACCACCGCTTTGACCGTGGTCGAACCGGCGTCGATGCCGAGCGCGGCTTCAAACGGACCGTCGGGAACGGGTGTGTCGGTACGGACGGCGGCGCGCGCGTGCCGTTCGGCAAAACGCTCGTATTCGGCTTTGGAAGTGAAAAGCGGCAAGCAGGCGCGGTAATCGCCGCTGCCGCCGTAATTGCGCAGCGCGTCGGTCAGTTCGCCAAGACCGTGCGCGCCGTGCTCGTCGGACAGAGCCGCGCCCAGCGCTACATAATACAGCGAGTTTTCCGGAAAGATGCCCGTCGTATCCAGTGTTTCGTCAAAGCTTTTGCGAAGCTGGCTCAAAAAGGTCAGCGGTCCGCCGAGATATACGATTTTGCCCTCCAGCGGACGTCCCTGCGCCAGTCCCGCGACCGTCTGGTTGACGACCGCGCCGAAAATGCTCGCACAAATGTCGTTTTTGGAAGCGCCCTGATTGATGAGCGGCTGAATATCGCTTTTGGCGAATACACCGCAGCGCGACGCTATGGTATAAGTCTGCTTGCTGGATCCGGCAAGAAAGTTCATTTCGTCGGGCGTGACGTTGAGCAGCGTGGCCATCTGGTCGATGAAGGCACCGGTCCCGCCCGCGCAGGTGCCGTTCATCCGCACTTCTGTGTCCTCACCCAAAAACAGGATTTTTGCGTCCTCGCCCCCCAGTTCGATGACGACGTCGCAGTCGGGCAGAAAATGCCTGACCGCTGTCCGCGTGGCGTAGACCTCCTGTATGAAGGGCAGTCCGAGCGCGTCCGCGATGCCCATACCCGCAGAGCCGGATATGACCGGGTCGCAGTCCTTTTCCTCCGGGAAGGCGGTTGCGATTTCGCCCAGCATTGCCGCTGCGCTTTCCGCTATGCGCGAAAAATGGCGGCGATAGTCCTTGTACAACAGCTCGCCGCGCTCGTTGAGGACCACGCACTTGAGCGTGGTCGAACCAATATCCAAACCGATTCTGATCATAATGCTGCAACCATTTCCTTTTGTCTGGGGCCGTCCTTCGCACAGAATCGACAAAAAACGCACCGCTCTGTGCAAAAGAAATTTTCTCACCATTATATTAACATAAAATTATGAATATTTAGCACAAGAGAACGGCGCGTTTCAAAAAAATCTTGTAAATTTGCGTAAACTGTGCTATAATTTTTTTGTCATATCTCCCATCCTTTGAAAAAGGAGTTTTATTTTGAAAAAAACATGGATCTATGCTGTGATTGCGTTGCTGCTGGCTGTTTTGCTGTGCATGCCCGCAGCGGCGCTGGAAGCGGAGGAGGAACGCACCTTCCTCCTTGCCGAGAGGGAAGCATATACGGAATATCTGCTTTCTCTTGCGTTGCCCAACGGCGCAATCACGCTGTACAGGCCGACGGTCGCACAGTATTCCTCGTCCGTGCCGGAGACAGTTGACGGCGTACCTGCCGAGACCTATCTCCGTTGGCGCAGCGCCAAGCTGGAGCCGTCTGCCGCGACGGCGGCCGCGCGCGGTCTGCTGACGGCGGGCGACGCGGGCAGGGAAGCGGTGGAGGGCTATATCGAATGGTATCTTTCGCATCTGAACACTGCTGCGGAGGACGTTTACGGCGTAGACGGCACGGTGTATGACACCTATTTTTTCATAGAGGACGGGGATTCGCCGCGCGTGCTGGAAATCACCGAGCGCGCGCTGTTCGCCGCCGAGTATGCGGACGAAACGGCCAATCCGCACGCCTATGCGTCAAGCGACGCTTCGAGCGCGTCCTTTCTTTCGCTGCTGCGTGAATACGTCGAGCGTTACGAAGGGCTTGGACGGTTTTCCGACCGGCTGGCTGAAATCGACCGTGTCGCCGCCGCGATGCTGGCCACATATAATGAAACGCTTGGCCTGACCGGCGTCAAGGCCGCCTATCCCAATTGTCTGCTCATCAACAACTGCGCAGTCTATCAAGGCTGCGTGGACGCTGCGTGGCTCTACAGTGTGCTTCCCGACTGTGGAGAGAAGGCTGCCGAAATGGAGGCATATGCCTCCCGCCTGTGTGAGGGGATCGAGACGTATTTCTGGGACGAGACGTCGGGCCGCTACCGTACCGCCGTTTCGCAGGACGGCGAGCCTGTGGATGCGGACGAAAGCACCGAGGCGTTTGCGCAGCTTTATCCCCTGCTCTGCGGGCTGCCGGAAGCCGACGGCGCGCGCGAACAGGCTCTGTATGCAGCGTTTCGTGACGAGGCGATGAGCGGATGGCTTGCGCAGACGACCGGCGCGGAAATCCGGGCGGTTCTGGGACAGGCCGTCCTGAAGGCCGGGGACGCGGAGAATGCACTGGCTTTCCTTGTCTCGCTGCACAACCGATACGCGGAAACCGGCTATTCATATCCCTTTTCTTCGTCCGATGCCGGCTATACCCTGTTGACGGTTGACGGCCTTCTGGCGCTTTGCCCGCCTGCGGATACGACGAGCGCGCCGCTGCTCTCAGAAGCCGGAACGGCCTCTGAGGGCGAAACGGTTTCCGAAGCGTCGTCGGAAGGAAGCGTTCTGCCCGCTGCGCTGGCTGCCGTCGGCTTCGCGGCACTGGTCGCCGTTTCGGTTCTGCTGTATTTCCGCCGGAAAAAGAGATAAAGTGTTTTTCGGGGAAGCCGTCAGCCGTGTTTGGCGGTGGAGGAAGGATGAGAGCTGCGTCTGTTTTTGTTTGTCGCTTTGCCTGCGCTGAGCCTTACGTCGCGGGAATGATTTTCCGAATCGGCGCTGAAGCAAAAAAGCACGCGTCGAGACGGTCGGATTTGCATGTGCGCATGTGCGTGTGCTGCGGACGCAGCAGGCCGTGTCCCCTTGGAGGGAATGCTTTTTGCCCGCCGTGTGCGTTTTCGCACGGCGGGCTGTGTTTTTGCGTGTGCTGCGGCGCGTTTTTTGTAAGAAAAAACGGTTGCTTTTCAGACGGAAATGTACTATAATAATGTTTACACGGCATAGCGCGCAATTCTTTCTACAATCATCAAAATCGGCGATTGTAGAAAAAATACATTGTTGTTATAATGCGTCATCCCGCGGGCGGCATTGATATGCCGCCACGGGAAGTGCAGGTTTTTTGCTGCACCGGCGGAAAAACCCGTGCTTGAGCAAATCTATGGGTTTTGAAAGCAAAGACTTTCAAGACTTTCGGATTCGTTCAGTATGCATGGTCACAATATGCAGCGCGGATTTTGCCGCGCGGCCGTAGGCGGCTGTTTTGCTCCTGCGGTTCGATACCCGGCCTTCCGACGGTCCGAAGGTCAAAAGGGCAGCCGAAAAAAGGAGGGCGGACAGGATGACCGAACCGAATGCCGCAGGCGCGGCGGTAAGCGCGCCGGAGGATGTCTATACGGATAAAAAACGCGCGCTTTTCGATAAGCTGTATGCGTTCCTCAACCCTAAGCAGCGGGAGGCCGTTTATGCGGTCAACGGGCCGCTGCTTGTTTTGGCCGGTGCGGGCAGCGGGAAAACGACCGTGCTGGTTAACCGCATCGCGCACCTGATCCATTTCGGCAACGCGTATGAGGACGCATCCGTTCCCGCCGGCGCCGAAAAATACCTTCCGGTGATGGATTCGCTGCTCGAAAGCGGCACGAAGGATGAAATCTCCGAGTTCCTGCGCGCGGCGGCCGTTTCGCCCGCGCGGCCATGGAACATCCTCTGCATCACTTTTACAAACAAGGCTGCCGGGGAATTCAAGCAGCGGCTTGAAACGATGCTCGGTCCCGCTGCCAAGGACATCTGGGCCGGCACCTTCCATTCGGTCTGCGTGCGCATCCTGCGGCAGAGCATCCATCATATCGGCTACGACAACGCCTTCACGATCTACGATACCGACGACGCCAAGCGCCTCGTCACCCAACTGATGAAGGAAGCCAACATCGACACCGAAACCCTGCCGGTCAAAAGCGTGCTCGCCGCCATTTCCCGCGCGAAGGAGAACCATGTCCTACCGGCGCGCTATCTGGCCGAGCTCGGCGCGCACGACGTGCGGGAAAAGCATATCGGTGAGATCTACGACGCGTATCAGAAAAAGCTTAAGCAGCTTTCCGCGCTGGACTTTGACGATTTGATACTTTATACTTCGGTGCTGTTCGATACATGTCCCGAGGTGCTGGAGAAATACCGGCGTCAGTTCGACTATATCCTTGTGGACGAGTATCAGGACACCAACCCTTCGCAGAGCGCACTGGTCGAAAAGCTGGCCGGAAGCAAGCGCAACGTCTGCGTTGTCGGGGACGATGACCAGAGCATCTATTCCTTCCGCGGCGCGACAATCCGGAACATTCTGGAATTTGACCACGTTTTCCCCGACGCGCGCATCGTCAAGCTCGAGCAGAACTACCGCTCCACGCAGAACATCCTTTCCGCCGCCAACGCCGTCATTGAAAACAACGAGGGGCGGAAGGGGAAAAACCTCTGGACAGAAAGCGAGGACGGCGAAAAGATTCTCGTCAAGGAGGTTTATTCGCAGAACGAGGAGGCGATGTTTATCGCCGACCGCATCATGGAACGGGTCGCGCAGGGCGAAAAACTCTCGTCTTTTGCCGTCCTTTACCGCACCAACGCGCAGTCGGGCGCGCTGGAGAGCGCGTTCACCAAGGCGCGCATTCCGTACCGCGTGTTCGGTGGCATCCGTTTCTATGAGCGTAAGGAGGTCAAGGACATCGTCGCTTACCTGTCTCTGATCGCCAACCACGCGGATGATATGCGCCTTATGCGCATCATCAATGTCCCCAAGCGTGCCATCGGCACGTCGACGGTCGAGCATGTTGCGCGCATCGCCGCAGAGGAGGGCGCGCCGATGCTGGAGATCGCGCGCAACGCGTCAGATTATCCGGCGCTGCAGCGCGTCTCGTTCAAGCTCGAGCAGTTTTACGCGCTCATTGCCGACCTGGCGGAATTTGCGGCGGAGCATTCGCTTTCCGCGCTCGTGGAGGAGGTTGTCGCGCGCACCGGATATTTGGCTATGCTGCGCGATTCACCCGAGGACCGCGACAAGGAAGAAATCGTGCAGGAGTTTGTCTCCAGCGCCAAGCTGTTCGAGGAAACCAGCGAATCGCCCGGACTGTCGGCTTTTCTGGAAGACATCGCCCTCGTCTCGGATACCGACAACTATGACGCGGACGCCGAGGCTGTCAGCATGATGACCGTCCACAGCGCCAAGGGGCTGGAGTTCCCGTACGTGTTCCTGCCCGGGTTCGAGGATGGGCTGTTCCCGTCTTCGCGCTCGCTCGACAATCGCGAGAGTCAGGAGGAGGAGCGCCGGCTGGCCTATGTTGCCATCACGCGTGCCAAGAAGGCGCTGACCATCCTTTATACGAAAAGCCGCGTCATTTATGGGCGGACCGAATTCTGTACGCCTTCCCGGTTCCTGGACGAAATCCCTGAGGAGCTTGTGGAAAAGGAAACGGCTAAGCCCCGCGCCGTGGTTACGAACCGGCGTCCCGCGCCCGACGTGACGCGCCGCAGCTCGACCTTCGGCAGCGCCCCTGCGCGCAGCACGGATTCCATTATTGTAGGCGATAAAGTCGCACATCCCATTTTCGGGAAGGGCGTTGTCGTCGCCGCGCAGGATATGGGCGGTGACACGCTGCTCGAGGTGGAGTTCTTCAGCGGGCAGACGAAAAAGCTGATGCAGAATTATGCGAAATTAAAGCTGATATAAAGGCAAAAAATAAAAAAGAGGTATAAAAAATGGCGGAAATCAAACCCATCAGGGCACTTCGGTATACGGATAAGGCAGGAAGGCTGGCGGACAATGTATGCCCGCCCTATGATATCGTATCTGTATCCGAGCGTGAAGCGCTGGTCGCGCGCAGCCCGTATAATCTAATCCGGCTCGAGCTGCCTGAGGGCGGCGACGACCGCTATGCCAAGGCCGGTGCGCTTCTGGACGAGTGGCTCGCTTCCGGCGTCCTTGCGCGCGATGACGAGGAGGGCATTTTCATCTATGAGGAGGAATTTGATGCCAACGGCGGGCATTATGTGTTCAACGGCATTGTCTGCCTTGTAAAGCTGGAGCCGTTCGAGAAGCGCGTCGTCCTCCCGCATGAGGAAACGCTCAAAAAGGCTAAGGAAGACCGCTTCAATCTGATGAAGAACACCTTCTGCAATTTTTCCTCGATCTATTCGCTGTATCTCGATGACGAGCACAAGATTCCGAGCCTGCTTGCCGGTTATACCAAGCGCACGCCCGAGCAGTCCTTCACTGACGACGAGGGTGTGACCCACCGCCTCTGGAAGATCACTGCACAAAGTGATATCAACTTCATCGTCTCCGTATTGGCGGACAAGCAGCTCTTTATTGCCGACGGGCACCATCGCTATGAGACGGCGCTGCGCTTCTCCGGCTACGTGAAGGAGCAGGGCATTGCGGGCAGTACGGCCGATTATGTAATGATGACGCTTGTGGATATGGACAACCCCGGCCTCGTCGTATTTCCGACGCATCGCCTTATCCGCGGGATGGAGGTGGACGCGGACGCGCTCAAGGCCAAGTGCGCGCCGCATTTCACGGTCACTGAATACCCCGACGTAGCCGAGGCGGAGCAGGTGCTCGCCGCCAACCGCGACAAACATGCCTTTGCGCTCTACACGGGCGGCGCAGGTTTCACGCTGCTGACGGCCAGGCCCGAAGTGGACGAAATGCGCTTCGACGGCAAGCCCAAGTCCTATTCCTCGCTCGACGTCACCGTGCTGCACACGCTCATCCTCGAGGGCGCGCTCGGCATCGACCGCGAGAATATGGCCAATCAGGTCAACCTTCGGTATACGCGCAGCTTTGACGAGGCCGTGCAGTCGGTCCGCAGCGGCGAGAGCGCCTGCGCGTTTATCATCAATCCGACCAAAATCCGTGAGATCAAGGCCGTCGCGGAGGACGGGGAGAAGATGCCGCAGAAATCCACCTATTTCTATCCCAAGCTCAAGACTGGCTTGGTGATGAACAAACTGCTTTGAGAGGGGTTTTGGAGTAAAATGAAAGAACTCGCAAAAACGTATTCCCCTGCGTCTTTTGAGGACGAGATTTATCGCCGCTGGAACGAGCGCGGTTATTTTAAGCCGTCGGGGAAGGGGGAGCCTTTCACGATCGTGATCCCGCCGCCCAACGTCACCGGCCAGCTCCATATGGGGCATGCGCTGGATGAGACCCTGCAGGACATTCTCGTCCGCTATAAGCGGATGCAGGGTTTCGATACGCTTTGGGTCCCCGGCACCGACCACGCGGGCATCGCCACGCAGATCAAGGTCGAGGAATACCTGCGCGAGAACGAAGGCATCACCCGCTACGACCTCGGGCGCGAGAAGTTCCTCGAACGTGTCTGGGAATGGAAGCAGAAGTACGGCGACCGCATCATCAACCAGCTCAAAAAGCTCGGCTCGTCCTGCGACTGGTCGCGCGAGCGCTTCACGATGGACGAAGGCTGCTCAAAAGCCGTGCGCGAGGTGTTCGTCAGCCTGTATGAAAAGGGGCTGATCTACCGCGGCAACCGCATCATCAACTGGTGCCCCAAGTGCCGCACCGCCCTTTCGGACGCCGAGGTCGAATATGAGGAGCAGGCCGGTCACTTCTGGCATATCCGCTATCCGATCAAGGGTTCGGACGGCTATGTTATCATCGCCACCACCCGTCCCGAGACGCTGCTGGGAGATACCGCCGTTGCCGTCAGCCCGGAGGACGAGCGTTATACCGAACTCGTCGGCAAAACGCTGATTCTGCCGCTCGTCGGGCGGGAAATCCCCGTCATCGCGGACGAGTATGTCGACAAGGAATTCGGGACCGGCTGCGTGAAAATCACCCCTGCGCATGACCCGAACGACTTTCTCGTCGGCCAGCGTCACGGTTTGGAGCAGATCCGCGTGATGAACGACGACGCCACCATCAACCGCTTCGGCGGCAAATATGAAGGCCTTGACCGCTATGAAGCGCGCCGCCGCATCGTCGAGGACCTTGAAGCGGAGGGCTATCTCGTCAAGGTCGAGGAGCATACGCATAACGTCGGCTGCTGCTATCGCTGCAAAACGACGGTTGAGCCGCTGACAAGCGACCAGTGGTTCGTGAAAATGCAGCCGCTTGCCGGTCCGGCCGTCAGGGCCGTCACCGACGGCGACGTCAAATTCCTGCCCGAGCGGCTGGAAAAGATTTATATGAACTGGATGAACAACGTCCACGATTGGTGCATCTCCCGTCAGCTCTGGTGGGGACATCGCATTCCCGCCTTTTACTGCGATGCCTGCGGAAAGATGGTCGTTTCCCGCACCGACCCCGACGTCTGCCCTGACTGCGGCGCGCCGATGCGCCGCGAGGAGGACGTGCTGGACACGTGGTTCTCGTCTGCGCTCTGGCCCTTTTCGACCCTCGGCTGGCCCGAGGATACGGCCGATCTGCGCCGCTATTACCCGACGAGCGTGCTTGTCACCGGCTATGACATCATCTTTTTCTGGGTCGCGCGGATGATTTTTTCCGGGCTGGAGCATACCGGCAAGGCGCCCTTCCATACCGTGCTTTTCCACGGTCTGGTGCGCGACGCGCAGGGACGCAAGATGTCCAAGTCGCTCGGCAACGGCATAGACCCTTTGGAAATCATCGACAAGTACGGCGCCGACGCGCTGCGCTTTACGCTCGCTACCGGAAACAGCCCCGGGAACGATATGCGCTTCTCGAACGAAAAGGTCGAGGCTTCGCGAAATTTCGCCAATAAGATCTGGAATGCCGCCCGCTTTGTCCTGATGAACCTCGACGAGTCTTTCGACCCCGATTCCATCGATACGTCCGACCTCTGTGACGAGGACAAATGGGTGCTTTCGCTCTATGAGAAGCTCGTCCGCGAGGTCACGGTGAACTTCGACGCATTTGAGCTGGGCGTGGCCGTCTCGAAGCTGTACGACTTTATTTGGGACATTTATTGTGACTGGTACATCGAACTGGTCAAGCCGCGTCTGCAGGATAAGGGCAGCGCGTCGAACAAGGCGGCGCAGAAAACGCTGACCTATGTGCTGTCGAATACGCTCAAGCTGCTGCATCCGTTTATGCCGTTCATCACTGAGGAAATCTGGCAGACGCTGCCGCACAACGGCGAAAGCATTATGATTGCGCCCTATCCCAAGTACGACCCGTCGCTCGTCTTTGAGGCAGAGGAGGAAGCGGTGTTCGCCATCATCGCGGCCATCCGCGCCGTCCGCAACCGCCGCAGCGAGATGAACGTGCCTGCCTCGCGCAAGGCGCATCTCTACATCGCCACCGCACAGGGCGCGCTGTTCGAGCGCGGGAAGACCTTCTTCCTAAAGCTCGCGTCCGCGTCCGACGTCGCCATAATCGGCGAGAATGAGACGGTTGAAAACGCCGTTCGCGTTGTCACCGACATCGCAACGCTGTATATCCCAATGGGAGAGATGATTGACGTCGAGCAGGAGCGCGCCCGTTTGTCCGGCGAGCTTGCCCGTGCGCAGGACGAAGTTCGCCGCGTGCAGGCCAAACTGGACAACGCCGAGTTCGTCGCCAAGGCGCCCGAGCGCGTCGTCAACGCCGAGCGCGAAAAGTTGGAGAAGTATCAGGCCGTCGCGGCCAACCTCCAGGCCGCGCTCGAGCAGCTCGGATAACATCGACAGGACGCTCATTTGAGCTTCCTGCTTTTGTTTCCGGGCGTTCTATATGTTTACCGCCCTTTTGTTTGCCGATCCGCACGTAACAGGCGGGTATTCTCTTTCTGCGCGAGCGGATTTCCATTTGATTTATGGATTCGATTTGAAAAAAGGTGTATAATTTAAATACAACGAACCGGCGCTGGTTTGTGAAAAAGGGAGGTTGAAAAAAATGCCGACAATCGGAGAAAAAATTGCGGAATTGCGCAGAAAAAACGGGATGACACAGGAGGAACTTGCGTCGCTGCTCGGTATATCGGCGCAATCGGTTTCCAAATGGGAAACCGGGGTTTCCCTCAATTAGAGATACTGTGGGCTGAATCAATCCGTGTAATACATTGCTTACGAATAATAACAAGTATTGCGAGGAATGAAGATGAACACTATCAAATGCAAGTATAATTGGAACGAAGGCATAGTGGAACTGCTGTTTTCGGACGGCACAACGGTTGCTCTGCTGTGTAAAAGCATAGAAGCCGATTTGAGCATCGGTATCAAATCACAAGGGAAACTGAACGCTCTCAAGGTGGAGAAGCCGTTAAAATACGCTGTGATGGCGTTAAACGGCACTCTGCAAGATTACTGCGACACCATAGACCGTTCCGACAGCACAACGCAAAACACGCTCTACGAGCAGTACAAAGAGCGTTATCCCGATATGAGCGACGAGCAGATAATGAGCCTTGTCCGTGAATGTCAGATGTACGGGAAATGAGGTGAGCGTATGGCAAAAGTGATTGAAACCTTTGAAAACGCTACGCTCGTTTCGGTAGAGCAGCTTGACGACAGAAACATATACGAGTGAGATTGGCGGTACAAGTTCACAGGCTGTAAAGGAACGCTTTACATAGGCGAAAGTCAGCAGAAGAACCCCGGAAAGCGATTTATAATGCTGACCAACAAGGACTTATGGCTGACTACAAGTTGCGGCATGATTGAGTTGATTGAGGAACACATCGTTCTTGCTACAAAGGGCAATAAATTAATATTCAAAAAATAGTTCAAAAAATAGAGTTAAAGGCTCGAAGGTTGTTATGCTTTCGAGCCTTTGCTGCATTATATGATTCATTTAACTGGTTGAAATGCTTTATAGGTAGACATTGCGCATTAGTCAATAAGTGCGAAAGAGTGGTATACATACGCATATTCTTTTGAACGATGATCTTGCAAGATTAATATTTAATTTGAATACTTTGGGTTAACGCACACTAAAAGTTCATCGATAGCGAGTTTTTCGTTTATGCATAGTTGATGCATAATATTTTCCATATTCGTACATATGCTTTTTCTTTTGGTTATATTGTACTTGATTCCTAAATTCACAAGTCTTTCTGTTGCTTCTATTGTGGAAGCATACGCTTCATCAAAGTCTACTGGTAGTTTTTCTTTATTAGAGATGTACTTGACTCTCCACATCATGATGCGCTTATGCTCCGCAAAGCTATACAAAGATGTTAAATGAACATAGTCGTCATTGTCAGCCACCTTTTTGAACTCCTCTATGTATTTTTGAGTTGCGTCATAATTGTAATATTGCCGTGGACTCTTTTTGCTGAATCTTTTGTTATCATCGTGACAAATTGAATTCAGATAAGCACTAAGTTTGGCGCATAACTCATGAAGATCGTACTCAATGATTGTGCTCTCATGATTTTTAACGAGAGCAATATAATCAAAATAACTATTCGAGCATGCCATATATATCGCTTTGATTGGAATGCGCAATTCACAATATTGTTCTTTTGAATTGTATGATAACGCGAAAAACTCACGATTTTCAGCAGAATAGGCTCTTTTTCATGATTTGTGTAAACACGGAAAATGGCATAAAATACAGAATAGTGATCGGGCGGGAAAGTCGCAAGACGGTTTACCGCCCGTAATTGC
>CAJFRY010000032.1 GCA_904419545.1 Candidatus Woodwardiibium gallinarum
TGGCGTGGAGGAAGAAACCATTTTCCCCGATCAGGTATACGACGGTCTGCTGTCGGGCCTCGGCATTCCCGCATTCGTGGGCACGCCCGAGCGGGACGGGTACATCTTCAAGGGCTGGTCACCGGAAGTGAATGGACAAGTACAGAAAGACACTGTATTTACTGCACAGTGGAAGAAAAATGCAACTGTCGATACATCTTCCGATGAATCCGCCGATCCGCCCGCATCGTCTGAAGTAAACGAATCCGTAACGCCGCCCACCGGCAGCCGCGGCATTTGGATTCCCTGCCTTGTGCTCCTTTTCAGCGCAGGCATACTGGGACGGATGATTCTCGGACTGAGAAAACGAGCAAAATAAAGATTTACCGGCTCTCCAAAAAAGGGGAGCCGTTTTTTTCTATGCAAACAGAACACAGAGGACACAGGTCCTCCGATTTCTGTTATGACGTATTGCTTCGAATATCCTGTCAATTCAGGCTGAACAAAACAAATTTGCCGATTCGCCTCTCTGCTCCCGCTGCAGCATCTCCATACCCAAGTTATCCATTAACTCATTCCGTAACGATATAATTTGCTTGACGTCGCTTCAGCCAATCCGAGCGTCTCAGCATATAGCGCAGCTCCGGAATTTCTCTGCCAAGCTGTACCGCATGAAAAACACCGGTGCCGAAATAGGTAAAACCGCATTTCTCAATCACTCGTTTTGATTGTTTATTTTCCGGGAAATGCCCGACGGTAAGCGCCTCCAAGCCCAAGACTTCAAAGGCGTATTCGATGACGGCACGGACCGCCTCCGGTATCAATCCGCGGCCCCAATAGGCGCGCGATATCACATAGCCGATCTCCTTAACACGCGGCGGACCCCCGGTCGGCGCAGCAAAATCGGGCAATTCAGACGCCCACGAAGGATGCACGCCCAGAGAACCGATCGCACGATTCTCCGTTTTCAGTACCACGGCGAATACCTCCTGCTCCGCAATAAACGCATCCAGTATTCGTTGGGATTCTTCAAGCGATTGATGGTGCTTCCAGCCCGCGCGCTCTCCCACACCCGGCTCAGATGCGTAAGCAAAAAAATCCTCCAAATCGCCTGTATTCCATGCACGCAGCAGCAACCGTTCGGTTTCGAGCGTATGCGACGTAATCGGCAATTGCATGTTCTTTCCTCTCATTTCCGTTTCTGAAATTGCAGCCATTATAGCACACCGATTGTGAGATGTCAACGTACCTTTCCAAAAGATGACTTTGAAAAAGATGCATCTTATACGAATTGCATATTGCATTTTTGAGCAGCAGGTGCTATAATCGGTTCGATAAATGTGCCGGCATCTCATGTCCAAATCCAACGCCGGCAAGAAACGGATGATATCCGCTATGGACAACCTGACTGAAAAGCATAACAGCATCGTCGAGGGCGTGATCTGGAAGCAGCTTTTACTGTTTTTCTTTCCTATCCTGCTCGGCACCTTTTTCCAACAGCTCTACAACACAGTAGACGCAGCCGTCGTAGGCAAATTTGTCGGTAAAGAGGCTTTGGCGGCCGTCGGCGGTGCTACAGGTACACTCATCAATTTGTTCGTAGGCTTTTTTGTAGGGCTTTCCTCCGGCGCGACGGTCATCATCTCCCAATTTTACGGTGCAAGAAAAGAAAAACCCACCGAAGACTCCGTACATACCGCCGTAGCGATGGGCATCGCGGGCGGACTGCTGCTGACTGTCATCGGTATGCTGCTGGCGCCGACAATGCTGAAAATGATGGATACGCCCGATGACGTACTCGAACCTGCCGTCACATATCTGCGCATTTATTTTGCGGGTATGGTATTTAATCTGCTGTACAATATCGGTTCGAGCATCCTGCGTGCCATAGGCGATTCGCGGCGGCCGCTGTATATCCTGATCGTCTGCACACTGACCAACCTCGTGCTCGATCTGGCATTCGTACTTCTGTTCCATATGGGTGTAGCAGGTGCGGGACTGGCAACCATTTTGTCGCAGGCTATCAGCGCACTGCTGGTGCTCTATTTTCTGTCACGCTCAAATGAATGCTACAAGCTGACCGTGCGGAAAATCCGCTTTCATTCCGATATTCTGCGGCATATCATCAAAATCGGGCTTCCGGCAGGCATTCAATCGTCTATGTTCTGCATTTCCAATATTATCATACAATCCACCATCAATACCTTCGGAACAGATACGATGGCTGCGTGGACAGCTTACGGCAAAATCGATTCGGTGTTCTGGATGCTGATGAGCGCATTCGGCATTTCCATTACAACTTTTTCAGGACAGAATTTTGGCTGCGGCAAGCTGGACCGCGTGAAAAAGAGCGTGCGTATTTCATTGGCAATGGCGCTCGGCTCCTCGATGCTGCTTTCGGCAATCCTGCTGCTACTCGGACAATACATTTTTCTTCTGTTTACCGACGATGGCAATGTTTTAGAGCTGGGAGTGCATATTTTGCGAACCCTTGTGCCGTTCTATGCAACTTACGTGCTCGTCGAGGTCCTTTCCGGCGCAATCCGCGGCACAGGCGAATCGCTGCGGCCAATGCTGATTTCCGGCTTCGGCATTTGTGTGCTGCGCATCGTCTGGATTACATGCTTTTTGGGCGCGGATTCTCATTTGAATATGGTACTTTACAGCTATCCGATCTCCTGGGCCTTTACTTCTCTGCTTTTCCTGATTTATTACCTGCGCGGCAATTGGCTGAAAAAACGCATTTACGAAACCTCCTTGTCTCTATAATCGCGGAAAGGCCTTACACGTGCCGCCGCCAACACAATATAAGAGCTGCCCTTTCCGTATAATTGTGTCGGAAAGGGCATTTTTCAGCAAAAAGTAAAGGTGTTTTTTCGGCCAAAAAAAGCAATTACGCAGCTCGCTCAGCCGTTTTTACAAAAAAACACCCCGAGACTCGCGCCGGATATTGATTTCACAAACCATTTACTTTGAAATACATTTCCGGCATTACACAAAATGCAATTGCCAGTTCCGAACAAACAACTCGAAAACGCCTTGTCAAAATAATAGCGCTGTCCGCGCGAAACTAACCGGCACGATGGAACTGCGCTTGGCATCCCTGCTTCCGCACAGTGGTGAGCGTCAAACGGGACGGCTTTTATAAGCCGTCCCGTTTTGAATTTACGGAATTTTACGCAAGCCCAAGGATTGTGCGCTTCATCAGCAGATAGTCGGAGCCCGTCAGACCATCTTCACCGTTGAAGCAGGCAGCAGCCTCAAGATACACACCTTCGAGAGCTTTGATCTTGAGGACGGCGCGCTTGGTCATCAGATAGTCGGTCTGCGTAAGTCTGCCGTCGCCGTTCACGTCGCCGCGAACGATCACAGTGTACGCAACCTCCTCGCCGGTAACCAGCTCGGTCACAACCGCACCGGTACCAACCAACGCGTCAGCTGCAATTGCCTTACCATCCGCATCCGAAATGCTGTACAGCTCGCCGGAATCATCGCCAAACGCGGCCAGCAGATCCGCAGCCGTTGTTTCATCATCCAGCAGAATGGTCTTGTTCTCGTCGTCTACGACCACCGTGTCGTCCACAGGTACGAACGCATCGAACGCACCGGCGTAGAACTCAGTCATCGCAGTGAACTCGTACACAACCTTATCCGCAAAGCCGCTCGGACCGATTTCATACTCGAGCATCACATAGAGCGCTTCCGTATTCGAAGCGGACTTGGAGAGTATCTCCGTGCCGAAGCTGCCGACAGCGGCCGTAGAGGTCAGCGTATAGGTGTCAAGTGCCGTGAAATCAAGACCGTTTTCGGAAACGCTGACACGAACTTGATTGTCCTTCGGCAGCCCGATCATCGAATTTTTGTCGTGATAGAAGCCGAATTTCAGCGTGTTGATCGCCTGCTTGGAATCCAGCTTCAGCAAAAGTCTGACCGTCGGGTTGATGGAAGCGTCCGTCGGGTTCAGGTTCTGGATAAGCAGAACATCATCCGTTCCGGTGCCCCAGGCGCCCGCCGCTTCGCCGTATTTGCCGTCGGTGAGCTTATCGGTCGCGTCGATCTTAATTTCATTCGGGTCAGACAGATTGGTTACACCGTCGCCGATGGATGTCACAGTAAAGCCGGCATTCACCAACTCGTCGTAATCATCCTGGCCGGAATAATTACCGAACAGCGAAGTGTCAACATTGTACAGACGGATGTAATCGCCGACTTTGATGGTATCCATCGCTTCATTGCCGGCTTTGTTTGCGTTGTAGGAAATGACATATCCACCCTCGGGAATCTCCACGTTCCCCTTGGAGTAATCACCAAGCGTAAAGTACGTACCGGTCACAAAACCGAATTTGTTGACCGTAATCACTTTAGCGTAGTTGTTGTCCTTACCGGCGACTTCCGTAATCGTTCCGTCGCCTCCAAAGATTGAAACAGAAGCAGCATGCTTATAACCGATGTTGTCGATTGCAATTGCGCCTTCGGGCAGCGCGACAAGATCACTCTCGACTGCAATCTCAGTCCACATGCTGTATTTAACAGCTCCAGCCGGATGAACGACGGTGATAACGAATTCATCGGCGATCTCCGCGATATCGAATTCCACAACGTAGTCATTGACCGCGCCGTCCTGATTGGTCACATTGGCAGCCGTATAATCTTCGCCGTTGATCGTAACGGTCACGGATTCGGGCAGACCGACATTTCCTGCCGTATAATTCAACAGCGACATTGTGATCTTGGAAATCGCGGTGTCTTTGGCAAACCGACGGGTCAGCGTATAGGTCATCGAACCCTGGGGCGTTTTGCCATCGTCCCCACCCAAATTGGTCTGATTCTTAAGAGCGAAAATCTTGCTCTGATTTCCTTCATAGCCTGTGATTTCCGTCTTATCACCGTCAAGCAGAACATCAATCGCGCCGTAGCCCGTCGGCACCTCGATGGTGCTGCCCTCGGCTGCGGCATATTCCAGCTTCACGACAGGCGTATAATGAAGAACCTCGATTTCGTTGACAAATGCGAACACGCCACTGCCCTTTTTGAAATCAAGCCGAATATACTGTGCATCGATCTCTTCATCCAGTATCAATTCAGCCCATGTCGCACCAACGATCGAAGCGTCATATTCCAACTGGCCGATTTTCAGCCAGCTCACGTTGTCCAAAGAGGCATATGCCGTAATCGATTCAGGCATTGCGATGCCGTCCTTACCGCCCATAATGTGCGCGCGAACGGCGCCGACACCTGTATCCACTTTGCCGAAATCAATCGTAACGGTACCGATACCGTTGACCATATTATTCAGCGGATTGTCCCCATTTTCATAAAATCCGTACCAGTTGTCGTTATAACCGCCGGTATCATCGGAAGCAACTCCGTCAAACAGATCGGCGATATACCAAGCGGGCCACTGTCCAGTGCGATTTTCGTATCCGTCAGGATATGACTTCGTCACACCTTCTTCGAGCGCGATATTCTCCGCAGTAGAGTCCTCAGGCAGAACGGGCGTACCGTTGTACTGCGGATATTTCGAGCCGTTCGGGTAGAAGACCTCCCAGGTCGTGCGGTCGTTATTGTTAAAGCCATACCAGGAGTGCAGGGCACCGTACAGATCGTCATTTTCCGTACCGAACGGATCGGACGCCGTGATGCCAAGCGCGCAGTATGTGTCATTGTCCCAGCCGAGCAGCCCCAGCTCAGAAAGCGGAATGGCAACCTCGACAGACCACGAATTTTCGTCCTTTGTATCCTTGACAAAGACTTTCGACTCATCAATCTGCATCAGGTCTTCGGCCACATCACGGACGGGCACGACGGCCTTTTCACCGTCATAACGGACATCGACGAGCGCGCCGAACTTACCGGTCGGGGTCGTCTGCAGATCCGCGTACCAAATACGGATGTTGGACGCCTCGGTCTGCGTAAGCGCAATATACGAGGGCGCCTGATTATACTTCACACCGATATAAAGGTACTCGGTGCCGAAATACACCTGATAATCATATTCAAAGCCTTCTTTCGGCGTCGTCGAAGAGGTCTGCCACTGGCCGACGTTTTCGCCGTCTACCGTGACCCAGTCCTCGGACCAGAAGCTCTCGTCGAATGCGCCGTCAACCGTCGCCCAAACGAGCGTATAATCTTCCTCAAGATTCCAAGGCTGGCCGTTATAAATCACAGTCGGAGCACCGCCGCTGCCGCTGTGCAGACAGGTCGATGCCGTTCCGTCCTCTACTGCCGGCCAGAGCGACACCCAAGCATCAATTTGCTGACGATTTTCCAGACCGCTGAAAGCCGCCAGAGGAATGGTAACTTTGAAAGCGGTGTTGTCGCCGCTCGCCTCATGCTCAATGACAATCTGCTCAGTCAGGGACGTATCCCAAGGAGAGGTCGTGCTGCCGTTTGCATCCGTATTGGCGTTTGCATTGGCAAGGACATAATCCCCCTCTGATTCCTTAACTGTGACAAAATCGGTGTACGCATTATACGCCGGATCGTCATGCAGCCAGAGACGGAACACATCAGCGCCCGTCTTGAGGTTCGCCGTAGCGGTCACAAAATCAAAATACAGATTTGTGTCGTCTTTCGTGAGCCGATAGGCGTAGCTGACATCCGTTTTTCCTTCGACAGGAGCAGCCCACCAGTCTTCATGCGCAGCGCCGTCGACCACGCGGTAGCCCTCGGGCCAGACCGGCGCAGCCGGCTCGCCGTCCACAGCAAAGCCGAGGAGCATGCCGACTGACGAAAAGACCATCAGCACCGCAAGCAGAATCGCCGTCGATTGCCTTAACGTTCTCTTCATTTCTTTCTTCCTTTCCCGTTTTTGTTTTTGTGAAAATTCTTGCACAAATTGTGCAAATTTAACCATAAACAGTATACATTCTTTTCAAAAATAAGTCAATTGGAAAATCCCACAAAACCCCGCAAAATCCGGACGCGCACAAAAGACAGAAAAAAGCCTTGTCCCAGAACCGTTTTTCACCCATCAGGTCTCTTCTTGAAATTCTTGGGACAAATCCCATTTTTTGTTCATTATGCACAATTGACGCAAAATGCACGTCAGGAAGGTTGGGTTTTCTGTCGCTTTTTGTCGAACGCAAGCTGTGATATAATTTGTAACAAGCAATATGGAAAGTATTTGATGTCAATATGGCAACAAGGAGGCAGGAAGGAAATGAGCGTCTACATTTTATTCGATCTTGACGGCACACTGACCGATCCGAAGGAAGGCATCACGCGCTGCGTCCAATACGCGCTGTCGAAATTCGGTATTCAGACAGAATGCGAAGCGCTGACAAGGTTCATCGGACCGCCGCTGGCAGAGTCGTTCGAGCGCTTTTATGGGCTGTCCCGCGCTGAAAGCGAAAGAGCGGTCGCCTATTACCGCGAACGCTTTACGGATACCGGCATATTTGAAAACCGGGTCATCGACGGCATCCCTGCGCTGCTGGACACCATTTCCGATGCGGGCGCAAAGCTGGCGCTCGCCACTTCAAAGCCGCAGGTATTCGCCGAACGGATTTTGAACAAATACGGGCTGAGCAAACCCTTTTCCGTCATTGTAGGCAGCGAGCTGGACGGCCGCCGCACCGACAAGGCAGAGGTCGTCGCAGCAGCACTGCAAATGCTCGGCGCAGAAGACAAACGCAAGGCGTTGATGGTGGGCGACCGTCGGCACGATATCATCGGCGCGCACAAAAACGGCATCCGGGCGTGCGGCGTTACGTTCGGCTATTCCGAGCCGGGTGAGCTGGAATCCTGCGGCGCCGACCGCATCGCGGATTCGGTGGAGACGTTGCGGGACGTGCTGATCGGTTTTTGCCGAACAACGGAGCTGTGATTTGTGCTTCGCGTATCATTTGCAAGCGTCTACAGTTATAGATTCATACGAAAAAGCAGGCTCTTCGCCCCTCTTTTAACAGGGAGCAAAGAGCCTGTCTGTTTGTTTATAGGTTGTAATTGGATTTTAATACAAATTTATCTTGATTTATTGCACATTCTATTGTATAATATACAAAAATGCAAAATACGCCAGGCAAAACGGCAGTCAACCCTCGTGTCCGCCCATATCGTCGAGTGCGTCCATATCCTCGTCGCCTCCCATAAATTCACGGCCGACGATACGCTTCTTATCGCGCTGCGCCTCGACCATATCGGAAAGCATATTTTTAATCTGCTGCGACCGTTTAATGTGCAGCAGGTCAAATTCGGGCGACGACTTATCGGCCGAGCAGCAGTGAATGGTACCGAGTCCGCAGAGCCGCTCCCAAAGAGAACGCTTGAGAGTAACGTCCATAATCCTGTACAGGCGGACTTCTTCTTCACGCGTGCTGAACACGCCGGTTTTGATGTACAGCTTTTCCTCGGTCAGCGCATATCTCGTAAATGTCCACGGCAGGCCGAAGAAAATGCGTTTGCGGTCTTTCCAAACGATGGTCTCGTCCATAGCTCAAACAACTCCTCTGTTCCGATTCTTTTGATGTCTACAGTATAACACATTTTCCCTGTGTTGTCCATAATATTTTTACTGAAAGAAAGGACAGTTTATCAATGAAACGAATGCTTTCCCTATTGCTTGCGCTCACCCTGCTGCTGCCTCTTTCCCTCCTGCGGACAGAAGCGGCGGTCGGATATGCGCTTCCCGCACAGCTTGACGGCTGCGAGAACATTTTTCTCTCCTACACCTTCAACTGCAACGATTGGTCATCCGGCCGGCGGACAAAGGAAGGCTATCGGCCGCTCGTCGGTTATTACAATAACAACGGAGTACTGAGCGATACATTTTTCGATACCTTTCTCTTTCTTCCCTGCGTGACGACTACGCCAAGCGGCGGCAAGACCTACCGCGACAACGCGAACCCTGCAAATTTTTCTGACTGGCAGCTTTTTATTGACGATGTGTTTCTCGACGGTTACAACGTAGATGCACTCAACGAGGCTGTCGGTGAGATGAAAGCAGGGCTCGGTTCGGAGTACAGCGGCTATAAGGCGCGCATCTTCCTGACTTGTATGTACCCCGTCAAAACGCAGACCCGGTTCGGGGATGTGGACGGCGACGGCATAACGGAAAATTTCACGAACCTCGACGACCGGCTGGCAGCCATCGAGTGGATGGTCGACGAGCAGCTCGAACGCTTTATGGCCGGCAATTACGAGCATCTGGAGCTTGTCGGCTTTTACTGGTTTGAGGAGGACTTCGCCGAGTCCGACCCGCACGAATCGGAACTGGTCAAGCATTTCAACGGTTATGTGCATTCGGCCGGCCTGAAAACGATCTGGATTCCCTACAACGGCGCGCCGGGGTATGACCGCTGGGCGGAATTCGGCTTTAACGTCGCCTGTTATCAGCCGAATTATATGTTTAACGCAAGCACTACCGAATCGCTGCTTACCTATACCTGCCGCACGGCGAACGAACTCGGCATGTGCGTGGAAATCGAAGCGGCAGGCACAATGCTTCGTTCTGCCGAATATTACAATCGCTATATGGATTATCTGCGCATATGCACCGAACAGGGTGCCGGAAACGCGATTAAAATGTATTACAACGAAGCTGTCGACGGCGTATTTTACAATGCGTACCGTTCCAGCGATCCCGCAATCCGCAGGATTTATGATTTGACCTACAAATACGCCAAAGGCCTGCTGCAAAACGGCGACTGTCAATACTATCCCGTGCGCAGACCGGCAGAGGATTATGAAATTGTCTCGCTCGGCAAGCCCTACACCGCTTCCGCGCCGTATACCGATTCGGAGCTGGACTATGCCGATGTAAGCGGCCTCGAGCTCACCGACGGTGTATTTGGTTCAACGCAGTACGGCACGGAATGGCATCCTTTCCATCGTTGGCAGGCAGAAAGCGACGGCAGCTTCCGCATCGACCTTGACCTCGGTGCCGTGTATGACGATCTGCGCTACTTCGCACTGGAGCTGAATTCCGACGAAGGTGCGGGCATCGGTCTGCCGGCTTCGGTGGAATACTTCGTCTCGGCGGACGGGACAAGCTATACATCGGTCGGCAAGGTGAATTCCTACGGCGATTTTTCTCTCGTGAACCCGACGGCCGAGTTGGTTTTGCATGAAGACGCGGCAGGCCGATATGTGCGCGTACGCATTGTTCCGGGCACTTACAATTTCGTATTTGCCTCTGAACTGTCGGTCGGTGTGCTGCCCGAATCACGATACGACGAGGATACATATTCCAACGTTGCGCTTGACAAGCCCTATACAGCGCTTGCCTACACCGATTCGGATTTCGACTATGCCGATTACAGCGGTCTGGAACTGACCGACGGCATTTACGGCGGAGACGACGCGCTGTCCACACATTGGCATGCCTTCCACATCTCGCAACTGACAGACGGATATTTTGAAGTCGTCATCGACCTCGGCGAGGTGATGACAAACCTGTCCCGCTTTGCTATGGAGTTTTGTCTTGCCAACGAATATTCCATCTCCCTGCCGCCGCTGGTGACCTATTCCGTCTCGTCGGACGGCCTGAACTATGTCACCGCCGGCAGCGTGTCTCTGTGGCAGGTCGACGGCATCCTGTATGAAGCGCTGCTGGACACCGACGCGCTGACCGGGCGTTATATCCGCGCCGTAATCGAGCCGGGCTGGGGGCATTACGTTTTCGCCTCCGAATTTTACATCGGCCGAACGGAAACGGCGCTGCCCTCTCTTCTGTCAACCGTTGACGGCTCTGCGCTGACCCTCGATGCAGAATCGCGCATCTGTACTTTACCGCTCGGAATGACCGCACAGGCCGTCGAGCAGCAATTTACACAGGACGTTACGCTTTTAGATGAAAACGGCTTTACAATGGCACCGAACGAACTTGTCGGCACAGGCTGTACGGTGGAATACCGCAGGTACGGTGATGTACTCTGCAGTTATGCATTTGCCGCAGCCGGTGATATCAACGGCGACGGCAGCCTGACGGCGGCAGATTACCTCCTCGCCAAGCGGACAGTGCTCGGACTGGTCGAAAAAGACGCCCTGCATATCGCAGCGGGCGATCTCAACAACGACGGAAAATGGACCGCGAGCGATTATCTGCTTTTGAAACGCATCGTATTGAAGCTGTAACACGCTTCCGTAATTCCCCGCTGTACACGGAAATGTGCGGAAGCGCCGGATCTCTGAATATCCGGCGCTTCCGTTGTAACAACAGTGTTCCGACACAGCAAAAAAGGACTTCTGAAAGGACTCGTCTATGAGCATTTCAAACGACATACTTAAAGAAACGAGAAAGGCCCTTGTGGGCAAGGATCACATCCTGCGCAAGGTGTACACTGCCATTCTTGCCGGCGGCCACGTGCTGCTGGAGGATGTGCCCGGCGTGGGAAAAACGACATTGGCGCTGGCGTTTTCCCGCGCGATGTCGCTTAACTACAGCCGGATGCAGTTCACGCCCGACGTGCTGCCCTCCGACATCGTCGGCTTTTCAATGCCGGACAAGGCGACCGGAAACATGATTTACAAGCCCGGCGCAATCCTCTGCAATCTCTTCCTTGCGGACGAGCTCAACCGCGCCACCAGCCGCACGCAGTCGGCTCTTTTGGAAGCGATGGAGGAAAACCAGGTAACGGTCGACGGCGTCTCACATCCGTTGCCGGACCCGTTCATCGTTATCGCGACGCAGAACCCGACCGGCGCGGCAGGCACGCAGCTCCTGCCCGATTCGCAGATGGATCGGTTTATGATCCGACTTTCCATCGGGTATCCCGACCCGCGCAGCGAAACCGAAATGCTGAAGCTGCACAGCGCTGACAGCGCAGGTGAGCCGGTAAAGGCAGTGACCGACGCGGCGGGACTGGCTGCCATCCGACGGCAAGCGGCAAACGTCTATATTGCGGACAGCGTCTGCGACTACATCGTTGCGCTCGTGGCCGCGACACGGCGCAGCGACTACATCACGCGCGGCGCAAGCCCGCGCGCCTCATTGGCAGTCGCTGCGATGGCGCGCGCCACAGCCTGGATCGACGGACGCGATTACGTGGTTCCCGAGGACGTAGCAGGCGTATTGATTGACTGTCTGGCACATCGGGTGCTGTTCACCCCTGAAGGGGAGGACAAGCGCGACGAAGTCCTTGCCAACATTCTCCGCGCGACGCCGCGTCCGGCGATCCGCTGATAAAGCTCGTCCAATCGGGCAGAAAGGCAACGCGTATGATCAAAAGATGGCTCACCTACGGCATAACGCTGCTGCTGGCATTCGTGTTTTACGGGGTATATACAGGCTATCTGTCGCTGTTTACATTAGCGACGGTTCTTCTGTTTCCGCTGTTTTCGCTGCTGGTCAGTCTTTGGCCGATGCGCGCGGTACGGGTTTTTGAACCGGTATTGAAAAGCAAATGCGTGGCGGGAGACCGCCCGGCGCCGCTTCTGCATATCCGCTCCGCTTCCCCTTTCCCACTGCCTCGGATAGATGTAGAATATACTGCCGTCAACGCCACCTTCGGAACCGAGGGAGCTTTTCGGACGCTGACGGTTTACGGCCGTATGGAGGCTGCCGTTCCGCTGGAAGCGGATTTCGCGCATATGGGCATCCTCAAGCTGCGCTACGGCAAATTGAGAGTGTATGATTTATCCGGCTTATTCTTCCGCAGTCTGCCGAGACCGGCTGACCGTGACATCCTGCTGCTGCCGCGTCCGGAACGCCCTGTTCCCTTTCCCAAGCTGCCTGACGGCGAAACAGCGGGCAAGCGACTGCGTCCCAAGCATGGCGGCGGCTTCGCGGAGGAGCATGATATTCGAGAATACCGCGCCGGCGACCCGCTCAACGCCGTGCATTGGAAGCTGAGCGCCAAGCTGGACGAACTGCTCATCCGCGAGCCGCTCGTTGCCGACCGCGGCGAGCTCCGGCTGCTGATGGATCTTTTCGGCAGCAGAGACACGCTGGAATCGGTTTTCGGTAAGCTGACATACATCGGAGGCGAATTGCTCAGACGGATGCTGCCCTTTTCCGTTTATTTCTGCGACCGCGAAGGAACGCCGCAGGGCGTACGCATCGACTCGCACGAGGCACTGGAGGCATTTATGGCCGCCGCATTTGCACAGGGCTTCCCCGAAAACGGGAAATCAATCCGCGACAGCGGCGGAAACGCGCTGTACCGCGGAGCGGACTGGGCGTATTTCCTCACGCCGGCCGGAGAGCAGGTGGCGCCGGAATGAAAATTTTACACTATCTCGGCCGCTCGTTCGCCGACACGCTGCTGCTTCTGTTCGGCGTCACGGGTGTAACCTTTTCACTGATGAGCGCATATGCTGTACCAGCGGACGACACCCAATGCTTTTTGTTCTGTCTGTTGTTTTCGGCGGTCTTTTCGTTCCTGTTCCACATCCGTGCGCACGGCAGGCTGGTCTGTGTCGCTGCGCTGCTGCTGTTCGCCGTCTTTCTTATTCTCTACCGCGTGCGGCTGTTTAATGCCACGCTGGCCTTTCTCTCCGTTTTAACGGACACGATCCGTGAAAACACAAGTCTGAACATTTCGATTGATGCGGGTACTGCCAGCTATGGCGTGCTGCTGTACCGTCTCAACGAGTTTTTTTGCTTTCTGCCTGCTCTGCTGGCATGTATATTTGGCCTGTTTTGGATCAGACTGCGCTCCTTTCTTCTCTGTCTGCTGATTGCCGCGCCGCTGATGGGCCTCTGTGTCGTACTCATTGACGCCGCGCCCGACCTGACGCCGTTTCTGCTGTTTGCAATTTTCTGCGTTGTCTGCGTATGCTCGGGCTATCTTCGCCGCAGCCACGGACAACGGACGGCACTGGCAACCTGTGTCCTGCTGCCGCTGGCAACGGGTTTTGTGCTGCTGGTGACGGTGCTTTTCCCTGCCGAGGGATATGTCCGCTCGTCGTTCGGCGAACAGCTCTTCAGCTTCTTCGAGCAGGTCGTCACACTGCGTTACGATCAAGCGCCTTCGCACGAGCCGGGAATCGAATTCTCCGTGCCGGATACCTCCGGCAGCAGCATCGTCACGCCGACCGTGCAGCCGCTGCAGCTCACCGGCGTAGACGCACCGCACTATACCGGTCAAACCGTTCTCAGTCTTACTACACAGGATTTCACCGGCCCGCTGCTGCTGCGCGGCTATTCGCTGGCTGAATATACGGGAAGCGCCTGGGAGCCGGCAGACGATATTTATGCCAATCTCCCGCCGGACAGCATCCAGACTTTCACCTCCTCCGTATTGCGGTTTTCGCCGGACAGCGTCCGGCACACCTTGACCGTCCGACCGATACATGCATCCGACCGCAAAAGCATTGCCTATACGCCCTATTTTTACAGCAGTGTCACCGCGACCGATTCCACTTTCAGCGGCGATTCGGCGCTTTACGCAATGAGCAGCCCGGGTGCTGACTATCATTTTTACACTCCGGGCCTGTACTACATCGATAACCACCCGAATATAGTGGTTAGCATGCAGCCGTACAGTGCGGAAATGCTCGACCGATACCGCAGTGTGGATGATGAAACCGCCTTACTTCTGCGTTCGTTTTTCGCAGACGGCATCGCATCGCTGGAAACGATGTCCTCAGAAAACGAGCGCATTGAGGCGCTCGCGGAGCTGATCCGAAACTGCGCTTCTTACAACGCCCAGGTCAGCGCTTATCCCCGGGACACAGATTTCGTGCGCTATTTTCTTATCGAATCCGGCGAAGGCCGCTGCGTGCATTTTGCCACGACCGCCACGCTTCTCTTCCGCACAATGGGTTATCCGGCCCGTTTCGTCAGCGGATATTCCGCGGTCGTCGAAGGGACGTTTACGCTCGTGTCCGATTATGCCGCCCACGCCTGGACGGAAATCTGGATTGACGGTCTCGGCTGGATTCCGGTAGACGTCACACCGCCGGAATACCGAGACATAGGCGGGGATGACCTTTCACAAGCCGAGAGTGCGCACATAAGCTCGAATACCGACAGCGGCAGCATATCGCAGGGCACATCCTCTTTTCCGTTGACGGAAAGCGGAGAGAATGCAGCTTCTTCGTCGGCCGCTTCATCCGCCGTTTCGGCGCATACATCCGGCGAAACCGGAACCGGTGAATCGGAGCTGTCTATTCCGCAGCCCGCAGTAACGGATACCGGCGTTTGGAAAACGGTGCTGATCTCTGCCGGCGTGTTGCTGGCCGTTCTGCTGTCCTTCGCGCTGCGCCGCTTTCTGGCGGCCAACCGCCGGAAAAAAGCGTTTATGCAGCCCGATACCAAACGCGCCGCCATAAGCGCTTGGCAATACATCCAGGCGCTGGCCGTATACGGTCTGACGGTCGATGCGTCTGTTTACGCGCTGGTGCAGAAGGCTGCTTTCAGCCGTACTCCGCTGACCGCAGAGGAAGCGAAGCACGTAGTCGATTATGCCTGTGAAAACGCCAGACGGATCGATACATCGCTTGGTTTCTTCGGAAAAATCGCGTTCCGTTATATAAAAGCTCTATACTGACGCGTCAACGTTTACATTTTGCAAACAAAGTTTTCCATTATAAGCCATAATTATGGTTTATACTGCTTAAACTGCCTGTGTTTATGCTCCGTCGCATAGCATCCACACAGTGCGGCAACAGCCGGAAACCGGCCGGGGCACCGATATATCTTCGTTCTATGATGTATCGTTCATTCCAAAGAAATGAGGAAATGTATGAGAAACTCAAAAAAACGATGGTTGCGGGTATTGCCGAATATGGTTTGCTTGACCCTGATATTCGTAATGCTTTTTCATGTATCCGTCACAACAAACAGCCTTCCGCTCTCCGAAGCAGAAAGCAGCGAACCGAAAGACGCCGTGGTGCTGCGGCTGTTGGATGAAGCGCCGGAGCTGCCCGAAATGAGCGCCGGCGGCGAAACCGAAGACGAAACCGCACTTCCTGCAGAGACAGCGCCGAACGCATCAGCGCCCGCCAACGAGCAGCTCAGCTATTCGACGCTGATGAGTCTGAACACAGGCTTTTATTACTACACCTACTGCAATTATAACGGACAACGTCACACCATCGACCTTTCCGAAGAACTGCAGCTCCATACCTTCCGTATGGCGCAGAAATACGGCGTACAGTATGAACTGGTGATGGCGGTTATGGGTGTAGAATCCGGCTGGGACGAGGATGACCGCGGCAACGGCACCTTCGTCGGCCTTGGGTCGATCTACGTCGCACAGCTTAAAGAGCTTAAAAGCATAGGCATCACCGACCTGTATGATCCGAAGCAGAATATCGAAGCTATTTGTTATTATCTGCGCTACAAACTGGACTATGTGGGCGGCAATGAGCATATGGCTCTGATGTGCTACAACAGCGGCGAAGCCGGCGCGCAAAAATACTTCGACCGCGGAATTTACCAATCAACGTATTCAAATAAGGTCATCGGCTTCCGCGATTCCATGATTGCCATTAAAATGAAATAAAAAATCCGTGTTGGCAGACAGCACGAACGCGACCGGGGATATTCCCCGGTCTTTTTTATGCAAATCACTGAAATTCCGTCCCGCTTTTCCCTTTGTGTTGCAATCCGTCCGAAAATGTGTTAATATAATATATGTAAGAAAATAAAAGGAGGAATCACGCTTGGAGCTGGCTATCATCGGTGTTGCATTTATTGCGATGCTCTGCGTATTGTTCGACAAAATTTCCGCACGTCTCGGTATACCGATGCTGCTGGCATTTATCCTGCTGGGTATGATATTCGGCTCTGACGGATTGTTCAAAATCGAATTTGAAGATTTCAAGTTTGCCGAACAATTTTGTTCCATAGCGTTGATTTTTATCATCTTTTACGGCGGCTTCGGCACCAACTGGCGCGAAGGCCGGCGGGTGGCGCCGCAATCGGCACTCCTGTCTTCGGTAGGCGTATTGCTGACGGCTTTGTTAGCCGGACTGTTCTGCCACTTTGCACTGGGCTTTGCGTGGCTGGAAAGCATGCTGATCGGCGCCGTCCTTGGGTCCACTGACGCGGCAAGCGTGTTTTCGGTGCTTCGGTCTAAAAAGCTGGGTCTCAAATATGCAACGGCATCGATGTTAGAGCTGGAGAGCGGCAGCAACGACCCGTGGGCATATATGCTGACTGTTATCCTCCTTTCGGTTATGCAGGGCGGCGGAAGCGCAGGCGAAGTCGTCTATATGATATTCGCGCAGGTTGTATTCGGTTTGCTGGGCGGAGTGCTGTTTTCCCTGCTCGGGCTGTTTGCCTGCAAGCGTCTGAAAACCGGTTCGGAAGGCTTTGAAGCCATTTTTATCACAGCGCTGGCGCTGTTGGCCTATGCGGTGCCTGCCTATTTTGGGGGCAACGGATATTTAAGCGCTTATATTCTCGGCATCGTCTTAGGCAATTCCTCCATAAACAATAAAAAATCCCTCGTCAATTATTTCGATGGGATGACCGGCATTGCACAGATGTCCATCTTCTTTCTGCTCGGCCTGCTGTCCTTCCCGTCCCAGATGCCCGGCATCATCCTGCCGGCGGTGCTGCTGTTCCTGTTTCTTACTTTTATTGCACGTCCACTGGTCGTATCAGCCATCCTGCTGCCCTTCCGCACCAAACGCAACGCCATCGCGGTCGTTGCCTTTGCAGGCTTCCGCGGCGCAACCTCCATCGTGTTTGCCATTGTGGCAACGGTAAGCGAAGCACAAACACAAAGCGATGTATTCCATATGGTATTTTGTGTGGTGCTTCTTTCCATCGCGCTGCAAGGCTCGCTGCTGCCGCTGGTATCCAAAAAGCTGCATATGATCGACGAAAACGAAAACGTTCTGAAAACCTTTACGGATTACAGCAGTGAAACGCATATCCGTTTCATCCCGCTTGAGCTGGATGAGCATCATGCCTGGATCGGCTGCCGCATCCGCGACATTACGCTTCCGCCCAAGACGCGAATCGTTCTCATTATGCGCAGAGAGGAACGCGTAATCCCTAAGGGAAATACATCCCTGCTTGAAAATGATACGCTGATCCTCAGCGCCACCGAAAGCCAGCACGAAGACCTCGTAGAGCTGGCCGAGCAGGAAATCGATAATAATCACGAATGGCTCGGTCAACGGCTGGCCGACATCCATTTGCCGGATACGATCATCGTCCTGGTCAAGCGCGGCAATAAGGCTTTTGTTCCCAACGGCGATACACGTCTGCGCGAACACGACCGCATCGTAAGCATCCATCAATAATACCGGTCACAGGCATCGGCGGCAGGCGCAGGTCTGCCGCCGATGCCGTTTTCAAAAAAGGTTCGTTGTTTATCCGCCGGAACTGCCGATTCGAACACTTTACAAACGAAAAATGACCGTAAAAGCAATCTTGCATACTATGCAGTTTTCATCACAGCTTCAGCAGCAATTTCTACGACCAAACCGGCCCCAACTTCACGAGAAAGGAAGTTACTCTTCAAAAGCGATAGGACATAATAACTCCCGCTCTTCTCAACGGCTAAGTAAAATGGGTATACGGTTTTCACCGCAAATTCACCTGAATAACGGACGACACGGCCGAAATGCAAAAACGGCGGCACAGCATTTCCATACTGTGCCGCCGTTTCATAAGGGGACTTTATACGAACGCAAAAAAGGTTTTTCAGCTTGATAATCAGAAATCAACTTCCGTATCGTAGAAACAGCACTTGAGCAGCTTTTCCATAACCGGAGGCGTGATCTCTCTCGGGTTGGAGCCGGTGCAGGCGTCGCCGACAGCAAGTTTCGCCACCTCAGGCAGCTTCTCGAGGAATTCCTTCTCGTCGATGATGCCGCCCTCATAATCCTTGATGCAGGAAGCGATATTCAGCTCCTTGTTCAGCTCTTTGATACGCGCAATGAGTGCGTCTGTCAGCGCCTCGTCGCTGTCACCCTTCAAGCCGATAAAGCGGGCGATATCGGCATAGCGTTTCATCGCGGTCGGATTCTTGGAATTGTATTTGATGACCTTTGGCAGATACATCGCGTTGGCAGCACCGTGCACGATGTGGCCGCCGGAGAAGGCTGCGCCGGTCTTGTGCGCCATCGAGTGCACGATACCGAGCAGCGCGTTGGAAAACGCCATACCCGCTAAGCACTGCGCGTTGTGCATACGGTCGCGCGCTTCCATATCGCCGTTGTAAGAGGCGACCAGCAGCTCATTGATCATCTTGATTGCATAGAGCGCGAGCGGATCGGTATAATCGCAGTTCAGTGTGGAAACATAGGCTTCGATGGCATGCGTCATCGCATCCATACCCGTATTGGCCGTCAGCTTCTTCGGCATCGTCTCCGCAAGCTCGGGATCGACAATAGCCACGTCCGGCGTAATATTGAAGTCGGCCAGCGGATACTTGACACCTTTCTGGTAATCGGTAATGACCGAGAAGGCGGTGACTTCCGTCGCCGTACCCGAGGTGGACGGGATAGCACAGAATTTCGCCTTTGTGCGCAGCGTCGGGAAATTGAACGGCGTGCAAAGCGCTTCAAATGTGGTATCGGGATACTCGTAGAAAGCCCACATCGCCTTTGCAGCATCAATCGGCGAACCGCCGCCGATGGCTACAATCCAATCAGGCTGGAACTCGCGCATCGCCTCTGCACCCTTCATAACCGTTTCCACGGAGGGATCCGGCTCCACACCCTCAAACAGACGGACTTCAAAGCCGGCTTCCTTCAAATACTGCTCCACTCTGTCAAGAAATCCGAACTTCTTCATGCTGCCGCCACCGACAACAATAATCGCGCGCTTGCCTTTCAGTGTTTTCAAAGTTTCAAGCGATCCTTTTCCATGATACAAATCTCTCGGTAATGTAAATCTTGCCATAATATTTAATATCCTCCCTTTTTCGATTCGACCAAACAAATTGGTCTCTTTTTCCATCCATAATTATTTTAGCACAATTTGCGCGCAATGTAAAATATAAAAAACGAATATCGGTATATATTTATCGATATATCCATACTTATTCAAAAGCGGATGGGCCGGCAAAACGAGGATAGCCGTGTTTTTTATCCTTTATACGATAATAAAACAAAAACATAAAAGCGTTTTATACGGCATATGCAGGCAACCAGCTCAGCTACCAATCCAAACTTCGGATTTCCCGCAGCATATCCGCCTTGAATATTCGAAAGAAACTCCCATAATCGGAAAACCTTTTCGTATATGGTTTATGCTTTTTTCTGCCTTACAGTTTTACTGCGTTTTCGTATTATACAGGCAATTTGCGGAAAAGACGTCTGTTTTGAATAAAAAGTGAACGAACGCGGCAGGATAAGAGTACTGCCGCAGAAGAAAAGCGGGCCGTTTTCCAACATTTACCGCAAATAAAAATTAACAAAGCGGCAGATACTACAACCAGAAGGCAGAAAAGACCTTCGGAACAAACAAATTTGAGTAAAAGGAGAATTTTGTAATGTCCAGCAATAAGAGCTTAGTTCCGGAAGCGAAGGAAGCGCTTAACAAGTTCAAGATGGAGGCTGCCAACGAAGTCGGTGTCAACCTCAAGCAGGGCTACAACGGCGACCTGACCTCGAAGCAGGCCGGTTCCGTCGGCGGTCAGATGGTCAAGAAAATGATCGAGAACGCCGAGAACGCGATGCGCAGCGGTAGATAACTGTACCCCTCTCAATCGGGTCTGTTATCCCCACCCCAAACAAAAAGCGCATCAGTCGATTCGGACGGCTTTGCTTCCCAGTCGGGCAGCAAGACCAAGTGTCCGAAAACGGCTGACAAGTTCCGGCTGATGCCGGGTGAATACGAGACAACCCGCCGCAGGTTCTGCGGCGGGTTGTCTTTTTGTTCCGTTTTCATAGCATTGATTGACAAAGCCAAAGGAATTTGTTACAATAGAGCAAAGAATACACCCCTCTTACCGCTTTGCCGGCGATGAAAGGAGAACCATATGAAACGTATTGCAGTAATCTGTTTGTCTGTAATCCTGTTCCTTTTATGCGGCTGCGAGACACCGCCGGGCAATTCTGACCCCGCGCTTTCAATGGAAAAGCCGGCAGTCCTGTTTACTCCCCGCTGATGTGCGACGTCGATATCTATCCGATATATCCAAGCGAGACGGCTTAAGTAAACTGCGCCATTTCCAAATATGTTTCCAACGACCCCATCGTCGAAGACGATCTGCTCAACAGCAAAATGACGGTTGGTTTTTTCAACATACGGCGGAGGGCATATATTCGCAGACCCGCACGCACGTTCGAGAATATGAAGCCGACGATGAATTCGTGCGGGACGAGTCCGATTATCGTTTTGAACGAGCACGATTCGACTTTTGTTTTCGCCGGATCGTCAACGGATATCAGGCCGCCGAAACATATTTTGCCGTTGACGAGTACGGCAATGTGTATGAATTTTTCTGCTCGCCTCCCGACAGATGGCAGACCGCTTCCATCCCCTAAGCCGGCATGCTGGAGCTTGAGACCGCAAAAAAGCTGAAGGCTTATTACAAGCAGCGTCCCAAAACCGGCATACGTGACGTCGTCGACTGTACGCTGTTGGATACACCCATCTTGGGTGATGCCCCGACAAAAATGTACTCGGATTCGCTTCAATCACATATATGATGCAATATACGCTCGTATACAGGGACGGCAGCGAGGCCACTGCGGCTTACGGATTCTGCCGCTTATACGAATAACGCAAAAAAAGGGATAAGAATATGAAACATCTGAACATCGCACTGCTGCAGCTTTCGCCCTGCGGGGATGCAGAAAGCAATCTGAAAAAGGGTATCGACGCCTGCAAAACGGCAAAAGAACGAGGCGCCGACATTGCACTGTTCCCAGAGATGTGGAGCAACGGCTACAATCTATATGACCGTCCCGTCGCCGACTGGCAGGCTGAAGCGCTGCCCGGAGACGGCGCGTTCGTCCGACGGTTCGGCGAGCTTGCCGGAGAGCTGAAAATGGCGGTCGGTGTGACATTTTTGGAACGTTACGACGGCGGCCCGCGCAACACTTTGATCCTGTTCGACCGGCATGGCGAACGAAAGCTGACCTACGCAAAGGTACATACCTGCGACTTCGATGTCGAGCGGAACCTGACGCCCGGCGAAGATTTTTACGTTACGGCCATCGACACGGCCTGCGGCGAAGTACAGGTCGGCGCAATGATCTGCTACGACCGGGAATTTCCCGAAAGCGCACGGCTGCTGATGCTCAAGGGCGCGGAACTGATTCTTGTTCCCAACGCCTGTCCGATGGAAATCAACCGCCTTTCACAGCTCCGCGCAAGAGCCTACGAAAATATGACCGCCGTCGCGACCTGCAATTATCCGGCGACGGTCCCCGACTGCAACGGCGGCTCGAGCGTATTCGACGGTGTAGCCTATCTGCCGGGCCTGTCCGGCTCACGGGACACCTGTATTCTGCTGGCAGGGGAAAACGAGGGGATTTATATCGCCGCGCTGGATTTGGAACGGCTTCGCCGTTACCGAGCCGAGGAGGTTCACGGCAACGCGTTCCGCCGGCCGAAGAAATACGGCCTGCTGACCGATACGACGGTCCGCGAACCGTTCATCCGTCCGAACCGTCGGGAATAAGCGGGAATTCGGATATGTTGCTGTAACGTTTCGGCACCGCAAAATCCGTTTTTACAAAAAACGGCGGAGGAAAAAATCCTCCGCCGTTTCGTGTCACCTGAGCATCTGTCCGGCCGATGCTTTCGCCCGCCGCATCATTCGCCAAATAGAATCTGACGCTTGAGAAGCAGATAATCCGTCGCCGTCATTTCGCCGTCGCCGTTAAAATCGCCTGCAGCTGCGAATTTATCGGGCAGCGGCGCAATCTTCAGGATCGCACGCTTGAGAATCAGATAATCGGCGCCGGTGAGCCTGCCGTCGCCGTTTACATCACCCGCCAAATACGGTAAGGGCGGGACAATGTTGAAGCGCTCCTCATATCCGCAGACGGTACAGGTATGGACAGAGTAGCCTTCTTTGTTATATTCCGGTTCATATACGGTCGTTTCTCCGAACTTGTGGCCGGAAGCGGGAAGCTCCTGATAGGTGCTGTAACCGCATCCCTCACGCTGGCAGCTCTCATAGGCGTTCCAGCCGCTCTCGGTACAGGTGGGCGCCTTTGCCGCAACCTGCACAAGAACATGTCCCAAAGCATCGATCTCGAACGGCTCCCTGCTCACTTCCTCACCGCATACCTCGCAGTACACGACGCTGTCGTACGAACCCTTCTCCGTGCAGGTCGGCTCCACGCGGTTCTCTTCCACCGCTTCGCCCGGCGTATGGCCGGTCGCT
>CAJFRY010000033.1 GCA_904419545.1 Candidatus Woodwardiibium gallinarum
CATTTTTCATCGGTTTTATAGTCAAAGGTCAAATGAATCATGATTTTGCCTTTGGAATAGAGGTAAATCCCTGTGTGATTGAGATTACTATCGGTAACTGGATATGGAACTGATAATCCGCCCCGGCGATCAGCTCCCACTGCTCCGCACTCACGGATTTCGGAACAGCGGTATAGGAAAGCGCTTCGCTGTCCTCCTTGCCGTCTACCTGTACGGTCAGCTTGACCGGCATCGAAGAAGAAGTTTTCTCCAAGCGGATGGAAAAATACCCATGATCCGAGCGGCTGCTGACGGTCTGCCCGCCGCTGGTAGCGACGACACGGCCGCCGTCCTCGCACGTGCCAAGAATGACAAAATAGTTGCTCTCCACGATTGTACAGCCGTAAACCTGCGGCTTGGCGGCCTGCTTTCGCGCAGGCTCAATCGGCGGCTCACTCGACGCGTCGCTGCTCTCCTCCGGCTGATTGCTTTCCTCGGGCGGAGAAGGAGGCTGACTGCTTTCTTCGGGACGGCTGGGTGTGCTGCTTTCCTCCGGACGGGATGGAGTCTGGCTGCTTTCTTCCGGTCGGCTGGACGTATTGCTGCTTTCTTCCGGCCTGGAAGGGGTCTGGCTGCTTTCCTCCGGTCGGCTGGGCGTCTGACTGCTCTCCTCCGGCTGACTGCTTTCCTCGGGCTTGTCGGAGACATCAGAGGAGGCATTGGCGCCGCCGCTTTCACTCGGCAAACCGCTTTCCGCCTCGCCCGCATCCGAAGCGTCCGTGTCCAAGGAACCGTCGGCCTCACTGCTTTCGTCTTCCGAGCCGGACGGACTTTCAGACAGGGCGCCGCTCTCCTCTGCGCTTTCGGACGCGGAGGACGTATTATCCTCAGACGCGCAGGCGAGCAGAACCGCCGTCACCAACAGGCAGAGCAGACAAAGGCAAAAGATCTTCTTCATCGTTTCAACTTCCTTTCCAATCGCAAAAGGGAAAACGGTTCGGCGGGATTCGCCGTCCTTCGACAGAGCAAAATCCTTGCCGTTTGTCAGTATAGCACATTTTATATGACTTGGCAAGCGGTATTTTATGTACAAAAGGCATCAATAACCGCCGCGCGGCATACACAGCAGCAAAAAAAGCACCGCCACCGAAATGTTTCCGCCCGTCGCGTACAGGGACAGGACAAACAGAAGTGCAAACACCGCGCGCGCAACGCCTGCGGCCACCGCGCATACCCGTGCACAGGTCTCAGGCGGGTGAGATTGCAAAAGCGCGTAGAACAACGCACTGCCGCCGTCTGTCCCGCGGACGGGGATCAGATTGACGAACGCGAAAAACAGGTTCGCTGCCACGAACAGCAGCACGGGCGTGCTGCGCACGCCGAGCAGCAGCAGACTTCCCGCCAGCGCACCGAGCAGATTGAACAGCGGTCCCGCCAGCGCAATGCAGACCTCGGATTTGGGCGGGATGCGCTCGTTCGCGTATACGATGCAGGCCGACAGCACGTCGATATCGACCCGCATAACCGACGCGCCCGCCTGGCGTATGGCGGCCAGATGACCGCACTCATGCAGAAGTGCCGCCGCAAGCATAATCAAAAAGCTTTGCGCACCCTCGAGCAGGAACAGGAACAGCAGCCCGAGCGGCGCAAACAAATTCAGGCGAAGCCGCCCGGCGTTGATATAAATGGCAACCTACTCCTTCAGCAAATTTTCGATCAGCGCCGTCACCGTCACCGCGCCGTTATCGCGCCCGCCGCCGAATACAGCCAGCGGTTCACGGCGATAGGCGCGGCAGATCAGACAGGCGCAGACGGTCAGCAGCGCCACGCTCAGCAGCACCCGTGTCCATCGTTTCATTTCCCCACCTCCCGTGTCGGTAAAATATATTTCCCCACTCTACCCGATATGACAGAATGTGATTTGCCGGTTCGCTATAATTTTCTTAAGGAAAGGGAGGGCGGCGCATGAGCGGGCAAACGGTTTACGTCGTATACGCAGACATTTTGTTTTTCATCAATTTCTGCATCGATTTTATTTGCCTGTACCTGAGCGCCAAACTGTGCGCCTGTCCGGCGGGCATCGCGCGAACGGCGCTGGCAAGCGCGCTGGGCGGGTTATACGCCATCGCCGCGTTGGCGCTCGACGCGCTGCCCGTTCCCGCCAAGCTGCCGCTGCATCTGCTGGCGGCGTTTGTGATCTGCTTTGCGGCCTTTTTTCGCGGCGACTGGAAGAAGCTGCTCATCAGCTGCGGACTGTTTGTCGTCTCCAACGCGCTGATGGGCGGGCTGCTGACGGCCGTTTACACGCTTTCCGGAAAATACGCCCATTACAACGGCGGCTTCTACGCCGAAATCGGCGCCGGAAGCCTTATCGCCGTCGCGCTGGCGAGCGCGCTCTGCGCGTGGGTGTTCGCCTTTTTGTCCAAGCGAAGGCTCAAATCGCTGTACGCCGACGTGGAAATCGTCTACGATGGAAAGCGCTACGCTCTGCGCCTGCTGGCCGACAGCGGCAACCTGCTGCGCGAGCCGGTCAGCGGCCTGCCGGTCATCCTGCTCAAGCCGGGCGCACTGCCCACCGGCGATATGACAGTGCTCGAAACGCCGGGACAGCGGGTAATCCCTTTTTCCAGCGCGGCCGGCAGCGACATCCTCATCGGCTTCCGCCCCGAGAGGATCACCCTCAAAACGCTCACCAAGCCCAAGGACATCCAAGCCTATCTCGCCTTCGACAAGGCCGGCAACAGCTTTGCAGGGACAGACGGCCTCTTCCCCGCATCGCTTTTATAATTTATCAACAAATCCGGCTGCAACCGAATGAACATACGTAAACAAAGAAAGGAACGAGAGAATATGGAACACACCATCCGCCTGCATCCGCTGCTCGCCTGTATCCGAAGGCTGTTCGGACTCGGCGAGACCGACCTGCAATACATAAACGGGCCGCAGACGCTGCCCGCCCCCCTCTCCCGCGAGGACGAGGCGGCGCTCATTGAGCGCATCGAAACCGATGAAGAAGCACGGCGCACGCTCGTCGAGCACAACCTGCGGCTGGTCGTGTACATCGCCAAAAAATTCGAAAATACCGCCGCCGGCATCGAGGATCTGATTTCCATCGGCACAATCGGGCTGATGAAAGCCATCAACACCTTCAAGAGCGAAAAACAGATCAAGCTGGCGACCTATGCCTCACGCTGCATTGAGAACGAAATCCTGATGTACATCCGCAAAAGCGCCTCACAGCGGCACGAAATGTCGCTGGACGAGCCGCTCAACATCGACTGGGACGGCAACGAGCTGCTGCTGTCCGACCTGCTGGGCACCGAAAACGATTATGTCTACCGCAACATCGAGGAAAACGAGGACCGCCGCATCATCATGCGCGCGCTCGACAACCTGTCCCCGCGCGACCGGGAGATCATCCGCCTGCGCTACGGACTGCCCGGCAGCGACACGCCCAACGAGGAAAAGACGCAGAAGGAGGTCGCCGACATGCTGGGCATCTCGCAGTCCTATATCTCTCGGCTGGAAAAGCGCATTATCGTCCGGCTCAAGGAGGAACTGACCAAACTATCGTATTGACAGACCATTGTTTTTGTGCTAAAATAATCCGTAACGGAAGGGATGCTGGACGAAAGGAGGGCAGGGACAAATTTTCAATCTTTTCAAACAGAAGGAGGAGCCGCTCAGGTACGACGGCAGGCCGCAGAACGGACTCAAGCGGGCGGTAGCCTTTGTCGACTACGAATCCTGGTACATCTCGCTGCAAAAGAACTTCGGGCTCAAGCCGGACATCAAGGGCTGGTTCGAGGACCTCAGCACGCGGGTTTACCTGACGGAGGCGGTCTTCTTCGCCGATTTTTCGCACAAATCACTTGCGGACGAGATCCGGCGGATCCGTCCCTATTCCAACAAGATCATCGACACGCGGTCGCCGAACGGCGTGGAGAAAGATTACACGGATTTCATCATACTCGATAATATTTACCAGAAAGCGTTGGCATCGCAGGACATTGAAGCATTCATTCTGTTTTCGGGCGACGGGCATTTCAGCTCCGCCACATCGTTTTTGAAAAATTTTTATTCCAAGGAAGTCGGCATCTACGGCATTCAGGGCTCGTTCAGCCGCCAGCTGCAGGACACGGCAAGCTGGTGCGTTACTCTTCCTACGGAGGAGTCGCTGTACGGATTACAATATCGTCAGATTTTCGCGGCCCTGAAAAAGTCCAAGCAGATCGCTACGCGCAAAAGCGTCATCGAACAGGTCTGCAAAGCCGGCCGGAACGTCCGCAAGGCGGACGTGGAATCGTCCGTCAAACGTCTGATCGCGGACGGCTACATCACAGAGCGCAGACTCGCCGCAAAGGGAGGCCAGCAGGCAGACTGTCTGTTTGTCGACTGGGACAAGGTGGCGCAAAGCCCTTACGGAGAAGAATAAAACGGCATTTTATCAGGCCTGCCGCTCACCGTGGCGGCAATTTGCAGCCGCATTCGGCCCGGAATTGAAAAAAACAGCGCAAATTGCCCGGAAAATACAAAAAAGCTATTGCAATTGCTGCAAAAATGTGGTATGATAGATATTGAAGAGTAGGATTACGGTTAAGAGTGGGTCGTCGCCCACTCTTAATTGTTCGTTACGGCAAATTTGCACCCCCTGTGCATTGCCGCCGAAGGAGGGAGAAGCGCCGCCATGCCGGCCAAAAAAAACACCGCCGAGACCGTCCGCGCGCTCATTGAGGGCACCGTCGCATCACTCGGCTATGATCTGTGGGACGTGACATACGAAAAAGAAGGCCGCGACTATAACCTCGTCGTCACCATCGACAAGGCGGACGGCGTGTCCATCGACGACTGCCAGGCCGTCACCGACGCCATCGAGCCGCTGCTGGACGAGACCGACCCGATCGAGGGTTCGTATTGCCTCGAGGTATCCAGCGCGGGGATCTTCCGCGTGCTGCGGACCGACGCGCATCTGCGCTTTGCCGCCGAGCACGGGCTGCCGGTAACGGCAAGCGCATATATGCCGGTGTTCGCGGGCGCCAGGCAGCACACCGGCCGCATCGAGAGCTTCGATGCGCAGACCCTCCGCTTTGAAGGCGGCATTTCCGTCGAGCGGAAGGCGGTCGCCAGACTCGAGGCGGAATGCTGAAAGCTACACTGAATATATTGGAGGCAGACAACAAAAGATGAATAAGGAATTTTTTGAGTCGCTCGAGCTGCTCGAAAAGGAGAAGGGCATCCCCAAAGAGGAGATGATGGAGAAGGTCGAAAACGCACTGCTGGCGGCCTTCCGCAAGGAAAACAACGGCAATGAGAACGTACGCATCAAGCTCGACCCCGAGAAAAGCGACGTGCGGATGTATGTCCAGCTCACCGTGGTGGAAAACGTAGAGGATCCGCGCACCCAGATTTCACTGGAGGACGCGCGGCTGCACAAGAAAAAAATCCAGCTCGGCGACATCTACGAAAACGAAATCAAAACCAAAAATTTCGGCCGCATCGCGGCCCAGACGGCCAAGCAGGTCATTATCCAGGCCATCCGCGAGGCCGAGCGCGGCCGGATGATCCGCGAATACGAAGAAAAGAAGGAGGAGCTCATCACCGCCGTCGTGCTGCTGGTTGATCCGAACTCCGGCAACGCGACGCTGGAAATCGGCAAGGACCAGATGGTGCTCTTCCGCAACGAGCAGCTCCCGAACGAGACGCTGCGTCCCGGCGACCGCATTAAGGTGCTCGTTACCGATATCCGGCACAACGTCCGCGGCCCGTCGATCATGCTCTCGCGCACGCATCCGGCGCTTATCCGCCGCCTGTTTGAACTGGAAATCCCCGAGATTGCAGACGGCACGGTGGAGATCAAGTCCCTTGCGCGCGAGGCCGGCTCGCGCACGAAAATCGCCGTCCTCAGCCACGATGACGCGGTGGACCCGGTCGGCGCCTGCATCGGGCCGAAGGGCGGCCGCAAAAACGCGGTCGCGGCGGAGCTTTGCGGCGAAAAAATCGATATCATCCCCTATAAAGAGGACCCCGCCGAATACATCAGCGCTGCGCTGGCGCCGGCAACGGTGTTGTCGGTCGAAAAGCTGCCGGACAGCGACCGCAGCTACCGCGTTATCGTCAGCGACGACCAGCTTTCGCTCGCCATCGGCCGCGAAGGACAGAACGCAAGACTGGCCGCCAAGCTGACCGGCCTGAAGATCGATATCAAGGGCGACCGCTCGCTGCGCGGCGAGGAAGAACCGTCGGCGGAAGCGTAATTGCAAAGGCAGGTGCACAGGCGATGAAGGAAAAACGCATACCGCTGCGCAAATGCGTCGGCTGCGGGCAAATGAAGCCAAAAGCCGAGCTCATCCGCGTGGTGCGGGACAACGCAGGCGGCGTTTCGCTCGACCCTTCGGGGAAAAAGCCGGGCCGCGGCGCGTATATCTGCCGGCAGGGTGACTGTCTGACGCAGGCGCGGAAGGCACGGCGGCTGGAAAAGGCGTTTTCGGCGCCGGTCGCGCCGGAGATTTACGACGCATTGGAGGTTTCGCTATCAAAACTGCAGACAGAGGCTTAGGCCTCATCAGTCTGGCGCGAAAGGCCGGAAAGCTGGCCGTCGGCGCCGACATGACGGTCGAAGCCGTGCGGACGGGCAGGGCGCAGCTTGTGCTGCTGGCCGCCGATGCGGCGGAAAACACGTGCAAGCGGGTGCGCGACAAATGCGCGCATTACAAGACCGCCTGCGCAGCAACCGCTTACACGCGCGAAGCGCTTGGACGCGCCGCCGGCGTCGGCAGCCTGTCCTGCGCGGCGTTTCTGGACGCCGGCTTCGCCGCAGCGTTCCGGCAGGCGTCGGAAATCGATTCCACGGATTCGTACACGCATCGTAGTTCAGAGAGAAAGGATTGGTGACTGCAATGGCAACACCGGCTGATAAATACAGAATCAACGCGCTCGCAAAGGATCTCGGCGTTAAAACGAAGGAGATCACCGACCTGCTGAGCGCTGCGGGCAAGGGGCAGAAAAGCCCGATGACCGCGCTGGAGCCCGACGAGCTCAGCCTCGTATTCGAGCACATCACCCAGCAGCATCAGGTCGATATCGAGGCCTTCTTCAGGCAGTACGAGGAAAAGAAAAAAGCGCGCAAAGCCAAGGAACAGGCCGAGCGCGAAAAGGCCGATGCGGCGCAGAAGGCCGAGCGCGGCAACCGCAAAGCGCAAAGCGGCGGCCAGCAGCCGCAGCAGAAGCGCTCGCGCACCGAGGTGCGCGTGGTCGACACACGCGGTACGAGCAATGTCAACCTCGACAAATATGATGAAAAGCTGGATAAATTCGTACCGGAAGCAGCCAATCTCAATGTCGGCAAACAGAAAATCAAGAAAAAGAACACGCGCGACCAGGGACAACAGGACCGCCGGAACGGCGGCCGCGGGCGAAACGATCAGCGCAAACCGCGCGGACAGCAGCAGCCTGCATTCAAGCCCAAGCCCGTGCAGCTTTCGATCACCGTGCCGGATGAAATCACCGTCGGCGAGCTTGCCGCGCGGATGAAGATCAGCGCAGGCGAGGTCATCAAGAAGCTGATGGGTATGGGACTGATGGTCACGGTCAATCAGGTAATCGATTACGATTCCGCTTATCTCGTGGCGGACGAGTTCAAAATCAAGGTCAGCAAGGAAGTTGTGCTGTCGATCGAGGACCGTCTCATTGACGACAGCGCGGACAAGGAAGAAGATCTCAAGCCCCGCGCGCCGGTCGTCGTGGTCATGGGCCATGTCGACCACGGCAAGACCAGCCTGCTGGACGCCATCCGCAACACGCACGTGACGGCGGGCGAGGCCGGCGGCATCACCCAGCATATCGGCGCGTACCGCGTCACCGTACAGGGCAAGGAAATCACCTTCCTGGACACGCCGGGCCATGAGGCGTTTACCGCTATGCGTGCGCGCGGCGCCAATCTGACCGATGTGGCCGTGCTCGTCGTCGCCGCAGACGACGGCATTATGCCGCAGACGGTCGAAGCCATCAATCACGCCAAAGCCGCAGGCGTGACGATCATCGTCGCCATCAATAAAATCGACAAGCCCGGCGCAGACCCCGACCGCGTCAAGCAGGAGCTGACGCAGTACGAGCTGGTGCCCGAGGAATGGGGCGGCGATACGATCTGCGTGCCCGTCTCTGCGGTTAAAGGCACCGGCATCAACGAATTGCTGGAAATGATCATACTTTCCGCCGATATGATGGAGCTCAAGGCTAACCCCTCCCGCGCAGCAAAGGGCGTCGTCATCGAAGCGAAGCTGGACAAGGGACGCGGTGCGGTGGCAACCGTTCTGGTCCAGAACGGCACGCTCAAAAACGGCGACATCGTTATCGCAGGCACGGCGACCGGCCGTGTCCGCATGATGACCAACGACAAGGGCGAGCGCGTGAACGAGGCCGGCCCCTCCTTCCCCGTGGAGATCATGGGACTGTCGGAGGCGCCGAACGCAGGCGATGTGTTCAACGCCGTCGCCGACGAACGAATGGCCAGAGAACTGGTCGAACAGCGCAAGCATCAGGAGAAGGAAGAAGCCTTCAAAAAGGAGGCCAAGGTCAATCTGGACGACCTGTTCAGCCAAATCGGCAGCGGCATCAAGACCTTCAATATCATCGTCAAGGCCGACGTCCAGGGCTCCGCAGAAGCGGTGAAGCAATCGCTCGTCAAGCTGTCCAACGACGAGGTAAAGGTCGCCGTCATCCATGCGGGCGTGGGCGGCATCACCGAAAGCGACGTGATGCTGGCCGCCGCATCCAATGCACTCATCATCGGCTTCAACATCCGGCCGGACAAAAAGGCGCTGGACGCCGCCGCACGCGACGGTGTCGAGATCCGCACCTACCGCATCATCTATGAATGCATCGAGGAAATCGAAGCGGCAATGAAGGGTATGCTCGCGCCCAAATTCAAGGAAGACATCATCGGCCACGCCGAAGTGCGCCAGACCATCCGCGTGCCCAACGTGGGAACGATCGCCGGCTCCTACGTGACCGACGGCAGGATCACCCGCCACGCGCTCATCCGCGTCCTGCGTGACAATGTGGTCATTTTTGAGGACAAAATCGCGTCCCTTAAGCGCTTCAAGGACGACGTGCGCGAGGTGGCGCAGTCGTTTGAATGCGGCATCGGGCTGGAAAAGTTCAACGACATCAAGGTCGGCGACGTGCTCGAAGCCTACGTGATGGAGGAGATCGAGCAGTAATGGCCGCCCGCAGACAGGACAGGATCAACGAGGAGGTCGCACGCGAGCTGACGTCGATTCTGCGCACGGTCAAGGACCCCCGCGTCTCGGGCGCGTTCCTCAGTGTGACGGGCGCGGATGTAAGCCGCGATCTTTCGCTGGCGCGCGTGTACTACAGCATTCTCGGTGAAGCGGAGGGCGCGGAAAAGGGGCTGTCCAGCGCGGCGGGCTATATCCGCTCGGAGCTGGCCGCGCGGCTGAATCTGCGGGTCACGCCCAAGCTCGTTTTCATACGCGACGACAGCGCCGAGAGAGCGATGAAGGTCTCGGAGATCTTAAAGGATATTGACGAAAATGATAAAAGTGAACGTTGACGAGGCCGCCGCCTATCTGCGCACGGCGGATAACTGCCTCATTTATACCCACACCAACCCCGACGCGGACACCATCGGCTCCGCAGGCACGCTCGCACTCGCGCTCCGAAAGCTGGGCAAGCGCGCGCGAGTCTTCTGCGCCGACGCGCTCCCCGCGCGGCTGAGCTTTCTGCGGGACGCGGCAGGCGCCGACCTGTTCACGCACGAACAGGACGCGGCCGCAACACCGCTGAGCGTAGACGTAGCGTCCGAAAATCAGCTCGGCATTTCGGAAGCGCCGCTCTTTATGCTATCGGTCGACCACCATGCCGTCAACCGCATTGCCTGCGAGCGGCTGCTGCTCAAGGATGACTATCCTGCCGCCGGTGAGATCGTCTACGAGCTGCTCTGCGCGCTCGGCATCCCGCTCGACCGGACGCTGGCGACGCTGCTGTACGCCGCCATTTCGTCGGACAGCGGCGGGTTCCGTTATTCGAGCACGCGTCCGCAGACGCACCTCTGCGCCGCAAAGCTGCTGGGAACGGGCATCGACTTTGCCAAAATCAACCGGCTGCTGTTCGAGACCAAAAGCGAGGTGCAGACCGCGCTCGAAAAGGCCGCCTACAACCGTCTGGAGCTGCACTGCGGCGGAAAGCTGGCCGTCGTCGCGCTGGACGAAGCGCTGATGAATGAGCTGGGCGCTTCGGAAAGCGACGTCGACTGCGTCAACCAAATCCCGCGGCAGCTTGCAGGCGTAGAGGTTTCGGCCGTACTGCGTCCGACCAAGGGCGGCACAAAGGTCTCGCTGCGCTCAAACGAATTCTTTGACGTGGCGGCGTTTGCCGCGTCTCTGGGCGGCGGCGGACATATCCACGCGGCGGGGTGCCGGTTCGCGCTGCCCGTAGCAGAAGCGCGCGACGAGCTGGTCAGGCTGTTGACGGAGAAGCTCGGATGAACGGCATCCTCAACCTTTACAAGCCGTCCGGAATCACTTCCCACTCTGCCGTCGCGGCCGTAAAGCGTCTGTTCGGCGCGCAGAAGGCCGGCCACTGCGGCACGCTTGACCCGATGGCCGCCGGCGTGCTGCCGGTGATGCTGGGCAGCGCGGTGAAGCTGAGCGAATACCTCGTCGAACACGACAAACGCTACCGCGCGTCAATCCTGCTCGGCGTCCGTACCGATACGCAGGACGTTACCGGAACCGTGACCGCAAAATACGAAGGACCGCTGCCCGGCGTCGCCGCCGTCCGACAGGCAGCTTCGCGGTTTGTCGGCCGCATCCGCCAGACGCCGCCGATGTACTCGGCGCTCAAGCGGGACGGCAAAAAGCTGGTCGATCTGGCACGCAGCGGCATCGAGATCGAACGCGAGAGCCGCGAGGTGACGATCCACGCCATCGACGTGTCCGCGCGGAACGGCGAAATTTTTCTGGACGTCTGCTGCGCGCGCGGAACCTACATCCGCACCCTGTGTGACGACATCGGCGAGCTGCTGGGCTGCCATGCCTGTATGCAAGCACTCGAACGGACCGCCGTCGGCCGGTTTACCAAGGACGATGCACACACGCTCGAGCAGCTTCGCGAGTTGGACGAGAATGCGCGTGCAGCGGTCCTAATCCCAACCGAGAACTGCCTTGACTTCCCGACCCTGTCGCTGCCGCCGTTCCGGGAACGGCTTTTCCGCAGCGGATGCGAAATCTACGCATCCGACCTGCCGGGGCAGACGCTGCGGGACGGTATGCTGTATAAGGTCTGCGGTACGGACGGCTTCTTCGCCGTCGGTCGCGCAGGTATTTTCCCCGGCAAAAATGAAACCTGTGAACCGGGACTTGCGGTAAAAATGGTAAAATTTTTCGGTTAGTCCTTCCTTTTTACAAAATCAGACAGCCGAATCCGCTAAAATATAGATAGGAGCCTCAAAAAGGCATCCTATCTCTTTTTTATCGTTTGAGGAAAGGACTGTGCAACATGAACGCCGTCAAAAACGACACGCAGGCGCGTGAAAAAGACGCCCGCGCGAATTCGGACGTCTCCGGACTGCGCCGCAAGGACCGGAAAATCCGCTACATAGCCGTCGACGAGATCGCGCCCAACCCCATGCAGCCGCGCGCCGATTTCAACGACGAGTCGCTCAACGCGCTGTCGGAGAGCATCTGCCGCTACGGCTTCATTCAGCCGCTCACGGTAAAAAAACGCGCCGCCCGCAGTCTGACTGTCAACGGCCAGACCGTCTGCGGCGAAAAATATGAGCTGGTCAGCGGCGAGCGCCGCTATCGCGCAGCCAAACGGCTGGGACTGAAAACCGTGCCCTGCATCGTCGTCACGGCAGATATGAAAAGCTCCGCGCTCATCGCGCTGACCGAAAATCTGCAGCGTGAAAACCTGAACTTTTTTGAAGAAGCGGCAGCCTTCTATAACGTCCTGCTGCTCACCGGCGCCACGCAGACCCTGCTGGCACGCCAGCTTTCAATCAGCCAAAGCGCGGTTGCCAATAAGCTCCGACTATTGTCGCTGAACGAGGAGGAAAAGCGCCGTATCCTCGCCCACGGACTCACCGAGCGGCACGCGCGCGCCTTCCTGCGGCTCAAGGACGAACCGGTGCGCCGCCGCTTCATCGACCGCGCCATCGACCGGAGCCTGTCCGCAGCCGAATGCGAAAAGGAAATCGCCGCGTACCTGGCCGAAAAGCAGAAACAGCCCGCCGAAAATCCGCCGCCGAAGAAGCCGCGGCGCATCTCACTCATCCGCGACATCAACTTTTTCCTCAACTCGGTCAATAACGCCGTAAATCTTATCTCCGAGTCGGGAATCGAAGTCAAGCAGGAAACAAAGGATCTGGGCGATTATCTTGAAATCGTGCTCAACGTGCGGAAAAGCTGACGGCAGAGCCGCAGCCATCCATAAATCCATCCTTTCTCCGTGACACAAAACAACGGCGGCAGCCGGAAGGAATCTTCCTTCCGGCTGCCGCCGTTTCAAACGGATATGACACGCTGTCCTCACATAAGCGGCGTTGTTCGCGTATCGCCGCATTCCGTATCCTTGGCGCAAAACGTCCCCCGCCATATGAAAAAGGCGGGGGACATTATCCTTGCGGCCCGTTATGCCATTACGGATAAAACAGGACGCAATCGAAAGCCTTTGCGGAAAATCAGCGTCGGTATTCCGGGGCGCAAACCGCAGGAAAGCTTATCTGGCTTTTTTCACCACTACCGCACCCGCAAGCGCGACAGCGGCAACAATGACCAGCGCGGCGACGCCCGCATCACCCGTAACAGGCGTAGAAGAAGAAGTCCCGGCCGAAGAGGACGTACCTGCGGATGAAGACGTATCCGTGGACGGCGTGTCCGTCCCGCCGGTTTGCGTATAGGCTTCAATCTCGGACACGAACACCCAGTTTCCGGTGTGCTCAAACTCGGCCTTCACATAACGCGCGTCTACTGCGGCGTCCAGCGTAAGAGAAGAAATATTGATGCAGGCCGTTTCGCTCTCCGTCTCCGGCGTGCCGACGCCAGCAGACGTCCAATTTTCACCGTCGGCGCTGTAGAAGAACTCCGTTGCCGTCGGCAGAGCAATGCCGGCCTCGCCCTTGAAGTCCAGCAGCTCTACGGCGAACTTGAATATTTTCGTACTCTCGCCGAGATCGACGACAATGTTGCTTTTATCCCGAACGCCCTCGGCCGTATCCATACCGTCGCCGCTGAGATTCAGCCCGACCCAGGCAGGGTCGGCATATCCGACCTGCGTAGCGCCCTTACCGTCGGTCAGGGTCGTTCCTCCTTCATCCGGCCAAGCGCCTTCGCCGGTAAACAGCCCCTTGAGTGTATAGGTCTTGCCGAGCGCGGCGTTGACGACCGAGGCTTCGCCCTCATCTACCGGCTCATTTTCGGACTCGTCTGTCGCCGAATCGGACGGCTTGGTAAACGTCAGCTTCGCATTGCTCACATAGCCGTCTTGATACCAAAGCAACTCGTCAGAGGCATTATCGTCGATTGTGCCCTTCTCGAGATCGATACCGACGAGATAAACAATATCGCCGACTTCGGTCGCCGCAACGGCGGCATAGGCCGCCTGATTGGCCTCCGTAATATAATTCGGCTTATCCTTGTATTCTTCCTTCGTGGGATCGTTTTCATATAAATCCGGATAATTGTTGCCGGTATTCGTGCCGACCGCAAAGCCGCCCGCAGGGATGGCAAGCTGCGTTTTATCCGTCTCACCGTCGGCCGACGTCTTTGTGATGCACTTATACCCGCCGGATTCCGTATCCGGCTCAAAAACGAGTACCTGCCACCAGAGCAGCGAAGCCCCGACCTTCTCGCCGGTGAGGATCGCCGTCGTGCCTTCGTTGCCCGGGCAGTTGAAGCCGTTGATGGTGATATCGGCCTTGTCCGCCGCACTCACGGCGCCCGCTGCCGCCACAGCCAGCATACAGAGCAGCGCGGCGACGAGAGTGAAAGAAATCAATTTTTTCATAAGCCTTGCGTTCCTTTCCGTTCAATTTGAAATATGCTGTTTACATATTAACATTTCTGCATAGAATTGTCAATACAATTTGTGCTCGAATTTTATATTTTTTTCAATAACGTCTCTTTATGCGCACAAAAAAACTATCCAACAGATGCCACATCAGAGAAGATACTGTTCCAACACCCAAGACAAGCGCGAAGTTCACAACGTGTACGCCAAAGCAAGAGAAGAGTGCGAACGACTCCTCGACGAAATGATTGTGGAAGTACGCAACAAACACAAACAGAGAAAGAGCAAATGAAAGGCATAAACCTGTAAAAAACTACAGCGCTGAGACATTTGTGATCTCGGCGCTATTTTCAATTTCGAAAAAGAGATAAAATACGATACAACCGGAAAGGATGTGGAGTATGTTCAAAGTCAATATCCGAACGAGAGTACTGAAGTAATAGTGAAAGCTATGCTCTTTGTGCGAAAGTATGGATACCCAAAAAAAGATCGGGATCATTCTATGGTTTGAATTTATCCTACATATCACGAGAGCTGTCGTACGCTGATACGCAAAAAAACAAAAAAGCGCCGAAAGTGCTTCTCATCACTTTCGGCGTCTGCGTTTATATAACAATAACCTCAGTACTACATTTTGATTTAAATCCATATAAGACCTTTCGAAAATCACATATTTCGATTACTCGAATAGAATAGGAGCAAAAACATAGTGAGCCACAGCAATTTCGGCCAGTTTTGTAATGATAAATTGTGGTTAAAAATTTCTGCAAAAACAAAAAATGTGCAGAATACTGAAAAAATGACCGTTTTTAAGGGATTAAAGCCTTAAAAACGGTCGATTTTTGGTCGGAGTGACAGGGTTCGAACCTGCGGCCTCAACATCCCAAAGACGAAATTTAATTTCTTTTGCTTGGGAAATGCTCTTTTTAGCCCGATTTTTGCGCTTTTAAGGCTGTTTTTCCTCCGATAATTCCGATAATTCCGTGCGTTACATCGCTGGAACTGGTCAAAATTGTGGTCAAAACTGGTCTGCCTCGTCAGCGTAAGTCACCCAAAATAAAACTGATTAAATTAAATACATAGCCCTTTTGTTGGTGGAAACATCTTCGAAAGAGCTTTATTTATTGCCCTCATTATACCATAAAAAGTTGTCTTTTTCAAGTATGTGAGAGCAAAATACGAAAGAAAGGAAAAGGCAATGTTTACAGCAGTTATCGAAAACGAAGGCAACACCTTAGTCATGGAGTTTCCGTGCAAGCGTTACCTTATGGCCGACCATCTCGGCTCCATCGGCATTCGAAGGTCGGCGCATGAAATCAAGTGTATGGATGAAGAGGATGAGCCAATCAAAGTGAAGCTCTTTGGAAATAACGAATTCGAAAAGAGACTCACCCTGTTAGTTTCTCCTTCGGACACCCTATCCCTTGTAAACACCATGTGCGAGTTTTATCAGAACCTTCCCTATCAAAACAGGTTGGATGCTATGGAGGCGGTGATGTCCGGCAAGGTCTCATCCATCGCGGAGTTTGATAAGTTTATGCTCGAAAGTCGGATGGAAGACACTACCGAATACTTCTACTGTCCGTTGGTAGCTAACGTGTACAGCCGTGACGAGTACGGCAACATGGAAGACTATCCCGACGAGTATGACGGCAGCTACCTTGCTCCATACGAGGAACGAATCCGTGATCTGATCCGCTTGGAAGACGCACGTGATGAAGATAACCTCGCAGCTTACTTCGACGGAAGCAATGGCGCAGTCGGAAAGCTCAAAGAGGTACACTTCAGTACGCAGAATGTTGATGGCGTTCTTTACGGATGCATTCGAGCCGAGCTCACTGCTCCCTTCACTGCTGAAGAGGAAGCGGAATTCAAGGATTGGCTCGAAGGTCAGTGCTCGGACGGATACGGTGAAGGCTTGGAACAACGCTCGATCCGCGTGGAAGACGGTGATATGTACGTCAGCTTCTGGCACGGCGGTGATGATTGGTTCATGCTGAACTGCGACGAGTTTGACGAGTATCTCAGCGAACAAAAGATGGGAGGTATCGAGTAATGGCAATTATGTTCTCCAAGGTCACCATGCGTGATGATTACAACGAATCCGAATTCCTTGTCGGGGGCTTTCCTCAGGAGGCCGATGATCTCGAAGGCTGGACCGCATACCACGAGTTCCTCGATGAAATCACAGAAGACACCGTTGTAAACGTCAGAGCGCAAGCCTTCCTCTACGGTGAAGGCGAAACGGTCAAAGCAACACCCGAAGAGGTTGCATATATGATGATGCGCGAACAGCGAGATACCGACTTCCTGTCCGGTCATTGCGACTGTATCGGTGAGTCGGACTTCAACGTGAATTGGTGTCCCGATGAACTCTTCGGTCAAGGTTTCGTACAGCTATAAGAAAGGAGCAAAAATGGACAAAGACATTGAACACGCCGAAAAAGCCCTTGCCTGTATCGATAAGATGAAGGAAGGTCTGAATGAACTCGTATCCCTATTCGATATTTCAGACGATACCTTCGGCGAGATGGATCGGCTTGAAACCTATAAATCCATTAACCGCACGCTTGGTAAATGGAAAAGCCAGTATGAGGATTTTCTCAGTGAACAAGGTCAGTCCTTTTCACAGACGATGTAAGCACAAACTATAATCGTATTTTGAATGGCACCGCGGTAAATAATTTGTGACATTTTCGGGAATCCTATTGACATTATTTCGGCATACCGATATAATATATACTGGTGATGAAAATGAGTATCAATGAAATACTTACCGAAAAAGGTATGACAAAATACAGACTTGCCAAACTCAGCGGTGTGCCTCACGCAACACTGAACGATATATGTAGCGGAAAGACGCGCATCGAAAAGTGTTCGGGAGAAACCTTATACAAGCTGGCAAAGGTGCTCTCTGTGTCGATGGAAACCTTAATGGAATCCGCAATGCTGGAACAGACAGCCGAAAGCAGTATCGAGCGATCCTATGAGTACGGCTTACCCGGTTATTTGCAAAAAGATCTTGACGCATATAAAGAAGCACTTGAAAACGGATCAACGCTTCTCGATTGCCTGTGGGGAGAACTGTACGGCAGTATTAACGCTGCTGAAATCAGCGATGGTGTTATAACACCTGCACATGCTGATTATCTCAGGCAAAAGTTTTTATGGAGGCAAACAGTATGATAGAAAGAATAGACTTTACATCTTGCCGAAGATTACTCGGTAAGGCGTACAATGGAGCAAACGGCAAGAAGATTGCCGTTGAATATGAGGGCAGACAGTATATGCTGAAGTTCCCTCCGTCCGGCGCTCAAAAGCCAACCGACCTCTCCTACACCAACAGTTGTATCAGTGAGCATCTCGGAAGCAGCATTTTTAATATGCTCGGTATTCCCGCGCAGAAGACTCTGCTTGGAGTTTTCACCGTAAGCGGCAAGGAAAAAGTGGTATGCGCTTGCGGTGATTTTACCGCAGACGGAAAGACGCTTTACGACTTCTGCTCCATCAAGAATACGGTAATTGATTCAGAACACGGCGGTAGCGGAACCGAGTTGTCGGATATTTTGGAATCCATCGAAAAACAACAGTTCGTGAACCCCGGCAAGCTTCTCGAGCACTTCTGGAATATGTTTGTAGTTGACGCTTTGCTTGGCAACTTCGACCGCCATAACGGAAACTGGGGATTCCTTTACAACAGCCAAACCGACACAGCGGAAATCGCTCCGATTTTCGACTGCGGAAGCTGTCTTCTTCCCCAAGCGGATGAAAAGGTCATGCGAAACGTCCTTACCAATCAAGACGATCTGAATGCACGTATTTACCGCTTCCCGACATCTGCCATCAAGATGGGTGGTCAAAAGGTCAATTATTATGATTTCCTTATGTCGGGTGAATATGCCGACTGTAATGAAGCAATCGTGCGAATCGTGCCTAAGATCGATATGGAGCAGATCGAACAGTTTATCGATGAAACCCCATATATCTCCGATTTGCAAAAGGATTTTTATAAGGCATATATCAATGCTCGGTATGAGAAGATCATGCTGCCGGCTTTCGAACAGGCGACTGGAGAATCGCTGACCAACTACAATTCCTCTCAGGGATTCAGCCAATCATTCTAATCAAATATCTACCAATACGAAGGTATCGCAAAAAAATGCGGTACCGTTACCGTTTACCGTGGTGTGACCTCGCACAATGCGAAAAATGTAAAAGCGCTGTCGTGGACTTTGAACTACGATACCGCAGATTGGTTCGCACACCGATTCGGTGAGGACGGTACCGTCTACGAAGCACAAATCGACCGAGAACACATCTACGCTTATTTCAACCGCAGAAACGAGCATGAGGTCATCGTAGATCCGAAGTATCTTATGGACATTACCGAAGCCGAAACAATGGATCAGATAGGAGAAATCTCAATGTAAGGAGCGAGAATGAGCGACAGTAAAACACTACGTCCTGTCGGTCGGATCGACTTCCTTGACACCAAAGGACAGACCGGTGAAAGCTGTTACTACTACACCGAAGAAGACTTCCTCAAAACCGTCAAGGAAGAAAACTATTACGGAGTCCCGATGGTCGTCAACGTCTTCCGTGATAAAAACGGACAGACGATCTCGCTTGGCTTCGTAAACGACTTCGATCCCTTACCGCAGGGATTCAAAATCTTAGATTACAAGGAAGGTGAAGATATGAACGATTTCAGAAGGCTTGAACAGCTTGCCAAGCAGTACAAAGCCTTGTATCCGAAAGGAACGCGAATCCAACTTGAAATGATGGGAAGCGATCCCCGTCCCATCGAACCCGGCACAAGAGGAACGGTAGATCACGTCGATGACCTCGGCACGATCCATTGTACCTTTGACAACGGCAGACGGCTCGGCATCATTCCCGAGGAAGACAGCTTCCGCAAGCTCACACAGGATGAGATCCTCGATGAGCAGAGCGAGAAGCTCCAAATGGCGTATATCGATAAGGTCAACAAGGAGGTCATTCCCTGTATCGAATGGGTAGGTATGAAAAACGCCTATAAATATGGAGATATGTCCGTCCCCACAGACCTGCTTCGTATGCTCCACGAAAAGTATCTCGAGGTATACGGTACCGATCACATCGACAGCTCCGCAGGTATGGTAACCGTACCCGGCGTCGTTCAGGCGGTAGACGGAAATATCTATCCCGCATTGCTCGATATCGACGCTTGCTCTTCGGGTGAGCATTGGGGAACGAATTTCTTTACACCCCGAGGTGTTCTTTCCGATCAGAGTGAAGATAAAGAAGTGCTCCATGAGATCCATAAGCTCGTCCCGTACAAGTATTGGTACACGCCCGAGCTGGAAACGGATCACCATGTAGACTGGCTGTTCTGCCCCGAGAAGGTTGCGGATATGATCGACACAGCTACCGAGCAAGGTCAAACCGATGAGGTAAAGCTCGAATGAAAAAGATCAGATATTTGGATATGTTCGCCGGTGTTGGCGGGTTCCGAACAGGACTCACTAACGCCGGCGATTTTTTTGTGCCTGTAGGCTGGTGTGAGATCGATCCCTTTGCTCAGAAAGCCTACAGAGCTTTATACGAAACGGAAGGTGAATATTTTTGTGACGATGCAACCCGAATCAAATGCGAAGATCTCCCCGAAATTGATCTTAACAGCCTTTCCCGAATCTTTTGTGATCGCTTCGACGAGCAAGCAAAACACGCTCCTATGGGTGTGGACAGCAGACTGTGGCGAGAAATCGAGGCAAAGAAGAAAGGACAAAACATTACTATGTAAAACAACCTCTGCTCATTAAAAAAGCAGAGGTTGTGATTTTAATTATTTCAAAAGATCAAATAGTGAGTATTCACCGTTTGGAATGTTTGAAACCCTTCGGTATTCTGTAATTGCCGAGATGAGAAAATTGACATCTGAAAAGTAAACTTTTATAAAGTCTGTGCTTTTGACATTCGGATATTTCAAATCTGTTTTGCAAAAATCACTTGGCTTTTTACCGGACTTTTTATATTCATCATATTTACCTTCGCCCAAGATAACAAGCATTTCAATTTCAGGCGCAGTAATGACATTTATAACTTCAATTTTGTGTTCATATGCTTTGCTGAGTTTGAACTGTTCTCTTCGGGAATCAAGAATACGAAGCACTGTAATTTTTTCGGAAAAGCCTTTTCTCAAATGCTGCTCCTCAAAATTCTTGGCGCTTCTGCATCTGAGAAGCTCTCCTTCAAGCAGATCATCATGGGTGAAAATCAATCTGTCAGCATCAAGAAGCAGTTTCATAATTGCTTTTTCTGCTGCACCTTCACAGATACAGGCGATATACTTTGTAAGCTCCATTATTCATCCTCCTTGCGAGAACGAATCAAGCTCTTTTTCAGAGCCATGTACGCATCGTACATGGGAACAGTTCCCTCAAGGAAGCCACTCTGATATGCTTCGCTCTTCTTGATATCGTTTCGTTTGAGAATAACAGAAAGATTCTCGGCAGTAATACCATTACGATTACGGACAATGTAGATATTGTCGTTGCGTTCGAACTCGTCAAGCAACTCTGCATAGTGTGTTGAGAAGATGAGCATGGCACCTTTAGCATTGACCTTCTTGTCCATGTAGAATCGAATCAAAGTAGAAACAATCTCACGGTTGAAGTGGTTTTCAAGCTCGTCAACAATTAGGTAACCTCCGTTCTCAAATACTTTCGTTGCATTCAAGAATGTGTTGATGCCTTTGATCGTACCGGAGGAAAGATAACGGTTCAAGTCAGAAAGTCTGTTCAAAGCAAGTTCTTCTTTACCAAAGAACTTCAAACGGATATCCGTATCTTTTCCTTTAGCTTGAACATGGAGATATTCTACGCTTGGATCAAAGAATGCAATTAATTCAGGAGGGCAATCTTCGGATATGCTGAGTTGATTTGTGTTGGTATATTGAAGCATATCGGTTACAACGAGAGCGTCCTTTGTCTTCTTATTAAAGGCAACCATAATGCTGACATCATCAAGAAGGAATGCTTCGTCATTATTTCTCGTGAGTATAGCCTTGTACTCGTTAAAATCAAACATTGAAGATTTGCTTGTTACTTTGGAAATCGGTTTTGATTTTAGATATTCATCTATGATAACAAACCGACTGCCATTTCTGCCAATCACAGTATGGAGAAGGTTGATGCAGTTATTTTCGGTGTAGAAGAAGATGTCAAATACAACCTTACCTTTGTTATCCAATCCATCAAGAACCTCATTGTATGAGATGTTGTTAATGGAATCATTACTGAGCATTCCGCAAACAAAAGAAATGAGCTTTAAGATAGAGGTTTTACCGGAAGCATTGATGCCGATAAAAGAAAGAACATTATTTTGATAGAAGGTCTGATTGTTTACAGTAAAAAGAGCACTCATCTTTTCGGCATTATCGTTCGTCACTCTTTGTAATGCAAAAAAATCTATTTCGCATTTTTCCTTAAACAAAGGCAAACCCGAAGCAACAATTTTTAGTAATTTCATAAGTGTTCACTCCTTAATCACGCAATTCGCATTTTTAACCAACCATAGTATAGCACAAACAATGGGCAATGTCAATATTAAAAACGGAAATCTCGTTTTTAATCCATAATTGTTTACAAGTTCGACGAGTTTTTACACTGCTTCGGACAAGAAAATCGTTTATAACCTTTATCATGGAGGAAAGGAGGCTTTATGCCACATTATACAGAACAGCAAATCGAAGCGGCAAACAGTGTAAGTCTTGTATCGTTTCTGAATGCTCACGGAGAAAAGCTCAAACGCTTCGGAACACAGTATCTGTGGGAGAAGCATCAGGTGTGGGTAACGGATAACCGTTGGTACACGCACTACGATGCAGTGGGCGGTTATACCATCAGCTTCGTCATGAAGTATTACGGCATGGGATTTCAAGATGCTGTAAATCAGCTCGTTCAGTATCGTTTCCTCCGCTTGACTGCGGATATTGTTCATCAGTCCGACCCATTGCATCGGTGCTTTTTCTTTCAGTTCCTCCGTCACGCCCTGCTCCTTGCAAAGCTGTTTTGTCAGAAGCTCCAACCTCGTAAGAGCCGTCTGTTCCACTTCGTAAAGATGTTTGTTCAGCTCGCCCGATGTCAGCAGATTGAGGTAGGTCACTCGTTTGTGCTGCTCCAGATAATCCCTGTGCATCAAAGCGTATCTGCCAAGCTGAATTTCTGGCTCTGTCGGTAATGTCAGGTCGGGAATAAGATAATCCCCTTGTTTGGTGTATGTGATTTCGCTCATTATGATTACTCCTTTCGGCTTGTTCTCTGCCTACATCATAGCGTGTTTGAGATTGCGGCGCAAAGGTGCGGTTTTGACTTTTCTCCGCAATTTGCACATCTCGGATAGTCTGAGAGATTTCCCTGAGTGCCATTTCAGAAATATCGCTTGTCGCAATACCGAGGGCGTTGATAGTAGCGGGAGTATTAAAGTTAATGATTTCCGCAAAATCCTCACGCTCAAATACCGCTTCGGTATCAACACCGCAACGGCTCATCAGCATATATGCTACGCTGTTGACCGCAAGCTGTCGGTAAATGACCTCGATATTATATTCGTCAAG
>CAJFRY010000034.1 GCA_904419545.1 Candidatus Woodwardiibium gallinarum
TACTCGCCTGAGTGTCAGGAGCATGAAAGTGCTTCTGGCACTTTTTTTGTGGCCTTTTTGTGAATTTGATTAAAAAGTCCTTGACAACTCGTTTCGGGAATATTGAATATGAACTTGTTCGTCCTCCGACAATAATACTTCTATTTCTCTATCCCGTACCTCGAGACGGATTGCTTTGACAGGCGTATCCGGTGTATAGCTTTTTTCCTCAAACGGTTCGCCGTCATTCGAGCAGCCCGACAAAAGGGAACTGCCCAATATAAGACACAATACAAATGAAATAATTTTCTTCATAGTGATTCCTCCATAAATTATATAAAGTTGATTTACCATTCCAGCATATAACAGTTTTGGTTATGATCAATCTTTCCCGTGAGCTGAAATCCGAAAGAAAGACATAGCTTTTTGGCAATCTTGTTTGCATCATCTGACAGTAGGATTACTTTCTTAACGCCTTGAATTTTCAAACCTCTCAAGATGCACGCAAGGGCTTTTATCCCAAACCCTTTATGCTGAAACCGATAATCGAGCATAAAACGGCAAATGGTTGCTGTATCGGCTTGGTTTTCTGCGCGCCGGTACATAAAAAAGCCAATGATTATATTATTGTTGTAAATTGCATTTGGATACATTTCCGGATCATATTTTGCTTCCGCTATGGAAAGTGCGTTGCAGTATGCATACGTCGTCGCTCCATTGCCATTTGGGTTTGCCGTTAATCTGCACACCTCCGATATATTTTGTGCATCGACTGCTTTTATCCGAATCATAACGCATCCCTCATATCTACAAGGCTTTTCTTTTTAAGACCGCAAGGCCTCCGAAAGATAATGCGGCAGTTAGCAGCAGACAGATTCCAATGTGCAGAATTGCATTACCGTTCAACATAATAAGTCGGAAAAATCCGGCCAGGACATTTCGTAATGATGCGAACGGTGTGAAAATACAAATCATGGCAACCAATACTGCGTCTGCCAGCCACCCATACCAATACGGCTGCATAGTTAACAGCACATGAAGGAAAACCATAACAAGCAGCAAAAAGAACATCTGTTGCAATCCGGCAACAAGAATCCCGTTTTTCGTCCATTGACATACATCCATCAAATTGATAACGGTTTGTGCAGGATATACGGGATCAATCAACAGATGGATGATCGTGTTGACAACGGAAATGCAAAACGCCAAAAAAACATAGCTGATTAAGCAACCTGAAAAGTAATCTTTTTTGCTCGTTCCCAAATGCATGAGTCTGGTGAAATCATAAAACACAAAAAAGAAAGGGGTGAAAACAGCAAGCAGCCAGGAATAATTTCCGTTACTCAAAACAACGTCACCGGAAGATGTAGCACAAAGCACTACAAGAGCTGTAATGATGAAACTGATCTTATTACTCGCAAGCAAGCGTTTTACAACGGCATAAATCGCTGTCATTTTGCCGCACCTCCTTTGTGTCCGACCATTTGGATAAAGAAATCCTGCAAAGACAGCGGGCAAATTTCCAATGAATCTGTCTGCTCCGGTGGATTGTCAAAGATATAACTTGTTGCAAGACCACCGACGTTATCCCGTCCAATGATGTTCAAGCCTTGTGTTGCGGCCTCCACATCTTTTTGAAGTCCGCTGATACGAAAAGCCTTTGTTTCAACGGATTGCAAAGTATCGAAAAAACGGATACTTCCCTTGTCAATAATGATTAGCTTTTGAATCGTCTTTGCGATTTCTTCAATGATGTGTGTTGACACGATGATAATGCGGGGGTGTTTTTGAAAGCTCTCCGTCAGCATATCGTAAAATTCCACACGCATAATCGCGTCGAAGCCGAGAACGGGCTCGTCTAAAAGCACGACGCTTTTGTTGCTTGCCAAACAGATAATCGTGGAAACCATGGTTTTCATGCCAAGAGAAAGGTGATGAAACGTCTTCTTTCCGTCCAACTCAAAACGCTCCATCATTTCCAGTGCGAAATCGCAATCATAGTTGGGGTTTACTTCGGAAGCAATCCGCAGCAGCTTGCGTACCGAAAGATTAAAATGCTTTGCAAAGTTTTCGATATAGCTGACGCCGGGATCTAAGGAAGAAGTTGTGATTGCCTGACCGTCAACTTGAATGATTCCGTCCGTAATGTTCTGATATCCTGCAATCGATTTGAGAAGCGTTGTTTTTCCTGCGCCATTTCTGCCGAGCAGGCAATAAATGCCCGGTTCATCAACCGACAAAGTAATGTTTTTCAGCACTGTCGCTTTGCCGTACTGCTTTGTAACCTGTTTCAGTTCTATCATGCATCAATTCCTCCTAAAGAAGTATTGCGATACCTATTGCTTTTTGCAGTTCCCTATGCTAAAATGAATTATAAACCTTTGTGCAGCACAAATGTCAATAGGAGAAAACAAAAAATAATGAAGAAATATTTTTCAGTTGGAGAAGCCGCAAAGGCAGTCCATACGACGAGCGAAACGCTGCGGCATTATGACCGTATCGGATTGGTGAAACCAAGCAAAAAAGACGAATGGACAAATTATCGCTATTATACCGAACAGGATATTGTACGGTTGAATACAGTACGGGCTTTGCAGCTTATGGACTTGCCGTTGCAGGAAATAAAAAAGGTTTTAGAGTATGACGACCTTGAAAAAATTGTGGACTTTTTAACGCAGGCGGAAATAAAAGCCGATGAAAAAATAAAAGCACTCCAGTACAGCCAATCCAAAATCCGCTCAGCAAGAGCAGACTATGAAAGAAAATTACAGATGCGGCAAACCTTTAACGGTCCCTTTGTCAAGGATATCCCGGAACGTGTGATTTTGCTTTCGGATACCTTGGCAGCGCCTACGCTTGATAATCTTTGGAATTATCTCAACCATTTTTATGAAAAAGTTACGCCTGTCCTAAAGGAGCGGTTTGCATTTGAGGATTTGGCGGGTATCTACACCGAAAACGGATTATCCAGGCTTTTTGCCGTCTGCATTCGTTACGCAGATATAGACGGATTAAAGATATTGCCAAAAGGGAAATATCTATGCGCAGATTGTACCGAAGAAAACCGGGAACAAGTAGTCAGCGAGGTGCTTTGTACGGCGCGAACAAAATACGGTGTTGAACCGGCATTTACGGTGCAGCTCATCATCGTATCAGGCATTCTGCACTGGAACTATGAAGTGCAGGTTTATGTTGGTCCATAAAACAATGAAAGCGAAGACCTGCTTTACCGCTCATTAAAATGGAAAAACGGCATAGTCAAGGCTATGCCGTTTGTGAAAATTTTCTCTATACTGTTTTATGAGTGCCGGTTCTTCAATCGCTCGTTTTCGGAAATGCAATTATACATCAAATTGTTTGTTGCACAGCAGAATTACGGCGGACAATGGCATCTTTGCGTCGGCAAACAGGTATTTTCGATCGATTGCCTGCAAAATGACCGCCATCGGAACGCTGTCGCCGCACAGCATATAACGCTGCCAGTCGGGGACGCTGTTCAGATGCTGCGGGAGTCTGACGGCACCACTGCTGAAAAGCGAGAGAAGCTCTTCGTGAAGCGCCGCGGACAGAAGCTCCGCATGCTTTGCGCAAATCGTGCGTTCTTCGCCGTATTCCGCAAATGTCAGGAGCGGAAGGTCCGGCTTCAGCGCGCCGTCCTGCCGCTTCAGTATACCGTCCTCAAGCATTTGCCCGACCTGCGGCAGAAAGCTCTGCGCGACAGCGGACTGCTCGGGTGGTATATCGGTTAGAAGTTCGTAAAACCATTGCAGCGTCTTGTCGGTTTTATAATCAAACCCGCCGAGCATCGTATCGTATGCCCGCAGTCCGAAGCGCTGCGCGCCGCGAAAGGTTTGAATCTCCGTCCCATATTCACCGTTGACCGAATATCTTTTCCATTTTTCTTCCAGTTTGCGGTCGAAGTCGGACGCATAATGCCAGCCTGCAGCCAGCCAACGTCCGCCGGCTTTCCGATGCGGATAAGCGGAAAAAAGCATTTTGCCGGCCACTTCATCGCGGACACTGACTGTGGCGTTCATGAGCAGATTCAGACAAAAGTGCAGCGCAAGCTTGTTTTGCGCCGAATCCGTCTGGCGGCGGAAAAAGTTCCTTTCGTATAGCTCCGCCAGCGCCGGTTCCAGTACGGCCCAAAAGCGCGGGAACGATTCTTCTGTAATCCGAAGCTGCTTGTCCAGCGTGGCGCGTCGGTCCTTTTCGGCGTAGATGATAAAATCCGTATATACCTTTCCGCTGTCCGTTCGCCGCAGCAGTTCGCCGTCGGCCAGACGGTTCACAATCGGCTCCAGAAATGCCGCAGGTGTGCCGAGTTGTTGGGAGAGTATAGAAATCGTGCAGGGCTTCGGATACGAAACGATCAAGATATTCTGCGCCAGCAAATCTGCTTCGACAAGCGAAAACGGCTCGTTGTTCGGTCCGGTTTCGCCCGAGATCGATATACACAGCATATCAGGCGCGTAGCTTTGTTTGGCGTAATGTTCCATCGTGTTTACTCCTTCTCGAATTTGACGCCGGCCTGTGTTGAGCCTGCTTTTTACCGTCCCGGGCGGTATCCGCAGCGCTTCCGCGATTTGTCCGACCGATTCGTTGCGGATATAGCGGCGCACCATCACCTCTCGGTGCAGCCATGCCAGCCGTCCCAGTTCGCGGCGGATAAGCTCCAGCCGTTCCGCGTCCTCCGTTTCCAGCATCTCTGCGGATTCGTCCGCAAGTTCCAGCGGATAATCCTCGATATAGATATAGGAGCGATTGTATTTTTCGCGCAGCCGGTCATTGTGCTTGTTGGACAGCACGGTGAGAAGCCAGCTCCACAGCCTGTCCGGAACGAATCCGCGCGACAATGTCTGAACGGCGGCCAGCAGCGTTTCCTGCGTCAGTTCTTCGGCCTGAAGTGCGTCGCACGTTTTGCGGTAAGCGGCGTCGTACAGTCTGCCGACGTATTTTGTCAGTTCTTCATAGCTGTTCATAGCAGTCCTCTTGAAAACGTTTTCATTCGTTAGAGTCGGAAAAAACGTGCGCCGGTTCACGGAATGATGCGGAATTTCGAATACCGCTGCGGTATTTTCAGATGCAAAGCAGGAGTTTTGGGGCGAAAATATTGAAGAAAGGTATTGACATTTGCCCGCCGTTGTGCTAAAATACAAAACGTTCTGAACAGAATAAGCGCCGTTAGCTCAGCTGGATAGAGTGTGTGGCTACGAACCACAAGGTCAGGGGTTCGAATCCCTTACGGCGCGCCAGTATAATGCCGGACGCAAGTGAAATTGGGTCCGGCATTTTTCATTTCAAAGCGCGTTTGTACGGACGTTCGGGAAATCGTGCATTCCGAAAGCGTAAATCCTCACTAGGCTTGTACTCTGTTACTTTCCGCCGTTTGTTTCCGCAGGGAGGATACGGATACCCTTCTGCCGCATGAACCGATTGGAAAGCCGGATTTCCCGCCCCTCGTTTACAGGCCGGAAAACATGGGTATAGCCGAAGGTGTCCTGATAAACCGCTTCGGTACGTCTTCCGTCGCTCCAGACAATTATGATGCGTTCGCCTCCGGAGAGAACAAGGCTGCCGACCAAAAAATTCATATGGAAAACCTGCTTTCTGTGCTATAATGCCTGTTGAAAAACAAATCGTTTTGTGGTATTATGGGATTAAACAAAAAACCGAAAGGAATAATCAGGAATGAAAAAAAGCGTTGCTTGTTTTACCGCGCTTCTGTTAACAATGCTGGTGCTTGTCCCGGCCGCAGCGGCTGCGGAGAATATGAATGTATCTGTCCGCATCGTCGGATTGGGCGAGGACATTTACAACGGCGAGGTCTCGCTTGCCGACGGTTCTTCCGTCGGAGATGCGCTTGCTGCCGTTGAGGATGTGGAGATTGTCGGGCTGGATTCCTACATAACCACGGTGAATGGCCTGGAGGCCGGCCTGTTCGGCGGCTGGGACGGCTGGAATTACCGTGTCAACGGAAAAAGTCCCAGCGTCGGCATCAATGATTACGTACTTACGGACGGCGACGCAATTCTGCTTTATTACGGTATGTTCGATATGCAGATTCCCGAGGTTTCGTATGCGGACGGCGTGCTGACCTTTACCTCCACCGATACGACTTATGACAGCAGCGGCAATCCCACTGAGCAGGTCAACCCGATTGTCGGAGCGACTGTACGATGGGACGACGCGGTTTATACCACGGATGAGAACGGACAAGTGACGATCGCTGAAGAACTCCGAACAGTCGGCGCGCACGCGGTTTCCATTGAGAAAAAGGCCGAGAACGAACCTGTCGACGGGAAATACCTCTATGCAGTGCTGCCGTTGGAAAGCGGCTACACCGTTACCGTCGAAGCTGCTGACGTCTCCGATTCCGTGTCTGAAGCGGAACCTTCCGAAGCCGAATCCTCTGCGGCCGTATCTTCCGAACCTCAGACGCCGGATACCGGCGACGGGCTGCCGGCCTACACGGCGGCGGCGCTGATGCTGGTGGTTTCACTGGCGATGCTGCGCCGCGCGGTTCGGAAAACAAGATAAATGAAAAGGCTGCTTGCCCTTCTGCTGCCGCTGTGGCTGCTGACCGGCGCCGCGGCGGCATATGACGGACAGGACGCCGTATTTGCCCGTTTCCCGCTCAGCGAGCTGGCACAGTATGCGGGCACATCCGAATCGGACTGGCTGGCTTCCGCGCTTGCCGAGCGCGGCGCGGAAGGGGCTGATGTATACGCTGATGCGCTGACGGCCAATTTGGCTTCCGGGACGGCACGTATCCTCTTCCCTACCGATGGTATGCGTATTGCAATGACTTACAAATCGCTTGGATCTCCGAAGTTTGTGTCTTATCTCGGCGATTCGGTCTTTTACTGCACCGAACTTGGCAAACGCGGCGTCGGTGATTTTGCGTGGGCGCTGATTGCAGCCGAGCATTGCGGAACGAGCTTCCCATCCGATGCGGCGAACACACCGGAATCGCTTTTACAGAGCATCGCCGAAGCAGAGCTGGAAAGCGGCGGCTTTGCGCTGACGGGGAACACTGCCGACGCGGATACGACCGCTATTGTTCTTCGTGCGCTTGCGCCTTATCGGGAGTCGTGTTCGGAATTGGTTGAGCGGACGCTGAACGCGCTTTCCGAACTGCAGCAGGAAAGCGGTGCGTTTGCGAGCCTGGGCACTGAAACAGCCGAGAGCACCGCACAGGTTGTGCTGGCACTGTCTGCACTCGGGATTGCGCCTGATTCCGATGAACGGTTTGTAAAAAACGGTGTCACCTGCATTGATGCGCTGTACGGTTTTGCCACATCCGACGGGTTTGCACATATCCGCGGCGGAGAAACGGACGCACTCGCCACGGCACAGGCGCTGTCCGCACTGCGCGCCTATGAACTCCCGCAGCAGAACGATGACAGTGTTCCGGCGAGTGCCGGCGCTGTTCCGTCTCTTTCATCGGCTGCAACGGACAACGACAGCGGTACGACGCAGACAGTACTTCTTGTGGCGGCTGCTGTCGCAGTTGTTGCAGGTGCGGCGGTTTTTCTTCGCGTGCGGTTTGCGAAGCAATACCAGAAATGAATGCCGGCGCCGGTCTTATTGTACATCCGTCAGCCGGAATTGTCAATCATCTTTGCCCTTCCTGAGTGTTTTGGGGCATATTTTGTCATATCGATTTCGGGGCTGAGCGGGTTGCGGCTTGTTTTTCAATACCTCCAATAACTTTGAGAAGTTTTTGGCTGCGTTCGCGGTATTCTTATCGGTCGGGTCTTGACAGGGCCCGACCGATATGTTATACTTTATTCAATCAATTGATTTGCTTGCCGCCGGGGAAGCGTTTTTGCATTGGTTTCGTATCAGTAGGCCGCCGGACGATACGAAAATCGATGCTTTTTTTGGCGGCTCAGGAGGAGATTGTTATGTTTCGGGAAATGAGACGAAAAAAACAAGCACTTCCTTTTGAGGAATGTACGCTTATCCTGACACGAGGGACCTCCGGTGTCCTCGCGCTTTCGGGCGACGGCGGGTACCCCTATGCCGTTCCGATGAGCTATGTGTATGACGGTGAGAAGCTCTTTTTCCACAGTGCGGGAAGCGGACATAAGCTGGACGCAATTCGCCGTGACCCGAAAGCATCATTCTGCGTCGTCGACTGCGACCGGGTGATTCCGGAAGCGTATACCACATATTTCCGAAGTGTGATTGTATTCGGGACGGTCCGCATTTTGACATCTGAGCGCGAAAAGTACGAAGCGATTGATAAGCTGGCCGTAAAGTATGCGCCGGAAGACACAGCCGAGCATCGCCGGAATGCCATCATCCGCGAGTGGGAAGCCCTGTGCATGCTGGAACTGATGCCGAAGCATATATCGGGAAAAGCCGCCATTGAACTCATAAATCCGTCTCAACAAGTTGAATAGCAATAAGAATGGTCCATTCAGCCCGCCGGGGCTCCGATTGCTTGTGTATTAGGCCTGCGTTACACAAAACGCAGGTCTTTTATTTTATCTTTTTCAGGAGGATTTTTTATGTGGCTTCTTTTGGGCACGACGATTACTGCGAGTTTTTTCGACTCTCTTAACCCCTCTGCCATTGCGCAACAAATGCTGCTTCAGGCAATGGTGAAGCAGAAACGGCATACTTTGTATTTTATCCTCGGAATCGGCACAGCAAATCTGGCGATGGGCTTGGCAATTTATTACGGCGTCGCCGCTTGGGCTTCGGTTCTGCTGAAAAAATTTACCGATGCCTATCCGCAATATGTGTACGGTGCGGCTGTGGCTGCCGGGTTACTTTGTGCAGCAGGCGGAATTCGGCTGATTGTGAAAACTGCGCGCAATACAAAATGCAGCTGTATTGAAGACGCGGCAAAGACGTCTATCCGGCTCTCGCCGTTTTCGCTGTTCGGAATGGGTGCCGTTTTCTGCGGTGTGGAATTGACGAGCGCATTCCCGTATTTCGGCTTTATTGCGATGCTTTCAGGCTATGTATTGTCATTCCCGTTTGTTTTGTTCTTTGTGCTTCTATATGATTTCATATACGTATTGCCGCTGCTTCTTCTTTATTTCGGCTATAACAGGCTGCGGGGTACTGCAGGGATTCAGCGATTGGAGCATCTGTTGGGGAAAGTATCTGTGTATATTGTTCCCGTTGTCTTGGAGCTGCTCGGCATTCTGCTGTTGGTTTACGGCTTGTCTGCGTTGCTGTAAAGAAAAAATGTATCAAAAAATCGCCGTCTTGAAACCTGAATTTCAAGCAATATGCTCTTCTTTATCATACGGAAAACGTTTTCGGTTATGCCCCTGCCATAATACTGAAGGCTGTCCCAAACGAGACAGCCTTGCAATAAACATTTATTTTTTTGTGTAAACGGCGATTCCCGTCCGCTTATGCTCACTGGCGCGATGCATTCGCTCGACATGCCGGCGCTTATCGTCGGAAATGCTTCCGCCTGCCAGGAACGCGTCCAGTTCCGCGTAGGAAATTCCCATTTCACCCTCATCCGTCTGTCCGTCAAACAGAGCGGCGGACGGCGGCTTGCGAAGGATGCAATCCGGCGCGTTCAGAAAGCGCAGAAATTCGTAGACCTCCGTCACCGTCAGGTCGGCAATCGGGTTGAAGTCGTGCGCGCCGTCGCCCCATTTCGTGAAATAGCCGACGTAGGCCTCGCTACGGTTGCCGGTACCGGCGACAAGCCGGTTTTCGGACGCGGCGACGGCATAAAGCGTAAGCATCCGCAGCCGCGGCGCCAGATTGGCAAGAGCCTGTGCGTTGGGAACGGTGACGCCCTTGAGCGCCTCCATTTCGGCCTCCTTCACGGGTGTGAGATCGACGGTACGCGTCTCGATATGGAACTGCGCGGCCACCGTTTCGGCATCCGCCCGATCCTCGCCGTAGTTGCGCTTGGAGGTACAGGGCAACAGCAAGCCCACCGTATTATCGCAGGCCGCCTTGCACAGAATCCCCACCAGCGCGGAATCCTTGCCGCCGCTGTTTCCGTACACAACACCGGTCGCGCCGCTTTCCGCAAGAAGATTCCGGATGAATTCGACCCGGTTTTGGAACTCTGATTCGTAATCGCGCATTTTTCTATCTCCTTCCAAGCAGCCCGGTCAGACGGCGGGCCGCTTCTTTTGTGTCCTCGGGGTCGCCGAACGTGGAAAAGCGGAAATACCCTTCTCCGCACGCGCCGAAGCCTTCGCCCGGCGTTCCGACGACCTGGATCTCGTGCAGCAGACGGTCGAAAAAAGCCCAGCTCGTCAGTCCGTCGGGACATTTCATCCAGATATACGGCGCGTTTTTGCCGCCGCAGTACCAGACGCCCAGTTTGTCGAGCACGTCTGTCAGCAGCTTTGCGTTGGACTTATAGACTTGGATGTTCTCGCGCACCTGCCGCTGTCCCTCAGGCGTGAAGACAGCCGCTCCGCCCTTCTGGATGATATAGGAAACCCCATTGGTTTTGGTCGTGCGGTTGCGGACCCACATATCGTTCAGCCGCAGGCCGCCGCGTTCCAAATCCTTGGGAATGACCGTATAGCCGAGCCGCGTGCCGGTAAAACCGGCGGTCTTGGACAGCGAGCAGATTTCCACCGCGCAGGTGCGCGCACCCGGCAGCTCAAAGATGCTGTGCGGCAGCGTCGGGTCCTCGATGAACGCCTCGTAGGCGGCGTCAAACAAAATCAGCGAGCCGTGCCGGTTGGCGTAATCCACCCACTTTTGCAATTTTTCACGGGTAAACACGGCGCCGGTCGGATTGTTCGGCGAGCAGATATAGAGCAGGTCTGCCTGTAAGCCTTCGTCGGGCTCGGGCAGAAATCCGTTTTCCTTTCCGGATGCCAAGTGGAGGATTTTGCGTCCGGCGAGCACATTGGCGTCTACATACGCCGGATAGGCCGGCTCGATGACCAGCGCGGTGCTCGAGCGGTCGAACAGGTCGAGGATATCCCCCAGCTCGTCGCTGGCGCCGCTGGAGACAAATGCCTCGTCCGGCGCAAGTGTGACGCCGCGCTGCGCGTAATAGCCGGCAATGGCTTCGCGCAGAAAAGGCGCGCCGCACTCGGGCATATAGCCGTGGAAGCGCGACTTGACCGCCTGGTCGTCGACCGCCTCGTGCAGTGCGCGGATGACAGCGCTGCAGAGCGGCAGCGAAACGTCCCCGATGCCCATACGGTACAGGCGCGCGCCGGGATGCTCCTCCAGGTACGCGTTCACCTTCTGCGCGATGCGGTAAAACAGGTAGGAGTCCTTCAGCTCCGTATAATGCGTATTCATTGGAATCATTCAACAGTCTCCCCTTCATAAACGGTTTCGGCCGGGCCGGTCATCGTGACACGGCCGTCCTCGTCAATCTGTATGCGCAGCGTTCCGCCGTCCAAACGGACGAGCACCGGCTCGCCGTACCGGCAATACCCTTTTCGGACCGCCGCCGTCACGCTTGCGCAGGCGCCGGTGCCGCATGCCATCGTCACGCCGCTGCCGCGTTCCCAAACGCGCATGCGCAGCTCACGCTCCGAAAGCACCTGCACGAATTCCACGTTCACGCCGCCGGGGAATGCTTCGTGCCGTTCGAGCTTCGGGCCGAGCGTCGTCAGCGGCGCCTGCTCGATGTCCGATACGAACAGGACGGCGTGCGGGTTGCCGACCGAAACGGGCGTGCACGAAACGGCTTCCCCGTCGACCGTCAGCGTCTGCTCCGCGCCGGCGACTGCATCGCCCATATCGACGGAAACGCTCTTGACCTTCCCGCCGGACACGAACAGTTCCAGCGTCCGCACGCCGGACAGCGTCTCGACCGTCAGGCGGGTTTTGTCCGTATAGCCTTTGTCGTACACGTATTTGCCGACGCAGCGGATGCCGTTTCCGCACATCTTCGCTTCGCTGCCGTCCGCATTGAAGATCCGCATTTTGAAATCCGCGACGTCGGACGGCGAGATCCAGATCATTCCGTCCGACCCGGCGCCGAAGTGCCGGTCGGAGAGCCGTACCGAAAGCGCCTCCGGCTCGACCGGTTCGCCATATACGTACAGGTAGTCGTTGCCGAGTCCCTGCATTTTTGTAAAGTGCATATCCATCGCCTCCCGTTTTTCGTTTCGGGCCATTGCCCGTTCGTCAGACGGACGCCGCCGTTCCGCGTGCAGCGGTATCCTGCCGATTTTTCTGCACCTCGTCGATTGTCGAGATACCGATGGTGACCTCCTCCAGCACGTCAAGGAGCATTTTGACGGTATCCAACGAAGTGAGCGTGGTCACGTTATGTTGTGTGGCGCACTGCCGGATGGCTACACCGTCTTCATAGTGAATGCCGGACAGCACGGCGCGCGTGTTGATGACATAGCTGACATAGCCCGCGCGGATGGAATCCAGAATCTCTTCGCTGCCCTCGCTGAGCTTGCGTCGGACTCTGGTACGGATGCCATGCTCCCTTAGGAAATCCGCCGTACCGATCGTCGCTTCGATGTTGAACCCCATGTCGTAGAAGCGACGGATCAGCGGCAACGCCTCCGCCTTGTCCTCGTCCGCGAGCGTGACGACGACCGTCCCGTAATTGTGCAGCCGCAAGCCGGAGGCAATAAGCGCCTTATACACGGCGCGATGCAGCTTTTTGTCGTAGCCGATGGCTTCGCCGGTGGATTTCATCTCCGGCGACAGATAGGCGTCCATCCCGCCAAGTTTGGAGAAGGAAAAGGCCGGCACTTTGACATAATACCGCTCCCTTTCCTTCGGATACAGCTCCGTGATGCCCTGCTCGGAAAGAGTTTTGCCGAGAATCACGTAGGTGGCGATGTCCGCGAGGCTGTAGCCCGTCGCTTTGGAAAGGAAGGGCACCGTCCGCGACGAGCGCGGATTGACCTCGATGATATAGACATTCTCGTTCTTATCTACGATGAACTGGATATTGAACAGCCCGACAATGCCGATACCCAGCCCCAGCTTTTCGGTATATTCGAGGATGCTCTTTTTCACCCTGTCTGAAATGCTGAAGGAGGGATATACGCTGATGGAATCGCCCGAGTGGACGCCCGTGCGCTCCACAAGCTCCATAATGCCGGCGACGAACACGCGCTCTCCGTCGCAGACGGCGTCTACCTCGACCTCCTTGCCGCGGATGTAGTGGTCCACCAGCACCGGACGGTCCTCATCGATTTCCACGGCGGTTTTCAGATAGCCGCGGAGCTGCTCTTCCTTGGCAACGATCTGCATCGCCCGGCCGCCGAGCACGAAGCTCGGGCGTACCAGCACGGGATAGCCGATTTCCGCCGCCGTGCGGACGCCCTCTTCGATGTTCGTCACCGCCCTGCCCTGCGGACGCGGGATGGAAAGCGCGGCGAGCAGCTTTTCGAAAGCGTCGCGATCTTCCGCGCGCTCAATGGCCTCACAATCGGTGCCGATGATGGTCACACCGCGCCTGCGCAGCGGCTCGGCCAAATTGATGGCGGTCTGCCCGCCGAGGGTCGCGATGACGCCCTCCGGCCGCTCAAGCTCGATGACGTTCATCACGTCCTCGGGACAGAGCGGTTCGAAGTACAGTTTATCCGAGCAGGTGTAGTCGGTGGAGACGGTTTCGGGGTTGTTGTTGATGATGATCGCCTCATAGCCGGCTGCACGGATCGTCTGAACCGCGTGAACGGTGGAATAGTCGAACTCCACCCCCTGCCCGATGCGGATCGGACCGGAGCCGAGAACGATCACCTTTTTTCGGCCGGAAACGACCGATTCATTCTCTTCTTCATACGTTGAATAAAAATACGGGATGTAGCTGTCGAACTCGGCGGCGCAGGAATCAATCATCTTATAAACCGGCCGGATGCCGAGCTTGCGGCGCAGTTCGAGAACCGCTTCTTCCTCCATCCCCCACAGACGCGCGATCTCCATGTCGCAAAAGCCCATCCGCTTTGCCGCGTACAGCGTCTGCGGGTCGCCCGGTGTGTCCCTGAGCGTCTTTTCCATCTCCACGATATGAACAAGCCCGTTCAGGAAGAAACGGTCGATCGCGGTAGCGGAAGCGATCTGTTCCACGCCGCACCCCAGACGCAGAAGCTGCGCAATGGCGTAGATGCGGTCGTCAGTGCCGGTTTGGACATAGTGCAGCAGTTCCTCCGCCGGCATATCGTCGAACTTCCGGCTGTGCAGGTGCCACAGTCCGATTTCCAGCGAACGGATGGCTTTCAGCAGACTTTCTTCGAAGCTCCTGCCGACGCTCATGACCTCGCCGGTCGCCTTCATCTGCGTGCTCAGCGTATTGTTGGCGTCCGCAAACTTGTCGAAGGGGAAGCGCGGCATTTTCGTCACCACATAATCCAGTGCCGGCTCAAACGCGGCGGAAGTGTTGGCGAGCCGGATTTCTTCGAGCGTCATCCCGACGCCGATTTTGGCGGAAACGCGGGCAATCGGATATCCGCTCGCTTTCGACGCGAGAGCCGAGGAGCGGGAAACGCGCGGGTTGACTTCAATGAGGTAATATTGGAACGAGTGCGGGTCGAGCGCAAACTGGACGTTGCAGCCGCCCTCGATTTCCAGCGCGCGGATGATCTTCAGCGCGCTGTCGCGCAGCATATGGTATTCGCGGTTGGTCAGCGTCTGCGAGGGGCAGACGACGATGGAGTCGCCGGTATGAATGCCCACAGGGTCCAGATTTTCCATGTTGCAGATGGTAATGGCCGTATCGTTGGCGTCGCGCATAACCTCGTATTCGATCTCTTTGTAGCCCTTGACGCTCTTTTCAATCAATACCTGATGCACCGGGGACAGTTCGAGTGCGTTTTTCAGCATCGCGCGGCAGTCATTTTCGTTCTCCGCGAAGCCGCCGCCTGTGCCGCCCAGTGTGAATGCCGGTCGCAGCACGACCGGGTAGCCGATCTGCTGCGCGACCCGCAGTCCGTCCTCGACCGTGTTCGCGATGTCGGAGGGAAGGACCGGCTCACCGAGCGATTCGCAGAGCTCCTTGAACAGCTCGCGATCCTCTGCACGCTCAATGCTGCTGCTTTTCGTTCCCAGCAGCTCGGTGCGGCACTCGGCAAGCACGCCTTTCTTTTCAAGCTGCATCGCCAGATTCAGCCCGGTCTGGCCACCGATGCCGGGCAGGATGGCGTCCGGCCGCTCATAGCGAATGATTTTGGCGACATATTCGAGCGTCAGCGGCTCCATATACACCTTGTCGGCAATTGAGGTGTCGGTCATGATCGTCGCGGGGTTCGAGTTGCAGAGGACCACCTCGTAGCCCTCCTCCTTCAGCGCCAGACAGGCCTGCGTGCCCGCGTAATCGAATTCCGCCGCCTGCCCGATTACAATCGGTCCCGAGCCGATGACGAGGACCTTTTTGATGTCGGTTCTTTTAGGCATGGCACTTTTCCTCCTCCATCAGACGGATAAAACGGTCGAACAGATAAGCGCTGTCTTGCGGTCCGGGCGCGCTTTCGGGGTGGTACTGCACGGCGAACACGCGGTCCTGCCCGCACTGCACGCCCTCGATCGTCCCGTCAAGCAGGTTGATGTGCGTCGGCATCAGCGCCGTACCGGCAAGGCTGTCCGCATCGACGGCGTAGGAATGGTTCTGCGAGGTGATCTCGATTTTACCGGTCAGCAAATTGCGGACAGGATGGTTTCCGCCGCGATGGCCGAATTTCAGCTTATAAGTCCTCGCGCCGTAGGCCAGCGAAAGGATCTGGTGCCCGAGGCAGATGCCGAATATGGGATACTTTCCGCGCAGCGCCCGCACGGTTTCGATGACCTCGGGGACGTCGGTCGGGTCGCCCGGGCCGTTGGAAAGAAATATGCCGTCCGGATTATAACGCTCAATGACCGAAGCCGGCGTGTTCCACGGCACCACGGTCACGCGGCAGCCGCGCGCGAGCAGCGAACGCACGATATTCTTTTTCATCCCGCAGTCCACGGCGACGACGTGGAACGCTGCTTCCGGGGTCTCCTGCGTGCGGATTTCGCGGCAGCTCACTCTGGAGACGGCGTCATGCGGGACGGGCGTATCCTTCAGAATCCGAAGGGCCTTTGCGGTCGGCGTGGACGCATCCGTAAGCAGCGCCCTGCGCGTCCCGTAATCCCGGATCGAGCGGGTCAGCTTCCGTGTATCAACCCCGCAGATGCCGGGGATATGAAACCGCCGCATTACCTCGGCCAGCGACGCCTGACTGCGAAAGTTCGACGGGCTGTCGTTGTACTCCCGCACGACGAACGCGCCGACAGAGGGAATGTCGGTTTCGTAGTCGTCCGCCGCCATTCCGTAGTTCCCAATGAGCGGATAGGTCATGACGACCGCCTGGTTGGTATAGGATGGGTCGGACAGGATTTCCTGATAGCCGACCATCGAAGTGTTGAACACCAGCTCGCACACCCTGTCGCAGGCGTCGCCGAAACCGAAGCCGACGTATTCCTGCCCGTCCTCCAAAACGAGCTTTCTTTCTGTTTTACACACCGTTTTGTACCTCGTTCTTTCTTTCCGATAGCTTTTGTTCGAACCGGTCCTTCCGCGTGTCCTTCGGGACCGCCGTCGGATAAGAGCCGTCGAAGCAGGCGCTGCAATATCCGCAGCCGCCGGCCAGTGACACGAGCGACGGCAGCGGCAGATAGCCCAGACTGTCCGCCCCTAAAATTTTTGCAGTCTCCTCTGCACTATGGCGGCAGGCGATCAGGTGCTCCTCGGAATCGATGTCCGTCCCATAATAGCAGGGATGCAGGAACGGCGGTGCGGAAATGCGCATATGGATCTCCTTCGCGCCTGCTTCCCGCAGCAGCCGGACAATGCGGCTGCTCGTCGTGCCGCGGACGATGGAGTCGTCGATGAGAACAAGACGTTTGCCGCAGACGGTTTCTTCAACGGCGCTCAGCTTAATCTGTACCTGATCGGTTCGTGTGCTCTGGCCGGGCGATATGAAGGTCCTGCCGATGTATTTGTTCTTAATCAAGCCGATTCCGTAAGGGATGCCGGAAGCCGTGCTGAAGCCGACCGCCGCATCCAGTCCCGAATCGGGAACGCCGATGACAAGGTCGGCATCCGCCGGATGAACCTGCGCCAGCAGCCGGCCGGCGCAAAGCCGTGCTCCTTGGACGGAAACGCCGTCCAGTACCGAATCCGGCCTTGCAAAATAGATATATTCAAACACGCACAGCTTTTTCGGCCGGCTTTTGCAGTGCTCGCGGCGGGAAACCATCCCCTTTTCGACGAACACGAGGATTTCTCCCGGCTCGACGTCGCGTATAAAGTCTGCGCCGACGGCTTTCAGCGCGCAGCTTTCGGATGCGACCGCGTACATCCCGTCCGGCGTCCGGCCGACACAGAGCGGTCGGAAGCCGTAAGGGTCCCGCGCGCAGATGAGCTTTTGGGAAGACATCAGGACAAGCGAATACGCGCCGTCAAGCGTGTTCATCGCAGCGCTGAGCGCGTCCTCAATGGAGGGCGTGCGCAGCCGTTCCCGTGTCACGATGTAAGCGATGATCTCCGTGTCGCTCGTGGTATGGAAGATTGCGCCGGACAGCTCCAGTTTGCTGCGGAGCTCGGCGGCGTTACTGAGGTTCCCGTTGTGCGCCAGCGCCATTTTCCCCTTTTGATGATTGACCTCAATCGGCTGGCAGTTTCTGCGGCTGGCGCCGCCGGTCGTGCCGTAGCGCACATGGCCGACGGCCATATTCCCCTGCGGCAGACGCGAAAGCGTATCGGCCGTAAAGACTTCGCTGACCAACCCGACGTCCTTATGCGAGGAAAAAACACCATCGTCGTTGATGACAATGCCGCAGCTCTCCTGCCCACGGTGCTGCAGGGCATACAGGCCGTAATATACGGCGTGTCCGACATCCGTATTATGCGTGCCCATTACCCCGAACACGCCGCATTCTTCGTGCAGACCCACAGCATTCACCGTCCGTTCGCAAAGGTCAGCGCTGCTCCGATGAAGCCTGTAAAAAGGGGGTGCGGACGGTTCGGACGGCTCTTGAATTCCGGATGGAACTGCACACCGACGTAAAACGGCCGGTCCGCAAGCTCCACCGTCTCCACCAGACGTCCGTCTGGCGAACAGCCGCTGATGACGAGCCCCTTATCCTTGAGAAGATCGCGGTATTCATTGTTGAATTCATACCGGTGCCGGTGCCGTTCGCTGACAGCAGTGCTGCCGTAGCAGCGTTCCATCGTCGTACCAGGTTGAATGACGCAGGGATACGCGCCCAGCCGCAGCGTGCCGCCCTTGTCGATCTCGCTGCTTTGGCCCGGCATAAAGTCGATGACCTTGTGGGGACATTGGTCGTCGAATTCGCCCGAATCGGCGTCGGGAAGCCCGGCGACGTGGCGGGCGTATTCGATCACGGCGATCTGCATGCCGAGACAGATTCCGAAATACGGCATTCCATGTTCGCGCGCATACTGCGCCGCCGCGAGCATACCGTCGATCCCACGGCCGCCGAACCCGCCCGGAACGAGGATGCCGTCCAGCCCGCCCAGCGCCTGTTCACTGTTTTCAGACGTGAGGTGTTCGGAATCGATCCATTCGATCTCCACACGCGCCTGATGGAAAAAGCCGGCGTGCCGCAGCGCCTCCGCCACCGAGAGATACGCGTCGTGCAGCCCTACGTATTTCCCGACCAGCCCGATGTGGATGGTGTTTTTCGCCGTCCGGCTCTGCTCGACCATCTCCACCCATTCGGAAAGGTCGGGCTTCGGCGCGTCGATGCCCAGCTCGCGGCAGACCACCTCGGAGAAGTGCGACTGCTCCAGCATCAGCGGCGCTTCGTACAGGTTGGGCAGCGTGCGGTTTTCGATTACACAGTCGAGACGGACGTTGCAGAACAGCGAAATCTTTTGGTAGATGGACTCCTCGAGCGGCTCGTCGCACCGCAGGACGATGATATTGGGATGAATGCCCATGCCCTGTAATTCCTTGACGGAATGCTGGGTGGGCTTGGATTTGTGTTCGTCCGAGCCGCGCAGGAACGGCACGAGCGTCACGTGGATGAACAGGCTGTTTTCCCGTCCGACTTCCAGCGAGATCTGGCGCACCGCTTCCAAAAACGGCTGTGATTCAATGTCACCGATGGTGCCGCCGATTTCAGTGATGACCACGTCCGCAGCGGTCTTGACGCCTACGCTGTAAACAAATTCCTTGATTTCGTTCGTGATGTGCGGGATCACCTGGACGGTAGAACCGAGATATTCGCCGCGGCGCTCCTTGTTGAGCACGTTCCAGTACACCTTGCCGGTCGTCAGATTGGAATAGCGGTTGAGGTCCTCGTCGATAAAGCGTTCATAGTGTCCCAGGTCGAGGTCGGTTTCCGTCCCGTCCTCGGTGACATAGACCTCGCCGTGCTGGTAAGGGCTCATCGTCCCGGGATCCACGTTGATATACGGGTCCAGCTTCTGCGCGGCGACCTTCAGCCCTCTGGCCTTCAAAAGTCTCCCCAGCGATGCCGCGGTGATTCCCTTTCCCAGACCCGAGACCACGCCGCCCGTCACGAATATGTATTTCGTCATCCAGACTCCCCCTTCATCTTCTGCGCGTTTGTTCTATAGAATTGGAAATTTGCAATTCAATATGGTGCAGGCTTGCAATTTCCCGATTTTTTCTTCTTTCGTCTGCATCTCCTGCTCCCGCCAAAGCGCCGTTCGAAAACCGCTTCGCCGTTTTCACAGCGTCTTGCTGCATTTTGAAAAATGCAGCAAGACGCGCAATTCTTCCTGAAAATATGTGCTGCTAACATTTGTTCTTTTATCCGCACGGCACCGGAAGCGCACGCTGTGCGCTTCTTCCTGAGAACCGCTTCGCGGTTCTCATTCCCACTCGGCGTGTTCTTTGTTGTTCTTAACCGTATTTGTTTGAGTTTTACGCAAATACACGCCCATTTTTACATCAATTACATCATTTATTATGGCTTGCAGATTTTCTGTTGCCAATAAGGAAAATACATACTCCCCACACTTCCAAACAACAAAGCTACTATTGCTTACTGATCTTCATATTGCATAGGAACATATGGAAGAATTCCCCAAGTTATCTCATCAGCATAATGAACCTCCGTATGTATCATAGAACGATAATCCGCAGATGTTGCCTTTATACATGGAAATTCCTCACACTCTCTGCACTCTGATAATTCCTTCTTCTGCGCACACCCTTTCGCATTACATGGATCGTCTTTACAGTAGCAATTGTCACTGTAGCATCCCTCGCAACGCATACTCCAATCTGTTTGCCCCCACATTTTGCTTAATGACACTTCCATAGTCGTTCGCAGTTCTTCACTTGTATAAATATAATGAACACACAAATCACAGCGCTGACCACATTTGGAATATAACGCACCTTCCTTCGGAAAAGGCTTGCGATTAGGCTTCTTTTTAATTAATATGAGTTTTTTGACCTCTTGTAATTGCTCCAAAGTATTTACATCAATAAACATCCATTTTCCATCATGGTAAGTTTTTGAATTATCATAATAATCGCACACATATTTTGAAAACCCGCTTTTCAGCATTTCAAAACATTCACGCTCTTTTTTGCCGAAAATAATTAGAAAAGTAAATTTATCTTCATGAATATATATTGTGACAATAGTCTTTTGGCCCTGCTTAAACTTCAATTCATCTTTGCCATCTCCGATTTCGTCTAAACGATATTTGCCACGCATAAATACCATTGTTTCATGACTTATTTGCTCAAGGATAGTCATAGGATACCTCCATACTTTACTTTTTTTGATTCTATCACTCCCACTCTTTTACAATATTCTCCCACGCCCTATTTTCAGTTCGTTTTCCTATCATTTCAGGCGTTTTTGAGAGCATTTTTCTATGTCGTATTTTATTTATCGTCCCTCGTGTTGCAAAAAGTGTTGCAATTACTGCAAAGAAATGATACCACACGGTTATGAGGTTAGGTGTGTAGAAATCGTTAAATCATTATAAACAAAAAGTCCGGTTTCGTCAACCGGACTTCATTGTCAGATAGCGCTTTTGATATACAGATTATCAATGATTCCTGCAATCAATTTTACATTTGCCATCAGCTCATCATCTACCGTTCCTCCGTTTTCAATTCGCTGTAATTCAGCCAACACCTCATTGAGTTTATCATAAACGGCTCTATGGACTTTACAGTTGCCTTTCACATAAATAGTTCGGTCAAGCAACTTGGATGTAATGTAAGCTCATTTTGCCAAGTGATTATTTGTTGTGCGGTTATGTTGCACATCTTCAGCTTACCGAAATAGGGGATTAGTTTTGTTTGGATGATATGTTCCTTGGTTGCCCAAGTGTTCTCCTTAATACGAGCCTGCATATCCTCAGTATAATGCTGCACAAAGCTCTTAAAGGTCATATCCAAATCACCGCCCAGCTTGTTAAGCTGTTCTCGCTCCCAAGCCTGTGCTTCACGCTTTGTTTTGAACCCTCGTTTCTGCGACTGCTTGCGTTCACCGTTCCAATCGGTGTAACGATAGAGCACTCGCCAAGTGTTTGTTTTTTCTTCTTTATATACTGCCATTGTTTAATCCCTCTCTTTCTTAGTTGCACCATAGCAGGTGCGTTCCATAAAATATTGCTTATTTACTCGCCCCGAAATTGTCATAAATCCTTTTTCTTTCAGTTCGGCATTTAGTTTCTGGACGATTTTGTAAGCGTAAGATTTTGAGATACCCAGTTCATGAGCTACCTCATCAACTCTCATGAAGCTTGTACTTTCCATTTAATCACCCCCTTGCTTGTTTTTTTGATACTTCAATTATTTAGTGTCGGAGAACTTTCTGGCCGCATTCCGATTTGCCCGAGCGGATATGCCATTACCGTGACATATGACGGTT
>CAJFRY010000035.1 GCA_904419545.1 Candidatus Woodwardiibium gallinarum
CTCTCTCAAGCCTATTATAGCAGAAAGCAGGAAATTTTGCGGCTCCTGTTTTCATCCCTATTTGTGCCGGTGCCGCACCGGCATGGTGATTTTTATGAAAGAGCATATGCGGCGCATCGCATTGATTCTGCTGGCAATCCTGCTCGTTGCTTCGATGTACGCCTGCGAGCCCGACCCGGAGAGCGTATCGGAGCCGGAAACAAGCGTCCCAACGGAAATCCATCTGCTGACCGAGGGCGATTTCGATTTCGCTGTGCGCGACGGCGAGGCACAGATCACCGATTATTTCGGGTCGGAACAAAACGTCGCCGTCCCCGACACGCTGGGCGGCGTTCCCGTGACGGAAATCGGCGCCAATGCTTTTCACGACAACGACACGCTCCGTTCGGTCACGCTTCCCGACAGCGTGCGGACAATCGGAGACAACGCGTTTTCCTACTGCTACGCGCTGGAAACGGTCCGCTTTGGAAGCGGGCTGAAGCGCATAGACGATTACGCCTTCTGCGGCTGCAGCGCGATGCATACCGTCGAGCTGCCGGACGGCGTTGCGGAAATCGGGAAAGGCGCATTCAACGAAACCAGGCTTACTGACGTTGGGATCCCGGGCAGTGTCCGGCGGATTGAAGCGAACGCATTTGCGAACACGCTGTATCTCGCGTCGCTGACCGACGAATTCGTCATCGTCGGCGACGGCGTGCTCCTCCGATACAACGGCGCAGAGCAGGACGTCGTTCTGCCGGAGGGCGTGCGGTTCGTATCCGACGCGTTCGACCGGCAGCAATACGATGATGAACCTGAGACGCCGATGCGGAGCATCGTGCTTCCCGAGGGCGTAGTGGAAATTGCGGACAGTGCTTTCAAAGACATAGATACGCTCGAAAGCGTCACCCTCCCCGAAAGTCTGTGCAGAATCGGAGAAAACGCTTTTGCAAGCTGCAGAGCGCTGAAAAGCATTTCGATCCCCGACAGCGTGACCGAAATCGCCTACCGGCTGTTCGCAAACTGCAATGCGCTGGAAACGGTTTCGCTGGGCGATGCGGTCGGCTCGATCGGAGAAGGGGCTTTCTTCGGCTGCGCATTGACGTCCATCCGACTGCCGGACAGTCTTCAAAAAATCGGCTCCGGAGCGTTCCGGAACTGCAAAGCCTTGCGCGAAGTTGCGATTCCGGCCGGCGTGACCGAGATTGCCGGCGATGCATTTGCAGACACGCCGTATTTTGGATCGTTGACCGACGAATTCGTCATCGTCGGCGACGGCGTATTGCTCCGCTGCAACAGCAGCGAAACGACCGTGACCGTGCCGGACGGGGTCAAGTGCGTCGCCGGGGTCAATGATACGGCCGCCGAAGTCCTCCTGCCGGACAGCGTGACGGTGATTCTATGCGGGGCGTTTTACAGAAACCCCTCTCTCAAGCACATCACCGTCCCCGGCAGCGTCCGGAGGATCGATGATCAGGCGTATTATTGGTGTGAAGCCCTGCAAAGCGTCACGCTCGAAGAAGGAGTCGCCGAAATCGGATACCGAGCGTTTGCCAATTGCCACAAACTGACAGAGCTTCATCTGCCGGAAAGCCTGACGACAATCGAAAAAGAAGCATTCAGAGGCTGCTCGTCGCTGGAGGAGCTGAACGTGCCGGAAAACGTGCGCGTCCTCGGCAGCGGATTTGCCTCCTCCTGCTCATCGCTGAAAACCGCTTCGCTTCCCGGCGCAGTGGAGCTGCCGCCGTTTGCATTTGAAAACTGCGACGCATTGGAAACCGTTGCGCTCGGCGAGAACCTGCGGTCGATTGGGGCATTCGCCTTTACGTCCTGCGAAGCACTGCGCTCAATCCGTATCCCGGACGGGACGCGTAAGATCGGCGAAGGAGCGTTTCACGCATGCGAAGTTCTGGAAGAAATCATCCTGCCGGATTCGGCAAGGCTCTCCGAAAGTATATTCAGGGCGTGCAAAGCTCTGAAAAAGGCTGTCCTTCCCGGCGGGCTCCCTTCCGTCCCGGATCATCTTTTTGATGCCTGTAATTCCCTCGAAAGTATTGTCCTTCCCGAAAGCGTGACCGCCGTCGGCGCATACGCCTTCCGCGACTGTCATGCGCTGACCGAGATGCCCATTCCCGACGGCGTGACCGAGGTCGGAGAAGGCGCCTTTTGGAACACGCCGCTTCGTTCCGTCGAGCTGCCGGAGGGCGTCACTTCCATCAAAAACAGCACATTTAATGACTGCACGAATCTGGAAAGCGTCACGCTCGGCAGCGGCGTGACGAGCATCGGCGACAGAGCCTTTGAAAACTGCTGCCGCCTCTCGCAGATTGCGATTCCCGACAGTCTGCGCGAACTCGGGGAATGCGCCTTTTACGGCTGTGCCGAGCTTGCGGAGCTGAACATTCCGGAGCAGGTGCAGAAAATCGGCCCGAAAGCGCTGCACGGCACGGCGTTTTACGACGCTCTGTCGGAGGATTTTGTTATCTTCGGCGACGGAATCCTGGTCAAATACGCCGGCAGTTCGCCGCAGGTGACCGTCCCGGACGGCGTGAAGCAGATCACGGACGCTTTCGGAGACAGGATCGTCACGGATATCATTCTTTCCGACAGTGTGGAACGCATCGGAGATTGTGCGTTTGCGGACTGCAAAAGTTTAGAAAGCATAACCTTTGGCAGCGGACTGAAAACGATCGGAATAGAAGCATTTCGAAGCTGCACGGCGCTGCGGGAAATCGAAATCCCCGACAGCGTGACCACGGTGGGCAGAAGCGCCTTCTGGGAATGCCGGGCGTTGGAAAGCGTTTCCGTCGGCAGCGTGCTGACGACTCTTCCCGCAGATCTGTTTTCCTGCTGCACCGCACTCAGGAGCGTCGAGCTTCCCGAGCAGATCACCGAAATCGGAAACGGGACGTTTTCCGTCTGTACGGCTCTTGAGGAGGTCCTCCTCGGCCCCAACGTCAAAACGATCGGCGCTTATGCGTTTACATCCTGCATTGCCCTTTCATCGATCAGGCTGCCCGAGGGTCTGTCCGAATTGGAATTTTCCGCCTTTGAAAACTGCACTTCTTTAACGGAAATTACACTACCCGGCGGGCTTGAGTCACTTTCCGACAACGTTTTCAGCGGCTGCACGGCGCTGGAGGACGTTTATCTGCCCGGCAGCGTGACGCATATTTCGGACGACGCGTTCGAAGGCTGCTCTCCCTCCCTGCTCCTGCACGGTCCGGCGGACTCGGAAGCCGAAAGGTTCGCCGAGAAATTCGGATTGGCTTTTCAGGCGGATTGACGTGGCATTCCGATAAATTGGAATTTGAAACCGGCGTAAAGGGTCCCTTTGCGCCGGTTTTTGCCGCGCGAAAAAATGTCGGCGTCGGGCTGTGCCGCAGGGGCGTTTTTTTACGCTTTTTTATTGATTTCTTCCTTTCCTTGTGCTATACTAAAATGAATATTGGCAGACAGGAGAAAATACGGTATGAAGGTCAGGATTCTAACCCACACGCCCGAGCCGGAAAAGCTCATTGCGGCTGCGGCCAAGCTATGCTACGCCAGCGCGGAAATCGACGAGCTGCTGGACGGGCTGACGGCCGAAAAAACGGCGTCTTTTATCGAACGTCTGGAATCGCTCGGGCACGAAAGCCCTTTTGAGCATGTCTCGTTCACCTTCGGGATCGAGGGCGTCTCACGGGCACTGCTGGCACAGATCACGCGGCATCGCATCGCGTCCTTCTCCGTACAAAGTCAGCGGTATGTAAATAAAGAAGCGTTTGAATACATCATTCCTCCTGCCATCGAAGCCAATGCGGAAGCAAAAAAGCTGTTTATTGAAGCGATGGAAACCGACCGGCGGTATTATACCCAGCTCGCGGCACTGCTGGAAAAAGACGCGTATGCCCGCCTGACCGCAGAGGGGATGCCGCACGCGCAGGCCGAAAAGGCGGCGGGAAAAGCGGCGTTTGAAGATGCGCGCAGCGTCCTGCCGAACGCCTGCGACACGCGCATTGTAATGACGATGAATGTGCGCTCGCTCTGCAACTTTTTCGCGCTGCGCTGCTGCAACCGCGCGCAGTGGGAGATCCGTTCCCTCGCCTGCGAGATGCTGTCGCTCTGCCGCAAAGCGGCGCCGCTGCTGTTTGCGCACGCCGGACCGCCATGCCTTCGCGGCGGCTGTCCCGAGGGTGCGATGACCTGCGGCAAGGCCGCCGAGGTCCGTGAAAAATTCGCAGCCTTATGAAAAAAGGGATGTTGATTACATTTGAGGGGCTGGACGCGGCGGGCAAGGATACGCAGACGAAGCTCGCGGCGGCGTATCTGGAAAAGCGGAACCTGCCGTACCGCCTGCTTTCCTTCCCTACCTACGACGGGCGGATGTCCGCGCTGGTACAGATGTATCTGCGCGGCGAATTCGGCTCCGACCCGAAGGCGGTTAACGCCTACGCCGCTTCCTCCTTCTTTGCGATGGACCGCTACGCGTCTTATATGACCGACTGGAAAAAGGATTATGAGCGCGGCGCGGTTCTCCTCGCCAACCGCTATACCACCTCCAATGCCATACATCAGCTATCAAAATTGCCCGAGGCGGAATGGGAAGGATTTCTGAACTGGCTGTATGACTACGAATACGGCCTGCTCGGCATTCCAAAGCCGGACCGGGTGCTGTTCCTGCGCGTTCCGCCGGCGCTGTCTTTCCGTATGGCTGAAAAACGCTGTGCCGAAACCGGCGCGGCCAAGGACATTCACGAATCCGACCTGCGCCATCTGGAAACCAGCGCGAAAGCGGCGCAATACGTTGCCGAGCGTGACGGATGGATAACGGTCGACTGCGCGGCGGGCGAGGTCTACCGAACGCGGGAGGACATTGCCGCCGAGCTGGCTGCATACATCAGGGAGCTTTTAGATGCTTGATTTTGCAATGCTCACCGACACCTCTGCGGCCGCGACGCTCCATGCGCAGATTTTCGACGAAAGCGAGCGCGGCGTGCGGGCGTTCTACACGCCGGGTGTAGAGCGGGAAATCCACGGCGTATTCGACGGAGACGCGCTGGTATCGGTACTGAATTTCTTTTCTGTCAGCGTCAACGGCGCGCCCTGCGTCTATATGGCCGGCGTGTGCACGCATCCCGACTACCGCGGACGCGGGCTGTTCCGCCGGAATTTCGCAAAAGCGAAGGAGACGTCGCGCTACGACGTGCGCAATCTCTTCTGCATCCCGGCCAACGACAGTCTGTTCGGGCTGTACGAATCGGTGGGGCTGCGCAAGCGGACCTGTGCCTCTCTCCTCCCGCTCGTCGGCGACGGCTGCGGCGGGAAAGCGTTCGACGGTGATTACGGCCGTCTGTTCGCGCTCTATTGTGCGTCCAAACCAGACGTACAGCATAATTTCCCGCTTTTCCGTGCGTGTGTGGACAATTTTCTTGCGTCGGGCCGTGCATTCTACGCAGGAGACGGGTTCGCGCTGACGGACAGGACCGGCGTGCGCTTTGCCTGCGGAGCCAATCCGGACGAGCTGCGCGGACTGCTGCGGGGCCGGTTTGAACTGCTGACGCGTGCCGGACAGGGCAGAGAGGTCTATCTTGCCGCTTACTGCGGGGATCGGATTCAAGAGGATACTTACATCAACCTGCTGTTCAATTAAATGAACGGCAAGAAAGGCGTGAGAACAATTATGAAGGTTTATATACTGATGGCGGACGGCTTTGAGGAGTGCGAGGCGCTTACGCCCGCCGACCTGCTGATGCGGGCCGGCGCAGAGGTCGTCCTGACCTCAATCACCGACCGCTTAGAGGTGCGGGGTGCGCATGGCATCCGTGTTCTCTGCGACGCTACAATCGGCGGCTTCTCAATTGATAATGCGGCGATGGTCATTCTGCCGGGCGGCGGCGAGGGCACCGAGAACCTGAAGGCTTCGCTGCGCGTACAGGCAATTTTAGATGCGGCGGCAGCGCGCGGGCTGTACATCGGCGCCATCTGCGCGGCGCCGAGCATATTGGGCGAAAAAGGCCTGCTGGACGGCAAGCGCGCAACCTGCTTCCCTTCCTTTGCGTCCGCACTGGCGAACGCGATTAAGGTAGAGGACAAGGTTGTCACCGACGATATCTTCATCACGGCGGAAGGTATGGGCGTTTCCTTTGCGTTCGGGCTGGCACTGATTACGGTGCTGTACGGCGAGGAAAAGGCAGAGGAGATCCGCATCAGCACACGTGCCGGCTGACCGCGCAGGGAGAGGGACACTTGGAAAGCAGAAAAAAGAAGGCTGTCAAAATCACCTCGGCGCCTATCACCGTCCCGCTGCTGACAGCAGCGGTCATCGTGATGCTGGGCGTATCGCGCTTCGTGCTGGAGCGGCAGGCAGAGAATGAGAACAACATCTTTTTAGTTATCACCATCCTGCAGCTCATCATCTTTGCACTGCCCTGCATGCTTTATTATTTTCTGAAAGGGCGTAAGCTGGCCAGTCCGATGTACATAGCACCGGTTCGGCCGGGGCACCTTATCTTTATCATATCGGCACTGGCCACGCTGGTCACCGGCAACCTTCTGATTAAATTTTTCTACTATTTATTTACGGGTGAGGCCGGCACAAACGGAACTTATTTTGCCGGCGTTATCGAAAACGCAGGTACGGATACGAGCACGGCAATGGTGCTGACGGCGCTTGTGTTCGTCCCGGCGATCTGCGAAGAATTCTTTTTCCGCGGCGTAGTGCTGGCGGAATACAGGCAGTTCGGCTCGGTCAACGCAGTGGTATTTTCCTCACTCTGCTTTGCAATGCTGCACTTTTCGATCGAAAATTTTCCGATCTACCTGTTCTCCGGACTGATGCTCGGGCTGGTCTGCACGGTTTGCCGCTCGATTTTCGCCTCCATCGTACTGCACATTGTTTCCAACGCGATGAGCATTTACCTGAGCGACCTGTTCATTCGTGTGACCATTCAGAAGAGCGGCGCGTTTTTCGTCGGCTTCGTATTGGCGATGCTTTTTGCGGTCTCGCTGATGCTGATGACGGGGCGGCTGGAGCGGATTTATACCGGCTATGCACAAAAGCCGCCGGAGGAAGGGCTTCCGCCGCGGAGCCTGGACCATCTTGTTTTCGTATACCTCTCTCCGGCATTTTTCCTGCTGGTGATTGTATTTGTTCTGATGACGATTTTTCTGTAATTGCGCAAAAGGCTGGGACAGTGCCTTCGGCCAAAGCAGCCAAACGGAAAGGAGCAAGGCATGAGCGACGATAAAAAGCCCTTTGAACGTGAGGACGACGAGGTCCTTGCGATCATCGAGGAATACCGAAAAAAATACGCTTCCGAGGGCGAAAAGTCCGATGAAGCCGTACCTTCGGACGACAAGCCGTCCGAAGCGCCGAAGGCAGACAGCCCGATCATGGCGCATTTTCACGACACGGCCGAGCTTCGCGCTTCTTCCGCGCATTCCACGCTCAATATCGAGGCGCACCTGACCTCGCTCAATGTACAGTCCGCCGACCCGGCCGGAAACGGCGAAGCGCCGGCGGAAGAAAAGCCGCCGGCGGATGTTGACGCCGGGGCGGATGACGAGGCGGACGAAGCAGAAGAGACGCGTCCGAAAAAGGGCCCCTTCAGACGTGTGTTGCACTTTTTGGGAAATTGCTCCTTTCTCGTGAAGGCGACGATCTATGTGGTCGTGGTACTGATCATCTCAGCTTATCTGTCATATATGGTCATCACGGTCGGCAACGATGTGTTTGCCTTCGTCAAGGGCGACCGCGAGGTGACGGTGACAATCCCCGAGGATGCAACACGCAAGCAGGTGGCGTATCTGCTGGAGAGCAACGGGCTTATCGAGTACGACTGGGCCTTCAACCTGTTCTCGGTCTACCAGTGGGATGACGATACGTCCTTCATCGCCGGCGAACACACACTCAACACGAGTATGAATTACTCGCAGATGCTTTCCGCCCTGACGGTGATTCCCTACTCACGTACAGAGGTGCGTGTGACGGTACCGGAGGGCTATACGGTCGATCAAATCATCGAGCTGCTTGTCTCCAAGGGCATCGGCGAACGCGAGAAATACGTCGAAGCGATCAACGAATACCCGTACAAGCACGAATTCGTCCGTGAACTGGAAGAACTGGGATATCCCGAAACACGAAAATATCGGTTGGAGGGCTATCTTTATCCCGATACGTATGACTTTTATCAAGACGAGGAGGAGTACCTTGTCATCAACAAATTCCTCAACAACTTCCAACAGAAATTCTGGAGCAGTTATAAAACCGTGTACAAGGAAGACCTTGATGCGCTCGGGATGACGTTTGACGACGTCATTACGCTGGCTTCAATGGTTCAGGCGGAGGCGAAATTTGCTTCCGATTTCGAATCGATTTCCTATGTTTTCCACAACCGCCTCAATCACCCCGACACCTTCCCGAAGCTGGAATCGGACGCGACGATCCAGTATATCCTCAGCGAACGGAAGGAGGACCTGACCGGCGCGGATCTGGCCATTGACAGCCCGTACAACACGTACCTCTACGAAGGACTGCCGCCGGGCGCCATCTGCAATCCGGGCATCGACGCCATCACGACGGCGATCTATCCCGCCGCGCCGACGAACGAGAACGGACAGACCATCAACGCCTACTTCTTTGTGTCCAACAAGGAGGGCACGACCTACTATGCCGTGACCAGCGCCGAGCATGAGGCCAACAAGGCACGCGTGGAACGCGAAAACGCAGAAATGGCAGCCGAAGAATCGAGTGCGGCGTCATGACGCGCCGTGCGGAGCTCCTCGCCCCTGCCGGCAATCCGGAAAAGCTGCGCTTCGCCGTAGATTACGGCGCAGACGCGGTCTACTGCGCGCTGGACAGGTTCGGCATGCGCGCCGCAGCGGACAACTTTACGCCCGAGTCTCTGGCAGAGGGCGTGCACTATGCGCACGAGCGCGGCGTGAAGGTGTATGTGACCCTCAACACGATGCCGCGCGACCGCGAGCTGGACCGGCTTCCGGCTTATATCGCCTGTCTGCGGGATGCGGGTGCGGACGCGTTCATCGTCGCCGACACAGGCGTGGCGGAGGTGATCCGCAGCGTATTCCCGCAGGCGATGCTGCATCTTTCGACGCAGGCGTCGGCGATCAATTCGGCGGCCTGCCGGTTCTGGCACAGGCAGGGATTTCGGCGGATTGTGCTGGCGCGCGAGCTGACGATTGATGAGATTCGATACATCCGCAAAAACACGCCGCCCGAGCTGGAACTGGAGGCCTTCGTCCACGGCGCGATGTGCGTAGCATATTCGGGACGCTGTCTGCTTTCCTCCTATTATTTGGGCAGAAGCGCAAATGAAGGACGCTGCGCGCAGCCCTGCCGCTGGAAATACTACGTAACCGAAGAAAAGCGGCCGGCGGACACGCTGACCGTCGAGCAGGACGGCGAAGGCAGCTATCTGTTCTCCTCCCGCGACCTGTGCATGATCGAACACCTCGGCGAGCTGGCGGACGCGGGCATAGATGCCTTCAAAATCGAAGGAAGAATGAAAAGCGCCTATTACACTGCGGTCGTGACCAACGCGTACCGGCTGGCTTATGCAAACGTTTGCGCCGGAAAGCCGTTTGACCCGCTGCATCGAAAAGAGGTCGAATCGGTCAGCCACCGGGAATACGGCACAGGATTTTATTACGGCGCGCCTTCGGAAAACGCCGATGTCTGCAAAACGAACGAATACATAAAGGACCGCGCTTTTCTCTGCGTCATAACCGGCTATGACGCGAACACGAAGCTGGCGCGCTGCATACAGCGCAACAAGCTCCGCCGCGGCGACAAGGCCCAGCTTCTGACGCCGGGCGCCGTCGGACGGGACATCGCAACCGACGAGCTGTTCGACGAGACGGGCGCGCCCATTGAAGCAACACCGCACCCGGGACAGGTGTTTTACCTGCGCTGTCCGGGCGCAAAGGAGAATGACATCATACGATCGACATGAAACTACACGAACTGATGCAGCATAAAATTACCGTTATCAGCGGCCATTTCGGGTCGGGCAAGACGAATGTGGCGGTCAATCTGGCATTGGACGCCGCCCGGGCCGGCGAGCAGGTCTGCATCGCCGATCTGGATATCGTCAATCCCTATTTCCGCACGGCGGACAACGCGGAATTCCTGCGCACAAATGGCGTAAAGCCGCTCGTTCCGCAGTATGCGAATACGAATGTAGAGATCCCTACGCTGCCTGAGACGCTGGGCGAGGTCTTTTACGGCGAAGGGCGTGCGATTGTCGACGTCGGCGGCGATCCCGAGGGCGCGGCGGCACTGGGCTGTGACCGCGACCGGTACGAAGCAGCCGGGTACGACATGTATTTCGTCTGCAACTTTTACCGTCCGGCCACACTGTGCGCAGAGGACGCGCTGCGACTGCTGCGCGAGACGGAGCTGGCCTCGGGGATGCGCTTCTGCGGGATCATCAACAATTCCAACCTCGGCAGGCTGACCGAGCCGTCCACGGTGGAAGCAACGCTGGCGGAGGGTGAGAAACTTGCTGCGCTGGCCGGCATCCCGGTGATGGCGGTGACGGCGGTCGTTACACTGCCCTGTGCCAAAGCCGTGCGCATACAAAATTTGACAAAACAACTGTTTTGAATATAGAAAAAGGAAATCAAGGAGTGGAGAGTATGAACAAGGTAACCTTCAACGCCGATCTCTGCAAGGGATGCAGGCTGTGCATCGAAGCCTGTCCGAAAAAGATCATCGCCTTGGACGAGGACTGTCTCAACGCCAAGGGCTTTCACCCGGCAGCGGTCAAAGAGATGGAAAAATGCTTAGGGTGCGCAATGTGCGCCACAATGTGTCCGGACGTTGTCATCACCGTATACAAGGAGGAGAAATAAATGGGACGCAAGCTGCTCATGAAGGGGAACGAGGCACTGGCGGAGGCCGCCATCCGGGCCGGCTGCAAGCTGTTCTTCGGCTATCCGATCACCCCGCAAACCGAGCTGTCGGAATATATGGCAAAAAATATGCCCAAGAGAGGCGGGCTTTCGTTACAGGCAGAAAGTGAAATCGCGGCCATCAATATGGTGCTGGGTGCTTCTGCGGCCGGCGCACGGGTCATCACGTCGTCGTCGTCGCCGGGCATTTCGCTCAAAAGCGAAGGCATTTCGTACATAGTCGGGTCCGACCTGCCGTGCGTGATTGTCAACGTCCAGCGCGCAGGCCCGGGTCTGGGCGGCATTCAGCCGTCGCAGGCCGACTACTTCCAGGCGACCAAGGCGCTCGGCCATGGCGACATGCACTTCATCGTGCTCGCACCCGCGTCGGTACAGGAAATCGCTACGCTGACAGGCGAAGCGTTTGATCTGGCGGATATCTACCGCATGCCGGTCATGATTCTGGCCGACGGTGCGCTCGGGCAGATGATGGAGCCGGTAGACTTCGAGGAAAAGAAGCACCGGGAGATTCCCGAAAAGACCTGGGCCTGCACGGGTACGAAGGACGGACGTCCGCATAACATCGTCAACTCGCTCATCATCGAGCCGAACGAACTGGAAAGCGTACTGGAGGAGCGCTACAAGCGCTATGCCGAGATCGAAGAAAAGGAGGTCATGTACGAGGAGTTCATGACCGATGACGCCGAGATCATCGTGACGGCGTTCGGCATCACCGCACGCATTGCGCGCACAGCCGTTACGGCGGCACGCGAGAAGGGCATCAAGGCCGGGCTGTTCCGCCCGATTACGCTCTGGCCCTTCCCGACGAAGCGGCTGCGCGAACTGGCCGACAAAGCCGACCGCTTCCTCTGCGTAGAGATGAACAAAGGTCAGATGGTCTACGATATTAAGCTGGCCACCGAGTGCAGAAAGCCGGTCGATTTCTACGGCCGGACCGGCGGTATTGTGCCCGAGCCGGCGGAGATCCTCAACGAGCTGGAGAAACTCACGGGCAAAGGAAAGGAATGACACGACGATGAAAGAAGTTTTCAAAAAGCCGCATGCGCTTACGGACAAACCATTTCACTACTGTCCCGGCTGCACACACGGGATCATCCATCGGCTTGTCGCCGAATGCATCGACGAATTCGGCGTCGAGGGCAAAGCCGTCGGCATCGCACCGGTCGGCTGCTCGGTGTTCGCTTACAACTACTTTAACTGCGATATGATCGAAGCACCGCATGGCCGTGCGCCTGCGGTAGCGACGGGCGTCAAGCGCGCCAATCCCGATCTGTTCGTATTCACCTATCAGGGGGACGGCGACCTCGCCTCGATCGGCACGGCGGAGACCGTCCACATCGGCACGCGCGGCGAGAACGTGACAATCATTTTCGTCAACAACGCCATTTATGGGATGACGGGCGGCCAGATGGCGCCGACCTCGCTGCCCGGACAGGTGACGACCACTTCTCCCTACGGACGTGACAAGCACATCCAGGGCAGCCCGATCCGCATTTGTGAGATGATGGCGACGCTGGAGGGCGTTGCTTACGCCGAGCGCGTCTCGGTGGACTCGGTCAAGAACGTCATCGCCGCCAAGAAGGCAATCAAGAAGGCATTCCAGACACAGATTGACAAGAAAGGCCTTTCCATCGTAGAGGTACTTTCCACCTGCCCGACGAACTGGGGCTTGTCACCGCAGAAGGCCATCGAGTGGCTGCGCGCGGAGATGATTCCCTACTATCCGCTCGGCGTATTCAAGGATAAGACGACAGAAAGCGAGGCTGAATAAGTATGGCAGGCATTCTTTTGGCGGGCTTCGGCGGACAGGGCATCCTGTTTGCGGGAAAGCAGCTGACAAAGGCGGGCATGGACGCGGGAAAGCAGGTCTCCTGGCTGCCGTCCTACGGCCCTGAAATGCGCGGCGGCACCTGCAACTGCTCGGTCAATATCGATGACAAGCCCATCGGCAGTCCGCTGGTTACGGCGCCGGACATCCTCATCGTGATGAACCTTCCGTCGCTGGATAAATTCGAAAAGAAGGTTGTACCCGGCGGGTGTGTTTTCATCGATTCGTCGCTGGTCCCCAAAACCTGCGAGCGGACGGATATCCGTGCTTACTACATCCCGGCGACCAAGCTGGCCGATGAGGCAGAGCTAAACGGGCTGGCAAACGTGATTATGCTGGGCAAGGTCATCCGCGAGACGGGGATTTTTGACTACGAATTCTTCCGGAACGAACTGCTGACCTCCGCGCCGAAATCGAAGCCGCAGCTCGGCGAGCTGAACGCGAAGGCACTGAAGATCGGCTATGACGGCTGAGCGGCCGTTCACCTCCGCAATCATCGTCGCGGCGGGCAGCGGCACGCGGTGCGGCGGCGTTGCCAAGCCGCTGATCCCTTTGTATAAAGGAAAAACCGTGTTTTCCTACGTGCTCGAGGCGTTTGCGGCCTGCGGGACGGTCGACGAGATCGTCGTTGTCTGCAAGGACAGCAGCCGCTTCGAGCCGCTGCTCGGCGGCATTCCGGCCGTCTTTGCGCCCGGTGGTTCAACGCGGGCGGCGTCGGTCTACAGCGGTGTCCGGGCGGCGAGCGGGCAGGCGAGGTTTGTCTGCATCCACGACTGCGCGCGTCCGTTCATCGCGCCGGAGGACATCCGGCAGGTGTGCGAAAAAGCCTACAAGACCGGCGCAGCAGCCGCGTGCAGTCCGATGCGCGACACGGTGAAATACAGCGAGCCTGAAAAAAAAGTACTGTTCACGCCCGCGCGCGAGCATCTGATTGCGGTGGCGACGCCGCAGGTGTTCCGAAAGGAGCTTTATCTGGCCGCCTACGCCGCGGCACAGGGCGGGCCGGAGGCAACCGACGAGACGACCATCTGCGAACGCATCGGCGTCCCGGTGGCTTATGTCCCGCTGGACTCGAACAATATGAAGCTGACGACCGCCTATGATGTGAAGCTGGCGAAGGCGGTCTGCTTCCTTGCGGAAAGCGAGCGGAAGGAGCGGGAAAAGGGATGACCGGACTGCGCATCGGCACCGGCTACGATGTACACCGGCTGGCCGAGGGACGGAAGCTGATCCTCGGCGGCGTAGAAATCCCGTTCGGACGCGGCGCGGTCGCGCATTCGGACGGCGACGTGCTGCTGCACGCGGTCTGCGATGCGCTCTTGGGCGCGCTGGCGCTGGGCGACATCGGGCAGCACTTCCCGCCGACCGATCCGGCCTACGCCGGCATTTCCAGCCTGCTGCTGCTGGAGCGGACGGTCAGGCTGGCCGCTTCGCGCGGATACCGCATCGTCAACCTTGACGCAACGGTCATCGCGCAGTCGCCGAAGCTCGCGCCGTATATCCCCGCAATGCGGGAAACGATTGCGCAGGCCGTCGGTATGGACGTCGACGCCGTGAGCGTCAAGGCGACGACCGAGGAAAAGCTCGGCTTTACGGGGCGCGGCGAGGGCATCGCGGCGGAGGCGGTCGTATTGCTGGAAAAAGCAGAATAAGCAAGCGCGGTGCAAAGAACGCCCGCAATTCCAAACGAAAGCGACGGTACGCATTATGAGTGACAAGCAAAAGCTGAAGGGCAGAATCCTTACACCGCTGCGCGTGATCGAAAACGGCGAGGTCTGCTTTGAAAACGGCAAGATTACCTACGTCGGTCCGGCCCGCACGGATGACGGAAGCCATGTTGTAACCGACTATGGTGACAAGTACATATCCCCCGGTTTTATCGATATCCATGTCCATGGCGGCGGCGGGCATGATTTTATGGACTGCACGCTCGAGGCGTTCCTCGGCGCGGCGCGGCTGCATGCCGCGCACGGCACGGCGACGCTGCTACCCACCACGCTGACCTGTCCGGACGAAGAGCTGTTTATGCTGTTCGACCTGTTCGCGCAGGCGAAAGCAGCTGAGAACGACGGAGCGTTCCTCGCCGGGCTGCATCTGGAGGGTCCCTACTTTGCGCCTTCACAGAAGGGCGCGCAGGACGAGCGCTACATCGTCCCGCCGCGACGCGAGCATTACGAAAAAATTCTGGAAAAGGCCAACGGCAGCATCCTGCGCTGGAGCGTCGCGCCCGAGCTGGAGGGCGCGATGGAACTGGGCCGCCGGCTGATGCGGGAGGGCATCCTTCCCTCGATCGGCCATTCGGACGCGGTCTATGAAACGGCGCTGGAGGCGTTCGAGAACGGCTATACACATCTGACGCATTTTTATTCCGGGATGAGCGGGCTGGTGCGAAAGAATTCCTACCGGTTCCCCGGCCTGATCGAAAGCGGATATATGGAGGACGGCTTCACTGTGGAGGTGATCGCCGACGGCTGCCATCTGCCGATTTCGATGCTCAAATATGTGTATACGGCAAAAGGCCCGTCCAAGACCGTTCTGGTGACCGACGCGATCCGCGGCGCAGGACAAACCGAAGGGCACACGATCATCGGCTCGCTGAAAAACGGCTACGAGGTCTTTATCGAGGACGGCGTTGCGAAGCTGCTCGACCGCAGCGCGTTCGCAGGCAGCGTGGCGACAGCCGACCGGCTGGTTCGGAATATGTACAAGCACGTCTGCCCGATCTGCGACGCGGTGCGGATGATGACGCTCACGCCTGCGCGAATTGTGGGGCTGAAAACGAAGGGCGTGCTGGCGGAGGGCTTCGACGCCGATTTCACCGTATTTGACGACGACATTCGGGTTGAGGCGACCTATTCCAACGGGCGGAAAATTTATACAAAATAAGCGAAAGAGAGCAAACGACAAAATGGCTTTGGTAAAAACCGAACAAGTGGACAAACTAAACGTAAGCGTATATACGACCCGCGAAGAAATGGGCGAAGCCGCAGCAAAAGAAGCGTCCGTTGCAATCAAGACGGCGATTGCGGAAAAAGGCGAGATCAATATGATTTTTGCCGCCGCGCCGAGCCAGAACGAGTTCCTCGCGCATCTGATTGCCGACAAGTCGATCGATTTCACAAAGATCAATGCGTTCCATATGGATGAATACATCGGGCTTCCGGCCGATGCGCCGCAGGGCTTCGGAAATTTCCTGCGCAGAAATCTGTTCGACCGCGTGCCGTTCAAAACAGTCAACACCATCGATTCGACCGCCGCTGATCCGGAGGCCGAATGCCGCCGCTACGCCGATCTGCTGCAGGAATATCCCTGCGACATCGTGTGCATGGGCATCGGTGAAAACGGGCATATTGCCTTCAACGACCCGCATGTGGCCGATTTCAACGACAAGAAGGCCGTCAAGGTCGTAGAGCTGGACGAGACATGCCGTCAGCAGCAGGTGAACGACGGCTGCTTTGCAAGGCTCAGCGAGGTGCCGACACACGCGCTGACGCTGACGATCCCGACACTGGTCGCGCCCAAAGCGGTCTTCTGCATCGTCCCGGCGAAAACGAAGGCAAACGCCGTCAAGGCGACACTGCGCGGTCCGGTCACCGAAGCCTGCCCGGCATCCATCCTGCGCCGGCACGCAAACGCCGCGCTTTACTGCGACGCGGACAGCGCTGCGCTGATTCTCTAAAAAACGCATTCGTCAACAGTATAAAGAAAGGCACAGGGTTTCAAAATGGAAAAATCCAGCAGTTCCATCTGCCGCGGCGTCCATATGACCGCACTGCGGACGGACAAATTCAAATTCGGCCTGCTTTCCCTCTCCTTCATTCTGCCGCTGACAGCCGAAAACGCCTCGGCGGCGAATCTGGCTGCCAGAGTACTCAACCGCGGATGTGCGAAGTACCCGACGCTTCGCGACATATCGCTCGAGTGCGACCGGCTCTACTCCGCTTCCATTACGGCGGGCTGCAGCAAAGCGGGCGAAGCGCTGATGATGTCTTTTTACGTCAGCACGCTCGACAACGCCTATGCCTTCGACGGGACGGACGTATTCGGCGGCGTGACGGCGCTGCTGGGCGAGCTGCTGCGCCGGCCGCTTTTGGAAAACGGCGGCTTCAAGCGCGAATATCTGGAAAGCGAAAAGAAGAACCTCACCGACGACATCCGCGCGCAGATCAACAACAAAACAAGCTACGCGATCCATCGCTGCATTGCGCTGATGTGTGAAAATGAACGCTTTGCCGTCAACGGGAGCGGAGACATTGACCTCATCAACGCGCTGGACGCGAAAACGCTGTATGAAAAATATATCGATATCCTGCAAAACGCACCCATCGAGATCTGCTATATCGGCTCGATGGAGGCGGAGGAAGTGGCGGAAAAGCTGCAAAACAGCCTCGCGCTGACCGACCGCGCAGCGGAAATTCCCAAGACCGATGTCATCCGCAAGGCCGAAAAAGTCCGCGAAATCACGGAGACGATGGACATCAGCCAGGGCAAGCTGTCGATCGGTTTCCGCACGGGGAGCTGCATGTACGACGAGGACTACCTTTCCTTTTCGCTCTTCTGCACGCTGTTCGGCTCCAGTCCGACGTCGCGGCTGTTTCTGAACGTGCGCGAAAAGCTGTCGCTCTGCTATTACTGCTCGCCGGTGCCGGACGGGCTCAAGGGCACAATGATCGTGGCCTGCGGCATTGACTGCGCGAACAAGGAAAAGGCGACCGAGGCCATTCTGCGTGAACTGGAAGAAGTCAAGAACGGACGCTTCACCGATGAAGAACTGGCAAACGCCGTCCGCGCGATGCAGAATTCGTACCGGGAGGCGATGGACAGTCCTGCGTCGCTTTCAAGCTGGTTCACGGTACGTTCGCTGGCCGGCATCACCGAGACACCTGAGGAATACGCAGTGAAGCTGAACGCCTGCACACGGGAGGACATCGTCCGCGCGGCAAACCGGCTGACGCTGGACACCATCTACTTCTTGAAGGGGAAGGACGTCCAATGAATGAAATCAAGCTGACCGAAAACCGGTCGATCAACGAAAAATTCTACACACTGCACCACGAGAGCGGGCTGGACATCTATGTCATCCCGAAAAAGCACTCGACGGCGTTCGCGGTATTCGGGACGCGCTACGGCTCGGCAGACCGCACCTTCAAGCTGGCAGGAGAAAACGACTGGCTGACCGTGCCCGACGGCGTAGCGCACTTTCTGGAACACAAGATGTTTGAGAACGAAGACGGGACCGACGCCTTCTCTCTCTACGCGCCGTTCGGCGGAAACGCCAACGCGTTTACTTCGTTCACGACGACGGTCTACCTTTTTTCCTGCACGGAGCATTTCGACGAGAACCTGCGCGTGCTGCTTTCGTTCGTAACCTCACCGCACTTCACCGAAGAGACGGTCCGCAAGGAGCAGGGCATCATCGGCGAAGAAATCAAAATGTATATCGACAACCCGTCGTGGCGTGTCTACTTCAACCTGCTGCGCGCGCTGTACGTCCACCACCCGGTACGCGTGGACATCGCGGGGACGGTGGAATCGATCGCACAAATCACACCTGAAATTCTCTACCGCTGTTACAACACTTTTTATAACCTGCACAACATGGCGCTGTGCATCTGCGGCGACGTCACACCTGAACAGGTGAAGGCCGTAGCCGACGCAGTGCTGAAAAAAGCGCCCGATCAGGAGATCCTGCGGCAATACCCGGACGAGCCGGACGAGGTATGCCGTCCGCGTATTGAGGATAGGCTTGAGGTATCCCGCCCGCTGTTCAATATCGGCATCAAGGTCACACCGGCTGCCGACGCGGCCGAGCGGCTGCGCAGGGCGGCCGCGACCGACATTTTGATGGATATGATGTTCGGCCCGTCGTCGGAATTCTATCTGAAAAACTATGAAAACGGCATCATCTCCGGCAAATTCGGAAAGAGCTTCGAATCGATGGCGGACATCGCCTGCATCCTCTTCTCGGGCGCAGCGGACGATCCGGACAAGGTGTACGCGGCGATCCGGGAAGAAATCGAAAAGCGGCGGCGCGAGGGCTTTACCGAAGAGGAATTCAACCGCGCAAAGAAGGTGTTTTACACCGCGACGCTTTCGCACTTCGATTCGACGGAGGACGTGGCGAACTCGTTCCTCTCCTTCCTGTTTGACGGCGGCAACATGTTCGACTATCCTACCACCGTCGCAGAGACGACGCTGGAATACGCGACCGAGTGCTTCCGGCGCGATTTTGACATCAGCCGCAGCGCGATTTCGGTGATCCTGCCGATCGAAAAGCAGGATTGAGCGCGCCGCATCCCACAAGAAAGGACGGGTCATCAGAATGAGCACCATCGGATTCCCCGGTCTGGGGATAGAACCATTTACGATCAACAAAACGGCATTCACGATCTTCGGGCTGCGGGTACAGTGGTACGCATTGATCATTGTTGTGGGCATTCTGCTCGCACTGTTTTATTTCCTGCGGCGGGGGACGCGGACGGAGGGATTCTCCGAGGACGACCTGCTGAACATCTGCATCCTCGTCATCCCGATTTCCATCATCGGCGCGCGGGCAGTTTACGTACTGACCTCGCTGGAGAAATACAACAGCATCTGGGATGCGCTCAAAATCTGGGAAGGCGGACTGGCCATTTACGGCGCGATTCTTTTCGGACTGGCGACGGTGCTGATTTACTGCCGGCACAGAAAGCTGCCGGCGCTCAAGCTGCTGGACGCGCTTGCACCGGCGGTGATGCTGGGGCAGATTATCGGACGCTGGGGCAACTTTGTCAACGCAGAAGCCTACGGCTATTCCGCAGGCGTGGAAAAGCTGCCGTGGCGGATGACGGTGGGAACAGTCTACATCGACGGCGTCCCGCACCCGGAGATCGAATTCGTACACCCGACGTTTTTGTACGAATCGCTCTGGAATCTGCTCGGCTTCATCGTCATCAATCTGTTTTACAGACACAAAAAGCGCGACGGACAGGTGTTTTACCTGTATGTCGCCTGGTATGGACTGGGCCGCGGGCTGCTGGAGTTCCTGCGGACGGACAGCCTGCGCATTTTCGGCTATAAGGCGTTTGTGATTCTCGGACTGGGTTCGTTCGTCATAGCGGTGATCCTGCTGATTGTATCCTATCGCCGTGCGGCTGCGGAGCGCGAAGAAATCGAAGCATACACGAGCGCAAATCCGACTCCTGTGTCCGTGCCGGAAACCGAAAATACATTGGACATACCCGTGGACTATGACCACAAGGACGATAACGATGAAAGCGACGAAAAAGAAGGAGAAGACAATGGCGACCATACTTGACGGCAAGCTGACGAGTGCAAAAGTAAAGGAGGAAGTCGCGGCGAAGATCGCTGCGGCCTGCGCGGATGGCAGGACGCCGCCCTGTCTGGCGGTGGTAATCGTCGGTGACAATCCGGCTTCCAAGGTTTATGTGGCCAACAAAAAGAAAGCCTGCGAGGCGGTGGGTATCCGCTCGCTGTCCTACGAGCTGCCCGGCGAAACGTCGCAGGAAGAGCTGCTTGCACTGGTGGACAGGCTCAACGCCGATGCGGCGGTCAACGGCATCCTCGTACAGCTCCCGCTGCCCGGCCACATCGACGAGCAGACGGTGATCGAGCGCATCTCGCCCGCCAAGGACGTGGACGCCTTCCACCCGTCGAACGTCGGGCGGATTATGCTGGGGCTCGACGGATTTGCGCCATGCACGCCGGCAGGCATCATGCGGCTGCTGGCAGAGTACGGCATTTCTGCAGCAGGCAAGAACTGCGTGGTGGTAGGGCGCAGCAACATCGTCGGCAAGCCGATGGCGCTGCTGCTGCTGAAGGCGAACGGTACGGTGAGCGTCTGCCATTCAAAGACAGCCGATTTGGCTTCTCATACGAAGCAGGCGGACATCCTGGTCGTAGCCATCGGGCGCGCGAAGTTCATCACTGCGGATATGGTGGCGGACGGCGCGGTCATCGTCGATGTCGGTATGAACCGGGTAGACGGTAAGCTGTGCGGCGATGTGGATTTTGAGCCTTGTGCGCAGAAAGCCTCGTACATAACGCCCGTGCCGGGCGGCGTGGGGCCGATGACGATCGCAATGCTGATGGAAAACACGTTCCGCGCGTGGGAAAACGCGCAGCGCTGACGCGCAAAAAGGATCCGCCATTGGGGCGGATTGCAAAGAAAAACAGACTGAAAGGCATATTGCTTCAGACTGTCAAAAAAGTTCGATTGGGGCTTTGCCCCAAACCCCATTCAGGGAACTTTTTGGAAAAAGTTCCCTGAAAATCCTCAAAAACTTCTGTAAAAAAGGATTTTGAAGGGCGAGCGCCCGTAAGCAAAGCATGGGTGAAATTCCGCAACCCCTTTTTCGACAGGCTGCCCCCACGTCCGCACAGCGAGCGTTGGGGATAGAGAAAAGACGAGCAAGAAGCTTAAAGAAAAAAAGAAGTCGGCAAAGTCACCCGCTGCCTAATCCCTTCGGCCTTTTCTCTCCTTTT
>CAJFRY010000036.1 GCA_904419545.1 Candidatus Woodwardiibium gallinarum
TCTATATCCGTTACCGCTACTTCTCGACGTCCATCTATTTCTCTTTCGTACATCTTTTCTCACCCTACACCATTATACCATTATACCAAAGAAGTCGCCTTACGGCGACTTCTTTGACAGGCTGGCGCACCGCCCGGATATATCCGGGCGGTGCGTTTTGTTTGGAAGGGAAGGAGGTATGTCAGGAAGGCTCGTTCCTTTGTCAGTGGTTCGGATTTGGATTGCGGGTGTTGGATATAAACGGCTGCCTGTGTTTCTGTTCATGGCAGACTTATTTCCTTTAACTATTTTCAACTATACGTTCGCAATATATTCTCTACCGTTCTTCAAAATCCATACCGGCCTTCCACAGAACCGATAGATTCGCGGGTTTTGTGTTTTTTGCACAAAAATAATATATTTTATGAAAATATATTGCTTTGGGATAGAACATATGGTATTCTTTTTCTGTGTAAGGAAAAACCACGCCTGTACGGCCGGAATAGGAGAGGATATATAATGATGAAAAAATGGATGCGCTGCACCGCATGGCTGTTGGCGGTTCTGATGACGGCGTATGCACTGCCCGCGAGTGCGGTCACCGAGCTTTCCGAAGGATTGCGGGCCGAATCGGTCATCGAGAGCGGAACGACCGAGCCGGGCGTCCTATGTGAGGATGTAAGTGCGCGCACGGCCAACACCAAAACTTATATCCGCAGCGACGGCCTTCGCCGAATCGACGTGTATGCGTTTGATTTGCACCGGCAGACGTCGGAAGGCTGGGTCGAACGTGCCGAATTTGCCGACGGGCGTCTGGCTCGCGCCGCTGCGGGGCGCAGCTTGGCCGATGCGGCTCTGAGCGTGAACCTTGAATCGGCAGGCACTGCCCAGACGGCTGCGGCAACGTCTGCGTTGACGATTCGCGGGCTGCCGCTTCTGCCGGATGATATGATCATCCTGTCCGCAAACTTGCGCCTGCAGGAGCATACTGTCTCTGCTCCCGCGCAAGGTTCTGATGTATCGGGTGAAACCTCCGGCGCTGCAGCGTCCGATGCCCCGCAGACGCTGCAATCCGCTCCGGCTGTCTTGGACGTGACCGATGCTGTCGTCGGGATGTACGCCGGCGGCGGAAATCAGCTCGTTCTTGCACTGCCGTCCGCTGCTTGTGCCATTCCGCCGGACGGCGTTGTCCTTACCGTGCTTGCGATGAGCAATAGCCAGTTGGAACGCAGCGGAAGCTGGGAGGCCTACGACAGCTTTACCAACGCTGCCGTTTATGTGAATACCTTCAACGGCGCCCTGCAATTGGAGGTCAATTGCCTGACCTCGGCCGGGAACCTGCTCCCGACGACGAATTCGCTGCTGTACTTTTCGTATGCGTCGGGAAGCAGTTATCCCTTTACCGCCAACGGATGGATTTTGAACGTCCACGAAACGGTCTCGCTCGATACGTCCGGTACGCTGCTGTATTACGACGATTGCTATAACCAGCGCCGCATTTACCAGTCGGAAGCACCGCCGGCAGATCCTTACGATGTGGTCCGCTACACCTCGCAGACGGGGCCGGACTATATCGAGTATACGGCGACGTCCAAGCAGGCGGTTTTCAACGATGGGTACGGCAACAAGAGAACGCTCAAAAACGGCTATCTGCGTTCGGTTTCGGACGGCAGCGGAAATACGATCGAATATACGTATTCCGACATAAGGCCGACCGGCATCCGGCTTTACAACACGGCGTCCGGGCTAAACGTAAATTTGTTTTCGTTTTCTTACGATGGCGGCAATCTGAAAAAAATCGTAAATCTCGAGACGAACGAATCGGTCCAATTCGAATATAGTACGAACGGTTTGGTCCTGAACAATATCATTTTTTATAAAGGAACCGTCGAGACGGACCGGATTACGCTCGGCTATTCGGGTACGCGCCTCACATCTGTCACTGATCGTGCGTCTTCGGCCTTCAGCAATGCGCTGACCGTCGAATACGACAGCAACGGCCGCGTCACGGCACTGAGCCGTCCGAACGGCGCGCGCACCACGTTTTCTTACGGGAATTCCACGCCTGCTTCCAACCGGCTGACGAAAATCAGCAGCTCCTACAACAGTTATGAGGACACATATCATGTCTTTACCGTATCGGGACGCACCAAGAGCGTATATACCGCCAAGCGCTCCGCCGCGCCGCCCGTAGCGCTTTCCGCGAGCGCCGTGATTTATGACGGGGACGGAAAGGTGCTGCACCAGGGTGCGACCTCCTTCCCGGATAACGATTATAACGCGCTGGCCAACTATACGTTCAACAGCCAGTCGGGTTGGGGTCTCGTCAATGCGGCTTATGCTGTTTATTCCGGCAGTCAGGCGATGAAGATCACCGGCGATGCAGGCAAGCTTAATTTTGCGTATCAGGGCGTTTCGCCCTCGAATTTCAAGGGAATCAGTAAGGACGGCCATTTTATGGTCTCCGGCTGGGTGCGTTCCGCCAACAGTTCAAAGAACATCGATACCGAGGCGTATGTCAATCAGGGCGGCACCAGCTTCGGCTTGTCCTGTGTTGTCAAGTACAGCGACGGTACGCAGCAGGACGTCCGTGTCAACGCCGACCCGTACAATACCGGCTGGCAGTATGTTTCGCTGCTCGTCCGGCCGGACGCAGGCAAGAGCATCAGCAGTATTGCGGTGTATTGCAGCTATGACTACAATTCCGGCACGGCTTATTTCGAAAATCTGTCTCTTAAGGCTGTGGCGGGGGAGAGCTATGCATACAATGATAAAAGCGCCGTCACGAATGTGAATACCAAATTCGGCAGTACCGTCAACACCTACGCTTCCGACGGATACCGGCTTACCGGACAATCCGTTCGCGGCCGCGGGCAGTCGATCATCTACACGGGGAATCTTGTCACGCAGACAACACGGCTGAACTGTAACAACGGCAGCCTGAAGACAAACTATACATATGATGCTTACGGCAACTTAAAGGAAACGAAACTGTCCAGCCCGTCTGTGAGCCGCGCCATCACCGGTAAAACCAATTATCTTACCGGCCGCTTCACGACGGCGTCGTATGATTCGCGTGACCTTGCCGAGTATTATTCCTACGGCAGCGACAAAAGCCTGGCGTATGTCCGTTCGCGCAACGGACTGCTCACGCGCTATCTCTACGACAACTATGGGCGTATTTCGCAGGTATATGCCGATGAAAATGAGAACGGCACAAACGATACCGAAAACGAGCACGGCTTACGTTATACCTATACAAACGGAACGGATAAAATCGCAACGGTTGAAGCCAATCATACCAATGCAGCCGATTGGTTGGAATACATCTTCCTCTACGACAGCCGCGGGCGCCTTTCGAAGGTCGGCTACTACGCGATGACGGAAACCATAGCGCAGTACGGCTACGACAGCCGTAATAACCTGACCTCGACGACGCTCGCCAACGGCTACCAGCAGAAGCAGTTTTATGCGACGGATACCGGCCGGCTGACGGCGAAAGGCGATGCGGACTCTTATCCCTTTTATTACTATTACAACCAGGACGGCTCGCTCGACTATACGACCGATTCGGACAACGACCGGCGCGTGGATTATACCTATGACGTCTACGGCCGCGTCATCAAGACCGAGCAGAAGAAGCGCAGCACGGGCGCATTGGAGCTGCGGGTAAGCTACGCGTACGACAGCTACGGCCGTGTAAGCAGCGTGACGGAATTCGACGGAAGCTCGACGAACACATATACCTACACCTATTACGGCACGACGGAAACCGTCAAAACGGTGAAGCGGAACAGCAACATTGTGACGACGTACACGTACGATGCGCTGGAGCGTCTGACAGGCAAAACGACGACATACACGCGCAGCAACGGGACGACGTACACGGTATCGAGCGAAAGCTATGCGTACCGCAACGGGCAGACGTCGGCGCAGACGACGCCGTTCGTGTCGACGGTGACCATCGGGGACGGGCGGGTGTTCGAGTACACGTACGACAACGCGGGGAACATCACGACGGTAAAGGAAAACGGCGTGCAGAAGGTGAGCTATGCCTACGACAAGCTGGGACAGCTCACGCGGGAGAACAACGCGTACCTCGGGAAAACGTACACCTACACGTATGACATGATCGGGAATAGGACGGCGAAAAAGACGTACGCGTATACCACCGCCGCCGCACTCGGAACGGCGCAGTCGACGCGGAGCTATACCAACATACGCGACCAATTGACCAAGGTCAATAATATCGCCATCACGTATGATGCAGCGGGGAACCCAAAAACGTGGGAGGGTGACGACGTTAGTATTGAATGGAAAGGAAAAAAGCTGGAATGCGTGTATTTGAATAGCAATGCACCGTATACACAGGTGTCCTTTGGTTACGACGCGGATGGGGTTCGAACGTATAAATTTTTTACGGAACATAGAAGCAATGCATCATATAAGGATTGCTTTACATTAGACCAAGGTCGAATCGTCTCCGAGATGAGAATAGGGCAGGACGAATGGATTCCGATGCGTCAAATTTATTATTACTATGATGCATCGGGCGTAGCGCTTGGATTCCGATATAAGAACCACATGACCGGAAGTGAAAGTGAATATTTTTACGGTCGTAATGGCCAAGGAGAAATAATACAAATCATCAGCAGCACAGGAGCCGTAGTGGTAGAATATGCATATGATGCTTGGGGTGTTTGTACGATTTTGTATGATACGACATCAGAAAAAATTGGAACAATTAATCCGTTCCGTTACAAGGACTACTATTATGACATCGAAACGGGCTGGTACTATCTGAACTCGCGCTACTATGACCCCGAAGCCGGTCGGTTTATCAGCCCGGATTCAGTGGAATACCTCGGCGCAGACGGCAGTCCGCTGAGCTATAACCGGTATGTGTACTGCGGGAATAATCCCGTAATGTATGCTGATCCTTCTGGGCATCTTTTTGGACTGATTACCATCGGCGTATTGGCATTTATGTTTACGCCGATTGGAGGAACGGTAGCGCAAGCAGCGGTATCAACGGTAAGCTATGCGGGAATGGCGGTGGCATCGATATGGGACGAAGATATACGGGCGGATATGAACGCCATCGGCTGGAATCCGTTCAATACAAACGAAAGCGCTGTTTTGGGTTCAAACAAAGTCTCGTTCTACAAGGGTATGCCGGTGTTCAGGACAAACGGCGGCCGCTCAGGCACGTTTTATGTTATAGTGGCGTTTTTCGTTATTGCTGTTTGCCGGATATGCACAGACTTTTGATATTTATCTGTTGCGAAAACTGATTTTTAATGGTATAATGTATATAATGCTTTGCTGAAAAATATTTTCATTGAATATACGCTGAGAGTCGAAGAAAGACAAGCAAAGAGCTGTTGCCATGTTCCGGCATTGTCGGAAGCCTGCGCATGACTGTAAGGTACGGCAAAGGTACGGTATAGGAGGGAATCACGATGCCTGTTGATATGAAAGAAATGATGGCCGAAGCGGTCAGAAAGCTGCTGATGGACAAAAAAGTAAAGAAGCTGACGGTCAAGGACATCGTTGAAGAGTGTCAGATTACGCGGCAATCGTTTTATTATCACTTTGAAGATATTCCGGCATTGCTACAGTGGATATTGGAGCAGGGGACAGAGAGGATGCTGCAGGAGGCGCGCAAAATGGACGGTGAAGAGGCCCTTCGCTATCTATTTTTGGTGACGATACAGGTAAGGCCGTATGTGCAGAAAACGATGCAAACGAACTACGGCGACGAAGTGGAGCGCTTAATGAAGCAGCATTTTTATCAGATGCTTTTACGGATTGCGGAGGAGCAGAACCTTTATCCCGACCTGAATCGGACAGAGCTGAAATGGGTCCTGCGCTACCACTGTTATGCAATTCTGGGACTTTGGCGGGATTGGACGGAGGAAGACACAAGAAATTTGGATCAGATCGTTCATGAGGTCTATCGGCTGTTGACAGGCGGTATTTTGCCTTATTCCAAAATGCCCGAGGCATTAAAATAGAGTGTGTATTATACATAAAATATTCTATCTTTTTTGATTGCGGCCACTGTTCAAAATCCGTATTGCGATTTGCGGAGCCTGGAATTTTTTGAACGGAGCGGAGCCGTGCGATTGAATGAAAAGAGAGCAGAGATGCCCTTTTACAGTTTGGAAATACTGTAAAAGGGCTTTACACTTTTTTATCTGTGTCTATACATTCTGAAATATCTGATAGTTGAGAAAAACCAGCTGTATGGGTAAAATAAGATCAGATACAGGGAAAGGAGCCGATTCAGATGGCACATGAAATATTATCCGTCAAGCTGTATGAGCTGGATAAAAAGCTCGGACAGGTACACAGCCGGATTCGTATCAGCGAATCTGCAAGCCTTGCACAGATTCGTGCGGAAGCGGAGGCGCTTCGGAACGAATGCAGGGAAAACGAATTGACGCTGCGCAACAGGCTGCAATTCTCCAAAGCCGGCTCGGTATCCAAGCTCGCGGAGGCTTACAGCGAGGTGGAGCAGATTGTTCAAAACGCCAAAGCGCGTATCGGTTGTCCGTCGGCTGGAGATTGGAAGGACAAGCTTTCCGTTGAAGAAAAGATATTGTTTGCGGAATATGCGTTGGATTTCGCTATGCAGGCCGCAAATCGTGCGCTGCTGATCTCTCTGGAGGCAATCGACGCAAGCATGACGCAGCAGGAAAAAGAGGAGACAGAAGTATGAAGGAAGTCAAATCACCAAGGAAGCCGCTGATCTATTACTATGGAATCGTACTGTTGATCCTATTGCTCTTTAATCTTATCGTTTCGCCCTTGCTGGCGCAGCGGCAAGTAAAGGAAGTCGACTACGGCACCTTTATGCGGATGATTGAAGACGGCGATATCGGAGAAGTAGAGGTTAACGATGCACAGATTCTTTTTACGGACAAGGCGAAAACAACCGTCTATAAAACCGGCGCGATGGACGACCCGACGCTCACGGAGCGTTTGTATACATCGGGTGCGATATTTGCAAAGGATATAGAGGAAACGATGTCTCCGCTTCTGAGCTTTCTTTTGACCTTTATACTGCCGATGGTCATTTTCATCGGAATCGGTCAGTATATGCGGAAAAAAAATGATGGAGCAGATGGGCGGGAAAAACTCGATGGCCTTTGGCATGGGGAACGGCAGTGCCAAGGTTTACGTACAGTCGACCGAAGGGATCCATTTTGACGACGTTGCCGGTGAGGACGAAGCAAAAGAGAGTCTCACGGAGATTGTAGATTATCTGCATAATCCCAAGAAATATACAGACGTAGGCGCTTCTATGCCGAAGGGTATTCTTTTGGTGGGGCCTCCCGGTACGGGCAAGACGATGCTGGCAAAGGCGGTCGCCGGTGAAGCCAGCGTGCCGTTTTTCTCCATATCGGGCTCGGAATTTGTTGAAATGTTCGTTGGAATGGGCGCTTCGAAGGTTCGAGATCTGTTTAAGCAGGCCAAGGAAAAGGCTCCCTGCATTGTCTTTATCGACGAAATCGATGCCATCGGGCAAAAACGGAATTCGGGACGCTTGGGCGGCAACGATGAGCGGGAGCAAACGCTTAATCAGCTCCTTACTGAAATGGACGGCTTTGAAAGCAACAACGGGGTCATCATTTTGGCTGCTACCAACCGGCCGGAATCCCTGGACCCTGCGCTGACCCGCCCCGGGCGTTTTGACCGGCGTGTTCCTGTGGAACTGCCGGACCTGCAGGGGCGTGAGGCGATCCTGAAGGTACATGCGAAGAAAATCAAGCTTGCCGATGATGTGGATTTCCGCACCATTGCAAGAATGGCAGCGGGCGCTTCCGGCGCAGAGCTTGCCAATATCATCAACGAAGCGGCGCTGCGTGCGGTGCGCGGCGGCAGGACGGTGGTCGGGCAGTCGGATCTGGAGGAAAGCATCGAGGTTGTCATTGCGGGCTATCAAAAGAAAAACGCGGTATTGTCCAATAAAGAGAAAATGGTTGTGGCCTACCATGAAATCGGGCACGCGCTTGTTGCCGCCTAGCAGAGCAATTCCGCGCCGGTGCAGAAAATTACCATCATTCCCCGTACCTCGGGCGCATTAGGCTATACGATGCAGGTGGAGGAGGATGAAAAATATCTGATGACGCAGAGGGAGATCGAAAACAAGATTGCCACTCTGACCGGCGGACGGGCTGCAGAGGAAATTGCCTGCGGCGAAATTACGACCGGCGCTTCCAATGACATTGAACAGGCGACCAAGCTGGCTCGTGCGATGATTACCCGTTATGGCATGAGCGAGGAATTCGGTATGGTCGCGATGGAAACGGTTTCGAACGAGTATCTGGGTGGGGATACTTCTCTTATTTGCTCTCCTGATACCCAAAAGGAAGTTGATAAAAAGGTCGTGGAGCTGATCAAGCGCCAGCATGAAAAGGCCAAGCGGATTCTCAGCGAAAACCGCAGAAAGCTGGATGAGCTGGCACGGTTCCTTTATGAAAAGGAAACGATCACGGGGGATGAATTCATGAAAATTTTGCTTCGAGCAGGAGATGAACAGCAATGAGGAGACGTTCCGGGTATGTCTTGCTTGAATGGATCATCGGCATTCTTTTTATTGTTTTCGGCATTTATTCCTATATCCGGCCGGACAATATGCTTACCGGCATTGTGATCCTGTATGGGGTAATCGCCATTGTTTCGGGAATCGCAGATATACTCTTTTATATACGGACTGAGCGCTACACCGGTTTCGGACCGACAATCTGTTTGATTTCAGGCATTTTCAGCATTATGGCCGGATTTATGCTTGCGGTATATCCCAACGCCGGAAAGTGGATTTTGGTGCTGCTGCTTCCCGTTTGGTTTATTGCCCATTGCGTATCCCGTCTGACGCATTTGAATTACATTCGAATCATGGCGGGGAAGTTTTACTACTATTTGACTCTGGCTGTCAATGTGGTCGGGATTGTGCTTGGCTGTCTGATGATTCTTCGTCCGGCGGTTGCGCTGTTTTCGACCGGCTTTCTTATCGGCACATATTTCATTTTGCTGGGTGTGGACTGCATCCTCACTGCCATAAGCCGGACGGGCTCCAAATGGTGAATTGAGAAAGGAGGGGGAATCCATTGATTTCCTTGTTGAAACGAATGCGCAGAAAGGAATGGCTGATGGCCGGACTCTGTGCGCTTCTGGTTCTGGGCCAGATTTATTTTGATTTGCGGCTCCCGGATTATATGAGCGACCTGACGGTGCTGATTCAAACGCCCAGAAGCACGGTATCCGATATTTGGGACACGGGATTGGAAATGCTCGGGTGTACCCTTGCGAGCGCGCTGCTCGCGGTCATCTGCGGCTATCTTTCTTCGCAGGTCGCCGCAGGCTTCAGCTATACGGTGCGGGAAAGTGTGTTCAATCAGGTGGCGGATTTCGGGCAGAAGGAGATGCAGCAGTTCTCCGTGCCGAGCCTTATCAACCGCACGACGAATGATATTACGCAGATTCAGATGCTGGTGGCGATGGGCCTTCAGATTCTGATTAAATCGCCGGTTATGGCGGTATGGGCTGTCATCAAGATCATCAATAAAAGCTGGACTCTTTCGGTCATCACCGCAGGCTTTGTGGCGGCTCTGCTTTTGATGATGGTCGTCGTGATTGTTGTCATCCTTCCGCGTGTCCGGCGTGTGCAGCGGCTGACCGACAACATCAACCGGGTTTCGAGAGAAAATTTGACCGGTATTCAGGTTGTCCACGCCTATAATGCCGAAGCATATCAGGCCGAAAAATTTGAAGAAGCCAACGATGCGCTGATGAAAACGCAGCTTTTCAATCAGCGGGCGCTGGCGCTTCTGATGCCCGCCGTGTCCTTCGCGATGAATGCGCTTGCTTTGGTGATTTACTGGGTGGGCGCCTCGATTGTCGACCGGGTGGCGGTGACGGACATGGCCGCACGGATCACAACCTTCGGGGATGTGGTGGTATTCGGAACCTATGCGACCTATGTCATTATGTCGATTATGATGATGGTTATGGTCATTATGCTCCTGCCGTCCGCGCAGGTTTCCGCCGGGCGCATCAACGAGGTGCTGGAGGCCGAAGTCGATTTGCGGGAAGGCCGCGCAACAGACGCACCGGAGCGGGGGACCGTGGAGTTCCGTGACGTATCCTTCCACTATCCGTCCTCGGACAAAAATGTGCTGGAGCATATCAGCTTTCGGGTGGAGAAAGGCGAGACGATCGCCTTCATCGGCGCTACCGGCAGCGGCAAAACGACACTGGTCAGTCTGGCCGCCCGGTTTTATGACGCCACTGCCGGACAAGTGCTGATCGACGGGCAGGATGTAAAGGCGTTTACCTTTGACGCCCTGTATGACCGCATCGGCTATGTGACGCAGAAGGCCGTGCTGTTTGCGGGGGACATTCGGGAGAACATTCTGTTCGGAGAGAGCCGTGCGGAGCAGACGGACGAGAACGTGCGGGACTCCATAACGCTGGCACAGGCGTCGGAATTTGTCGATAAGCTGCCCGAAGGAATTGAGGCGCCGATTGCACAGGGCGGAGCCAATGTATCCGGCGGGCAGAAGCAGCGGCTTTCGATTGCCCGCGCGTTGGCGCGGAAGCCGGAAATCCTGATTTTTGACGATTCCTTCTCCGCGCTGGATTATAAAACCGACGCTATGCTGCGGAAGGGACTCTCCGAGCACTTGCAGAGGACGACCTGCATGATCGTTGCGCAACGTATCGGCACCATCCGAAATGCCGATAAAATCGTCGTTTTGGATGAAGGCCGGGCCGTCGGCGTCGGGAAGCACGAGGAATTGATGCAGAACTGCCCGGTTTATCGGGAAATCGCTATGTCGCAGCTCTCGTCCGAAGAGCTGAGCGCGTGAAGGGGGTGTGAAGCAAGTGAATGGAAACCATATGGCACGCGGTATGCGCGTCCCCGAAAAAAGCAAGCGGGGGATCAAGGGGCTTCTGAAGGAGCTGTTCTCTTATTCCAAAAAGCTGAAAGTACCGATGTGCATTGCTTTGCTTCTCGCTGTGGCGGGCGCCGTCCTGACCATCATCGGGCCGAACCGGCTCAGTAGGATTACGGATTTGATTTCGGAGGGACTGACCTCTCAAATCGATCTGCCTGCGATTGCAGAGGTCGGCGTTCTGCTGATTGGTCTATACCTGCTCAGCGGACTGTTTACCTATATTGAACACTATATTATGGCCACCGTAACCTTGGATTTGTCCAAAACGATGCGAAAGGATCTTTCGGACAAAATCAATAAAGTGCCTATGAAATACTTCAATAAGGTTTCTTACGGCGATATCCTCAGCCGCGTGACCAACGATGTCAGTACGCTGCAGCAGGCGCTTTCCAACAGTCTGCCGTCCATCATCAGCGCCGTGGCACAGTTTGCCGGCTGTCTGATCATGATGTTCGTGACCGAGTGGAGGATGGCGTCGGCGGCCGTCGCGGTGACGCTGCTTGGCTTCGTTATCATGGTGCTGATTGTTTCCAAATCCCAGAAGTATTTTGCCGCCCGCCAGCAGAGCCTCGGAAAGCTCAACGGTTACGTGGAGGAAATGTACTCCGGCCACGATGTGGTGCGGATCTCCCGCGCGAACCGGAAGGTTAAGAAGGCTTTCAAAGGTTTGAATCTGGCTGTCTATGACGCGAACCGCAGGAGCCAGTTCCTCTCCGGTGTGATGCAGCCGCTTATGAATGTCATCGGCAATCTGGGCTATGTCGTGGTCTGCGTACTGGGCGCCGCGCTTGCAATCGACGGGCAGATCACCTTCGGCGTCATCACGGCGTTTATTATGTATGTGCGCCTGTTTACCTCTCCGCTGAGCACACTGGCGCAGGGGACGACGCAGATGCAGACAGCTGCGGCCGCAGGCGACCGCGTGTTTGACTTTCTGCAGGAGGAAGAACTTTCGGATGAAAGCCATAAGACGCGTTCCTTGACTGAAGCGAAGGGTGAGGTGGTCTTTGACCATGTGCGGTTCAGTTATCCCGATAACCCCGACAAAGTCGTCATCAAGGATTTTTCCGCCCATGTGGAGCCGGGACAAAAGGTTGCCATCGTCGGCCCGACCGGCGCCGGAAAAACCACGATGGTAAATCTCCTGATGCGTTTCTTTGAAATCGACAGCGGCGATATACGCATCGACGGGGTCTCCACCTCTGAGCTGACGCGGGAAAACGTCCACAGCCTTTTCGGCATGGTCCTGCAGGACACCTGGCTGTTTGAAGGCACCGTTCGGGAGAATCTAACGTACAATAAAACCGGCATAACCGACGAGGAACTGGAAAAAGCCTGCCGCGCCTGCGGTATTTTCCATTTCATTGAGACGCTGCCGAACGGCTTCGATACTGTGTTGGGGGAAAACATTACCATCTCCGCCGGCCAAAAGCAGCTCTTTACCATTGCGCGCGCGATGGTGCAGAACAGCCCTATGCTGATTCTGGATGAGGCCACCAGCTCGGTGGATACCCGCACGGAGCTGATTACACAGAAGGCGATGGATACACTGACCGCACATCGGACCAGCTTTGTAATTGCGCACCGCTTATCCACGATCAAAAATGCCGATCTGATCCTTGTGATGCGGGACGGCGATATCGTTGAGCAGGGCAACCATACAACACTTCTTGCGCAGGGCGGATTCTACGCGGATCTGTATAACAGCCAGTTCGAAAAGGCGGGCTGAGATGGGGTTGCTCCTGAAATCTGCGTTCCTGTTTTTTATCGGCGCAACGTGTGGATGGACAGCCGAGGTCCTGTTCCGACGCTTTCTTTCCTCTGCGAATCCGGAACGGAAATGGATCAATCCGGGCTTTTGCGTCGGGCCGTACCTGCCTCTGTACGGCGTGGGACTGTGCCTGCTTTATTGGATTGCATATGCCGGAGAGCGTTGTCTGCCCTCCGGCGCGGTGTGGGGCAAGGTTCTGCTGATTCTTTTTATGGGCGCCGCGATGACGATTATGGAATACATATCCGGCGTTTTGGCATTAAAGGTCGTCCATGTACGGCTGTGGGACTACAGCCGGGAATGGGGCAATCTGCAGGGCATCATCTGTCCGAAGTTTTCGCTGCTCTGGCTGGCGGTGAGCGCAGTCTACTGCCTGCTTGTCCATCCGCATATCCTGACCGCGCTGCAATGGCTGTCGGAAAATCTGGCGTTTTCCTTTTTCATCGGGCTGTTTTTCGGCATATTTCTTGTTGATGTTGCATATTCTGTGAAACTGGTTGCAAGGCTGCGGCAGTTTGCGCAGGAATATGATGTCGTTGTTCGGCTTGAGAGCATCAAAGCAAATATCCGGAAGCATTATGAGGATACGAAGCAGCGGTACCATTTTTTCAGCCCGTTTCGTTCAGATAAAACGCTGACCGAGCATTTATCGGAAATGCGCGGGACGTTTGAAAGCCGACGGAAAAAGCGTTGAGCGGGGAAGTGCCGAAAACACATGCCTGGAGGGATTTGGATGGATATATTGGTCACTTTAGACGAAGGATACCTGATGCAGCTTCGGGTGATGCTGACATCGCTGTACCTCAATCATCCGAATGAGCTCTGCCGCGTCTATCTGTTGCACAGCCGCATCCCGGATGTGCGGCTGCGGGAACTGGGAAAGGGATTGCGGGCCCTTGGATGTGAGCTACACCCGGTTCGGGTGGACAGTCGTCTGTTTGAAAAAGCACCCGTTACCAAGCAATATCCGCAGGAGATGTATTATCGGTTGCTGGCTGCCCGGCTGCTGCCGGAGGATTTGGAGCGGGTGCTGTATCTGGACCCGGATGTGCTCATCATCAATTCCTTGAAGCCGTTGTGGGAGCTTGAAATGGGAGATTTTCTGTTTGCGGCGGCTTCTCATACCGGAAAAACAGAGATTGCCAACAGCGTCAACCGGCTTCGGCTGGGCACGGATAGGAACTATTATAATTCCGGCGTGCTGCTGATGGAACTGGGGAGCTGCCGTCGGGCAATTGTTCCGGAGGATGTTTTCCGTTTTGTGGAGGATCACGCTGCCGAACTGGTGCTGCCGGACCAGGATGTTCTCAACGCTATGTACGGGTCAAGGATTCTGGAAATCGATGATTTCCGCTGGAATTATGACGCACGGAATTATACGAGTTACTATATGCGCAGCGCAGGAGACGCCAATCTGGAGTGGGTGATGCGGAACACGTCGATTCTGCATTTTTGCGGAAGGGAAAAGCCCTGGAAAGAGCATTACAGACATCGCTTTGGCGTTTTGTACCGGCATTATATGCAGCTTGCGGAGCGGTATCTGCCGTCAAAATACGGCTGACCGGCTTTTGCGGCAGACGGAGCGGGGATGCACGATAGAGCTTCGGGCAAAAAAGTATGAAAAACGGATTACGGATGACCGAAGTGCTCTTGGTTTCCGTTTCGGCTCCAAGGCGCTGCCGAATTTGCGATTTGTCTTAACGCTTTCAATTCGACAAAAATTATTTGGAAAAAATGCCCAAACTATTGACTTTAACACCACTGTTTGTTATAATCAATACAAATCCATAATAATCTGCACAGAATGAAAACAGCGCGGTGCCGGGATGCGGTCTCTTATCTCCGACGGGGCTTCCTTCCGGCGTTGTGTTGCAGTTGATGCTGCGGCTAAAAACGAATGAAACATAAGGGATAGAACGAATATGTGCAACATACAGTTCCTCATCCGGCGTTCGGCAATGTTTTCGGTTATATGCATTTCTCTCCGGCGTCTGCGAGAGGTTTTCTTCTGACGCTTTCAAGCGTGTGAGTCCATTATCCATAATGACTTATACGCTTTTTTGTTTTTCGCCGTACTCTCAATGCGCATTTCTTTCCAAAAGGCAATCATAACCGCGCAGCGGTTCAAAAAATAAACGAAAAAGGAGACGATTTTATGAAAAGAAGGACAGTAGCGTTTTTGATGGCCGTTTTGCTTTTGGCAGGTTGCCTGTTCTCATGTACAGGCGATCAACAGTCGAGCCGTTCGGAAGGCGGTTCGTCCGACGGATCCGCCGTCGCGCCGGAGAGTACGACGTCCCTTATGCTGAATCATTTAGGAGAACGCAATTTGGACGGCTTCGAATTGGTCATATTGAGTACGACCGAGGAGGTGCCGTTCGGGGACATTCAATTTGCTACGGATGAACTGAATTCCGATCCTGTGAATGATGCTGTTTTTGAGCGGAACAATTTGATAGAAGAGCTGTATAATTGTAAAATCAGCGTCAAATATTGTGCGGAAGGCGAAGATTTCTGCACGCGCGTCACCACCGATTGTCTTTCGGGCACTGTCGATTATCATGTCTTGGCTTCCGGTATTTCCACGACAGGTCTGGCAAAGCTGGCGGCGGACGGCTTGCTTTATGATTTGTACGCCTTGGAGGATTCTCATCTGCGCCTTGACAGCGAATGGTGGGACCAGCAGGCACTCAAGCAGCTTTCAATTGACAATAAGCTGTATTTCGCCTGCGGAGATGTCGTCATCACCGATGATGAACAGACCTCGATGCTGTTTTTCAACAGGGATCTGATCGACGAATATAGCTTAGAGGACCCCTATCAGCTTGTGCGCGACGGCAAATGGACGATGGATAAGATGTATGAAATGTGTAAGACGGTTGCCCATGACGGCGGCGACGGTGTGATGAATATTGAAGGCGAAGAGGATTATTGGGGATTGATCGGAGCGGCCTTTGACTGCTACAAATTTATTTTGGGCGGCAATGCCGCTATGGTGACCAAAAATGCCGACGACCTCCCGGTGATATCCGTTACCGATCAGCACAATATTGACGTGTTCCAAAAGGTATATGAGTTCATGACCGACCGTTCGCGCGTCGCATACTGGGAACAGTATTACAGATGGGATGATTATGACAACGGACAAAAGCTTTATGACCAGTTTTATGCCGGACGGGTGCTTTTCTTTGCAAATATCATAGCGACAATGAATGGCCCGCAGATGTTGGATTCTACGATACGGTTCGGCGTACTTCCTTTGCCCAAATACAATGAGGAACAGCAGGATTACTGCTGTACGATCAACCCGTATAAATTTACCTGCCTGTCTCTTCCGCGGGATACGTTTGTCGATGTGGAAAAATCCACATTCCTTCTGGAAGCATTGGCATATTACAATTGGAATGAAGTGACTTCTCTGTATTATAATACGACGTTGAAATCCAAGCGGTTGCTGGATGAATCTTCTGAAGAAATGCTCGATATCATTTTCAGCAACAAGATCATTGATTTGGCAAACATTTTCAATTGGGACGACTGCATTCAATACTACAATCAGATGATTATGGGTGCGGGCAATGCAGTGGTTTCGTTTATGGAAAGCCGTGAATCACGTATGCAGGCGGGGATTGATCAAACGATTGAATTGTTCCGTAAATTAAACTGAAGAGTGATTTTTCGGGGTGGGAGTGCGGCAGCCTTCCTGTGCGGGACGTGGTCGGTATATCAAAAGTGTGTAGAGGAAAGGGCAGGAAAGAGGATGAAAACAAAGCGAGCGATTTGGAAAACGGCACTGAGCTTTTTGCTGGCAGCAGCGCTGCTGGCGGCCGGCATTCCGGCTGCGGCGTATGAGGCGCTGGGGGCTGATGATGCGTTGCAGCCTGCGGCAGCATCTGCGGCCCATACATCCGATGAGCTATCGGCCGAGGAGACGCCGGAAGTGGTGGGCGAGGAGCCGGAGCTGCGGAGCGAAACAGGGAAGGTGTACCGCCTATCGGACGGCAGCTACGCGGCGGTGGATTATGGCCGCGCCGTTCATTATCGGGAAAACGGTACATGGCAGGATTATGACAATCGTCTGGCCTATGCGGACGGGGAGGACGGCGCGGGATACGAAAACACGGCGGGCGACCTCCGTGTACGGTTCGCACCCAATTCGGCGTCCGGTCAACTCGTCCGCATCCAAACGGAGCAGGGGAGCGTTCGGCTGTCGCTGGTAGGCGCCGCCAAATCGCGGCAGGCAAGCCTGTATGCGCCGGCTCCTGCGTCCGATGACGCGCTGGCGCTGGAAAACCTCAGCGCCGGCGTAATTTACCGTGACATCCTTGAACATACCGATATTGAATACCGTCTGGACGGCGGGGCGCTGAAGGAAAATATCATTCTCCGCGCGGCGGGCAGCGGAACGTACAGCTATACCTTCGAGCTGAAGCTCAGCGGTCTGGCGCCGACATTGGAAGATAACGGCGACGTGCGGCTGACGAGCACGAAAACGGGTGAGACGGCACTCGTGCTGCCCAAAGGGTATATGTATGACGCGGCCGGTGCGGAATCGGCAGCCGTAAGCTATACGCTTACCGAGGCGAACGGCCACCGCTGGCTGCTGACCGTCACCGCCGACAGCACATGGATCGATTCGCCCGACCGTGTATTCCCCGTGACGATCGACCCGACCGTCGTGCGTACAAACCACACCGTATACAGCAATATCAAGGACTGCTATGTGTATGACGGACAGACCGCCGTCAACGGCAGCTATGCGTGGATGTACGCCGGATATACGGGCGGGAAGGCACATTATTCGCTGATCGGCATCCGTGAGCTGCCCGAGCTGCCGGCTTCCGCTGTGGTCATCCGCGCTACACTCGGCCTGCGCGCCATCGAGGTGCTCGGCGGTCCGGTCACGCTCTCGGCGCATGCGGTCCGCAGCGGCTGGGAGTCGGGTACAGCGGTCTGGAGCACGAAGCCGTCGTTTGATGCGACCGTTCTGGATTACCGCATCATCAGCGGCAACGGTACATATGATTTCGACATTACCTCGCTGGCGCAGGATTGGTACGCCGGCAATGAGCAGAGCGCAAACGGCATTCTGCTGCGCGAGCTGACGGCCTCGACGGGCAACCGCGTCAAGCTGTCCACGGCGAACAACAGCAACTACAATACCGCGCACCCGATTTTTGTCGTCGAATACCGCGACGCAAAGGGTTTGGAGGGCATTTGGAGCTATTCTGCACATGCGCTCGGTGAATCGGGGGCGGGATACGTCAACCGCTTCAACGGCAACCTTGTCTATACGTATACCGATACGACGACGGACGGCAGCGTGCTGCCCGTCGAGGTCGGTCACGTCTTTAATACGTATAGGGCCGGCAAGCGCTTCACATCGGCCGACGGCGCGCTGACGGCGGACTTCAGCGCGATGAACGTCGGCCGCGGCTGGAAGCTGACCGTGCAGGAATCGATCGTTGAACGGACGCTTTCTACCGGCCTGCGGCTCGTCTACAACGACGCGGACGGCACCGAGCACTATTTTTATGACTTCGATAATGACGGCAAGTACGAAAGCGAGGACGGCTACGGGCTGACGATTGCGCGGAACACCGCCAGCACTTCCGCGCGCTATACGATGAATGACGACTACGGCAGCAGTAAGACCTTTAACTCGTCCGGCCGGCTCGTCCGCATCAGCGACGTCCACGGCAACCGCAAGGACCTGATCTGGACGAACAACCGCCTGACTTCGATTACCCGCACCGCAGCCGGCGCGACTTCGTCGCAGACGGCGGTCACCTTCACTTACAATTCCGCCGGTGCGCTCACGCAGATCAGCAATTCCAAGAACGCTGATGTCGTAACGCTGCTGTACTCGGATACGTACAACGGCGCCTACTCGTCCACCGCGGGCAATTATCTGCGCAGCATTACGCGGAACGGACATCAGACCCATTTTGCATACAATGCGGACGGTACGCTCCAATCCGTGGGCGACGACGAGTCCTATCAGTATGCCGTCTATACCTATACGACGCTGAACGGCGTCATTGAGACAAAGACCAAAGCGGTGTCCAAGGTGCAGCTTTCCTATGACATGATGCAGTTGAGCCGCAGCGTGTCCTTCGCCTACGGCCGACGGAAAACCGCTGAGACCGCGCCCGGAAACGACGGTATCCTCGGCACGAGCGACGATATCCGCAGCACCTTCCTGTTTGACTACCGGGGACGTCCGGTCTGTGCATATACCTCCGATTCTGAGGAAGAAATCATCTACGGCGCGACCAGCGCCGTGTACAACAACTACCCCGACGGTGACCGGCGCAATCATACCATTGCGTCCGACGCGGCGGGCGGGCTTGCCGCGGTCAATCTGGTGAAGAACGGCCTGCTCGACAGCACGTCCTCGTGGTCGGGAAGCGTTTCCGGCAGCTACAGCTCCGCTGCCGACACCGCGCGCGCCTTCGCCGGCACCGGGTCGCTGCGGATCACCGGTCAGGGCACCGGCTCGTATTCCCGGTCCCAGACGGTCTATCTTACGCCCGGGACCTATACCTTCTCGGCATATTTGTATTTGAATAACGTCCAGAGCGTCTCCACGGGCGGCGGCGCCTTTCTGGAACTGGACGGCGAAAAGAGCCGCGTGTATACAGGGACGTCGAATGCAGCGATTCAGGGCGGCTGGCAGCGGGTGTATGTCACGAAGACCATCAGCACGGCCGGAAACTACAGCGTAAAGCTGCGGCTGCAAAACGCATCGGGCAGCGCGTATTTCGACTGCGCGCAGCTGGAGACGGGAGAGACGCCGTCGGGGTACAACCTGGCGGACAACGGCGGGATGACGGCGCAGTACCGATGGGGGACGTCGAACGGCGGCAGCTACGTAACCGACTCGGCGCGCGGGAATGTGATGAAGGTAGCGGGGAACACGGGCGGACTGAGCTTCTCGCTGCAGACCATCCAGCTTCGCCTGCCCGCCGAGACGAGCTTTACGCTGTCCGGCTGGGCCAAGGCGGATTCCGTGCCGACAGAGGGCGAGGAAGGACGCACGTATCGGCTCGTGGCGCAGTTGAAGTACAGCGACGGGGTGTACGAAGAACAGTCCCTGGACTACAACGCGGAGGTGCGGGAATGGCAGTACGGATCGGTGGGGATCGTGCCGAAGCGGCAGGGACAGGGGCTGACGCTGGAGCAGGTGGTCATCTACCTGTCGTACGACCGGAACGCGAACAGCGCGTACTTTGACGACGTCACCCTGAAGATCGAGCCGGCGCAGCTGTACGCGTATGACGAACAGGGGAACCTGACGTCGAACTACAACAGCGACGGAAACCAAACGCTGGTGGACTACGCGGGCAACAATGTGGATATCGAGGAAATCACCAACATCCTCGGGGAGAAGTACGAGTATACATACAAAACCGTCGGTGGAATCGACACGCATCTGGTGCAGACGGTGAAGCGGACGGACGCGTCGAACAACACGCAGACGCTGACGTATGGATACGACAGCTACGGGAACACGACGAGCAGCACGCTGACGTCGAATAAAACCACGAACAAGGTGACGTCTGGCGCGACGTACACGGACAGCGGGAACCGGCTGTCGACGGTGACGGACGCGAGCGGCGGGACGACGGGCTATGCGTACAACGGATACGGGCTGACGTCGTCGGTGACGGACGCGGGCGGGATCCGTACAGGGTTCCTGTACGACGCGCGCCGTCGTCTGATCGGAACGTATCTGGATGCGAACAAGGACTCGATCGTCAACGGGACGGAGACGGTGGTGCGCTACGCTGACGGTGAAAGCGGGGAACTACACGCTGGCGACGAACACGTACGGGCCGTACGACGGGGCGCTGCAGACGAGCACGACGGGGAACGGGCTGCAGACGGCGTACGAGTATGACGCGCTTGGCCGCGTGACGGGGGTGAAGGAGAACGGGACGCTGCGGTACCGGGTGACGTACAACGGGGACGGGCAGGTGTCGCGTGTAGAGGACAAAGCGGTGGGGCACACGACGGAATACGAGTACGACGGTGCGGGGCGGCTGATCCGTGCGTACCGCGCAGACGCGGACGGCGCGCCGCTGCTGCAGGCGGAGAATCTGTACGACGCCTACGGCCGCGCAAAGAGCAGCACGTATGTGATGCCGAATCAAACGCAAAATTACACGCTTACGTATCGGAATAAGTCCTCGCTGCTT
>CAJFRY010000037.1 GCA_904419545.1 Candidatus Woodwardiibium gallinarum
GAGATTTTTCGTCTGCTCGGTTACCTCGGCACGGAAAAACAGGGTGATGTCCTCCTCATGATAAGCCCTGACGCAGAAATACCGTGTTTCGGTATCGCCCGGGAGCATATTGCTCACTTCAAATCTCTGGTTGACGTCCGGCCTGCCCGCATAAAGCTCCGGCACCGGGGCGGTGGGCTTGTCCGCTGCCGGGACGCTGTTTTCATTGTCGCTTGGATTACCGGCAGTTGTCCCGGTTCCGTTGCTGCCCGAGGCGCTGCCGCTTTCGGCCGCATCCGTCTGTTCCGTGTCCTGCTCGCTCTCGGCAGGAGGCGTATTTTCCGCAGGCGTACTGCTTTCCGCCGTCGGGACATTATCGCCGATCAGGTTGTCCGGCACAGTTGTCGTTGTCTGCGTAGGAGAAAAATATTGCAGATATACATAACGCGCCGCAAGCCCGCCCGCGCTGGATAGCAGCAGAACGGACAGGACGATGATTACAATTTTCAGCATACTCATTTTAGCATGAAGGGATTTACGCCGCAATCGCAAAACCGTGCCAATGTACTGCCGATTATCTGCCTATTTCGTCCTCCGGGAAAAACTGCTCCAAAAGTTTTAAGCTGTCCTTGGAAGAATACCCCCACAGAATGGAAGAAAAGGCGTCAATCGCTTCCTTTTTCCTGCGGAAATAGGTACGGTAGCTGATGTCCTGAATATGCGCTTGAAGCTGACCGATGATTTCCTCGGTGTTCTTGTACTGCTGAGGGGAAAGGTAGCTGTAATACAGAACCCAGTAGTAGGTTTCCCCGAACTTATGCTTGCTCCTTAGCAGATTGACCGCGTTTTCCATCAGTTTGAGCATTTTATAGCTGCGCTCGATGCTTCTGGCGTGCTCCTGAATACCGGTATCCGAAAAATCTACGCCGGCCAGGTAGATCGACTCCAGAAAATCCTCAATGCTGCTGCCAAACTCAATCTGGAACTGGCGCCGTACCTGTTGGACCGAAAGCTCCAGGCTCCACACCACATCCCGGTATTTCTTCAAAAGCAGCCATGTATCATGGTACAGCGGATTTTCAGCCGCTGTGTTTTCCAACGCTTTTTTCATCTTCTTTCCACCTCCGGCAGTAATCTTAACTCAAAACGAAACAGCTCCTTGCTGTCCTCGCATAAAATAACCAGTAGTGCTTTGAAATACACAATATCATCCAAAACATGAAATACTGCTCCCTTGCAATCGGGTGATAATGGTAATAACTTATACTGGATTTTCGGACACGAAAAGCACGGAAAGCCTTGTACGGCAAGGACTTCCTCGACTTTTTGAAGAATACATGCAACATACGGATTTGAGACGCTATGCTCATTTTCTGAAACGCTGACGGAACCATATTCCTCTTCCTCTCGTTCAGCTTCAGGCAATGTCAACCCGATGTGCAGCAGCATGGCGATCTCGTCCTTATCTACCATCACGTCCGACACCTCGAACATAGTGGAAAGGTAGTTGTTCAGGCAAATAACGCTCCCATGCGCCCTGGGAAAAGATAACACAGAGATATATTCCTGGCTGCGAAGCTTTCCAAGATACCGTCCAACCGTTGCTTTGGATACACCCCAACGCTGTGCCAGTTCGGCATAACCGAGCAGTGGGCTGCCCGTGCCGTTACGCAGGTACACCACTGGGCCGGCATCCGAACCCTGTACCTGTTCATCGTTATATACCGTGTTGATCCACAAATCCAGCAGGGCGTCCATCTCCGAGCAGCGGCCTTGGCTGAGAAGTTCGTTGGCGATAGACACCGGCAGGAAGAAAAAGCCGGTGTCTTTGGCACAGGGCGCGTTATAATCCAACACGCGGTTATGCTTCTGCCAGCGCAGGATTTTGAATTTTACCAGCTTCCCGCGACCGAGAAGAGAATAGGTAATCAGGTGGCGCTCCTGTAAAACCTGAAGAATGGAAAGCGTCTGGTGCTGAAACCGTGTGCGGAACCATTCCACCAACTCGTTTACCCGGCACAGCCACTCGCCGGGATATATGGTATAGCTGATATCGTCTATGCGTTTGTATGACGTGCGGAAATTTGCATAGCTGCAAAGGACAGTGTAATAAAAAAGACCGGAGCTGCCTCCAAGGCGAATGCTTCGGTCAGAAATAAGGGTCTGTACAAATTTCCGGTAGATGCGGCAACGTGGATAATCCACGACCTGTTTTATTTCCAATTGATACTCTGACATAAGACACCTCCAAACAAAAAAGGCCCCGCATTAAAAAATGCGGGGCCGCGTAAATTGACCTTCTCAAACAAAGGATAGGCAATCATATTCCGTGCTTTGAATCGAAATTTTCCGGTTATCGCTCACTCGCTCAATTTTGCAGGCAAGTGAGCTATTTTGCCCTTTTCAAAGGCACTGAGAAAAAATAAGAAAAGCCCGCAAACGCAGTGTTTACGGGCTTTTTTCTGGCTCCCCATATAATAGACAATCCGAACCGTGCACTGACATATCCGATGGCGCGTGAATTGAGGCAAGCATGTCGGAGTAAGTGACCTGCTTACAATCCCGAACATTATAATAAATCACGTATTTGTCATCGAAAACGTACACAGCATTGATGAATGTATCAATGATTTTGCGACGGAACTGGATGTCATCTACATCGCCGGAACAAAAACCGCGCAGAAAGGTTATGATTTCGTCGACCGTGATGCGCGCTTTGCTGGTAATACGCAGTTGCGCCAATTCGTGCTCCAGTTCGGACTTGGCAGCTTCTAATTCCTCGGCTCGCGCGTTAATACGGTCAACAACCGAGCGGACCGTTGTATTCATCAGACTTTCGGCACACTTATCTAACTCAATGTTCAGCTTCGAGAGCGACGTTTCTTTTTCTTTTATCGTCGATGCATCAAATTCTTTCTCATACTGCTCTACCACGCGCTCTGCAATATACTCAATTCGATCCTCGCGCAACACATACTCGACCGTTTTTTGGCATACTGCGCGTTCAAGCTGTTCTTTTTTCTCGGATTTTTTATCACAGTCTTTATAACGCTTGTGCTTATGGCAAGTATAATAATAGTATTTCTCGTTTGTCCGACTGGTTCCTGAATCGCCGGTCATCTGCGTACCGCAATGGCCGCAATACAACTTGCCTCGCAGTAGCCATTCTACTTCGGATATTTTCATTCCTCTGCTCCTTTTTACAACGTCATTCCTCTCTTGGCATTTGTCGTATAATGCTTTTGATATAATCGCCGGACATTCCCGCAGCACTTCACCTTTATATGTATAATTTCCGTAATACATAGGATTGGTCAAAATTCGATAAAATGAATTGCAGTTATAAGGCTTCCCTGTCTTTGTACGAAAACCCCGCGAGTTGAGTTCATTTGCTATCTGTGTTTTCGATTGACCATCCGCATACAGCGTATAGATCAATTGCACAGCCGGTGCGGTCTTGGAATCGATATGGAGCTTGTGGTCTTCACCGACAGCGTACCCGAGCGGAATCTGACCACCCGTACACAGCCCCTTCATTGCAGTCTCGCGCATACCGCGTGCGGCATTTTGTCCAAGCTGCTTGGAGTACACCTCCGCCATCGCCTCAAGCACTGCTTCGAGGATAATCGATTCATCGCCGTCGCCGATTCCCTCCGTAACGGAAAACACGCGCACACCGTTTTTTTTGAGTTTGGATTTGTAAATTGCGGAATCGTAGCGGTTCCGTGCAAATCGATCCAGTTTCCAAACAATTACGGCTTCAAACTGCCGCTTGATGCTGTCCGAAATCATCCGTTGAAAATCAGGTCTCTGATCACTCGTGCCGCTGACGGCTCGGTCAATGTACTCGCCGACGACCGTGATCCCCATTCGTTCCGCATAGGCGTATCCCTCTCGAAGTTGTCCTTCAATGGACTGCTCCGTTTGCTTATCCGACGAGTATCTCGCATAGATGACCGCATTCATCCGCATATACCTTCTTTCACCAAACAACAAATAGAAAAATATTTGCCAAAGCCCTTGACAAATATAATAATATGTGTTATAATATATACATAAGGAGGGAGGAGATGAAAAGTTATTCGTCACGGGAAGTCATCAAAATCTTAAAAGCAAATGGATGGTATTTGACGGCAACGGTCGGAAGCCATCACCATTTCAAACATCCGAACATACCCGGTAAAGTAACCGTCAAGCATCCGGCCAAAGACATCCCGCGAAAAACACTTGCAAGCATTGCACAGCAGTCGGGGTTACGGTTCCCGTAACCCCCGCACCGCTATCGGGCAGTTTGATCAAAGACCGAACTGCGAATATATGGATTACAGAAGGAGCAATACGTTATGAAAAAGAAAAACAGATATGTATACCCGGCGATTCTGACCTATGAGGATAAGGGGAAAATCGCCATAACCTTTCCCGACCTGCCCGGCTGCGCGTCCTGTGGCGAAACCGACGACGAAGCCATCGACTGCGGCCGCGAGGCGCTTGGCGGGCACCTGTGGGTAATGGAGAGGGACGGAGACGAAATCCCCGAGCCGTCGTCCCTAAACACGTTGAAACTGGACGAAAACGAAGTGGCTGTGCTGATCGACGTCCATATGCAGCCGATCCGTTTGGCACAGGAAAATCGGTCAGTGAGCCGTACAATCACGCTGCCGGCTTGGATGAACGCGCGAGCAGTGGAGCAGGGCGTCAATTTTTCACAGGCTTTGCAGGAAACGCTGGCCAACGATTACGGAATCCGCAGATAATTCAACCCGAAAAACGAAATGAAGTCCGGCCATCGGCCGAACCACCGAACCCTTGCGGCGCAGAGATGCGATATGTCTCTGCGCCGCTTTTTTATGCACAGGAAATGCGGGCTTTTTCAATCATAGCAAAATATTCTGCCTCTGTAATCTTTTGCAGTTTCCCACCCTTTTTGATGATTTCCTCCGCTTTCACGAGCTTTCTGCGGTCAGGAATATCGGATGTGTCGCCTACAACGAGATAATCGGTTTTGCCGGATACCGCTGTCCTGACCAACGCGCCGACCGTTGATGCCGTTCCCTCAATTTCACCTCTTGGCATAGAAAAATTACCGGTAAAAACGAAAACACAATCCAAGAGTGGAGAGTTTGCATATTTTGTGCGGCGCTCAAGCGTTTCTTGTTCTTTTTGGATACGCATCAGACGGGCTGTTTCGGCAGCCTGCCGGTTCCATTCGTCCTTGCAGCGTTCGAAAAGACGGTAGGTCGAAATTGCGTCCCCGAGCGCACGGTGCGCCTCCCCCTTTTCAATATTCAACAGAGAAAGCAACTCTTGAAGCCCGTATTTAGGAAATGTCGGAAAAAGTTTTCGGGAAAACGAAAGCGTATCTATATAAGACAGTTTTTCCGTGATGCCGGCATCGCGAAATGCCTCCTCAACAAAATCAAGATCGAAGGTGACACTGTGCCCAACGACAGGCTTCCCTCTCAGGCGATCCGCAATCTCGGCCGCAATGTGCTCTGCTTTCGGCGCAGACGCAACATCGGCATCTGAAATGCCATGAACCTGATAAGCGCCCGGCGAGATGGGAATGCCGGGATTGACAAGCGTTTGGTATTGATCGACGATGTTGCCGTTCGAAATTTCAAGGATTGCGATTTCTACCATTCGGTCATTCTTGCGGTCTATCCCCGTCGTTTCCACATCCAGCACGACATAATCCGTCGTCTGCGCAATGGCTTTGCCATTATTGATAGCTGTTTTTTGCAGCACATCCTTTTTGAACGAATGATTTGAAGTGTTTTCTCCATCGTCAAACTTGATGCCGTCAAATTCGATTTGGAAAGAAAAAGCGGATGCGTCCGCCTCTGACCGTTCGGTGATCTCCGTATCCGAACGCCGAGAGGGAGATATAGACGATTCCATACTCGAATTGGTGCGCTCGCGGATACTTGCAAGGCGCAAACGGCGTTCTTCGTCGGCTCTCTTTTTCTTTTCCGCGGCTTCAATTTCTTCACGCCGCTTGCGCCACAGAAGAATCGCCCACCAGCACAAAAAAGCAACCGCCAGTACACAGCCAAGAATGACCGGCGCAATCTCGTTCCCTATATTTCCAAGACCGCCGAGCAGAAAGAAAACAACAAAAAACAACTTCCAGTGCCGTTTCAACACGCGCTTCCACGCAGGACTGCTCTTTTTCTGCTTGGACATAACAACATCCCCTATTTTTTATATTGAAATTATATTTTGCAAACAGCTTATCTCACAAAATAGCTCTCGTCACACACGCCGAGCACAAGCCCCTGACAGCGGATGTCGTCCGTCATCGGGCGCGGCGGATATTTGGGATTGTGTGACAGCAGCACACCGTCTCCAAGCTCCTTGATCCACATTTGACCATCCATAAAAAACACGCCGGTCTGCCCGGGTTCGATGTCGATCTGGGCGCGTACAAAAACTTTGTCGCCGTCGCTGAACAAAGGCTCCATGCTGTCCCCTTGAACGGGCACGATGTATGAAGTCCCGTTCGGCGGCATCTTCTTGAGCTGTACGGTTTCCGAGTAATCATATTCCGACGATTCGCCGTTCCCGGCACTCACGGGCTGGTGGTATAGTGTCGTGATGTAAATGGCAATTTCCTCAGATGTATCCTCTTGGTGATTCTGTAAAGCCGACTTGCGTTCGGCTTTTTCTTTTTCGGCACGCTGTGCGGCGTAGCCGACCTCAAAGTCCATTACGTTGCGAATCGTCCTGCGTCCTCTGTCGTCCAGCGCAGTATCGTAATCTCGTGCCAAACGTAATGCTTCGTTCGATATATGTGTTACACATCTGTGTGTCTGCTCGTCCATAAAATCGTTCAATGTACACCCAAGAACGCGGCAAATTGCTTGCAATGTGTCGAGCTTTGGATTCTTGTTAGCTCCTGACGTAATCTTATCAAGCGTGCTAAGTGTAACACCAGACAGATCGGCGAGTTGTGCGTTGGTTAAGTTCTGTTCTTTTTTTAACTTGTTTATAATCTCAAATCCCATATCTGCCTCCCTAAAAACAATTATAGCCAACAATTTCCGATTGTCAAGAAAAAAATAGCATAAAACTGCAAAAAAATGCAATTTCTCTATTGACAAACAGCATTTAACTGATTATAATATAGCCAAAACATCAATTAACTGCAATTTTTTCGAAAGGAGCATCAAAGCATGAATGTGACATATCCAACGCTGGAAAGTGAGATTGCAAAGCGTGGAATAAAAAAAACTACAATGGCAAAAAGAATCGGAATTTCTCCACGTTCATTCTATAACAAACTGTCCGGTTCGGTTTCATTTTCGTGGGATGAGGCAATCGCTATTACAAAAATGTTTTTTCCAGACATTGACCCGACTCATTTATTTTATCGTACAGACAAAGTGCAAGACAAAGTGCAACATGATGAAGTTTACAGAGAAGATCATCCAAAATGAAAAAGATCAAATATACGCATTAAAACATTAAAAGGAGAAGCAGCAATGAAAGTACAAATCGGCACTATCCTATACCGTGACGAATCCGGCGAGCCGACGGACGACATACCGATCTACGACGATCTGCCGGATGATAAAGCCGAAAAGGCAGTACTGGACGAGATCGCGCGCATTGTCGCGAGAGAATACCACCGAATCAAGGGGGAAGCAAAATGCGAGAGCAATACATAGACGTAGGCGCATCCAGAAAAAAGCCCGGCGCCCGGATGATACGCCTCATCGAGCCGGATACCAACGGACAGCTCGGCGGATTATTTTACGGATATCCAAACTATGAGAGGGAGACATACAGTTTATATCCCGCAGACGAGGAAACACGGCGTTTTTACAGCAAACGCATCGTAGCGATGCTGCTTGTCGCAAGGAGTGGAAAATCATGAAGCATATCATAGTTAAGCCGATAGCCAACCCCGTAATGAAAAAGCGAGCCAAGTTCGCAAAGAAACTGCTTGGCATGTCGATGACCGCTGGACTTGTGCTGCTGATCGGCTCAGCGGGCGCTCTCGACTGCGGCTCCGTACCGGCCGGACAAGCCTTTGCGCAGGCCGCCTTCGGGCTGGCGCTGTTCGGAGGCTGCGGGCTGGCGTTGCGCGTCTTGGGGAATCGAGGCTGGTAGCAGTTCGGACAATGGCCGAACTGCCTGCTCCCTATGCGGCAGCATTGAATGCATATCTACAACACCAGCCAAAAAGCATTCCCGTAGCACTGATCTTTCACAAGAAAGTCTGCGAATTTCTGAAAAGCGATATCAGCTTTCTGGATGGTTGTCGTGGTTATCCGAATATTGTTCCAAACGTCGGAAATTCTGTACAGCTCGAAGATCAGCGGCAAAGCGTTTGAATTGCTCTTCCTTTTTATGTAATCCGCCAACCTTTATATTTACAACACCTTGTATCACAACGTAAAGCAGAAAGAAAATGGCCAAAATCCTGACGGAAACGCTAAGCACCTCCGCAAAGTCTTTGTCTCTCACCAGTTCTGTAAGAATAATCAATACAATCGGAATCAGAACTGCGTAAAGAATCTTTTCTGTGCGGCTTTCCTTTTTTTCTCTTTCAGTCTTTATTTCTTCTGCCATACATTCGATTTTGGGGATCATTTCCTGCATAATCACGCTTTCGGGGTCAATTTTGCATTTGCTGCGCAGCCAACGCGCCAATTCTTCGCAATGCTGCCTGTAGTTTTCAAACGATGCTACGCTGTTTTGAATATTGAAACGATTGACATATTCGCGCATTGAATATATGAAGAAGAGCTGAAGAGCGAAACAAAACAATGTGATATAGGGGTGCGTAGCAGAGAACGCCAAACTCGGCACCGTCAAGAGCAAAGCGACGAGCCATAAAAGCATAGGAATTATAAGCATTCTGATAAAATCAAGAATCTTATCGGACTTGTGACTATCTTTCAAATACTTTAAGTAGCACTGCAGCAAACGTTCTTCCAACAATATTTCCCCCTTTTAGTAATATTATCATCATAATATCACAAACACCGACAGAAAACAAGTGTTGCGCAGCACATACTTATTCATTGGAGGTGCCATAAGCAATGACGATCGGGCTGATCGACGTAGACGGACACAACTTTCCGAACCTCGCGCTGATGAAGCTGTCCGGCTACCATAAGCACCTCGGCGACGATGTACGGTGGTGGAACGGGTTCGAGACCTATGACGTCGTGTATATGTCCAAAGTGTTCGACGAAACCTATTCCGCAGACGTGCCGGAGCCGGTCAACGCAAAGCGGGTCGTCAAGGGCGGGACGGGATACGTGCGGAGAAAGGACGGCGAACTCCAATATTTCGTCAACGGTGATTGGGTATCGGCGTTCTCTGTGGAAAGTACGTCGTGCATCCGATACGACGAAACACTCCCGCCGGAAATCGAACATACCTGCCCGGACTACGGCCTTTACCCGCAGTATACCGCAGATACGGCCTGCGGATACCTTACAAGAGGCTGCCCGAACAACTGCCCGTTCTGCATCGTGTCGCAGAAAGAGGGGCTTGTAACCCACAAGGTGGCGGACCTGTCGGAATTTTGGAACGGGCAGAAAACCATCAGGCTGATGGACGCCAACCTGCTCGCCTGCAGGGACTGCGGAGAGCTGCTCGGACAGCTTGCCGATTCCGATTCATATGTGGATTTCACACAGGGCTTGGATTGCCGCCGGCTCACGGATGAAAACATAGAACGGCTGCACAAAATCAAAGTCAGGGAACTCCACTTCGCGTGGGATATGGAGAAATACGAACGCGCCGTGCTTGCCGGCCTGCGCCGTTATGCGGACAGCAGCCCGCGCAAGCCGCACGGAAGCTACGCGGCCGTATACGTGCTGACCAACTATGATACGACGCACGAATATGACCTGTACCGTGTGTACACGCTGCGCGATATGGGGTATGACCCATACGTGATGGTGTATTGTGCGGCAAATCGAGACGATCGATGCCGACACAATCCATGTGCATATCGACAGCTACGGCGGCGCGGTGTCCGAAGGATGGGCGATCTATAACGCATTATTGCAGCATCCTGCGAAAATCAATACTTACGGCGACGGATTCGTCGCTTCGGCCGCATTGTTTCCGTTTTTGGCCGGTGACAATCGATACGCATCCAACCTGTCCGCGTATTATCTGCACGAAGTGCTTGTATCCGCCTGTGGGTATGCAGACGATCTGCGCGCGGCAGCACAGGATGCCGATACGATGACGAGCATCGGCATCCGCGCGTTTGTCGAACGAGCCGGAATGCGGGAGGAAGACATTCGTGAACTGATGAGGAGTGAAACGTGGCTGACGCCGGAGCAGGCGTTGGAATATAACATTGCTACCGCTGTCACCGCCGATGCCTCCACCCTGTATACACAGGACGCAAAAAAACAAATCTTCCAACGCATATTTTCCACGAATTGCCCGCACCCTGAGCGAACGATTGGCAAAAAGCCGGAGAGAGCGAAAAAAAACAACATACTGAAATTATTTGAGAGGGGATAACAAATGAAATCCAACGACATCCAAATCCGCAGCGACGTGCGGGAAGCGATGCAGAAAGCCATTCGGGAGAACGACAACGAAGCGTTCTACGCATCCTTTGAGCAAATGCTGCTCTGCATCAAAGACGACATTGAAAACGAATACAACAACCGCGTCAATAACCTCGAAAGCGAGATGGATCGGCGCGCACTGGCTTCCCGCGGCGTGCGGCAGCTCACGAGCGAGGAACGAGCCTATTACCAGAAACTGGCCGAAGCCATGAAAGCCAAAGACCCCAAGCAGGCGCTCAATAACCTTGACGTCATCATGCCGGAAACCGTAGTCGACGCGGTCTTTGACGAGCTGCAGACCGCACACCCGCTGCTTTCGCATATTCAATTTGTAAATACCCGTGGCGCGATCCGTATGATGATGAATACCAACGGATATCAGGAGGCCGCGTGGGGACAGCTCTGCGCGGAGATCGTCGAGGAACTGACCTCGGGTTTCAAGGAGGTCGACACCTCGCTGCTTAAGCTGTCTGCGTTTATGCCGGTATGCAAGGCAATGCTGGAACTCGGACCCGAGTGGCTGGACAGCTTTGTGCGTCAGGTGCTGTATGAAGCCTATGCAAACGGACTGGAAGCCGGAGCTGTATCGGGCGACGGCAATGGAAAGCCCATCGGCATGAACCGGCAGGTCGGCGATAACGTGACCGTCACCGGCGGCGTATATCCGGAAAAGTCGGCCATTGCCGTGAGCGACCTGTCTCCCGCGACAATCGGAAACCTGCTGGCACTTCTGGCGACTGACCCCAACGGCAAGGCGCGCACTGTTCGCGACGTAATTCTCGTAGTTAATCCTGTGGATTACTTCCAGCGGATTATGCCCGCTACAACGCTGATGGGGCCGGACGGCAGCTACCGCAACGATGTACTTCCCTATCCGATGACCGTTATCCAATCTCCGGCCGTGGATCAGGGGAAAGCGATCATCGGTCTCGGCTATAAGTATTTCGCGGCCGTCGGTGCCGCGAGAGACGGTCGAATCGATTATTCCGACCACTATCACTTCATTGAAGACGAACGGGTCTATCTTATCAAGGGCTACGCCAACGGCTTCCCGATGGACAACAACGCGTTTTTCGTGCTTGACATCTCAAACGTGCAGCCTGCCGTCTGGAAGGTACAGCAGGTGACGGCGCCGACTGCGTCTGCCGTAGCTGATCTGGCCGACCTAAGGATCGGCGGTCTTGCCCTGTCGCCTGCCTTTACGTCTGCAACGACGACCGGCTACACAGCATCCACCACCAATACCACCAATACCGTAACGGCTATTCCCGCCGATGCTAACGCGACCATTGAGATCACCAATGAAGATGCGGAGGAAACGGAAACGACCATCATCAACGGCAGAGCCGTAACGTGGGGCGCCGGCGCCAATACGCTGACGATTAAAGTCACCGCCGAAAACGGAACCGCGACAAAATCCTACGTCGTGACCGTAACCAAGTCGTAATGGCGAACCGAAATACGCTTCCCGAAGGACTGCTTGACGACGTTAAAAATTATCTGAATATCACTTGGGAGGATGAGGCCACCGATCAGAAGATCGGCGGCCTCATTGCCTCCGGTATGGTCTATCTTGACGCAAAATACGGCTCGACCGCGGACTACACTGCAGACGGGATGCCGCGGACGCTGTTGATGGAATACGTAAGATACGCCCGCGACAGTGCGCTGGATGTCTTTGAAAGCAACTACCTGTCGATGCTGCTCGGGATGCAGAACGAAAAGGCGGTGAAAAACTATGAAGCCTTATCGTCCGTCGAATGAGATCACGCAAGCCTATAATGACGGGGTTGTGCGTATCTACACCGTAACGGATGCCGCCCGTCCGGGATATATGCCGCAGCCGCAGGCGACGCTGAAAACTACGCTGCGTTACGAAGAACAGCGTCTCGGTCTTCAGCGATACTACCAGAGTAAGCAGAACCAGATTGACGTCGAGCGCGTCATCCGCACGCCGCGGACAGGAACGGTCAGCAGCCAAGATATGGCAGTTACCGAAGACGGAAAGCGCTACCACATTGCGCTGGTGCAGACTGTGGAAGGCGTTTATCCGCCGTCTGTAGACATCACACTGGCAAAAATCGAGCAGAAGTTTGAAAGTGTCGCGGTCGAAGGAGGAGCAGAATAATGTGGTACGAAAAGATCATCGCCGCACATCTCGATGTGACCGATCAGGTGAGCCACATCGAGCGGATAAAATCCGACCGCTATTTCGTTTGGCAGGAGGACGGCGAAAGCGTCCTTGCTGCAGACGATCTCCACGCCGAGTGCGCCATCACGGGTACAACTGACCTGTTTACAAAGCAGGAATTCGACCCGTGGGTCGACGCATTCGGCGAAGCGCTGAGCAGTCACGGTATCGCGTGGTCGCTGTCCTCTGTGCAGTACGAGGATGATACCGGCTTCATTCATTACGAATGGTCGTGGGAGGTGGCATAATTGGCAACCATCAAATTCCCTGGACTGAAAGAATATGAAAAACGCCTTTCGACCTTGGGAAAAGAAGGAAAAGCAATCGCGGAAAAAGCCGTCTACGCCGGAGCCGCAATCATCGCTGACGCCGTGCGCGCCAACATAAACGCGCTGCCCGCCGTCAAGGATGAATGGGGTGTGGTTGCGTATAACAACAATTGGAGCGCACCGCTGACAGAGACCGCCAAGAAGGGATTGCAGGACGGATTCGGCATCAGCCCAATGGGAAACGAAGACGGGATTCTGAACGTTAAGCTCGGTTTTGATGGCTATAACGATATGAAAACAAAAAAATATCCGAAAGGACAGCCGAACGCGATAATCGCACGGTCTCTCGAAAGCGGCTCAAGCATCGCCAAAAAGCGCCCGTTCGTCGCGCCGGCGGTTCGGAAAACAAAAAAAGCGGCGGAAGAAACGATGGCGAAAATCATCGATGAAGAAATCGCAAAAATTATGAAATGAAAGGACAGATGCAAGAATGGCAACAATCGGACTTTCCAAGCCCTATTATGCGGTATATTCCAATACCGGCACAACGGTGTCTTACGCCAACGGCGGCGTAATGGGCAAAGCAACGGAAGCCAACATAGAAGTCGAGACCACGGAGGACAACAACCTGTATGCGGACAATTCCATTGCAGAAACCGACCGCTCCTTCGCCGGCGGCACACTGACGCTGTCGACCGACGACTTGTCGCAGGAGGTCAGCAAAGCAATCCTCGGCATTAAAGAAGAAACCATCAGCGAGATCACCGGCGTCACCGACGAAGACGCAAGCGAGCTTATCTATGACGACACGCAGGAAACGCCTTATCTGGGAACCGGATTTATCATCAAGAAAAAGGTCGGCGGCGTGTATAAGTGGCGTGCGGTTGTGCTGACAAAGGTTATGTTCGGCATTCCATCCGACGCAGCGACCACACAGGGCGAGACAATCGAGTGGCAGGTGCCTGAGCTGAGCGCAACCATTCTGCGCGACGACAGCGCAAACCACGTCTGGAAGCGCGAGGCAACCTTCACAAGCGAAGCGCAGGCAGAGGCATATATCAAAGATCGTCTGAGCATTCAGTAGTTCGCCCTTTGCGCGAACTTATAACTGTGGGAGGTTAAAATGAAAACAACATCCATTGAAATCAATGGGAAGACTTATCCCCTTTGCTTCTCGCTCCGCGTGATGCGCTCCTGCACCGAGCGGTACAGAAGCATCGAAAAAATCGATTCCGCCATTGATTCGGAGGACAAGCTGCAAAACGTCTATGAATCGGTATGGATCATCGCAGAAATGATGAAGGCCGGCGAACGGTATGCAAAGCTCAACGGTCTGGATGCACCGGAGGCGCTGAGCGAAGATGTCCTGTTGGACATCTTCGACGTGCGTGACACTGCGCTGCTGGTCGAAAAGATACAGGAAACCATCCTTGCGGGGAAAGCTGCGGAAGTTGAGGCAGAACCCGAAAAAAACGCAGAAGCCACGCGGGCGGTGAAATAACGCCCGCGTGGTTTTTGTGGTACGGAATGCGCGTCGGACTGACGATGGACGAAACGCTCGACATCCCCTTCGGCGATCTGATGACACTCATTGCCGTCGAGCAAATCAAGCGAGAGGGATACCGGCAGAAACGAAAGCTGACCGATGACGAAATCATTCCGGATGTGAGGTGACAGACAAATGGCAATCAACATAGGCCCCAAAATAGGCATCGACGGCGAAGCCGCGTTCCGAAATGAAATCAAAAATATTGCACAGCAGCTCAAGGTGCTCGACAGCGAAATGAAGATCGTCACCAATTCGTTCAAGAATAACGGGGACGAGCAAGCTGGGCTGATTGACAAATCGGACGTACTGACCAAGCAGATCGAAGTCCAGAAAAAAGGCATTGAAGAGTTAAAAAAAGGGCTGGACGCTTCCACGGAAGCCTACGGCAAAAACAACGTCAACACGCTGAAATGGCAGAAATCGCTGTACGATGCGATTGCCGACGTCAACCGTATGACCAACGAGCTGGAAGCGACGGAAGCGGAAATGAACGGGGCCGCAGACGCAACAGGCGATATGGAAAAGGCAACAGAAAAAGCCGGAGACGCCGCCGAGGAAACGGGAAGCCGGTTCGGAGGCCTCGGTACGGCGCTGAAAACCGTTGCCGGAGTGGCCGCCGCCACGGCTGCAAGTGTGGCCGCCGCCACCGGGAAACTGGTCAAAGACGTCGTATCCTCCTTTTCAGAATTAGAGCAAAACACGGGCGGCGCGGAAGCCGTGTTCGGCGAATACGCATCGGAAATTCAGAAGACGGGCGAAGAAGCTTATAAAAATCTCGGCGTTTCACAAAGCGAATACCTCGCGACAGCAAACAAAATGGGTGCTCTGTTTCAGGGGTCCGGTATTGAGCAGCAGGAATCTCTCCAACTGACCGAGCAGGCAATGCAGCGCGCGGCGGATATGGCGTCCGTGATGGGCATCGAGACGTCCGCAGCGCTCGAAGCCGTAGCCGGTGCGGCAAAAGGCAATTTTGAGATGATGGACAACCTCGGCGTCGCTATGAATGCAACATCCATAGAAGCATACGCGGTCGGGAAAGGTCTCGATTTCGTATGGGATGAAGCAAGTCAGGCCGATAAAGTTCAGGTCGCAATGCAGATGTTTTTCGAGAAGACCGAACAATATGCCGGAAATTTCGCCCGTGAAAGCGAAAAGACAATTTCCGGCTCAATGGGGATGCTGCAGGCGTCCGTCAAATCGCTCACCGCCGGATTGGGAAATGCCGGCGCGGATATGACCAACCTTGCGGGAAACGTCGTCACATCATTCCTGGCGATGGTCAGCAATATCACACCCGTCGTGCAGAATATTGTTTCCTCCGTTCCAACCGTTATCCAGCAAATTGTAGAAGGGCTTGTGGCCGCCGCTCCGTCTCTGCTGGCCACCGTCAGCGAACTTTTTACTTCTGTTCTGACATCGCTGAACGAATCCCTGCCGCAGCTCCTCCCCGTGATAATGAGCGCCCTGACGATGGTTGTAAATACGCTGATCGAGAACCTTCCGCTGCTGATCGATACTTCCCTGCAAATCCTGCTCGGACTGATCGACAGCATCAGCGAGAATCTGCCGACGCTCATCCCGATGGTCGTACAGGCGGTAATGACAATCGCACAAGGGCTTATAGATAACATTGACAAAATCATCAAAGCCGGGATTGAGCTTATAAAAGGATTAGCGAAGGGGCTTATTGATGCCATCCCGAATCTGATTGATGCCGCTCCGGATTTGATAGCAGGTATAATTGAAGGGCTGATAAGCGCGCTTCCCGAAATTGTTTCGAGCGCAGGTGAAATCATCAGCAGTCTGATACAAGGTATCATCAAGGCGCTGCCGAAGCTGCTGCAAAATGCGCCAAAAATCATCAATACCATTATAGACGGTATAAAAGGCTTTATTTTCAAAATTGGGGATATAGGAAAGGACATCATCGAGGGGCTTTGGGAAGGCATTAAAAGTATGGGAGACTGGCTATGGGATAAAATATCCGGATTTTTCGGAGGTGTATGGGACGGCATCTGCGGATTTTTCGGAATTTCATCTCCGTCCAAGGAAATGGCGTGGGTTGGCGAGATGCTCAACCGCGGGCTTGCAGAGGGCATCGAGAATACGGAATTCCTTTCTGTCCGCGCCGCTGAACAAATGGGAGAGGCAGTAACGGATGCAGTCAGCGGCATCAACGGAAACGTGGCAGTCGGAGCACAGCTTTCTGATCATTTACGAAGCGTTTACGACGCCGTCACGACGCGAACCCCGACCACAGAAGCCGTTGCCTATCGCGCAGCCGCCGGTATGGTCAACGGTATGCAGACTGCAATGCAGACTTCCGCCTCACCCGTGAGACTGGAAATCCCCCTTGTGATCGACGGATTGGAATTTTCGCGCGCCATCATCCCCGACCTGCGGGAAGTGATGCGTGCAAACCCGGAGGTGGCCGTACGCATATGACACAATTGATCCTGAACAATACAATTGTCCTGCCGGAAACATCTGCGGACAAATATCGCTGTTACCCTGCGCAGCTCACGCAGTCCATTGACATGATCAGCGGACGGCGTGTGGTGGAGGTGCGCGGAAACGTACAAATGATCGAATACGCCTATGATTATATGGGAAATGATTTGCTGCGGCAGGTACTTGCTGTACTGCGCGGGCAAACGAGCTTCACCGTGTCGTATCTTTCGGACGAAACCGATACGCTGCGAACCGGTACATTCCTGACCGAAGCCATCACGCAACCGGCCTTTGCGTTTTCCAAAGCCGGGCTGCCGTATTGGCACAATTTCGGCTTCACGCTTCGCGAGGTGACGCCCCATGATTGACACAAGCGACGCGTTTCAGGCTGCAGTCGTCGCAGACGTGCGGCATATGGTACCGCGTGCAACGATACAGGTTATCCCGCCGACAACCGAATACCAGTATGTCGAAGAAAACAATATATCGATATATTCCCCGAATGTGCTGCAGCAGATGACCGACAAATCAACCGAAAATCCGCAGCCCTACGCGACATTGGAGCGCAACCGCTGGGTGTTGGACGGAACCTTTCGCTTGTATGACGCTAACCCGTCCTCGGCACCGGATTCAGCCGGCACGATGAGCAACAGCATATCCGATAACGATTGCACATTCGAGAACCCCGTCTCATTGGAACTGTATTTTACCGGGATCGACAAGCTCACCGCCTGCTGTGTCTTTTTCTCCTACGGGGCGGAAGGATGGCCAACGGATTACACCGTGGAAATCCTCAGCAGCGGAACGGTGATGTACACCAAATCGGTCGAAGCCAATACCGCATCTTCCATAATGGTGACAGGACTGCAAATCGAAAGCCCGGATGCCATCCGTGTCACAATCACCGCGTGGTCCTTACCGGGCTATCGGGCGCGCATCACTGAAATATCTCCCGGGATTCTACAAATCTGGAATGAGCACGACATGATCTCGCTGACTGCCATACAACAGACGGATCTGTCCGCGCTGTCTACGCCCTACGGCACATGCACACTATCCTTTTACAACCCCGACAGCTTATTCGACCCCGAAGACCCCAACGGATATTTTTACGATCTTGAGCCGAAGCAAACTGTCAGCATTGAGATTGGCGCCGTGCTTCCATCCGGCAGCAGAGAGTACGTCCCCGTCGGCACGTATTACCAGACCGATATGGGATGGACAGTAAGCGCCGACGGAATGACGCAAAATTGGGAGTTATGGGACATCGTCGGAATGCTGAAAGATATTCCATATCAAGTCAAATCCCCCCTTCCGTCAATCTTGCAGGAATGGGTGGAAAGCCTGTTGGAGCATCTCGGGGAAACGTTCAAAAACCGTTATATTATCGACGTTGAATCCGAAGATATCTCGGACTCCCTTGCGATTGACGAGAACTCCACCGTATTGGACGGAAAAACCTGTGGTGAAGTACTTGCTTATATTTGTCAGGCTGTACGTTGCTTTGCCTGTACAGACGCCGCAACAGGTTTCTTGCGTTTGCGGAAAGTAGGTTCCGAAGGTTCACAAATAACGCTGAATAATCTTTCGGCTTTTCCATCTGTAAAGGCCAATGAAAAACTAAGCCGTATTGCATATACGGTCGAGAGGGACGGCGTACAGACGACGCAAATCTATGACACCGCAATACGCGGCGCAACGAAAGAGGTTCAGTCCGGCAACCCATTTGCCGTCCCAAACGGAGACTTCAGCCCCGCCGATATGGCAGCGTTTGCCGCATCATATTGCGGCGGTAACACCATCGAGGCCACAGGCCGCGGAAATCCGTCCGCAGAGCTTGGCGACTACGACACAATCCAGACACGCAATGCAAAAACAGCGAAAGGCTATCGGTCGTCACAGAGTTATAAATTCGTAGACGGCGTATTGTGCGACTGTCAGGTTGTTCTAACGCAGAAAAACAACGTCACAATCACCGAGGTGACATAAATGCCCTATATCCTTCTACCCCGCATCGAAAGTGCGGCGGTCACACCGAACCCAGCGGAGATCAACGGTGCGGCGGCGCTCCTCGTGGCCGTCGCGGAGCAGCAGGTATGGGTCGAC
>CAJFRY010000038.1 GCA_904419545.1 Candidatus Woodwardiibium gallinarum
CAGCTCAAGACAGGACAAACCCCGATGGAAGTCCGTTATGCTTATGCTGCATAACAGGTGTCCACAAAAAATGTCTACTTGACAGGGGGCATGTCATACGTCTGTCCCGCATTTTATCGTGCGCAAATGATGAAAACGCCTGCGTTTTCTCCAAAGCCTTGACAGAAAAAAAGAACGGCAGTATAATAATAAAAATCTTTTATCATGTGGCTTTTTCTATCGTTTTTGCGCGCAAACGAAAATCGAAGTGAGTGATTTCGAAATGCAGCAAAAAAATATTGTTCTCCTCTGTGCTGCGGTAATTGTTCTCCTCATCGTCTGTCTTGTGCCGTTTGGAAGCTCCGACGGGGCCCCGCAGGACGGCAGTGCTGCTGCAGCGCCTGTACGCATTCCTTCCTCCGAATATACTGAGGAGAGACAGATACAGGTGCCTTGCGCGGACAAAAGCTGTCAAGGTCAGGATTATCATATACTGGCCGAATGGTTCCGGGACGCAGGTTTTGTGAACATCTCTGCCATTGCGGAAGACGTGAGTTACGATGAAGTATTCTTTAATGGCTATGTCCTGTTTGTAACCATTGACGGAGACAGTACCTTTTCCGGCAATGCACGCTTTGCCCCTTCTGCCGTTGTGGAAATTCATTATGTGAACGCGATGGTGATGCCCGAAGATTCTGCGTCCTCCGTTGCGTCTGATGAAAGCGGCTTATCCGACGGGGAACCCGGCGATATGGTCTGGCTCCCGCAATCCGGCTCGAAATACCATTCACGCGCAGATTGCAGCGGGATGATCGATCCCAGAAAGGTTTCTCTGGAGGAGGCACAGCGTTTGGGCTATTCCCCCTGCAAGCGATGCCATTGAATTTGTTCTGTATGCAATCGGATTGTTAAAATTAGGATCGAAGAATTGTCTGGGCAGCATACGAAAAACCGAATTGGGCAGGTTGGCGGTGTGTATCGTGGCTGTGCTTGGAGCATAACCGAAGCAGCCGAGAATATACAGGCGGGAAAGCAAAGCTCCCCTGAATTTTAGAAAAAAGGAGCGATCTTCCATGATGTATAATCCTCAATTGGAAACTTTTCTCTGCGTGGCCGAATGCGGCAGCTTTAATAAAGCGGCTGAAAAGCTGTATATTTCTCCTCCGGCAGTGATTAAGCAAATCAATCTTTTGGAATCCGACCTGAGCTTACGGCTTTTCATCCGTACACATAGGGGACTGCAGCTTACCGAAGCGGGAAAATCGCTGGTACAGGATGCCAAGTATATGATTCAGTACTGTAAGGATTCGGTAACACGGGCGAAGAATGCCATGCAGAAGGGCGAAGAAATACTTCGTATCGGCACCTCGCCTATGACGCCGGCTCAGGTGTTGGTGGACTTGTGGCCTCAATTGCAGGAGGGGTGCCCGGGCATCAAATTTCAGCTTGTCCCCTTTGACAACACACCGGAAAACGCCCGGGAAATTCTTGCCAATCTGGGTCAGAATATTGATGTGGTGGCAGGAATTTTTGATGAAACCATGCTGAACCTGCGTCAATGTGCCGGGGCGGAAATCTCGAGAGAACCCATTTGTTGTGCTGTATCCGTTCATCATAACCTTGCAAAGAAAGACAGACTGACAGTGCAGGATTTATATGGGGAAAAACTAATGCTTATGAAGCGCGGATGGAGCCATTATGTAGACCTTTTACGGGATGAGCTTTGGAAAAACCATCCGCAGATACAGATCATAGATTTTGATTTTTACAGCACCGAGGTATTTAACCAATGTGAAAACAACAATTGTGTTCTGATGGCTGTTCCAAAGTGACAGTATGTTCACCCGCTATTGAAAATTCTTCCGGTCAATTGGGGATATGCCATTCCCTATGGACTGCTCCATGCGCCGGAACCGTCACCGGCAGTCCGAAAATTCTTGCAAGCGGTTGATAAGATGACAAAGAAACAGCCACACCCATCCCTATTAACTTTCAAGTAAATACTGCGTAACCAATCGAGACTTCTGTTGAAGCCTCGATTTTTTTATAATAAAGGCGGCAGGGAAAAGGAGATGAAAAGAATGAAGGTGCAAAAAGCACTTGCGGCTCTGTTGTGCGCTTTGCTTTGTCTTACAGGGTGCGTCGGCCAAGGAGAAGCTGACGGCAATCCGCCGTCCTTGCAGAACAGCGGGCAGAAGGAAACGGAAACCGATTCTGTATCGGAGCCGGGGCATACGGAAGGACCGTATGATGTGCAAACAAGTATCGAGACCGTGAAAAACGACGCAGTCTTCGGCGAATACGGACGCTTGCTTTTTCCGGTGGATAACGGGTATATGAGCGGGAATACTCTGGGAGAATTGCAGTTTACCTGGTACAGTTATATGGATTCGGATAAAACGGTGGAAATTGTCAATACCCTATGGCATCGTGCCAGTGCCGGAGAAACCATTTTTTACGACATTTACACCGAAGAGGAAAAGGCAGCCGATCCCGCTAAAAAAGATACCGGCCTGTTCTTCTTCAGAGGCGGTTTCGGAGAAAAGTTTGCCGTATGCAGCGCGGGCGGCGGTTTTGCTTATGTGGGCGCTATGCATGACAGCTTTCCCCATGCGTTGGAGCTTTCCAAACAGGGCTATAATGCTTTCGCTCTCATCTACCGCCCCGGGGCCCAGACGGCCTGTGAAGATTTGGCGAGAGCAATCAGCTTTATATTTGAAAATGCAGAGGAACTGAAAGTAAACACGGATTGCTATTCCCTTTGGGGTGGTTCCGCGGGGGCGCGGATGGCGGCTTGGCTTGGCTCTTACGGTCCGGCAGCCTTTGGCGGGGACGATCTTCCACAGCCCGGCGCAGTCATTATGCAGTATACCGGCCACAACGACTATACAGAAAATGATCCGCCCACCTATGCCTGCGTAGGGGAACGGGACGGTATTGCCGATTGGCGTACCATGCAGCGCCGCCTGGACACCATGAGCGCGCTTGGAATCCCCACAGAGTTTCACCATTATCCCGGATTGCCGCACGGCTTTGGTTTGGGAACCGGAACGGCGGCGGAGGGATGGCTGGACGAGGCGGTCTCTTTTTGGGAGGCGCAGACGGATGCAAATTGAAAATCATATTCCTGAAAGGAAGCGTTCATATGTATAACTTTATTTTTCAAAACGCTACGAAGGTCTACTTCGGCAAGGGCTGCGTGAAGGAATATCTGAGTTGCCTGATCGAGAATGCCAATACCGTTTTGCTGGCCTATGGCGGCGGGAGCATCAGGCGCAACGGCGTCTATGATGAGATCATCGGAATCCTGAAAGATGCCGGCAAGAGCATTGTGGAGTTCTCCGGCATCATGTCCAATCCCACTTACGCCAAGGTGCAGGAGGGCGCAAAGCTGGCACGGGACAATCAGGCGGATCTGATTCTGGCGGTGGGCGGCGGCAGCGTTATGGATTGCTGCAAGGCTGTTGCCCTGGCCGCCCGCTATGGGGGCGATATCTGGGATGATTTCTGGGCTCGTCCCGGCGTTATCGATTTTGAGCCGCTTCCCCTGGGTGTTGTGGTCACGGTGGCAGGCACCGGAAGCGAATGCAACGGCGGCGCTGTTATCACCAACGAGGAGAAAAAGGTCAAGACCGGGCGGGATTACCCGAAGCTCAACCCTCGCTTTGCGCTGATGGATCCCACCTATACCTTCTCCGTATCGAAGAAGCAGATGGCTTCCGGCAGCTTCGACATTCTCAGCCATATTATGGAGACTTATTTCAGCGAGCCGAATGAAGACAACGTGTCCGATGACATTATGGAGGCGCTGATGAGAAGCGTCGTCCGCAATCTGCGCGCCGCAATGGATAACCCGGAAGATTACACGGCTCGTTCCAATCTGATGTGGGATTCTACCATGGCGGAAAACCGGCTCATCAAGATGGGCAAAAAGTGCGACTTCGAGTGCCACAATATGGAGCACCAGCTTGGCGCCTATACCAACTGCAATCACGGCTGCGGTCTGGCGGTGATCCATCCGGTCTATTACCGGCATATTTTTAAAGCGGGGCTTCCCAAGTTTGTCCGCTTTGCCGAAAATGTGTGGGGGATCGCTCGCGACGGGAAATCCGATGAGGAACTGGCTCTGGCCGGTATCGACGCCCTGGCAGATTTTATACGGGAAATTGGCCTGCCCGCCACATTGAAGGAACTGGGGGTGCACAAAACGCAGCTCAAAGAGATTGCCGATAGCTGCGGTATTTCCCAAGGCGCTTATAAGCCTATAACGCATGAAGAAATTCTGGCTATCTTCCGGGAATGCTACGAATAAAAATTCTGATTCGAAAGGAACGATTAAGATGAAAAAATTAACAATGTTGCTTTTAAGTCTGGTAATGGTGTTTGGATTTGCTGCGTGCAGCAGCGGAACACCTTCCGGAGAATCCGGTGCTTCGCAGGAAATGACGAATTCGTCCGTGCCCGATGCGGCGTCGTCCCTGCAGTCGGAGAACAATGGAAACGCGGAATCCCGCACATTGGTGGTCTACTTCTCTGCTACCGGCAACACCGAACAGGTAGCGAACTATATCGCAAACACCACCGGAGGCGATTTGTTTGCCTTGGAGCCTGTGAATCCTTACACAAATGAGGATTTGAACTGGACGGTAGACGGCAGCCGGGTCAATCTGGAACACGAAGATGAGTCCCTTCGGGATATTGAGCTGGTAGCTGACACCGTAGAAAACTGGGACAGCTATGACACCGTATTTATCGGGTATCCCATTTGGTGGGGCATTGCCGCATGGCCGGTGGATGGCTTTGTAAAAGCAAACGATTTTACCGGAAAGACCGTAATCCCCTTCTGTACGTCCACCAGCTCGGGGCTTGGCGAAAGCGGAGAATTGCTGGCGGAGCTGGCGGGTACCGGGGATTGGCTCGAAGGAGTGCGTTTCCGTTCCGGTGCCAGCGAAGCGGATGTGCAGGAGTGGCTTGACAGTCTGGGCCTGTCCTGAAGGAACGAAGGGCATTGACGATGAAACGGCTTTTAGCTGTACTCTCGGCCATGGCAGTTCTGTTTTCTCTTGCCGCCTGTATATCCGAGGATGCCGGGCATTTTACTCTGAATACGGGCAGCGGCGCTTCGCAGGCCGAGAGTTCGGACAACGGAGACAGGGCACAAAGCGGCGGCAATGTTTTGATTGCTTACGATTCCGCGCGGGAGGGCGTAGTGCAGGCGGCAGAAATATTGGCGGATGCGCTTTCCGGCGATCTGTTGGAAGTCGAAAACGACAGCGGCCTTCAGGCAGATGCGTATGAATATGTGTTGCTGGGGTTTGCATTGGAGGGGGATGCGCTTCCTCAAGCAATAGAAACGTTCCTCCAGCGGCACGATTTTGGCGCGCGTACCATTTATCCATTTGTGCTGGGCGGCAGCGATGAAGATGTTGTTTCCTTGGCCGGCTTGTATTCCGCTATCTCACAACTTCAGCCGGGGTCGTTGATGGGAGAGGATGTTTTGACGATATCAACGGATACGACGGAGGACGCGGTCCGCGCCTGGGCGGAAAGCCTTGAACTGAACGCTGCTGATGCTGTGCCGGAAAACAGTTCCTCCAATACAGTGGCAACTGCCACTGTCATGCCCGGAGAACAGCAAGTGCTGTATCTCTGGGAGGAGGGAAACGCCCCGGCACAGACAGAGTACACCGTCAATAACGGCGGCTATTCCGATGACCCGGACTTCCGGCCATACATCACCAGCTTCCCCGTCCCAGACGGTGTGGACATAAAAGGCGCGGTATTGATCTGTCCCGGCGGTGCGTTTCAGTTCCGAAGCGACCGGCCGGAAGGCATTGATGTGGCCAAGGCGCTCAGCGCCCTTGGCTACCAGAGCTTTGTGGTGGATTACCGTCTGCGGCCGTATACCCAGCAGGAGGGCGCACTTGATCTGGCAAGGGCAGTACGTTTTGTTCGGTGCCATGCGGACGAATATGGTGTTGACCCGCAAGACATAGCCGTAATGGGCTTTTCTGCCGGAGGGATTCTGAGCGGCGAAATGCTTCTTCATTTTGATGGAGAGGTCAGCCCTGCTACGCTCGCCCCGGATTATCAGCCGGACCGGCTGGATGCCGTTTCTGCTGATGCGGCGGCCTGTGGGATGATCTATTCCTTCTATGGACGGTTGAGCTTCGGCACCACGGATGTGGAATTGCTGCGCTCCGGTGACTTACCGCCTACCTTTTACTGCTACGGGACCCGAGACCCGTTTTACAACCAGTTTCTGGCCAATGCGGACGCGGCGGCAAAGGCAGGCGTTTCGGTGGAACGCTTACAATTGGATGGCATGCCCCACGGCTTCGGGGCAGACGGCGGTTGGATACCTGCCTATGACGAGTGGTTGACACGGGTCTTTTCCAATAATTGACGAATCGGGACATTTCCCGCTTCTTCTGTAAGTCGGCAGGCTCTTCTGTTCCTATGGGAGGGCCTGCGTATTATTGATTTGAAAAGGAAGCGACAAAAGTGGAGGAAGACGCAAAAAAATATCGGTTTGAAAAAATGCCGGTTCCCCAAGCCGTGGCGGCTTTGGCGGTCCCCGCTATCGTCAGCCGGGCGGTAACCATAAGCTATAATCTGGCGGATACCTTTTTCGTAGGCCGTCTTGGCAATCCCTATATGGTAGCGGCCGTTTCGCTGGTGTCGCTTTGATTTAACCTGTTCACTGCCTTAGGGAACCTGTTCGGTTTGGGCAGCAGCAGTCTGATTTCTCAGATGATGGGTGCAAAAATCCATAGAGATATCCAATTTGTGTCCGCGCCTTTGCGGCGTAAAGACTTTCCCTGTTCATTCTGGAGGCACAAACCAGCGCTTTGGGAGCGTCTTTTTTGCAAATTGCCTGCTTGGCAGTTCCGTTGACCGGCGTCAATGTTTTAATCAGCTATACTCTGTAGGCTATGGGGAAAGGTGTTTTGTCGGCCGTTCTCACCGCCTGCAGGCAGGTACGATTGAATATCCCGCTGCTGATTGTGATGAATTTGGTCTTTGGCCTCTACGGGATGATTTGAACGCAGCTTGTCGTAGAGGTTGTTATGCTGCCGGTCTTTCTGGGGATGTACTTTCATACCTTCCGAGGCTTACGGCGATTGGACGAAAATTGCATATGATTTTCAGGCTTTTCTGTATAAAAACGGAGTATCTGCTTTTGGTTTTGTGGGTTTATACATAATTCGAGGGAAGGAGTAAGACAGAATGGAAACACGTAGATTGGGACAAGCATTGACGGTTTCCTCCGTCGGGCTGGGATGTATGGGCTTTTCCCATGCTTATGGAGCGCCTACAGAGGAAAAGGAAGCAATCCGCCTGCTTCGCCGGGCGTTTGATTTTGGGTATACTTTTTTTGATACTGCGGAGGTTTACGGTACGCAGGAGGATCCGCACATCAATGAGAAACTGGTGGGAAAAGCCTTCTCCCCGATACGGGACAAAGTGGTCATTGCGACTAAATTTGGCCTGCGATTTGATTACGAGAACGGCAAAGTGCCCGTTCCGCTGATTGCGGATTCCAGACCGGAAGTGATTCGTCAATCTGTGGAAGGTTCGCTGAAACGGCTGGAAACGGATCACATTGATCTTTATTTTCAGCATCGCATAGACCCGAAGGTGGAGCCGGAAGCGGTGGCGCAGGTGATGAAGGATTTGATGCAGGAGGGAAAAATCGTTCATTGGGGGATTTCGGAAGCCAACGAAGACTATCTGCGGCGCGCCAATGCCGTATGCCCTGTGGCGGCAGTTCAGAACCGTTATTCTATGATGGTAAGGCATTACGAGCGCCTGTTTCCCGTTCTGGAAGCATTAGGTGTGGGGCTGGTGGCCTTTTCGCCGATGGCCAACGGATTTCTTACCGGCCAATACGGCAGAGGTGCATATTTTGATCCCAAGACCGACTATCGGGCCGCTATGCCGCAGTTTACGGATGAAGCTGTAAAACAAAACGCAGGTCTTTTGAGGCTGCTGTATGATATGGCGGCAGAAAAGGATGCCACGCCGGCTCAGATTTCTTTGGCATGGATGCTGTGCAAGCATCCTTGGATCGTTCCCATTCCCGGCACCCGTAAGGAGGAACGTATGAAAGAAAACGCCGGTGCCGCCGATGTGAAACTGTCGCTTCGGGAGGTACAGGCATTGGATGACGCTTTGGCTCAAATGAACATATCCGCTGTATTTGGCGGGACGCCGGTCGCATAAAGGTAGAAACAGAAGGCAAAGGAATCAGTCTGGATACAAAAGCCCCGGATAGGCGGTATGTGTATCGCGTCGGGGGAACACGGGAAATATTTCTCCGTGCAAGCAGTTGATATGTGATACCGGCGGCGGGAACTGGACAGGGAAATCCGCTTCGCGTGCCTCGGGCCTGAAAAGCCGGAGATGTTTGGGCATTACAAAGCCTGAAGGCGCATAAGGTACAAAAGAGTTATTTTAAAAAGAGCGTTGGAGAGGGCCTCTATCGCTCTTTCTTTTATGTCCTCAAATGCGGCAGCTTTCGGCTGAGGTTTTACAGTCCGCCGAGACTTCCGGCAGCTAACGATGCGTCGGAACGGCGCAGTCGAAAGCGTACAGGTATAAGTGCCAATAAAGTACAATATGCATGACCGGTTAGAAGAGCCGGATATTTTGAGAACTTTTTGCGTTTTCATATTTCAAAAACAATTCGCAATCAATTCGAAAACAAGGCGAGCTTACAATATAGCCAACAAAGAAACGGAGGTTGTCTGTTATGCAAAAGAAAAATTTCGTATCCATGCTTCTGGGCACCGTTGGCGGCATCCTGTTCGCCATTGGCATGTGTATGTGCCTGCTGCCGGAATGGGGCGTTTTCACACAGGGGATTATCATCGGCGCTGTTGGCGCTGTTGTGCTGTTGGCCATGCTGATTGTGCGCCGCAAGATGGAAGGAAAGCCTGCTGTCCGTTTGAACGGCAAGGCGGTCGGGTCTGTACTGCTTGGAGTGATCGGCGCCTTGGTACTCGGCGTTGGAATGTGCATGGTTATGATTTGGAGCATGATGATTCCCGGCATCCTGGTAGGAATCGTCGGTATTATCCTTTCGCTTTGCCTCATTCCGCTGGTTAAGGGCTTGAAATAAAGACAAAGGAGACGGTCAGCGCATCATCATTGGCAAAAATCAAATCCGGTATCTTGGATTTCATCCGATAATTCCAAGAAACCGGGCTTCAACCGCAACAATCACGTAAGGGTATAAGGAGGAAGAGCATTATGGCAAACTTTTTGAAAAACGTATTTGAGGATATGAAAGAGAGCGCAAAGGCGCAGCATGAGTTGGATAAGGCCAACTTTGCCGCAGTAAAAGCAGAGGCCAAAGCCCAGTGGGAAGAGGCAAAAGCCCGGAACAAGCCGGAAGTCCGCAAAGCCGCCGAGCGGGCAAAACGGGAGGGAGCGATTGCTCAGGCAAAAGAAAGGGCTGCTCGGGCTCAGGAACGGATTGACGCTGCCAAAAAGGGCGGGGAGGATTAAAATACTTTGAATGGCCTGAGTATAAAACCGTGCGCTCAGGCCCAAATTTTTGCCGTTTTTTGCTGAAAGGCCGAATCGCAAACAAAACTTTAACATTTCTATGTTATCATAAAACATTAGGAGGTGAAATTTATGTTTAAGCTATTGGTGGTAGAAGACGATCGGGAATTGAATAAAACCGTGTGTTCCTATTTGAATCAAAACGGATATGAGGCAGTGGGGTGTTTGAGTGCAAATGAAGCCTACGACGCTATGTATGGCGGCACCCTGTTTGACCTGATCGTTTCCGATATCATGATGCCGGAAATCGATGGATTTGAATTTGCACGAACAGTGCGCGAACTGAATAAAGAAATCCCTATATTGTTTATGACGGCACGGGACGATTTCGCATCTAAACAGCGAGGTTTTAAGATGGGCATCGACGACTACATGGTAAAGCCCATTGACTTGGATGAGTTACTTCTGCGGGTCGAGGCGCTGCTGCGAAGGGCGAAAATTGCCACCAGCAAAAAGCTGACGGTGGGCAGCCTGACACTGGATGCGGAGGAGCATACCGCCTATTTCCATGATGAGGAAATCCCGCTGACAGTGCGGGAGTTTAACCTGATCTATAAGTTGCTTTCCTATCCGAAAAAGACTTTTACCCGTTCCCAACTGATGGATGAGTTCTGGGAAGGAGACTCTTCTTCCGGTCCCCGGACGGTAGATGTGTATATAACAAAACTGCGCAGCAAATTTGCGGAATGCCATGATTTTGAGATTGTAACGGTTCATGGATTGGGCTATAAGGCGGTTCTGAAATGAAGATGAAGGATACAACGAGGAGAAGTGTTCGGTTTTTGTTCTCAATTCGGCGCTATCTTATTTTTTTTCTGCTGATGGCGTTTGTGATTACCTGCTGTATGATTTTATTTCTCAATATGATGACTCGCGCAACGGGCTTTGAACTCACCCAGAAATATATAGAACAAGCGGCCAAGGTGACCTTTTTGAACGTGGCTCTGCTGAGTCTGCTGTGTACCGTTATTGACGGCATCCGGCGGAGGATTATGGTGAAACGCCCGGTGAAAAGAATTGTAAGCGCAGCGGAGCAGATAATGAAGGGGGACTTTTCCGTGAGAATTCCGTCGCTCCGCAGCGCGGATAAGATGAGTGGATTTGATGTAATCGCCGATTACTTTAATCAAATGGCAGAGGAATTGTCCGGCACCGAGACACTGCGGACCGATTTTATCGCGAATGTTTCCCACGAGCTGAAAACGCCGCTGGCCGTCATTCAAAACTACGGCACCTTGCTTCAGCAGCCGAGCTTATCGGAAGAAAAGCGGCAGGAATATGCCAAAGCCATCACCAATACCTCCCGTCGGCTCGCAAATTTAATCACGAATATTTTGAAAATGAACAAGCTGGAAACCCAGCAGATTTATCCGAAGGCAGAAACTTACGAGTTGGGCGAACAGCTTTGTGAATGCCTGCTTGCTTTTGAAAGCGCCTGGGAAGAGAAGGACTTGGAAATTGAAACCGACGTGGAAGAGGAAGTGCTGGTGGATACCGATGCGGAGCTGCTTTCTCTTGTCTGGAACAACCTGTTCTCCAATGCCGTCAAGTTTACGGAACCCGGGGGAACGATTTCCCTTTCCCTGAAAGCCGAGGGGGAATTTGCGATTGTACGGGTGTCGGACACCGGCTGCGGTATTTCCTCAGAGGTCGGCAAACACATTTTCGAGAAATTTTATCAGGGGGACACCTCTCACGCCGCACAGGGCAACGGTTTGGGGCTTGCGCTGGTAAAGCGGGTGATCGACATTGTGGGCGGAGACATCTCAGTCAGCAGCGAAGTGGGAAAAGGCAGTACTTTTACGGTAAAACTCAGGAGGGAGCCGGATGGAGCGTCTTAAAGCGATTTTCAGAAAAATCTTTTTTCTCCCTCCGCTCCCGACGGTTCTAATTGCCGTCCCATCCTTAACTTTTGTCTTTGTCATGCTGAGCATAGGGAATCATTCTACTCTTGCATATATAGCATATATTCTCTCGGCCTATGCCATGATTATCACCGCGACAGGATTACCCGGTATCATTGAATCGATACGCAGCGGAATAGATAACCTGACGCTCTTAAAAAAGATCCGCGGCACGGCTTGGGGCAGCCGTTTGCTTGGGGATGCTGTTTTTCGTTCACAAATTTCCCTTTACGGCGGCCTGTTTATCAATCTTTTGTATGTTGCGGTGAATCTGTTTTCCGGCATTCGGTATCATTCCGCATGGTTTATTGCCCTTGCTTGCTACTATGTCCTGTTATCTGCTATGCGTGCGGTGTTGGTCCGGTATGTCCATCGTAAGCCCGTAGGGCAGGATATTCCGGCAGAATTCCGGCGTTATCGAGCCTGCGGCCTTATCCTGCTTCTGATGAATCAGGCGCTGGTCGGTATCATCATTTATATGGTGACGCAAAACAGAGGGTTTTCCTATTCCGGCAATATGATTTATGCGATGGCGATGTATACTTTTTATATTACAATTTCAGCGATTATCAACGTAATCAGGTATCAAAGCCATGGCAGCCCAGTGATATCGGCGGCCAAAGTTATTAGCCTGACGGCTGCGCTGGTTTCCATGCTTTCGCTGGAGACGGCTATGCTTGCGCGGTTTGGAAGTGATGAGACAGAGTTCCGCCGCATCATGCTCGGTATTTCCGGCGGAGTGGTCTGTGCCGTTGTCCTTGCAATGGCGATTTATATGATTGCCCGTGCCACGAAACAGTTGCATAAACTGAAAAATAACAATTTGGAAATATAAGTTTATGGCTTCAAAAACAATTATTGATTATGATATAGATATCCTGTTCGAAGAAAGGACGATGGATTATGGGGGATAGGAAAGACACTTTCCATTATACCTACTCTGCCAGGCAACAGGAGGAGATTCGCAACATCAGAAAAAAGTATCTTCCGCAGGAACCAAAGGAGGATAAGATGGAGCAGTTGCGGCGTCTGGATCGGAGCGCGGCCAAAAAAGGCACGCGTGTCTCCCTTATTGTGGGTATTGCAGGCTGCCTGTTGTTGGGGGTGGGGATGTGCTGCACCATGGTTTGGACGGACCGGCTTTTTATCCCGGGCATTATTATTGGAATTGTTGGGATTATTGCTGTAACAATTTCTTATCCTCTTTATACGCATATTACGCGGAAAGAACGGGAAAGGATAGCGCCGCAGATTTTAAAGCTGACGGAAGAGCTTTCGAGGTCGTAGTGACTTGGCCGGCGGGACGGCAAGGACATCCTGCCGTCTCGGAGCCAAGTCGCTCTGACAAAAACAAAAGTCGCCGAGGATTCATTGAGGAGGATATATTGCAATGTCAGAACACTACATAGAATTTGAAAACGTGACGAAAAGCTACGGCACCGGCAGCGCACAGGTTCACGCTCTGGACGGCGTCAGCTTTGGGATTGAGAAGGGGGAGTTCTGCATCCTGCTGGGCTCTTCCGGTGCGGGAAAAACCACGCTGTTGAATATGCTGGGCGGGATGGATACCATCACCGGCGGAAAAATCCTATTTGACGGCAAAGACATCTCCCATCTCGGCAAGCGGGAGCTCATTGAATACCGCCGCCATGAGGTGGGCTTTGTCTTTCAGTTCTATAACCTGATTCCGAATCTTACTGCTCTGGAAAATGTGGAAATCGCGGCTCAGCTTTGCAGTGATCCCATTCCGGCCGAAGAGGCGGTGGCAATGGTAGGTCTTTCCGACCGAAAAGATAATTTTCCCGCCCAGCTTTCCGGCGGTGAACAGCAGCGGATAGCCATAGCCCGTGCACTGGCAAAAAATCCGCGCCTTTTGCTTTGTGACGAGCCGACGGGGGCGCTGGATTACGTGACCGGCAAAGCGGTGCTGAAAATGCTCTACGATCTCAGCAGGGAGCGTCACACGACGGTTATCATCATCACCCATAACCAAGCAATCGCTCCGATGGCTGACCGGATCATCCGTATTAAAAGCGGAAAAATCCAGTCGAATGAATTGAATCAAAACGTCGTGCCGATCGACGAGATTGAGTGGTGATCCGTATGGGCTCTGTTTGTAAGTTGACTTTTCGGAGCATCCGCTCCTTTCTCGGGCGGTATATGGCTCTGCTTTTGATTGTTATGCTGAGCGTCGGTTTTTTTTCGGGCCTGAAGATTACGAAGGACGCGATGGCATACACCGGTGAAAAATATCTTGCCGAACAGAATTTCTACGATTACCGGTTGCTTTCCACATTGGGCTTTACGGAAACGGACGTGGACGAGCTGGAAAGTCTACCCTTCATCGAGTGTGCAGAGGGGATGAAAAGTGTGGACGCATTGGTCGCGGAGGAGGACGTCAGCAGGCCTTTCCATCTGCTTTCTCTGCCGAAAAGCGTCAGTCTTCCTTCCCTTACGGCCGGAAGGATGCCGGAAGCGGAAAATGAATGCCTTGCCGATTCGGATGCTTTTACGGAAGCGGATATCGGCTCCGTTCTTACGATTAACGGAGATATGGACGGGCTGCTGTCGCAGACCGAATACATTATCGTGGGCCTTGCAGACTCACCTCTGTATTTAGGATATGACCGCGGAACGACCGATATAGGCAGCGGTTCTCTGAGAGGCTTTCTCTATTTGCACGAAGAAGCCTTTCTAAGCGAGCCTTATACGGAAATCCAACTGACCCTTACCGAGACGGCGCCGATTTACAGCGAGGAATATGAGGCGCTTGTTGAAGAGCATGAAAGTGAGCTTTCACAGCTTTGCGGTAAATTGGCGGAACAGAGGTACAACGATTTGCTGGCGCAATTCGGCCTGCCCGCGGAAATGGCGGAACAGGCGGGACTTTCCCGACCGGAAACCTATGTGCTGACACGGGCGGAAAACGCCGGTTATGTCAGCTTTGAAAACGACTCCTCCATCATCAGCGGCGTCGCCAATATTTTCCCCGTTTTCTTCATCCTGATTGCGATGCTGGTCTGCATCACGACGATGACCCGTATGGTGGATGAGGAACGTACCCAGATCGGCGTGCTCAAGGCGCTGGGCTTCGGGAACGGTGCGATTACGGCCAAGTACCTGCTGTATGCCGGCAGCGCCACACTGATCGGTTGGCTTGCGGGCTATTTTCTCGGCACCTGGGGCCTGCCGCAGATATTCTGGTTTGCATACAGTGCGCTTTATCATTTTGCGCCGCTGTCCTATCTGTTCAGTCCCTCTCTGGCTTTGATTACCCTGGCGGTGTCGCTGGTTGGGATTCTTGGCAGCACATGGCTTTCCTGTCGGAAGGAGCTGAGCAGCCAGCCGGCCAGGTTGCTGCGGCCGCGCACCATGAAGAAAGGAAAGCGGATTTTTCTGGAGCGCATAACGCCGCTATGGAAGCGTCTGTCTTTTTTGCAAAAGATCACACTGCGGAATATGTTTCGTTATAAACAGCGGCTTGTAATGATGCTGGTGGGCATCAGCTGCAGCGCCGGGCTGGTCGTGACGGGCTTTGGCGTGCGGGATTCCATGATTGATACCGGCTCTATGCAGTTCGATACGGTGCAGAAGTATGATATAGAAGTATCCTTCAGTGAAGGCGACGATGCGTTGGTACGGGAAGAGCTTTCGGAGTTGGAAGGCATAGAAGGCTTTCTGTCGTGCTCCGTGCATCGCGTGGATGCCCGGACGGATGAAGCTTCCTTTTCGGTAGGACTGTACAGCTTTGAAAAAACGGAAGAGCTTGCAGATTATTGGGACCTTCACGCCGGTGAAGAAACCGTGTTATTTCCTGCGCAAGGAGAGGTGATCGTGGGGCAGAAAGTAGCGGAAAAGCTCTCCCTTTCGGTAGGAGATGTTTTGGAAATCCAGAATACGGATCTGCGGACCCTGACTGCAACAGTCAGCGGAATTTTTGATAATTACGTGGACAATTTTATCATGCTTTCAGCTGAAACCTATCGGAGCGCTTTTGGTGATTGGCAGGCAAACACGGCTTTGCTGAACGTAAGCGGCGATACGGAAGAAACGGCGGAAGCCCTGACCTCGCTGGAAGCGGTTTCCGGCGTTTCCCGGCTTTCCGTAACCCGGGAGAACATTGATGTCGCTTTGTCCTGCTTAAATTACATTATCTGGCTGATTGTTTTCTTTTCCGGCGCATTGGCTTTTATTGTCATCTATAATCTGACCAACATCAATCTGGCAGAGCGCAGCCGGGAAATTGCTACCGTGGAGGTACTGGGATTCTATCCCAAGGAAACAAGCAGCTACGTGCTGCGGGAAAATCTGGTGTTATCCGTGTTGGCAAGCATCATTGGCCTGCCGCTCGGCATTCTGTTCCATTGGATTGTTATGCAAATGGTTGTTATTGATTTACTGACCTTTGCGATCCGAATTACTCCTCTGAGCTTCCTTTTGGCGTTTGTCTGTACAATGTTGTTCGCCGTGGCCGTTAGTTTTTTGATGAAGCGGCGGATTGGCAGGATCAACATGGCGGAGTCCTTGAAAGCCGTGGAGTAGCCGAAGTCCCTATCCTGTGAAGACAGCATAAATGAATTCCGAGCAGGAAATTCTGTGTACTGTCGGGAGCGGCGCAGCGTCAGCGGCGTTACTCCGGCAATGGACAGATTTGGATGTTTTGAAAAAATGGAAATTTTGCAAGAAGGATTGAAAAGAAGTTCACAGGGACAAGAAAAACACAAAGTCCCGCAAAGCCTTGGCTCAGAAGACTTTGCGGGACTTTTCATTGAAAAAAGGAAGCGAAAAATGACATTATCAACGCAATTTTTCAAATTGCGGAAAAGAAAAAGCCCCGCACGCAAATTGCGTAGCGAGACTTTCGTCTGGCAGGGGCAGTAGGACTTGAACCCACGACCAACGGTTTTGGAGACCGCGACTCTACCAACTGAGCTATACCCCTATATGCAGCTGTTGCATTTCCGGCGCTGAAATGTATTATATCATAATGTGGAGCGGAAATCAAGAGTTTTTTTCAGTTTCTTGTTTCTTTTTCATAAAACAGTGTCTTCCAAAAACAGCGGAAAGCGAATGACATTTATAAAGCGCGGCAAATCGGTTTGATACAATACAACGTTGTCAGCCTATGCTTGGTTTTTTCATCAAAGATGGTCTTATTCAGTTTGGTGTCGTAGTGTGTCGAAAACACCCGCATGCACATAGACTGGGATGGGGGAACAAATCCCCCGAATGGAGGCATTCTGAATGGGCATTACCAATTCCAACAAAACTGTCAGCGTGGACCGGATCGATTGTGAAGGTACCCTGCGGGTTACTCTTGCACTCACCGCCGCGCCTGATATTATCACCAATCCGACTGATATCGCGCTCGTGCTGGACCGTTCCGGCAGTATGGCCGGTACGCCGCTGACCAATATGAAGGCTGGCGCCAACACGTTCATCGATATCATTGCCGAGGCGACCGGCGGCGCGGCCGACGGTCAGATCGGCTCCGGCAGCCATATCGGCATTGTCAGCTTTTCCAGCACGGCGACGGATGACACACAGTTGATTACCTCGGTTGACACGTTGAAGAACGCGGTCAATGCACTGTCTGCCGGCGGCAACACCAACCATGGTGACGCGTTTACCAAGGCAATCGGGCTGTTTGACGCTGCGTCGTCCAATCACAAGGTGATCGTCATGTTTACCGACGGCAACACCACTACCGGCTTGCCGCCTGCACCGATCGCCGCCGCCGCCCGTGCGCAGGGGATCACCATCTACTGTATCGGGCTTGTCGGTTCCGACGGCGTAGACATCAACGCACTGAACTCCTGGGCGACTCCGCCGGCCGCTTCGCATGTATCGGTCACACCCGATGCGGCTGAGCTGGAAGCGCTGTTTGCGGAGCTGGCTGCCAATATCACAAAAACCGGTGCGACGGACATTGTCATCAATGAAACCGTCAATTCGGACTTTGTGATCGCCAGCATTCTTAATCCCAATGTCGGTACGGCGACGATGCTCGGCGCGACTTCACTTCGGTGGAACATTGACGAGCTGGGTGTGAGTGCATCAGAAAGCGCTGCACTGGAGTTCATCGTACGCCATGTGGGACAGACGCCGGGCACCAAACAGGTGAACGCGTCGATCGACTATTCTGACAACGAAGGAAATGTTGTCGACTTTCCGGATCCGACGGTTACCGTTGATTGCGATGTGGTTGTGCATCCCGAGCCTTGTCCCGTTCCGAGAGATCTGAGCGTTGACGGTTGTTCGGATGCCCTTGTCGTCGATATGGGCGACACCTATCTTGAATCGCTCGGCCGTATCATTCAGCTTGATGTAACGGTGCGCAATGTATGTCCCGGCAAGCGTGTAGCGCTGGCTGTCATTCTCACCGAAGTGGATGAGAACGGGCTGGAATACCAGCGCGGTATGAAAGCGATGACCATCCCCGCGCATAATTCGGCGACCTGCCGCGACGTATTGGTGCGCTGTATCAAGTTTGTCGTGCCGGAAGATTTGGATGTTACAGGAGACACGGGTCGTCTGTGTAATCAGCGCAATTTCAAGGCGCGCTTCATCGCGCATAATATCGATACGGATTATCGCTGCTGCGATGAGGTCCTGACTCTGTAACTGCACTCCTGCGGGAGGTGAAACGGCTTTATGCTGATGACTGCAACCGTGCGGGAGGTGCGTCCGTCCGGTCTGCTGGTACGTGACCGGGCAACCGGACAGGATGTTTTTGTGCACACTGGTCATGCGCGTCGTTATCGGCCGGGGGATCGTATCGCCATCGTCTTTAACGGCGTAATGACCAATAGCCTGCCGCCTCAAATCAACGCGATTTTCATTCGCAGGCTGGCAGGCGGCGGTTCCTGCCGACCGCCCTTCCGTCCGTAGCCACAGCCGAAAGGTCCGAGCCAATAGGCTCGGACCTTTTTTCGCAAGGAAAATTCTTTTGTATTTGTATGCAGTTGTGGTAGCCTGTTTTGACAGAAAAGAGATAACCGTTGCAACGGATAACCTACGGTTATGCTCGCGCATCGAGTCATCAAAGGAATGGAGGCAGACAGAGGATCGTTTTGCCGGAATCCGGCGTGCCGCGCAGGACCCTGTGCGGCGCGGCCGAATGGTTACCGCACTTGACGTTTGCCGCAAAATGTGTTATACTCTTTATATTGTTATTTCTACACATTGTTGGTTTACCGATAGTAATCTCAATCACACAGGGATTTACCTCTATTCTAAGGGCAAAATCATGATTCATTTGACCTTTGACTACAAAACCGATGAAAAATGCACCACACCAGGCCAATATTTGAAGTATCACCGGACATTCCAGGGCCTTTCCACACGAGAACTGGCGGAAAAGGTGGGCATTGTGCCCGCGACATTGGTTCTGTATGAAAATGACCGGCACCCCATCAAGCACAGCACAGCGGTAGCACTTGCAAATGCGCTGGGGATTGACCGCAACAGGCTTCTGGACAAATATACCGCCTTTGTAGATTACCCGTATTCCTCCCTTTTGAAAAAGGTACGGCAGGATCTTTCCTTAACTCAAATACAAATGGCTGAGTTGATTGGGATAGGCCAAACGTCTTATTCTGGATGGGAAAGAGAA
>CAJFRY010000039.1 GCA_904419545.1 Candidatus Woodwardiibium gallinarum
AGGTCCGCCGGGATACCGGACTGTCTGTGACCGACGCTCAAGTGGAACGTGTTCTGGCAGGAAAGTCCTGCAGTATGGATGAGGATGCCCGAAACATTAAGCTCCTTTTATTTTTCCTGATGAAGCTGTTTGCCGAAGCCGACGTCTGCCTGAAAATCACAGTGGAGGAAGACCGGTGCACCGTTGCCGAAATGGATTTCATCAGCCTTGCGATAATGTACCGGTACGGCGGCGCAGAATGCGGCAGAAAGAACATACCCGTGAACCCAAAGGATTCCGTTCTGCCGGCCGGACTGTACAGCGTCACGGTTTTGCCGGCTTCCCGGTATCGGATTTTTTTCACGCTGGAGTTCCTTGTACGGTGAGATATTGCGCCCGGCTGTATCTTGGTGTACGCCGAAACATAAGCCGTTCCCGGTCCGCCGGAAGGTAAAACAGCTCGCATCGAAAAACCCCCTGATGTAGTTATTATCCTGCATCAGGGGGTGCCTATTGTCCAGTTTTACCGGTTCGGTTCAGACTCTGCAACAGGGGCGCTTGCTATGCCGAAAAACGCTCAGAACACTTTGAAATCCCAAGGCCAAGGGGTTATGGAAAAGAGAACGCTCAGCGAAGCCGTGTCTCTTCACTCTGCTTATCAGAAATCCGGCTTGGAACGCCGCGCCGCCGGAAAGGGGGCAAAAGGGCACCCAAAAACCGGTGCGCCCGGCTTTTCATGCATGCGCTTCCTTCTGTTTTTCAAAATATTCCCGATACCCGCTGACAGCAAAGGCCGGCACATACGTCCGCGCATAAATCAGATTCCCGTTGCCGGCGGTTCCGATTTTCTTATAAAAAGCATAAAAGGGCACAGCTTCCGTTCCTTTGCGGTCATCCATGCTGAAAATATATTCCAGCCCGACGAAATCATAACCGTGAAAATCCACCTTTTTCTGCTCGGCCATACAGAACGGACAGGTATGCCCACCGAACACGTATCCGCTATAGAGCAGCCGTTCGGCTTCCTCAACAGAGATGCGTTTGACATATTTGCCCGCTTCATAGGTGTATTCGCAGTCGGCTCTGGTCATTCGGTATGAGATGTATGTCCGCACATAACGCGATTCGCTGGGGTCGTCCCGACCCGAGCCGAAGTAAACAGCAATGCAATCGGTCACCGGCACATTTCTTCCCGCATTCAGCGGATGGTCGCTTTCATTATAGAAATAAACCGCCAGAGACACGTAGGAACCGCCGTTGTAGCCGCGTACAATCCGCATATCGGCGAATTCCACCTCGAAAAGCGCAAACAGCTCGTCGCGAAGCGCCTCGAGCGAGGCCGCAAGCTCCTCGTCGGTGCGGGACGGATCCGCTTCGACGGGAACGCCGCCGACCGTAAGCGTTCCGTCCTCCTTCGAAAATATATTCACATAGCATCTGTTCTCATATTGGCCCATAGAAACATCATAGCCGTTCTCGCTCGGCATTTCGGCCGACAGATAGGCATCGCCCCTAAATGCCGTTTCTTTTTTCACTTCAAACGCAGGCAGCGTCTCGCCCGAAAAGCGGGAGAAAAACCGCGCAGCGTAGTCGATGAGTTCATTTTCGTCTGTCTCCCTGCCGGCGGACAGCTCCTGATAGACCGCGATATAATCTTCGTTCGGGATCGGAAGAATCTGCAGCTCGTCGGCTGACGGAACATAGATTTTCTCATAACTCGAAGTGGCGCCGTAAAACTCCGGGAACATGGACGCAACCTCCGCCGCCGTATAAACGGGATCGTCATAGACGGGAACGCCGTCCCGACGCAGCAGAAGGAACATGGCTATGCTCAGCACCACGCAGAAGCAGGCGGCAGCGGCATAACGTCCGAGCCGCCGGCTTTTCTCTCTGCGCCGGGCAGCGAGACCGTCTTTGTGCGCGACATATTCACGAACAAGTGCAAAATCGATATGATTCAGGCCCTCGTTCCATTCCTGTGTTTTCATACGGAATACCCCTCCTCAATCAATCTTTCTTTCAAGCCCTTTTTTATGTATGCCAGCTCCTTGTTGACCGTAGAACGGCTGACCATAAGCGCTCGCGCGATCTCGTCGAGCGGCTCGGCAGCATAATATCTGCTCATAAAAATAAAATTCCGGCGCTCGGAAAGCGTGCGTATATAGTCGCTGATGACCCTGCCGAGCCGTTCGGCGTCCGCTTCCTCGCCGACGTCCCCGTCGCCGGCGAGGACGTCCTCCAGCTCGGAGAGCGCCACGGTCATTTCGGACGGTATACGTTTTTTACGAAGTCCGGCATGATAACGATTGATCGCGACCCTGCGCATAATCGTCGTCAGGAACGCCTTGAGCGCATTCGGCCAGGCCGGCGGGACCGCCTCCCAGACGCCGACATAGGTGTCGTTCAGGCATTCCTCACAGTCGCGGCGGTCGCGGACGATTCGGTACGCAACGGCAAACAGATATCCGCCGTATTTCAAATCGGTTTCCCGGATTGCGTTTTCATCCCGCCGCCAATACATACGGATGATTTCCTCATCTTCGGACGCAGACGGCTTTGTTCGTTTTCGGTAAAGCGCCATACTATGTATCCTCCCATCGCCTATAGCCTCTCATAAAGAACAGTCAAGAAAAATACAAAATTGTGTAACGCTGTCCGCATTTTTTGCGTTTTTGCCGACGGCCGGACGGAAAAAGCCCCTCTCCCAATCGAAGCCCGCGTTCTATGACGCGGCATTTTCCCGGCTGAAAAATCAAAAATCCGAAGGTCACGGCCTTCGGATTTTGAGAACATAGAACGCCAGCCCGAGCGGGAATCGCGACATCCGCGATGAATCGCCCTGTCCCACAACTCGTATTCCGCTTTGATGGAGGAAAGCAGGCTGTCGGCGCAAAGGCGTTCCGCCCCGGAAAACAGGCCGAACCTTCAGCCGTCGCGGCTTCTCAGACGTTCGGGGAACTCCGCGACGGCGGCAGCCAGCAGCTTGGCGCGGCGGACAAGGGCGCCCGGCTCTGTGCGTTCCCGTACGCTGTGCCAGTCCCAGCCGGTCATCCCCACAGCGCAGACCGTCGGCACGCCGACAGAAACGGTGTACGCCGCGTCCGAGCCGCCGCCGTTCGCCAGCGGCCGGAGGTCCTCCAGACCCCAACGGAGGCCGGTATCGCGCAGATGCGCAAACAGAGCCATACCGACTTCGGTGCGCGGCATAGGGCTGCGTCTGCCGAGCACCGTCACGGACGACACGGCGCCGGGAACATGCGCGGTCCCCGTCACGCGGCGCAGGTGCTCCATCGCGCGCTCTCCCTCGTCCGCAGTCCGAAAACGGATATCAACAGTATACGAGCAGGTCTCGGGGACGACGTTTTCCGCCGTGCCGCCGCTGATGCGGCCGCAGTTGTAGGTGACGGCGTCGGGACGGCTCCGCTCCTCCAGCGCCAGAATCTGATAAGCCGCCTCCCGAACGGCGCTGATGCCCTCGGCGTAATACATACCGGCATGCGCGGCCCTGCCGCGGATATCCACGCGTACCTTCGTGATGCCCTTCCGCTCCACCACGGCCTCGTCCCGCTTGCCGCATTCGCAGACGAAGGCGGCGGCGCAGTCCTTTACGTGCGACTGCAAAAAGGCGATCCCGTCGTCGCCGGTCAGCCGGTTGCTGACCTCCTCGTCCGGCGTAAGGAGCAGCCGCAGAGGGCGGGAAAAACCAAGCTCCTTCAGCGCGTACATTGCCAGCAGCGCAACGGCAACGCCGCCCTTGCAGTCCACAATGCCGGGACCGTACAGGCCGCCCTCGGGCGCGGGCTTCAGACTGTCGGGAAAGCTCCCCGCCGGGTGGACGGTGTCCAGATGGGCCACAAAACCAATCGGCGCCGACACGCTTCCGGTTTCCCGGGAGACGACGAGCCCGCTGCCTGCACGGGGAAAAGGATGCTCCTCGACCGAGAAACCCAGTTCCTTTGCGAAAGCGGCTGTCAACTCGGCGGCAAGAGAAACGCTCTCCCGATCAAGCGAAAAGCTCTCCTGCGCGGTCAGACGGGCCAAAAAGTTCTGAAAACGGTGTTCCTGCGCTTCGATGCAGGCAAAAAGTGCCGGGATGCTGTTCAAAAAAATCCTTCTTTCCGAATATCCGTAATTCAGCAGCTATTTGGTATACTGAAAAATCCGGTAAACCGGGCTGGCCGGATCCAACCGCTCGGGCAGCAGAGACGCGCCGATCAATCCGGCCTGCCCGTTGAGCGCGGAGACTTCAATAAGCTGCGGGTCGGTGCAGCGCTCCCGAACGCGGGAGAGCAGGTACTCCCCTTCCCGAAAAATACCGCCGACCAATACAATCCGGTCGGGTCGGAAGATTGCCGTCAGGTTGTTGAGTCCGACCGAAAGATGCTTCGCATACGTCTCCAAGACGGCGTCCGCAACAGAGCAGCCGGCCCGCGCCGCGTCGAAGGCCGTCCGGCCGTCGACGACGCCCGCCGCCTCACGGATCCGCTGCGCCAGCGGGCTTTCGGGGAAGTTGTCCGCCGCTTCCCGCGTCATCCGGCAGAGCGCGGTGGCGGAGGCGTACTGCTCCCAGCAGCCGATCCGGCCGCAGCGGCAGGGACGGCCGTCCATCACCACGATCATATGTCCGAACTCGCCGGCGCGGTTTTCCATACCGAGGTGGATTTTCCCGCCGAGGCGGATTCCGCCGCCGATCCCCGTGCCAACCGTAACCATAAGAAAATTATCCGAATCCCGGCCCGCGCCGGCAAAAATCTCCCCGTAAAGAGCACAGTTGGCGTCGTTTTCCAGATACACGGGCAAACCCAGCCGCTTTGAAAGCACCTGCGTCAGCGGAAAATCCGACAGCGGCAGGTTCGACGCGCGGACAAGGACGCCGTGTTCGGCGTCCACCGTCCCCGGCATGCCGATGCCGACGGCGTGAACGTCGGCGCGCGCAAGCTGACGCCTGCAGGCGTCGATCAGCGCATCCAGAACCGCGTCGGCACCGCCGTCCGTATGGGTGGGAAGCGTTTCGTGAAACTTGACTTCTCCGTTCTCGTCCACCAGCCCGGATTTGATGGCGGTGCCACCCAAATCCACGCCCAGCCGCATCATAGGGAGACCCCTTCCCTGCGGTAAACGGGACATCCGTCCACAAAGGTCGCGGCCACGTTCAGCGACGGGTCCAGAAGCACCAGATCGGCGCGCTTGCCGGGCGTGATGCTGCCCGTATGGTCGAAAATCCCGGCGGCTTTGGCCGGATTTTCGGAAACGGCCATAACCGCTTTTTCCAAAGGAATACCGAGCGTCAGAAGGTTTTTCATCCCATAAGAGACCGGATACATACTGCCGCTGATACGGCCGTCGTCCAGCACGCAGGCGCCGTTCCGGATGTGGCGCACGCGGTCCTCCTCGGGATAATCGCCGTCGGGCAGGCCGGTGGCATACATCGAATCGCTGACCAGATGGACCCGATCCATCCCCTTGGCGCGGCAGATCAAATCCACGGTTGCAGGATGGAGATGGACGAAATCGGCAATGATCTCGCACGACACGCGGTCGTCGGTCAGGACGGCGCCCAGCACCCCGGGCGCGCGGTGATGCAGCCCGACCATCCCGTTGAAAGTATGTGTAGCAATGGTGGCCCCGCAATCAATGGCGGCTTTGGCGGTATCATAATCCGCGCCGGTATGGCCCAGCGCCACGGCGATACCCAGCGACGCCGCCTCGCGGACCACAGAGAGTCCGTCCCCGCATTCCGGCGCAAGGGTTAAAATACGGATGCAGCCGCCGGACGCTTCCCAAAATGCACGGAGCTTTTTTACAGTCGGCGGCTGAAGATACTTCAGCCATTGCCCGCCCCGGTATTCCGCCGAAAGGAAGGGACCCTCCAGATGGACGCCCTCCACCCGTGCACCGCCCGAGCCGGACGCCATAACTTCCCGAATGCTTTGCAGGGTGTCAAAAACATTTTCGTCGGTGGTGGCGGACACAGCGGGGATGATGGCAGTGACGCCCTGCCCGGCTTCAAACGCCGCCACCTCACGGATCCCCTCCGATCCGGTGCGGCCGAAACAGTTGCCCAGTGCACCGTGGAAGTGGGTATCGATAAGCCCGGGAATCAAAGTCATGCCCGTCGCGTCAATCTTCTGCAATCCAGTCCCGTCCGGCTGACCGATCCCGGCGATGACGCCGTCCCGAACGGCGACGGACACGTCGGCAAAGGCGAAGTCGTCTTTCAGGACCCTGACATTTTCAAAAAGCCAGTCTCGCTTCATCCGCTCACCCCATAATCTGAGCCAAATAACGGTTCAGGTTCTCCATGCTGATCTCAATGGCGGTCAGCGGATCCTCCATGCCCTCGAATTCCAGCGAAACATAGCCGCGGTAACCCGACGCATAAATGATCTTCAGGCACTGATAAGCCGGCTGGTCGCCGTGGCCGAAGATCGTCGCACGCCGGTAATTTCCGGCACGGCTGAGCACCCATCCGCGGCCCGGGTCCTGCCGCATGCCGTCCCGCACGAAGGAATCCTTGGCATGCACATGGGCAATGAAAGGCAGGAGCTTGGATACGGCGACCGCACAGTTTTCATCTACACCGCCGAAGTTGCCGATGTCGCAGAGATAGCGGTAGTTGGGATGGTTGACGGCGGTAAAAACCGCAAGCATCCGGTCGCTGTCCTGCACAAGACGTCCATGGTTCTCCGAGCAGGTGGTCACGCCCTTTTTCTGCGCGTAATCCGCAACTTCCCGAATGGCGGCGGCCAGCACGGGCAGGATGGCCTCGAAGGTTCGAAGGCCTGTGTAGCCCTCATAAAACCCGGGTGTAATATCGTGGCGAAGCAGAGGGATTCCCGCCTCCGCCGCGATATCGATATGCCGCTCGACCCGGCGGATCTCCGCCTCCACGTCCGGGCAGCAGAAATTCGCACCCGTGGTGTAGATCGGCACGTCCAAACCCAGTTTCCGTGCATGGTCGGCCAGACGGCAGGCGAATTCCAGCGGCGAAGACGAGGTGTTGTCGTCAAGCACCAGCTCGGCCGCCGGAACGCCCATCTCGTGGATTTTATCCAGAACATCGAAGTGGTCCATCGCGCCGCTGCCGATGAGCCTTGCAAAGCTGTATGTACTGATACAGGTTTTCATATGTGCCTCCCGCACGCTCAAAGCGTAACTTCCCGGCCCAGCCGCGCCGAGTCGTAAATGCCCTGCAGCATCCGCTGCAGGTCGCAGGCCTGGTCAACCGGCGTTCGGGTGGGCGCGCCGGTCAGGACGCAGTCGACAAAGTGCGCAATTTCCAATTCAAAGCTCTTACCGGGGCCTGGATTCAGCTTATCGTCGCTGAGATAACCGTTCCGTTCGCCGTAGACGGTCAGCGGGTCCAGCGTGACGCCGCCCTTTGTACCGTAAAGCTGAGTATATTGAAAATCGGGCCCGTTGATCGCCCACGAGGCCTCGAAGAGCAGGATCGCGCCGTTTTCAAAGTGGATGGCGCCCGCGCCGAAGTCCTCGGTGTCGTTTTGGTTATCGGGACAGGGCGTGCCCTGCCAGCGCTCGATGCCTTTGGTCCGGAACGCACCGAGGCGGTTGGAAACCGCGGCGCTGACCCGCACCGGCTTCGGGTTGCCCATCATATACCACGCGGCGTCGATGCGGTGGACGGCGATATCCAGGATGGGCCCGCCCCCTGCCACGCGCTTGTCGGTAAACCAGCCGGTCGGGGTGCCGCGGCGGCGGAGATAGGAGGTCTTGGCGTAGTAGATGTCGCCGAACTCACCCTTGTCCAGCAGCTCACGAACCAGCGCATTCTGCGGATTGAAGCGGCTTGGTACGCCGAGCAGGAACTGCACGCCGGCCTCCTCCACGGCGGCCCTGGCTTCGAGCGCATGCTCCAAGCTGTCTGCAAACGGCTTTTCGCACAGGATGTGCTTGCCGGCCTTGGCGGCGGCGATGGTCACGAGCGCGTGGCCGTTGTTCCAGGTACAGACGTCCACAGCGTCGATGTCCTCGTTCGCCAGCAGTTCTTCGACGGAAGCGTAGGCATGAGGGATCCCGAAGCGCTTGGCAAAAGCCTCCGCACGCTCCAGATTGAGGTCGGCGACGGCGACGACCTCCGCCTTGTCGCACGCCGCGTACGCGGGCATGTGGGCATTCGTGGCGATGTTGCCGGCGCCGACGATGCCGATACGGACTTTTTTCATAATAATGACCTTTCCTTTCCAAGATGTAATTCGGCCGCCTTTGCGCTGCGGAATCAGCCCGCAGAACGCACGGCTTGAAGGTTGTTTCTTCAAAATGATACCCATTGCAGAAAATCAGTCGATTTTATCTTTTTTATTTTAGCACACATCTTTCAAAAAGTAAATAAAAACCGTACAATACGGACAAAAATGCCGACGCCCCGAAAAGCCGCCTTATTCTGCCGGAGAACAACAACAAAGCCGATCCCCAAGCTTCCCTTTGTTACGTGGAAATTGTAAAAATATCGTTTTCACTCTTTACATTTGTATGCTTTTGCATTATAATAAAGGGTGGCTTAGCGTGCAATGGGTTCACCCATGCACGGATCTGCCGTATCTTGATGATAAAGAGGAGCAATATTATGAGAACTGTCGGCACCACCTCCCGCGGCGTGCGCTGCCCCGTGATCCGCGAGGGCGACGACCTTGTGCAGATCGTCACCGACGCCATTCTCGCCTGCGGTGAGGAACAGGGCATCCGCTTTGCGGACAAAGACATCGTAGCGGTCACGGAGGCCGTGGTCGCCCGCAGTCAGGGCAACTATGTCACGACCGACGCCATCGCCAAGGACTGCGCCGCCAAATTCGGCACCGATACGGTAGGGCTGACCTTCCCCATCCTCAGCCGCAACCGCATCGCCATCTGCCTGAAGGGGATCGCAAAGGCGTTCAAAAAAGCCTACATACTGATGAGCTATCCGTCCGATGAGGTGGGCAATCATCTGTTTGACGAGGACCTGCTGGATGAAAAGGGCATCAATCCGTGGAGCGATGTGCTGACCGAAAAGCAGTACCGTGAGCTGTTCGGCTTCACCAAGCATCCGTTTACCGGCGTCGACTACGTCGAATATTACGGCGACCTGTTCCGCAGCCAGGGCTGCGAGGTCGAGTTTGTGTTCGCCAACGATGTCCGCGCCATCCTGCCCTACACGAAAAACGTGCTCTGCTGCGACATCCACACGCGCCGCCGTTCCCAGCGCCGTCTGCTGGCTGCAGGTGCGGAGAAGGTGCTGCTGCTGAGCGATCTGATGACCGCACCGGTTGACGGCAGCGGCTACAATGAGCAATATGGACTTCTCGGCTCCAACAAGGCGACCGAGGACAGCGTAAAACTGTTCCCGCGCGATTGTCAGGCCTTTGTCAACAAGCTGGCCGACAGCCTGCGCAAAGCAACAGGCAAACAGATCGAGGCTATGATCTACGGCGACGGCGCATTCAAGGATCCGATGGGTAAAATCTGGGAATTGGCGGACCCCGTGGTCAGCCCCGCATACACCGAGGGACTGGAAGGCCAGCCGAACGAGCTGAAGCTGAAATATCTGGCCGACAACGATTTTGCCGCCCTCTCGGGCGAGGCGCTGACGGCCGCGATCAAGGACAGTATCTCCAACAAGGACAGCGACCTGAAGGGCCAGATGTCCAGCCAGGGAACCACACCCCGCCGGCTGACCGATCTCATCGGCAGTCTGTGCGACCTGACGTCCGGCTCGGGCGACAAGGGTACGCCGATCATTCTTATCCAAGGCTATTTCGACAACTTCGCCAAAGAAGAAAAATAACAGCATAGAATAAAGCGGCCTGTATGCAGGCCGCTTTTACTTTTGTATGCAACAACGGCGGAATAAAAATGGAAGGTCAGCGTTTCCCTGCGCTTTCCCGCTTTGACCGCCTGCAAGCACAAATCCGCTGTCTGTACGGTCATCTGTCCGGATCGCATCGTTCATATAAACGTCTGCGCGCCCGCCGCGTTTCCATTCCATTTATTATCTGTTCACCGGTGCGGCGCAGCCGCTGTCGGATAACCCGTTCAGGTCATTTTGCGCGCATCCGAACCATTGTCATATGTATTTGACGATATGCGATCCACTGCGGCTGCAGCCTTAAAGGCATTTTCAATTTACAGCATTTAATAGTCATATTTTGTCCATATTATGATAAAGCGAATTAAGGAGTTTGCTAAAGCGCACAAAAAATTCACTTTGACCGGAATATGTTTTTCCGCTTGTGCTCTTGCAATTCCGCACATTTCGTAGTATATATATAATAGGAAAATTTAGAGGCTTTTCGGGATAACCGCATATTGCCCGATCGGATAAAGGAGACAAGAAAATATGAGGAAAACGAAGATCATCTGTACACTTGGACCGGCCACTGACGACGAAAACGTGCTGCGCGCCCTGATGCTTTCGGGGATGGACGTTGCGCGCGTCAATTTTTCGCATCAAACGCACGAGGAACAGAAGGTCCGTGTGGAAGCGGTCAAGCGTATCCGGGAGGAATTGGGGCTTCCCGTTGCGCTGCTGGCCGACACAAAGGGGCCTGAGATCCGCATCGGCAAATTTGCGGAGCCGAAGGTTGAACTGAAGCCGGGGCAGAGCTTTACACTGACCACGCGTGACGTGGTCGGCACGAACGAACTTGTTCACGTCAGCTTTTCCGGGCTCCCCAACGACGTTTCCCGCGGGACGCATATCCTCATCGACGACGGATTGATCGATATGGTCGTCGTCAGCACCACACGCACTGAAATCGCCTGTACGGTTATCAACGGCGGAACGATTTCGTCCAGCAAGGGCATCAATGTGCCTGGCGTTCAGCTCTCGCTGCCGTTTATCAGCAGCCGTGACCGCGCCGACCTGCGGTTTGCGGTGGAAAACGATTTTGATTTTGTGGCCGCCTCCTTTACGCGTACCGCCGCCGACATCAATCTGATCAAGGAGGAGCTGGCGAGATTGGGGTGCCATGATATGCGCATCATTGCCAAGCTCGAAAACAGCGAAGGCGTGGCGAACATCGACGAAATTCTCACGGTCTGCGACGGCGTAATGGTAGCGCGCGGCGACCTTGGCGTGGAAATCCCGCTGGAGGATGTTCCCGTAATCCAGAAAAAGCTCATCAAACAAGCCTACCGCGCCGGCAAGCAGGTCATCACCGCAACCCAGATGCTCGACTCGATGATCAAAAATCCGCGTCCTACCCGTGCGGAAGCAACCGATGTCGCAAACGCTATCTATGACGGAACTTCCGCCATTATGCTTTCAGGCGAAACGGCCGCCGGCGCCTATCCGGTGGAAGCGGTCAAAACAATGGCGCGCATCGCCGAACGCACCGAAAGCGATATCAACTACCGCAAGCGCTTTATGCAGGCTTCCGTTCCCGAGCTGTGCAACGTGACCGACGCCATTTCCCATGCCACTTGTGCCGCGGCACACGATTTGAACGCAGCCGCCGTCATCACTGTGACCAAATCGGGCATGACGGGACGGATGATCTCCAAATTCCGTCCGCTGGTCCCTATCATCGGCTGCTCGCCGAGCGAAAAGGTGCTTCGGCAGATGAACCTGTCCTGGGGCGTAACACCGATCTATGTGGAAGAAAAGAAGAGCACCGATGAATTGTTTGAAGCCGCCGTGAGCGCCGCGCGGCAGGCAGGCGCAATCAAGGACGGCGACCTGACCGTTATCACTGCGGGCGTACCGCTGGGCAAATCGGGCACAACGAATATGATGCGTATCCACATCGTCGGCGAACCGATGTAAATCAACCTTAGAAAAACGCCTGGAGTTTGATTTGCCCAGGTTTTGTACAGACAGCAGAAAAAAGACCTCTATGGCAGTTTTTGCATTCTGCCATAGAGGTCTTTTTTGTCATTGTCCGTTTTATACGGTTCGGTATGTACCTTCTTTATTTCTTGCAGATGCGCAGCATCCGCGCACGGACATGATCGTTATCGTCGAACGCGCCGTCGTTGTCGCTGCGGAGCAGCGCGGGATTGACAGAATACTGCTTGGCAACGTTCCAGAGCGTTTCGTCACGGTCGGGATAGTAGTAGATCACCGCCTCGTCGGCAAATTCGTCCTTCGCGCTTTCCTCCATCGTCAGCTCGGTCGCGGCCGTCACCTCGCGTTTTTCGAAGCCGAACATTTTGAGCATCACGATAACCTTCGTACTCACCGTATTCCCGCTTACGAGTGTCGATACCGCACTCAATGGATAACCGAAGCTGTAATAGTCTATATCTCCCTCCGGCGTGTTGGCCGGAAACAGCTCGTCGAACGGTTCTGTACTGTCGATGGTCGTCACACCGTAGTCGGCGACAGCCAGTACGGAAATGGCAACGTTTCCGCGCACACGCAGGCCGCCCTCCTCCTGCACGGTAGATGTTACGCTGACCGTCGCGAGCGTATCAAGTACCTCCAGCAGATTCGAGTCGGTCTCAACGGTCTTTTCAACCGTCAGTGACCGCTCGGCCGCAAAAACGGGCAGGTCATAATAAATCGAACCGGTCTGGATATGGTTATCGTAATTGGAGTTGAATGCGTCGGTCACAAGCTCGAGCGGCTCATTGACATAGCCCTTGAGTCTGGCGTCGACTGAAAAATTGACGGCCATAATCTTGTTCTCACCATAGTCGTTCAGCTCGGCGGAGGCATCCAGTGTGGCAACACTCAGCTCAGCGTGGAAATGTTCTCCTTCGGGCGCGTTGAACTCCATTGAAATCGGAAAGGTACTCGTAACGGTAAAAACAGCATTGTCGGTATTCTCTTCTTCCACAAGGGAAGTAAAATGCGCATTGCTGTTGACTACGACGACGCCCTCGCGCTCGACGATCTCCGGTGGCGACAGCGTTAGCGTTTTGCTCAGAATCGTACCGATCGGCTTCGGGCTGTCAATCCGCTCGGAAAAGCTGTAGACCGCCTCGACCGGATCGATCCAACGCTCTCCCTCGATCAGCGTGGTCTGGAAAAAGGTATCGCTCTCCTTGGCTTCCGGCGAGAGCACCTCCGTGCCGCGCAGCTCGGTGGCTGCCATCGAAAAAGCAAGCAGGCAGCGCAGAAGAACCTTCCGCGGAGAAAGCAGGCGGCAATTGACATGCAGGCACTCGACGCGGACATCGGTGTCCAGCGCGCCGCCGGCAAACCCGTCGAGCACGAACCGTTGCGCAAAATCCGTCGTCATGGATGCGTGTGCCAGTTTATTCTTGTAATCCGTTTCATACAGCAGCCCGAACACAACACGGCCGCTGACGGTAACACCGTCCTTGCCCGCCTCGGTCTGCTCAGGATAGGCGGTCGCCTCCGCGCGGATCAGACGGCTGATATCGGGCGAGAGATCGGGAAGCGGATTTTCAAGCGTAATCTCTTTCTCGCTTGTTGTATGGCAGATCCGCCGCGGGAGGTAAACAGTCCTTGTGGAGGCTTTCATATCGGAAGCACGACCCTTCTCTTGTTTTTACTGCATCTATATGCGGCAAAAGGCCATGCTATGCGTTTTTTTACAGATATGCCTCCGGCGGCAAAGAATCGGGTCCGTTCTTCCGCCGACGGATCGAACGTGCGACGATGACGCCCGCGCCCAGCAGAATGATTACGATGACCGCGACGGCAATGATCAGCACCGGCCCGGGCGACACGCGTTCAACCGTCATCCCTGCGACGATCCGATCATATGCCTCCAGTTCACCGGTATTGAAGTACGCATTCGGAAACGCGGCGCTGACAACAATCTGCCTTCCCTGCTCGACCGTGATATACATCGCCGTCGCCGCCAGAGAAGCTTCATATCCGCTGCCGGGATACAAACGCAGCGCAATCCAGCGGATATCACCGTCCGACGGCAGTGCATACGGCTCGACACGATAACCGATGTGCTCCATTTCCTCCCGGATAAGGGCATTCTGTTCCTCAAGCTGCGAATCTGTCATGTCGGAAAAGTCCTGATATATGCTGCTCATAACCAAAAAATAACACTGCGAAAAATGTGTTCCATGCAGCATCATACAGCAGTATCCGTTTTCCTCCAGAAATTCCGTCAGCATCGATACGTCTATGCCGAGATAATCGCTCTGCTTATCCTGTACCGAATCTCTGGTGTAAGCAACGAATGCGTCCGGCAGGTCCACATACACCCCGTCAGTGACCTCGAAACGTTCCGCTGCCGACACGGGCAGCGCAGTCAGCAGTACCGCTGTTACAAGACAAAGCAAAGTTTTTTTCATTCTGAAATCCCTTCTTTCCTCTCCTTTTGTTCATTATAGCAAATGCATGCCCGTATTGCAATAGCAAACCGCACGCCGGGCACATAAACTAAAAAAGAAGAGACGATTGGAAAAGGAGGAAGATCCTGCAATGCGGTGTGGAAAACTGATCGGCTGCTGCGCGCTGTCCTTCGGCGCGGGCGTGCTTCTGTGCATGGTTCTGCCTGCCGGCGGAATGGTATTTGTACTCGCGGGCGGAGTGGTGGCGGCCGGCGCCGCCATCGTGCTGGACAAATAAATACGATGTGTTCAAATACGTAAATCGCAAAACCATATAACGACGTTAAAAAGAATACGGTATATTCCCCCATGCAGCGGACAGTCCTGCCCGTCAGATGGACGAATCCGTTGCATGATTCCGAAACTGTTTAATCGTGTTTTCGCAATACATAGAAAGGCAAGGGTTGGTGTTTTTGAAAATTTACTGCTTCCGCGCGCCGCGCCTGCTGCGCCCGCTGATCCGAAGGCTGTTCGGAAAAAAGGCAAAAGAGGTCTGACCCGGCGAAAAAGCACCGTGCCGCAGGAACACCTGCCGCGCGGTGCTTTTCAAATCATCGGCATCCGCCGTATGAAGCGCCTGCGGGAACAAACAGACGACCGGCTCGGAACCGGGCCGACAAACACGCACTGCCGTTTCCCCGGCACAAAAAATTATGCTGCAAAGACCGTCCGCCGCCTCCGATGCCGTAAAGCGGCAGGACAAGCATACATATGAGGTTCTGTCCGCTTTTTTTATATACGCATGCGGCGGCGATGTGCGTATTTGTGCAATATGGACATTGACATTGCCGCGAAAAGCGTGTAGAATAAGCGTACAAGCAGAGTAAAAAGCCGCGCGTAAAGTGCTGCCGGGACGGGGAGTTGTCCGGCGGACGAAAAGAGCTTGCGTCTTGCGGTGCGGCTTTTGCATCCCGCTGCAATATAGCTTCATCAACGGCGCGCAGAAAAGCAACGCTTCACCGTTCTTTTTAGCTAATTGTAGCTTGAAAATGAAAGGTGAGGTGTATTTTTTTGACTCGCAGAGAAAAAGAAAATCTGACCAAGATCGCCGTAACGGCCATCTGCATCGGCTTTGTGGCGATCTCCAAGTTCTTCTCGGTCACGCTGCCCCTGTTCGGCGCATCGGGTATGAACGTCGGCTTCGGCGGCATTTTTACCGCTTTTCCGGCCTTCCTGTTCGGACCGCTGTACGGCGGCGTCGCCACGGCCATCTCCGATCTGCTCGGCGTCATCATCAAGCCGTCCGGCCCCTACAACCCGATTTTCACCATTACCGCCTTCTGCGGCGGCGTTATCAAGGGCTGGATCTGGCGCCTGCTGGCTATGCGCAACGACGGCCGCGTGCGCCGTGTGGCGCTGTGCCTGTTGATCGCGCTGGGCGTCGTAGGCGGAGCGTTCCACATTTCGCTTGTCAGTGACGGCATATCGGCGGGGCTGGCGGCCGACGCCTCTGAACTGCCCAAACGCAGCGAAATACAAATGGAGGATTACAATCCGCTGACCAAACTCGTCGTGCATCTGGCCGATTATAACAACGACGTCATCACCTATTCCCGCTACACCGGCGACGCGGACACGGTCACGCTTCCGTCCAAGATCGTCTATCCCGACGGCTACACCCTCAGCGTGACCAAGCTGGGCGAAAAAGCCTTTCCCGAGGCCCAGCTGCGCATCCTGATCCCCGAAACCGTCAAAACGATTGACGAAAAGGCCTTCGACGGACTCGCCGAGGGCAGCGTGATTGTTGCCAAAGCCGGAAGCAAAGCGCAGGAAGCGGCGGAAAAGGCCGGCATTGCCTTCGAAGCGGCGGACGTGGAGTCGGTCACCGTGCAGGTAGACGAAACCGGCATTTCGGACAGCAGCAGCTTCACCAACAGTGACGCCTTCCGCAAAAATCTGGCCGGCTACATCAACTTCATTACCCTCGGTCTGGAGGGCACCGCCCTGCTCGGACTGCTCTACATCGGCGCGGAAGCGCTCGTCAATCTTCGCCGCCGGAAGCAGGGCAAGGAGGGCAACGCGCCGCACATCCGTATCTTTGCTTCGGTTTTCGGCGCAGGCCTGATCGTAACGACGCTCAACACCATTGTACTGCGCTACTTCACGCTGCCGGCATGGGCGGGACGCGCCTTCTGGATCGTCTGGATCCCCCGCGCGCTCGAAGAGCTGATTATGTGCATTATCATTTCCTACTTCATTGCCATCCTTTACGATGTGTATATGACACGGTTCCGGGATAAGCTCTAACCGCTTTTCCCCAATCGCCGGCGGATGCTCCCCTCTTGCCGGTATCTCCGGATACGAACGCACGTGCTTTTGGCTTTCCGCATAAAATCCGCATATAGGATATCTGCCGGACAGCCGCACAGTTCCATAAAAACGACTTTCCAAAACCATTTTTTCGAAACGGCCATTTTATATGCAAGAAGGAGAAAAGCTGAAACAGCTTTTCTCCTTCTTTGTCATATGGTTTGCAGCATTTTACGCCTTTACCCTCCGGCGGCGCAGCCACGCGATCGTGTCCGCCACGGTGCGGCAAATGTCCCTCGGGAAGAAGCCAAGCTCCGCGGTAGCCTTGTCGTGCGAAAAACGGTCGTTGCTTTGCAGCGTGTCGATGGAATATGCAGTGTACAGCGGTCGGCGATGCGAAATGCGGGCATACAGATCGATGACAGGCACGGCGGCTTTCGCCAGCCACGCCGGCAGCACGGGCAGCCGGCGTCCGCCCCCGCAGCGGCGCGCGATCTCCAACAGCTCACGCACCTCGTAATGCCGGTTCGAGAGAATATAGCATTCGCCGCGGCGTCCCTTGTCTGCGGCGGCTATGCAGCCTGCCGCCACGTCGCGGACGTCCACGAAGTCATAGCCGCCGCGCACACAGGCGGGCAGACTGCCGTCGATATAATCCCCGATGAGCTGCACGAGATGGTTATCCTCCGTAAACGGGCCGATGATGCCCGAAGGATGGACGACGACCGCGTCCAGCCCCTTCTCCCGAACGGCGGCGAGCACATTGCGCGTGGCTTCAGCCTTGCTTTTGGCATACCAGCCCTGCACCGTATCGGGCGAGAAGGAATCGGTTTCGGTCAGCACGCGCAGGCCGCCGTTCTCGGGGATGGCGTGCACACTGCTGACGTAAACCATTCGGGCGCCGTATTCCAGACACAGCGAAGCAACGATGCTTGTCCCGTTGACGTTGACGTCGTGCATCACAGGGTCAGGTGCGTCCGCAATGCCGACAATACCCGCCGTATGGATGACGACGACGCGTTCCTCCATAACGTCCGCGAATAACGGCCGTAGGCTGTCGGCATCGCGGACGTCCCCATACACATACGGCACGCCGGCTACGGGCGGCGTCTCTCCCAAGCGCAGAAAGCCGCGGACGGGCAGCCTGCGCTTGTGCAGCAGACGGACGATCGTGCCGCCCAGATGGCCGGCGGCGCCGGTGACGATATACAATGTTTTCTTTTTCATAGCAAACACCCATCCTTTCCGCGCAGCGCGCTTTTTAACAAACATGGTGTTGATTTTCTTTCCTGTCTGTATTATACTCCAAAACAGAACAAAACGCAACCAACAGAATCGGGCCGGACGTTGCGTTTGCCGACAGAATCAACACGAACTGTTGAAGGGAGCGATGAGATGTGAAAAACGTTACAAATAACCGCCGCACGCGGGTAACGCGGCTGCTCATCCGCCGCGCGTTTACCGAACTTCTGCGCAAAAAGCCAATCCAGGACATCTCCGTCAAGGAGCTGTGCGAACGGGCGGGGATCAACCGCGGCACCTTCTATGCACACTATACTGATATTTATGCACTGCGCGACGCCATTGAGGAAGAGATGCTGTGTGAATTCCGCACGCTGCTTACGCCGATGGCCGAAGCCGACGCCGAAGCCCGAACACCGCTGCGGATTGCGGAGGCGGTTTTTCGCTGTCTGAAGGAAAACGCCGACCTCTGTGCTGTTACGTTAGGCGAATACGGAGACAAAAAATTTGCGCTGCGGCTGATCGATCTGGGGCGGGATTTCTGCCTGGAAACCTACGCGAGGCTTTTCCGCGGTGTGCCGAAACGGCAAATCGAGTATTTTTATGCGTTCGCCAGCGCGGGCTGCATCGCCCTGCTGCAAAAATGGCTCTCGGACGGTATGCGCGAAAGCACCGAAGAGCTGGCGGCAATGGCTGAGGGCATCATACTGCATGGTGCAGGGTTTTTATACGGCGCCGAGCATTAAAGGAGAAACGGTATGTCTGTGTGTATCCGAACGGCCGAAGCCGCAGACGCGGCAGATTTTGCTTATGTGCTGTGCGAATCGTGGAAAGCGGCCTACCAAGACCTTCTCACGCCCGAGCAATTGACCGAGAACACCGACCTCGCGCGCCGCACCGCCTTTTTCGAGCGTCTCCTGCCGGATGCGGGCTGCTTCCTCGCGCGGGACGGCGGCGTCCCCTGCGGCATCTGCTCGGTCGGCCCCGAGCGGAGCGGCGAGCTGTCCGGCTGGGGCGAAGTGATTTCCCTGTATACACTGCCTGCCTATTGGGGACGCGGTCTGGGCCGTGCGCTGATGGACAGAGCGCTTTCCGCCTTGGCCGCCGACGGCTACCGGGACGTCTGCCTCTGGGCGTTTGAAGCCAACGCCCGCGCCTGCCGCTTTTATGAAAAATTTGAATTTGAATATCAGTAAATTATGACCTCTCAACAGAGGTTACAGTGTTTTAATAAAATCCTCCAAAAGCCTTGAAAATAAAGGATTTATCGCAATGT
>CAJFRY010000040.1 GCA_904419545.1 Candidatus Woodwardiibium gallinarum
AATGCCGAGGCCCGACAGCAGACCGTCGTATACCTGATCGGGGAAAATGGTTTCTTCCTCCACGCCATCGGTGTAGATGATCGTATAGGTATCTTCGTCCTTGTCAGCAACGCCGTTGTGGTTGGCGTCGATTTCCCATAGCGCCGTATAAACAGCGTTGCCGTTGACCGTATTCGCTACTGACGGCGTCCAGCCGTAAAATACATATCCGTTTCTTATGCATTCGCCTTCGTATGCAGGTGTTTTGTCACCGAGCTGAAGACCTTTGTGGATTTGATCTTCAAAGAGGGTCGCATCATTCACACCGTCTGTATAAGTCACGGTATATGTCTCAATCACGTCTACGTAAAACAAATAGACAAGATCCACTGTGGCGTCCGAGTTATCGCCGCCGATAATGGTGTGCTTTGTCTTGAAATAAGGAGCATCGTCCTTGATCCATTCGTTTCCGTTATACCGCCAGACATAACCTTCAATTTCTACCAGATAGTAATCTCCGTTTTCAATTCGTTCATGTTCTGTTCCTTCGATGGAAATCGTATTATAGGGACCGAATTGACCAAACTCTTTTTCCGGCCAGGCGGATGCACCGCCGGATCGAGGGCCGATGGCGCCGTCTACGATATCTGTCCATTTATACTGGAAGGTTACATACATGTCTCCTTCCGCCGGGTTCTGTGGTTTTTCCAGCAGTGCGTGGTCGACCCGAATGCCAAAGCTGTGGGCGCGGTCGTCTCCAACAACGAGTTTATTTTGATTTGCAGGAAGGTCTTCGCCGTCTAATATCGGGACAATCGTCGGATTTTCAGGGATTATGACCCTTTTGACTTCGGGTACAAATTCAAAAACATCCTGGATTGGACTGCTTTTCAGCTTGTTGGTTTCCTTAAGTGCGTTATTATTTCCGTCGATGAACCACTGCGTTTCGCTTCCGTCAATTTGGGGAAAACGGTATTCGCCATTTTGTGTCCAATCGTTGACAAACGTGTAATTCAATGGAAAATTGTAGAGCTTTGTTTGGGTTTCCAAAATTGTTTCGTTGTCTTCGCTAAGAAAATGCACGGTGATCGGGAAGGTGAATTTTTCTTTTTCACTGTTGAGTCCGTCGTAATTGTTATAATATGCTTCGTAGACCTCTGCATTCGTAAAGAGAACCATATCCAGCCCGCTCGCCTTTAAGGCTTTGGTATTGATCTTGCCCGAAAGCCAATCGTTACCGGACCCGCTGAAAAAGGACGTCGGTGTTGTGGTCGTATGAACAACAATGCGGTTCACATTGCCGGAATAAAAAGCCTGTGAGCCGATTCCGATTACGGATTCGGGAATGGTTACAGTCACAGGTTGGGCAAACGCGCCGTTGAAAGTATCTGTGCCGATATACTTTAGCTGTGCGGGGAGGGAGAATGCGGTACCTTCCGGGTCGTTCTTTGTCCGAATCGACGTTAAACCCGTGCAGCCCTTGAAAACCGAGCCGCCGCTGGAAGCGCCAAGGCTTTCCAGAGTCTCCGGCAGAATGACTGTCGTCAGCTTGGTGCAGCTTTGGAAGGCCATCTTGTCTATGGAGATGAGCTTGGTATTGGACAAGTCTACCGTCCCCGAAAGGTATTTGTTGCCGTTGAAGGCTTGCTTTTGGATCGTTTCCAAATTAACAGCGCCGGTAAAATCTGCCGCTGTAAGATAAAACAGTCCCAGATTGTCGTTGTAGGTGACAGCGTTCTTGGCTTTCTTCTCGCTTGTATAAGCCGTTGTAAACGCATCGGATGCAATATCAGTTACCGGCTGTCCATCAATTATATCCGGAATTGTCACAGACAGGAAAATGTTGTTTTGGTCGGGATTGATTTGTGAAAACCAGGATTTTTTAATCCCGTAGACTGTACCGTTTTCAAAGGCCAACCCCTCTGTCGGTACTGCGAGCGGAGCCGCTTCGCTTAATCCATCGTTTTGCGGTGCAGCAAAAGCAATGGATGCAGGAATCGCCCCCAGACACAGCATTAGCGCCAGCACAATAGCAAACGCTCGTTTTTTCATTTTTGCATACCTCTTTTCGTGCTTCTGCATTTATATCAGAACGCTCAGCGTATGAGGTCTGCAAAAGGGCTGCCTGTAAAAAGGTACACCTTTTAAGAAAAACAGAATCAGAAATGTTTTGTTTCATTTTGAGGCAATATTTAGAAAATATTCACAAGACTATTGACATTTTCGCTCATTTATGGTATTCTGAAATCCAAATATGTAGGTCGCAAAAGGTGTACTTATTGATAGCCTGTGCGTTTCTAACTCTTTTTTCTCAATCTGTATTCCCGTAGCTTCCGATAAAACGTTGCTTCGCTCATATTGCAAATTTTGACAACTTCCGCTAAAGGAAGTTTTTTCTTTTCCCAATTTTCAATAAGCTGCTCGAAGTTTGTCGGCGGTAATTTGGTCGGACGACCGAATTTCACACCTCGCGCCTTAGCGGCTGCAATTCCCATTTCCTGCCTTTTGCGTATGCTTTCCCGTTCGTTTTGCGCCACAAACGATAGGATTTGCAGCACGAGATCGGCGATAAAAGTGCCCATCAGATCTTTACCCTGCCGCGTATCCAGCAGCGGCATATCCAAAACACAAATATCTACGCTCTTTTCTTTGGTAAGGAAACGCCATTGTTGTTGAATCTCCTCATAGTTTCGGCCCAGCCGGTCGATACTGAGAATGTACAGCAGATCGCCGGGTCTGAGGCGCCGGAGTAGCTGTTTGTAATGAGGGCGTTCGAAATCCTTTCCCGATTGTTTGTCCGTATACAAATTTTGTTTTGGTACACCTGCTTCCCCTAAGGCTCTTAGCTGTCTGTCCTCGTTCTGATCTGTTGAGGATACACGAATATATCCGTATAAAATATGGATCACCACTTTCTTTGTATTCATATGCTTCCGTATACATCCTGTAATGATTTTGCCGTTTTTATTCCTTTTAAAAAAAGACTTGACAAATAATACTATGTGATGTATAGTATTATGCGATAGGAGGTATTGTTTTGGACGTTCAGATCAAAAAAGGGCTGTTAGAGGTCTGTGTCCTTAAAGCGCTGACGGGCGGTGAATCGTATGGATACAAAATCATCAAGGACGTCAGTGCGTATATTGAAATTTCAGAATCAACTTTATATCCGATCTTAAAGCGGCTGGAAGCGGATGGGCATCTTGTTTGCGCTACTGCGGAATATAACGGTCGTTTGCGGAAATATTACAGTATTACGCCGTCCGGACGGGAACGGATACGGGTATTTTTGGAGGAATGGAAGGAAGTTATGACGGTTTATCGGTATATTCGTGATGAAACGGGGGAGACGAAGGATGCGCAAAACTGAATTTTTGGAACGCCTTCGAGCAGCTTTGAATGCCTTGCCGGAAGAGGAGGCCAAAAAAACGATTGCCTATTATGCTGAAATGATTGATGACCGTATAGAGGACGGCATGAGTGAGGAAGAGGCTGTCGCCGGCTTGGGTGAGCCGGAAGCTGTTGCGCGGGAAATTTTGCTTGATGCGCCTCTGGGCAAGCTTGTCAAGGCAAAAATGAAGCCCCAACGCGCGCTGCGCGGCTGGGAGATTGTGCTTCTTGTGCTCGGTGCGCCGATTTGGCTGCCACTGCTTGCGACGGCAGTTGTGCTGCTGTTTACGGTTTATGTCGTGATCTGGTCAATCATTATCACACTTTGGGCAGTCTCTGCAGCGGTGCTGCTTTCAGGCGCTGCGGCAATTTTCGGCAGCGTATGGATTTGGATGCAGAATACGGCTGCGGGTTTGTTTGTGCTTGGCGGAGCGCTGGCTTGCTGCGGTATGGGAATTTTCGGATTGCTGGGGATGAAGGCACTCACTGCTTTTGCCGTTCGTCTGACGGTTAGGCTGATGCGTGCGACTAAGTTGTTCTTTATCCGGCGTAAACAAGAAGGGACGGGTGAATCGGTATGAAAAAAAGCACGAAAATATGGCTGATCATTGCAGCCTTGCTCCTTGTAATCGGGCTGGGCCTGAGCGTCGCTGCGTTGGCTGCGGTAGATTTTGATGTTTCGCGGTTGAATACGGAGGGGGCTTATGAAAGACGTACCTATACCTTTGACGCCGAGCAGCTCAAATCGGCGGAGATACAAAGCGTTTCGCAGGATATCCGCGTCGTCGGCTCGGACGAAAAGGCCGGAACTGTGGAGTATTATACCGGCGAGCGTATAGGCTATGCAGTCAGCTTTTCGGAAGGGAAGCTGACAATCCGGCATTTCGACGAGCGCAGGTGGTATGAGCATATCCATTTGTTCTTTTCCTCCCGCGACGATACGGTGACGGTTTATGTACCTACCGATACCGTGTTTGCATTGACCTGTCATTCTACGAGCGGTAATATAGAAGCATCCGGCTTCACCGGAAATAAGCTGTTTTTGAAAAATACAAGCGGCAGTATTCGTGTTTCCGATATTACCGCTGCCGAACTGGAAGCAAGGTCAACCAGCGGCAGCATCGAAGCGGCGCGTATTCGTGTTACGGAAGGAGGTGCGGTTCTTGCAGCCGTCAGCGGCTCTGTCGTTCTGGAAGACGCTGTATGCGCGCAGCGTTTGGAAGCATCCGCTATCAGCGGCCGCGTCGGACTGACGAATAGCACATGCGGCGATGCAATTCTGCAGACAACGAGCGGAGCTCTGTACTTCAAAAACCTGCGGTGCGATTCGCTTAATGCCGAGTCCGTCAGCGGCAGCATAAAGGGAAGCCTGACTGGCAGCGCTTCCGATTATCGTTTCATCGCATCGTCCACTTCGGGCAGCGTAAGTATCCCGCCGGAACAGGGCGGTTCTCATGAAGTTCGACTGCGTACGACGAGCGGAAGCATTGACATAAAGACGGAGTCTTAAATACCATAAAAATAAAAAGACAGCGAACATCCGCTGTCTTTTTTGTTCGGGCGTGACCGAAAGCAAATGGGATGAAGAAATGATTGATTACCTGCATTCTTCCGGCTGCTGAGACCTGTTCTGCCGCATAACTGTGTCAAAGCGGTGCTGAGCATCCTATAAGAAAATCTGATAAAAATGGTTAAAACGTTTTGTACGGCAGATCAAAATTCAGCTTCTGACCGGACTCTGATCTGCCGTTTCGTTTGAAAGGCAAAGGGAATTACCGTTTAATATCTAGTTTTTGCATATACGTCGGTTTATGAAGTGCTGCTGCGCAACAATGAAAACAGTATGATTGCGAAAAAATACTGATGATTGCAGGAATCAAAACAAACCATGGTCGGCCTGGATATGGAGTTGTTATTGAATGTATAGGCTGCAGGAATCTGAGGCGTCAACCATTTGTGCATGGAATATCAGCTGCAAGGATTTGCCTTGCTTATGCCAGAGGGCGGTACTTTCCGCAAATAGGGGGGAGACGTTAGCGTGGAGCCGGTTGAACGGTGAGAACAAATGCACATTTTTAAAGCTGTTACGTAACTATTACTTGCGTAGGGGGGATATTTATTTTTTCAATTCGATTGAGCTTATTATATAGGAAATATATTCCAATGTCAACTGGTTTGATTTACCAAATTACACTCATCGGAAAAAGGGCAGTCAATGCAGAGCGGCGTTTTTCGGCAGCGCGCAATGCTATGGTCAAGAATCAGCCAGTGAAAATGACCGTAAAGCGTCGCGTCCCGCTTCAATCCGGTTTCAAAAAACAGCCGACGTTCGTCGTCATTTTTCGCCTCAAACCCAAGCCGTTCCAGCCAGCGGCGGGTATAGGCGTCCAAAATGAACGACGGTTTGAAAAAGGCATAGACGAGGATTACGTCCGCCGTTTCTTCTCCGATACCCGGCAGCGCCAGAAGCTCGTGCCGCAGGCGGTTTTGGTCGATTGCCTGTATCGATTTGCCGGCGTAACCGTAAGCGGCGTACCAATCGGTCAGCGCGCGGATAGTCTGTGCCTTCCGTCTTGCAAAGCCGCAGGGACGGAGGCGGGCGGTCAATTCTTCGTCAGACATAGCCGTGATGGCCTTCGGATTGCGCAGCTTGCCGAGGGCTTCGCTCGTTCTGCGCACGTTGGTCCATGCAGTATTTTGGACCAGCACGGACTCCAGCATCACGATATACGGGTCGTCCGACCACCATTGCGGCATTCCATAAGCGTTGAGAAGGGCGGCGTACAATTCGTTCGGAGAACGCATCGTGTCAAGAAGGTAAGCAAAAACGGCTCAGCGTTTCTTTGCGTGAATCGTACCAGTTGTGGTATGTGTATTCCAATTCGCGAATGACGCAGGAACCGAAATTAGCTTCCCGGTACCGCTCCGTCAGGGCCAGAAAGGCCTGCGGATCGGTAATCCGCACTGGGAAGCGGGCGACGGTGATGTGGCAGGAATATGTCTCGTATCGTTCCTCCAGCAGTAAACCGGCTTTGCGGAGACCGGATCGAATGACGTGCCGGATGCGCGCAAGCGGTTCCTCATAATAGCCGCAGACGAGCAACGCGCTGTCGCTGACGGTGACGCCGCGAAAAAGAACGCGGAAGGGCGGACTGCCGTTCAGCGCGCTGCGGATGCACTCTATGTAGCCGTCGGCTTCCGCGTGCTCCGGCTTTTGCAGACCGGGGCGGCCGCGCAGGATGTCCAGCACGGTGACATGCATATCCGATGGCGGATAGACATACAGCCCGGGGCAGTACGACGCGAGCTGCCGCAGCATCCCCTCGATTCGTCTGCTGATTTCAGCCGGAATACGGAAAAGCAGGGTGACCGACATACGCGTGTCGTTTTCGGGATGGAGCAGAAAATCGTCCGGACAACCGCCGTTCAGGAGGGTGTGACGGCTTTCTTCCCGAATTTGTTCGTACAGAGCTTCGAGCTTCTCTTTTGCATACCAATACAAATTTTTCATCCTTTCTGCGGGCCGATATCCCAAAAAGCCGCACCGGTTCATCGGTGCGGCTTTCAGGTGCGTTTAACTGACCATTTCGCGTGTGATGGTCAGCTTTTTGGTTTTTGTATCGGAGGGAAGGCTGTACATGAATCCTGTCATCAGCTTTTCCATAATCGAGCGCAGACCACGCGCGCCTGTGTTCAGTTCAATGGCCTTGTCTGCGATTGCCTCAGTGGCTTCGGGGGTGAAGGTCAGTTCCACGCCGTCCATATCCAGCAGCTTGGCGTACTGCTTCATCAGCGCATTTTTGGGTTCGCTGAGGATACGGATATAGGCTTCCTTGTCCAGCGGGTCCAACGCCGCAATAACCGGGATACGGCCGACCAGCTCGGGAATCAGACCATATTTTACAAGGTCGTGCGGAGTAACATTCTTGAGGATGCGGCTCTTGGTCTTTTCGTCCTTCGATAAAATCTGAGAAGAAAAACCGATGGATTGCTTGCCCGTGCGCGATTCAATGATTGCTTCCAGCCCGTCAAAGGCACCGCCGCATATAAACAGGATGTTGGAGGTATCAATCTGGATGAATTCCTGGTTCGGATGCTTGCGGCCGCCCTGCGGCGGAACATTGGAGACCGTGCCTTCAAGAATTTTCAGCAGCGCCTGCTGCACGCCTTCACCGGACACATCGCGCGTGATCGAGCGGTTTTCGCTTCGGCGGGAGATTTTATCAATTTCATCAATATAAATTATGCCGCGCTGTGCTTTCTCAATGTCGTAATCTGCTGCCTGGATCAGCCGCAGCAGGATATTTTCCACATCCTCGCCGACATATCCGGCTTCGGTCAGCGTCGTTGCGTCGGCGATGGCAAAGGGGACCTGCAAAATGCGTGCCAGCGTCTGTGCCAGCAGTGTTTTGCCGACGCCCGTCGGCCCCAAAAGCAGTACGTTGCTCTTTTGAAGCTCGACTTCGGCGTATTTGCTGTCCTCATCGTCGGCGGTTTTGGTCAGCGCGTTGACGCGCTTATAGTGGTTGTATACGGCGACGGAGAGCGCGACCTTCGCTTCATCCTGCCCGATGACATGCTCATCCAGATGCGCTTTGATCTGTTCCGGCGTGGGAAGCTCAATGGCGTCCGGCGCGCTGTGCGTGATTTGCCCGGCGTTTTCGCCGGCAGCCAGCTTCTCCTCATATTCATAGGCGATCTCGGAGCAAAGCGCGATGCAGTTCTCGCACAGGTTCATATCTCTGCCGAGGACGTTCAGCGTCGTCAGCTCCGAATAGGGCCTTCCGCAGAAATCACAGTTCATTTTGATAACCTTAGCTTTCGCTTGGCGAAAGCTTCCTTTCTTTCGGAGTCGGGGTGTTTGCAAAAGCAGCATCGTCGCTCTGTTCTGCGGCGGAAAAACCGCAATGCAAAAGCAAACAAATAACCCTGCTTTCCCAGAGCCGCGCATACACAGCGTTTGGGCCGCGTCCGGCAGGTTCTGCGCCCGTCAAACGCGGCCCGTTGGCTTGCGGCCCTGTCTTTTTAACGTTTTTCGTAAATTTTATCGATCAGCCCGTATTCGAGAGCCTCCTGCGCGGTCATAAAGTTGTCGCGCTCGGTGTCCTTCTCGATGGTTTTGAGCGGCTTGCCCGTGTTCTCGGCAAGAATGCGGTTCATCTTGTCCTTAATGCGCAGGATATGGTCGGCGTGTATTTTTATGTCCGTCGCCTGACCCTGCATCCCGCCGAGCGGCTGATGGATCATAATTTCGCTGTTGGGGAGCGCGATGCGCTTGCCCTTGGTACCGGCGGCGAGCAGGAACGCACCCATACTGGCGGCCATTCCGATGCAAATGGTCGAGACGTCGCACTTGATGAAATTCATCGTGTCATAAATCGCCATACCCGAAGAAATAGAACCGCCCGGGCTGTTGATATACAGTGAGATTTCCTTATCCGCATCCTGCGCTTCGAGGTAAAGCAACTGTGCGACCACGAGAGAGGCGGTCACGTCGTTGACCTCTTCGCTGAGGAAAACAATTCTGTCATTGAGAAGTCGGGAATAAATATCGTAAGACCTTTCACCGCGATTCGTCTGCTGGACGACCATAGGGACCAACGGCATACCAGTTCACCTTAACCTTTCGTCGTGTCTTTCTTCGATTCTTTCTTGGCGGGCTTTACGGCGTTGGCCTTGATCAGCTCAACGGCCTTGCGCATCACAACATCCTCCGTGATACCGGCGGCGGGGATGCTTTCCTTGACCTTTTCCAGCTCAACGTTATAGCCGGACGCAATCTTTTTATATTCTTCCTCCAGCTCTTCCGCAGTAGCTTCGATGTTTTCTGCCTTCACAATGGCTTCCAGCGCCAGCCGCGTGCGGATCTGCCGCTCTGCGCCGGGGCGGAAGGACTCGCGCAGCTTCTCCATATTCATTCCGGTGTACTGGAAATACATATCTAAGCTGCCGCCCTGCATCTGCAGACGGTATTCGTAATCGCGAACCTGCGCGTCGACTTCGTTGTCAATCATCGGGGCGGGGATGTCCACGTCCGTATGGGCCAGCAGCTCGTCGATGAGCGCTTCTTCAAAATTGCGCTCAGCGGTTTTCTGCTTCCTTTCGGTTATTTTAGCCTTAACGTCAGCCTTGTATTCATCCAGCGTATTGAATTCGGAGACGTCCTTGACGAACTCGTCGTCCACCTCCGGCAGCTCGGTGCGCTTGACCTCGTGAATTGTAATTTTGAAAACCGTCTCCTTGCCGGCCAACTCCTTGGCGCCGTAATCCTCGGGGAAGGTGACATTGATTTCAAACGACTCGCCGGCCTTATGTCCGACAAGCTGTTCTTCAAATCCCGGAATAAAGCTGCCCGAGCCGAGCTTTAGCGGGAATTTCTCGCCTTTGCCGCCTTCAAAAGCGACACCGTCGAGGAAACCTTCAAAGTCGATGACTGTTTCGTCGCCGTCCGCGGCGGGTTGGTCTTCCAGCGTGATCTGACGGCCGTTGCGCTTGCGGACAAGCTCAATCTCCTCTTCGATTTCGGCTTTTGTGACGCGTACCGTATCCTTTGCGGCCTCCAGTCCTCTGTACTGGTTGACCACGGCAACAGGCTTGGTATAGACCTTCGCCGTCAGCTCGACGCCGCCGTCGTCAATCGAAACAATGTCAATCTCAGGGCGCGAGACGACCTCCAGCTTCGCCTCCTCCACGGCGGAAGCATACATGCTGGGCAGCAGCATTTCCAGCGCGTCGTCGTAGAACACGGCCGCACCGTACATTTTTTCAATGATGCTCTTCGGCGCCTTGCCCTTGCGGAAGCCGGGGACGTTCATTTTGCCGACGTTTTTTTTGTACGATTTCATCACCGCATCGTCGAAAGCAGCCTTGTCGATGTGCAGCTCAAGCACCGATATGTTTTTCTCCGGGGAAGTGACCTTCTTCAAGCTCATTTTCTGTTTCCTCCAAAAATAAAGTTCTGTGCCTTTGGGGCCGCGGTTTTGACGCCGAGCGTGAAAGGCGCAAAACGCACTGTGGACGGAATGCCCGGCCGTGCATGCCGCAGGGCAATTTTCGTACACTATCTATATTATTGTATACTTTTTCTGGATTTTGTCAACAGCTTTTTCTGAAAAAACAGCCGCTCGGCGCGGGATTTTAATTTATTTACATTTTCGTATTGCCGGGATAAGATATTGAGGTTACAATGTACAAAACAAAGGGGGCGTGTCTTTATGCAGTCAGGTAAGCCGGACAAAAAGACCAACACCGCTTCTCAAACGCTCAGCGAGGTGTTTGCCGGAGAAGAAACACGTGTGCTCGACGCCGAAAAGCTCAACGATAACCGCCGTGAAAAAAGCTGTTTCGTCCGCTCTTTGGAAACCATGAGCGCCAAGGATATTGCTGAGCCGGCCGAGGGCAGGAAAAAGAAAAGGCTCACTGCCGCATTTGTCACGCGATTGGCCGCATTTTTGGTCTGCTTTGGCGTGTTCGGCGTCTCGCTGTATATGATTGTGGAGCGTGTGATTGACGACATTCAGACCAACCGTCTTATCGAAGACTTGCAGACGGCTGCGGTTGAACGTGCCGTGCCGCGGATGAATCTTACGCAGCAGCTCACACCGGGCTATACGCTGCTCGAAGCGATGAATGCCGACAGCGCGGAGCCTCCTGTCGACGAATTTATCAGCGTCGATTACGATATGGAACATAAGCGGCTGTTGGCCGCCATTGAAATGAATGAGGATGTTTACGGATGGATCCGTATCAAGGGAACTGTCATCGATTACCCGATCCTGCAGGGGCCGGATAATGATTATTACCTCAATCGAACCATTACCCGCGAATATTCCAAGGCCGGCTCTATTTTCGCGGATTTCCGGCTTTCGGATACACATCGCGATAATTACAACGCTATCTTTTATGGCCATTGTATGAGTTCGGGTACGATGTTTCGCGCTATAATGGAGTGGTATGAGGCCTATGCCACGCGTGATTCGGTTGCCGATACGATGGAGATCGAAATCATTACGCGCGACGGGGTGTATATCTACGAGGTGTTCTCTGCCTATCGGTCGGAAGGCACGCATTTCATCACGGCGTCCTTTGCAGATAAGGCGGAATATCTGACGTTTCTAAAGGATATTCGAAACAAGTCCATTCTGCGCCGCCGTCCGGCATATGATGAGAATTCGAAGATATGTACGCTCGTTACCTGTACGAATGTTATCGATATGCCGGAGGAGCGCTATGTATTGCACGGTATTTTGAAACAAGTCATTTATTATGGATAAAAATTGAATTTCGGCAGAGCATATGTATGGCATATGCTCTGCTTTTTTGTAAACATTTGCTTTCGGCGCGGTTTGTTTACATTTTTGTCTTAACGTCAACAGATTGCGAATATACAATATGAAATAAAGAAAGGCGGGGAGACCGATATGGAGAACAACAGGACGCCGGATGAAGCTGCTGCGAAAACGCGGGAGCTTGCGGTGGAGGAAAAGCCGGAAAAAAGCTGTTTTGTGCGCTCTCTTGAACAGCTTTGCGCAGCGGATATTGCCGAAAATGCGGAAACGCCGAAAAAACGCATGACCGCTGCGGGCTTAACGCGTGTTTGTGCGTTTCTCGTTTGTATGGCGGTATTCGGGGGTTCGCTTTTTCAAATTGTTGAGCGGGCGATTGACGGAATTCAAGCCGATCTTTTGATGGAGCGTCTTCAGATGGCGGCCGTTGAACGCGCGGTTCCGCGGATGGATCCGACGCCGGCCTCTTCGCCCGGATATACGCTGCTTGAGGCAATGAACGCCGACGGTGACAATCCGGATGACACGCCGATTATAACGACGGCATACGACACCGAATATCGACGTCTGATGGCTTCGGCAGCCATCAATGAGGATGTTTACGGCTGGCTGCGGATCAAGGGTACGGAAATCGACTATGTCATTATGCAGGGGGCGGATAATGTGTATTACCTCAAGCATACGATTGACGGCAGTTATCATGAAGCCGGATCAATTTTCGCCGATTTTCGGCTTTCCAAGACGCACAGTGAGAATTATAACGCTATTTTTTACGGTCACAATATGACGGACGGTTCGATGTTCCGCGCCCTCCGCAACTGGTATGACGACTATACCACGCGCGACGCGGTTGCCGAAACGATGGAGATTGAAGTCATTACGCGTGACGGGGTGTATATTTATGAGCCATTCTCGGCGTATCGGGAGGTCGGCGCACATTTCATCACCGCCTCCTTTGCGGACGAAACGGCGTATCTGCAATTTCTCAAGGATATTCAAAGCAAATCGGTGCTTCGCCGTCGTCCGGATTATGATGCGAATTCGAAAATCTGTACACTCGTTACCTGCACCAACGCGATGGAGGGCGAACGCTACGTATTGCATGGCATTTTGAAAAATGTGATTTATTACGGCTGATTATGTCGGATCGGGCATAAATGCTATTTACTGTTGCAGCGGAAAAGGCGGGAATCAGGGTGCGCGTCCTGTGCACCCTGATTTTGTTTCTGTTCAAAAATAAAAGCGTTTATTTAGGGGAATTTGCCGTATAAGAACGGCAGGACCACAGCATAGCCGCAGTTGAACAGCGGTTACATTGGATGCTTTCGCAGTTCCGACAGCGTTTCGAAGCTCGGCAATGGCTGTATGCTTGTTGTGACTGCCTTCACCGCCGTGTCCGAAGGCGGACGAACGGACGCAAATGTCCGTTCTGCGTTACGCAAAAGGGGCGTGTCTGCCTTCCCGGAATTGCGTTCTCCCGTGGACTTACGGGCAGGGGGCGAGCCGATTCTGCAATTATGGCTCTCTGTGTATAAAAAGTCCGCCGCCCTTATTGGGCGGCGGCTCTTGTTATGCGTATTTCGGATTACTTGGAAAGGCGCTCAATCTCGTCGTTGAGCTGCTTGGTCAACTCGGCGGGGATGGTGTCACCGATCTTGGCGTAGAACTCCTTCACGCTGTTGAAGTCCTCCAGCCAGTAGTCCTTCTCGACAGTGAGGATCGACTCGAGGTCAGCCTTGGTGAATTTTCTGCCCGGCTCGATTTCGTAATCCAGTTCTTCGAGGTTGATGTCGTCGGCGTAAGGAACGTAGCCGATCTCGGTTTCTTTCGCATCGACCTTGCCTTCGCATCTTTTGATGATCCATTCAAGCACGCGGAAGTTGTCGCCGAAGCCCGGCCACATGAATTTGCCCTCGTCGGTGAGACGGAACCAGTTGACGTGGAAGATCTTGGGCAGGTTGGGGGTGGTTTCGCCCATCTTCAGCCAGTGCGCGAAGTACTCGCCCATGTTGTATCCGCAGAAGGGCAGCATCGCCATCGGATCTCTTCTGACCACGCCGACGGCACCGGTTGCGGCAGCGGTCGTCTCCGAAGCCATGATCGAGCCGACGAAGGTACCATGCTTCCAGTCGAAGGACTGATAAACCAGCGGTGCGGTCTTGGCTCTTCTGCCGCCGAAAATAATTGCGGAAAGGGGGACGCCGGCAGGATTGTCAAACTCCTTGGAGATGCAGGGGCACTGCTTGGCAGGCGCAGTAAAGCGGGAGTTGGGATGCGCGCCCTTCTCGGTGCTGGTCTTGCCGTTCCACGGCTCTCCCTTCCAGTTGAGTGCGTGCTCCGGCGGATTTTTGTCCAGACCCTCCCACCAGACGGTGTTGTCGTCCTCGTTGAGTACGACGTTTGTGAAGATGGTGTTGGCTCTCGTGGAGGCCAGCGCGTTCGGGTTGGACTTCGCATTCGTGCCGGGCGCTACGCCGAAGAAGCCGTTTTCGGGATTGGCCGCCCAGAGGCGTCCGTCCGGACCCTTTCTGATCCAGGCAATGTCATCGCCTACGCACCAGACCTTATAGCCCTTTTTCGAATAGAGCTCCGGCGGGATAAGCATGGCAAGGTTGGTTTTGCCGCAGGCGGAGGGGAAGGCGGCGGCGATGTATTTGATTTCGCCTTCGGGGTTCTCAATACCGAGGATGAGCATATGCTCGGCCATCCAGCCCTCGTTGCGGCCGAGATAGGAGGCGATGCGCAGCGCAAAACACTTTTTGCCCAGCAGCACGTTCCCGCCGTAGCCGGAGTTGACCGACCAGATGGTGTTGTCCTCAGGGAAGTGGCAGATGTATCTGTTGTTCTCGTCCATTGTCGCGCGTGCATGCAGGCCCTTGATGAAGTCGCCGTCGGTGCCCATCGCATCGAGCACGTCGGTACCTACGCGGGTCATAATCAGCATATTCAGGACGACGTAGATCGAGTCGGTCAGCTCAATGCCGTTCTTGGCGAACGGGCTGCCGACAACGCCCATCGAGTAGGGGATAACGTACATCGTCTTGCCGGCGTAAGAATTGCGGAAAAGGGGCGTAAGCTTGTCGTAGCACTCCTTCGGGGACATCCAGTTGTTGGTGGGGCCGGCATCCTCTTTCTTCGTGGTGCAGATGAAGGTGCGGTTTTCAACACGCGCGACGTCATTGACGGCGGTTCTGTGCAGATAGCAGCCCGGCAGTTTCTCCTGGTTGAGCTTGAAAAGCTCGCCGGAAGCGCAGGCTTCAGCTCTGAGGGCTTCCGCCTGCTCGTCGGTTCCGTCGATAAGAACGACGTTGGCCGGGTTCGTGAGCGCGATCATTTCGTCGAGCCACGCGTTGAGTTTGGTGTTCTTCGTGAGATTAGACATGATGATCCTCCGTTTTGAGATTTATATTTATCATTTTTTTCGTAAGATTGGCAAATTCCTCGATGCCGAGCTTCTCGCCGCGGACGGCCGGATCCAGACCCGCTGCGGTGATGGCGGCGGAAATCCGTTCTTTGTCCGCCCGGTCTGCGAATGCTGCGGATAGGGAGTTGAGCAGCGTTTTGCGTCGTTGTGCGAATGCGGCTTTGATAAGTTGAAAAAACATAGCTTCGTCACCCGTATCAACCGGCGGGACGGTGTACGGGTCCAGCCGCACGACAGCCGAATCGACCTTCGGCGGAGGGGAAAAGCAGCCGGCAGGCACGCCAAACAGCTTGCGGACGGCCGCATAGTACTGTACAGCCAGCGTAACGGCGCCGCAGCAATCTTCGCCTCTGCCCGCACAGAGACGGGAGGCGACCTCCTTCTGCACCATCACCGTAATCGAGCGGAATCCGAAACGTCCTTCAAGCAGCAGCATCAGAATGGGTGTGGTGATGTAATACGGCAAATTGGCACATACGCAGACCGGCATTCCTGCAAAGTGCTCGCGCAGCAGGGCAGAGACATCGGTTTTGAGAATATCGCCGTGAATAAGCGTAAAGCGGCTGTCATTTCCGAAGCAGTTCTCGAGGATCGGGATCAGCTCGCCGTCAATCTCGACGGAAACCACACGCTTTGCTGCGCTGAGCAATTCTCGCGTTAATGCGCCTGCGCCGGGGCCGATTTCCAGCACGCCGCAGTCGGCATCGATCCCACTGCCGGCGACAATTCTTTTGACCACCGTATTGCCGATGAGAAAGTTTTGCCCGTATTTTTTCTTTTTCCGAAACGGTTCCTGCATTATTCCTTATCGATGACCGTAAGGAAGCGCGCTTCTCCATCCACCGCATATTGCCCGTGGCGGATGCGGGGATCGAAGTAGATGCTGTCGCCCTCATTCAATACAATCGTTTTTGCACCGATCACAACGGCAATCTTGCCGGAGATGACGTAGTTGAACTCCTGTCCGCCGTGGGCGACCAGCTCAGGCTTGCCGTCCTTCGGTGAAATGGTGACCAGCATCGGCTCCTTGTCACGATGGCGGAAATTTGCCGCCAGCGATTCAAAGGCGTAGCCCTTATAACGTTCGACGCCCACGCCCTGTCCCTTGCGAGTGACGGCGTAGCTGTCCATCCGCGGTGTTTCACCGGTCAGAAGCTCGGTCGCGTCAATGCCCAACGCGCCGGCGACTGAGTAAATCATACTCACCGGAAGATCCTTTTCGCCGGTTTCATAGGCAATGTATTCCTCCAGCGGCATATCGATTTTTTCAGCGACATCCTGTTGGGAAAGCTCCAGCGTTTCACGCATATAGATGATTCTGGAGGCGATTTGTTTAATCTGTTCGTTTGCGACCATAGGTGAACCCTCCGTTTTCAGTGCATATTGTTGCTTTTAACGATGGCTTCCCAAAGCCCCTCGAGATAGACTGCGCCCAGCGCACGGTCGTACAGCCCGTAGCCCGGCCGGCCCTTCTCGCCCCAGATCATCCGTCCATGGTCAGGCCGGATATAACCGTCAAAGCCCGTATCGTACAGCGCTTTGAGAATCTCATACATATCCAGCGAGCCGTATTGCGACGGATGCGCCGTCTCATCGAAATCGTTTTCGCCGACAAGGCGGATATTGCGCGCATGTACAAAGTGCACCCGCCCCATGCCTGCATATTTGCGAAGCAGGGCAGGGATATCGTTGGCCGGCGAGGCGCCGAGCGAGCCGGTGCAGAGCGTCAGCCCGTTCCGGCGGGAAGGATGCAGGGAAAGAAGGCGGTCAAGATTTTTCTCGTTTGTCACAATGCGCGGCAGGCCAAAGATATCCCACGGCGGATCGTCCGGGTGGATGGCCATATTGACGCCCGCCTCCTCGCACGCCGGCATAATTGCGCGGATGAAGTAGGCAAGGTTCTCCCACAGCTTTTCTGCGTCGATGGCGGCATATTCCTCCAGCAGCGCGGAAAGCCCCTCGGCGGAATAGCTTTCATCCCAGCCGGGAAGCGAAAGCCCGCCCTTGGCCGGATCCATTGCCAGTACCTGTTCGTGCCGATAAATCAATGAAGTGGAACCGTCTTTATTCTTGTGCGCAAGATCCGAGCGCAGCCAGTCAAAAACCGGCATAAAATTGTAACAGATACATTTTATGCCCGCTTTGCCCAATCGGCGGATGTTCTCACAATAGGCGGCGATGTATTGGTCGCGCGACGGCTTGCCGAGCTTGATATCCTCGTGCACGGGCACACTCTCGACAACCTCGAATGCGAGGCCATGCGCCGCGGCCTGCGATTGAATCCGCTCAATGCTCTCCGTGGGCCAGACACAGCCGGGAGAGACGTCGTAAACGGCGGAAACGATGCCGGTTACGCCCGGGATTTGGGATATGTATTCAAGAGATACGGGGTCGCTGTCGCCGTAATGGCGGAATGTCATTTTCATCCTTGCTGCGGCTTTCCTTTCCCTGTGTGATTCGCTGTGACTGCGGCTTTTCCGCACCATAGCTCATTTTAGCACAATTTGCTTTTTCTGTCAATCGAAAACGCGAATATTTTCACCCCGTTAATATTACCTGTGCACACGGCGGATATTCTCGGTGATTACGTTCCGGCCGCGCCATGAAAAGGCGTAAAGAGCAAATTCTTCGTCGCTCATCGCTTCAATGGACGCAGCGGACAACATATCTGCGAAGCTGTTTTTGAAAAACGGGATTTCTGTGTATGCGGCGGCTGCATTCATCGGACATACAAGCTGGCAAATGTCGCAGCCCCAGACAGCGCCTGTTTTTCGCAGCAAGGCCTCTTCCTCCGGAGTCTTATGCTTTTTCTGCGTAATCGCCGAGAGACACCTGGCCCGGTCAATGCCGGTCCCCGTTATTGCGGACACGGGGCAGGAACGTTTGCAGCGGCCGCAGCCGCAGCAAAACGCTGTTGTGCGGTCGCTTTCTTCCCCACACAGCACCATGCTCGTCAGCAGTGAGCCGATAAAAACGAAGCTGCCGTAGGTCCTGTTGATCAGAAGCGAATTGCGGCCGAGTATGCCCAGCCCGCACTGTGCGGCGGCTGCCTTTTCGTCTATGGGCGAATGATCGCAGAAGCCGTAAAAGCGTTCACCGGGAAAGCGTCCGGTCAGCACTTCGGTCAGCCGGCCGGCAAGCGCGGAAAAGTATGTGTGATAGTCTTTTACACGCGCGTACAGCGAGATGTTCAGCCCGTCCCTGGGCAACGTGGCGCATCGATAGGGGATGAGGAACATGACGGCGCTCTGCACGTCTCCGCAGCGCTGCATCAGGCGCTCGTTGAGAATGCGGAAATGAGAGCGCGGCAGGAAGCCGCATTCCGTGATGCCTTCGGCTGCCAGCGCGGCGCGTATGAATTGGGTTGCTTCCATCGGGGGAGAGGCCTCCTTTTTATGGAATAGAAAACGCCGTCTAAGGCAGAATGAACTGCCCCAAATTGTACGGACAGCACAAAAAGCCCCTATGGTAGATAGAATTAAAATTTAAGATACAAACTGACTTCGCAATTGCAGCGGGGTCAG
>CAJFRY010000041.1 GCA_904419545.1 Candidatus Woodwardiibium gallinarum
GGCAAAGCCGGCGTAAGGCGTAGAGAAGAGATAAGCAAAAAGCCTAAAGAAATAAAGAAGCCAACAAAGTCACCCGCCGCCTAATCCCTTCGGCTTTTAACTCCCCTTCAATCCCCCACGCCCGCACAGCGGGCGTGGGGGATTCAAGAGTAAGCAACGCAGCCAAAACCAACCAACATTCCACCCAATTCAGCGCCATCCCCTGTGTATGCTCTACGCCGGCAAAGCCGGCGTAGAGCATACACACAAACCCGCTTTTCATGCCGTCCTGAACCTGTGTGTCGTCCCGTTGCGCGGGACGATGCACGATAAAGGAAAGCGAAATTGCAGGCTTTCATATATCCCATTCTATGCCTGACGCCGGCCGCCGAGATTTTGCCGGAATGGGGATTGAAAAGGGCGGCCGGCCCTATGGGGAAATCCCGCGCAAAACGCCGCGATTCCCCGCTTTACCGGCAACGCGTTCCCGCGCCGAGCTGTCCTACTCGCCCTCGACCAGCGCGGCGAGCTGCTGCTCGGTATAGCGGTTCTCAAAAAAGGCCGCGTCACAGAGATAGGCCGTGCCGGTTCGGTGCCCGTTGACGCCGTCCTGCAGCGAAGCGTAATAACGTCCGCCGCCGAGGCACTCGAAGCCATAGGGCGACGAAAAGTGATATTTCGCCTTCACCCCGTCAAGCTGCGGGCCGACGCAATAAAGCGTCTCCTCCGGCTGATAGGGCGCGCCCTTCCCGTAGGTGGAGAACCAGAACTCCCCGCTGGATTCGTCATAATCGAGGTTCTGGATGCCGTAAACGGTGTTGCCGGTGCGGATATGGTATTCCTTTTCATACTTCCCCTCCGGCGTGCATTGCAGGAGAATCTGATTCTCGTACTTCTCGCCGGTGATCATCGCGCAGGCGACGAACATTTTCTGCGCGCCGGTGCCCGGTTCCCGGCCGAAGGCGACGCCGTCGATGCCGGAAAAACCCCGCGTATCGGCCGGCGTACCGGAAATGCGCTTGTATTCGTCGCAGATATCCATATTGATGACATTCAGCACGCGCAGGTCGGACGCGTCAAAAACATAAATTTTGAAGCATGTCCAGTCGTCCCACGCGTGACCGGGCAGCGCGTTGCCGAGATAGCTGCCGTAGATCTTCCCGCCGTAATAGTCGATGTCGCCCAGATGGCCGCCGAAAACCTCGGCCTGGCACTTGACGGTACCGGCCGGCGTCGTCTTGACCAGGCTGTCGGTAAACGAGAAATAGACAAACCCGCCGCCCGAGGTAAAGCCCTGCATATGATAGTTCTGATTGACCACCTTGATGTGTTCAAGCATGATGAAAAACCCCTTTCACAGACGCGCTCCCCGGTTCAGGCCGGGGAGCGGCATATTTTGCTATTGCAGCTTGCGGAACAGCTCGACCGTCGAGTCAATGGCATTCTGCAACTGATCCGAACGCGCCTCCAGGAAGGAAACGACGCCGCTGTTATTGACCAGGAGCTGGTTATAATACTGGATGCAATCCTCCCAGTTATAAATGTTGGCCAGATCGATAATGCGGTTGCTGAAGATGATGTCCAGCATCTCTTCGGCCTTATTGTCGTCCGCATTCAGACGCTTGAGCTTGAGCGTCGTCTCATAGTAGAGGTCCACAACCTCCTCGCTGTTATAATAGGCCATCGCCTCGAGCATAAACGTGATCTTGTCGAGGTTGCCGGACCCGGTCTTGGGCAGCGCAATACAGGTGAAGGCATAAGGGTCGATGGTACACGCGTAGTTGGTCTGCGACTCGTCATACTTCGGCAGCGGCAGCACACCGAAACGTACCGATGAATTCTGCATCGACTGGCTGTTGAGCGAGCCGATGAGGTTGGCGTAGAACAGCGCGCGCCCCTCATAGAACTGGTTATAGAACTTCGTTCCGTTCTCCCAGTCGTCCCAACGGTAATAGTTCTCAAGGTATGCCACATGGTCCTTATCGGACATCATCGAATACACCTTATTGAAGGCGGCAACATTGTGCTCGTCGAGCATAGTGACGATGGGCAGATCGTTCTCATCCTTCGAAACCATCGGTGCATTGCAGCCCAGAACCAGCTTATAGGTATCGAACGCAGCACCGATGAGGCCCCACGTATCCTCGCCGCCCTCAACGTCCATCTGGCCGTCGCCGCCGTCGACGGCAGCAGCGCGCGCCATCTCATAGAGCTTATCGACGGTCCATTTGCCGTCTTCCACAAGCGCATAAGGGTCCTCGAGCTGATTTTCCTCGATGAGGTCGCGGTTGAAGAAGAGCATACAGGTGCGTTCGTCGTCGGTCAGCAGCAGGTCACCGTTGATAAAGAAGAGCTTGCCGTCGATCGAGAAGCCCTCCACCGCCTGCTGATCCCACCACGGCTGATCGAGACGAAGATACGAACCCTCGATTGCGTTCAGATCCTCCAGGTAGCCGTTGCCGGCCAGCGCCGAAAGGCCGTTGGAGGAGATGCCCGACGCGATCACGTCATAATCAATCGAGCCGGCCATATAGTCGTTGGTCACTTTGGTGACAAACGCCTCATAAGCAGCGGTAAATCGGACGTCGATTTTACAGTTGTAGGTCTGCTCGATGAGGTTGTTGCGTTCCATAATCGCGTCGCTGACCACACCCGGCTCGTTTTCGTCCGGAATGAACTGCGAGGTGCCGAAAGCAAACCCGCCGTCCTTGTTTTCGGTTGTCGACAGGATGCGGAGCGTGAACCCGTCAAGGTTCTTTTCACCGAGTGAATCGGTAAGAATTGAGCCGGCGCCCGCCGCGCTCGTGTCCGACACAGCCGAGCTTTCGTCAGCCGTATCCCGTCCGCAGGCGGCGAGGACGCCGAGAAGGCAAGCCGCGCAGAGCAGGATGCAAAATACTTTTTTCAACACAGGGATTTAACTTCCTTTCGTTTTCCTTTCCCGTCAGGCGCCGAGCTTTCGGAAGGCCTCGATCGTGTCATCGATCCCCTTCTGCATGGCAGGCTGATGGCTCTCCATATACGATGCAATTGCGTTGGAGCCGCTGAAAATCATGCTGTTGTAGTACTGGATACAGTCATCCCAGCTAAAGATGTTCGCCAAGTCCATAATGCGGTTGCTGAAGATGATGTCCAGCATTTCTTCGGACGACTCATCCATCAGGCGCTTCGACTTGAGCGTGGTGTCATAATACAGAGGCGTGACTTCGCTTCGGTTGTAATAAGCCATCGCCTCCATCAGGAAGGTGACTTTATCCAAATCCGTATCCGCCGCCATAGCGGGCAGCGCCATACAGGTAAACCAGTAGGGGTCGATGGTGCAGGCATAGCCGTCCTGCGACTCGTCATACTTCGGCAGCGGCAGCACGCCGTAATTCACGCTGGAATCCTGCATTTTCGCTGAATTGAGCGCACAGATGTTGTCCGCCATAAAGAGCGCATTGCCCGAATAGAACTGGTCGTAGAAGGTCTCGCGGCCCGTCGAATCGTCCCAGCGATAGAACATCTCGAGGTAAGCGCAGGCGCTTCTGTCGGTCATCATCTCATAAGTCTTCATAAACGCGTCTACGTTCTTGGTGTTGAGGACGGAGATAACGGGAACGTCATCCTCATTCTTCTCAACCATCGGCGCGTCGCAGCCGAGAATAAACTTATATGTGTCAAATGCAGCTCCGATGAAGCCCCAGGTGTCGCCGGTGGTCACATTCATTTCGCCGTCGCCGTTATCGACCGCGACCGCACGGGCCATCTCGTACATCCGGTCCAGCGTCCACGTGCCGTCCTTCACGAGCTGATAGGGATCGTCCAACTGGTTCTCGGCAATGAGGTCCTTATTGAAGAAAAGCATATGCGTGCGCTCGTCATCGGTATAAAGGATATCGCCGCAGACGAAATACAGCTTGTCGGTGATGGAAAGCTGCTCGACCGCCTGCTGGTCCCACCATGGCTGGTCAAGCTGAAGATTTGAATCGCCGATCGAATAAAAATCGCGCAGGTTGCCGTTGGCCGCCAGCACAGCCAGCGAAGAAAGGCCCGTGGATACGATATCATAATTGACGGTGCCCGAAAGAGAATCGTTTTTCACCCGATCCTCCACCCCGGTATGCGCTTCTACAAATTCGACGGCAATCTCACACTTGTAGGTATCGCTGAGGATATTGTTGCGTTCAAGCACAGCGTCATTGACGGGGTCAGAGTTCAGTTCGTCCGGCGCGTACTGCGCAGACGAAAAAGCCTGATCCGGCGCCGTGGCAAGGATGCGCAGCGTATAGCCGCCCAAATCGCGCTCACCGAGATGCTCGGTAAAAATCGCGCCCGCGCTCTGCGAGGTTTCCGAAACAGCGGAGGACGCTTCGTCCGGCTCCTTGGAACAGGCGAACAGCGTCCCTGACAGCAGCAGCGCCGACAGAGCGCCTGCGGCAATCCTGCTCACTTTCGTAGCTTTCATTATGAAATTACTCCTTCCTTTCCGCGCGGCAGCCATCCGTCGTCGCGGCTTTGGCCCCGTCCGCAGGACGGGCGCCTCTCCATAAATCGGTAGTCTTTATTTTATAAAATATATTCGGCTTTGTCAAGACGTTTTTGTGCGTTTCTCCGTTTTTTTGCGTGGTAAAAAAATCCCGATCCTTTCCCCTGCTTCTCACGCGTCCGTCCGTCCGTGCATAGCATGGAAAAAGAGCACACACGGCCTTCGCCGAACCGCAAAACGAAAGGAACTGATCTCTTCCATGACGCACAGCCCCGTCAAGCACTTACATTCGCTGCCCGTCCTGCTGAACAAACCGCCGCAGGCGTGGGCGGATCTCCGCGGCGATGCGCTGCATCCCGACATATACGGCATCGTCCTGTTCCACCAGACGCCCGACGGCGTAATCATCGCCACGGATGTTTCCGGCCTGCCGCACGGCCAGGGCACCTGCAGCGGACGCTTTTTCGCCTTCCATATCCACGAGGGAAGCGCCTGCCGCGGCAGTGCGACCGACCCGTTTTCCGCCGCCGGCGGGCATTTCAATCCGGCCGGATGCTCCCATCCTTACCACGCCGGAGACCTTCCGCCGCTGCTCGGCTGCGGCGGCGACGCGATGACGGTATTCCTGACCGACCGCTTCCGCTTGGACGAGGTGATCGGCAGGACAGTTGTCATCCACGAGAATGCGGACGACTTTACCACCCAGCCGGCCGGCAATGCCGGCGCGCGTATCGCCTGCGGCGTTATCGAGCGCTTTACCATTTCGCAGCAGCCGCAGTTTTAGGCGCAGCAGGGGCCTCCGGCAGAAGCGCGGGGACGTTTTCGCGAAAACGTCCCCTGATGTCCAAAGCGATTCCACGCCGCAAACCTGCGGAAAGGCGTCGGAACGCCCCGCACAAGCTGCACGGATATTTCCGCAGCGGTCCGCTTACAGCCTTGCGGTGCCGAAGGTTGCGGCGGAATCGCCGTCTTGCAGTGCGCATAATCTGTCCGCAATGTGGATAAGTCGGTGGAAAAGTGGATAAGTAAATGCTGTGCGTCATAAATCGGGGCAAATCCCCCGTATCCGCGCGCCTGTTTTTTACGCTGAAAGCGGCAGGGGTGTGGATAACCCGGTGGATTCTGTGGACAGGCATCGGCAAAGCCGTGTCGGGGCAGCATATCCGCTTTTCCTTTCTCCAACGCCGCAATGCGGCGCTGTTTTTCTTCTATGCTTTGCGTTAGAAAGGTCCGTATCGGGGAATGGTACCCGTATATCGGTTTTGCCTCCCCCCTTTATCCCCATCGCCGCTTTGAGGCGATGGGGATAAAGGGGGGAGGCATGCGCGCTGCGCGAAGCCTTTATTTTTAATTCCGGCAAATCCGATTTCCCGTCACGCTTGTTTTTCTCATGCTTTCTAACAATGCGTAGTTTGTCATGCATGTTTCTATCCTGCAACACTTCCCAATAACGGCTACGACCTTCCCCCTTTCACGCCCAACGCCGCGCTGCGGCGTTGGGCGTGAGGGAAATGCGCGCCGCGGCTTTCGCTTTTTATGCATAAGCCGCGGCGACATTTTCGCCGCAGCTTATATATGACATAAAAGTTTCTCTTCGGCAATCCACTTCACGCGCAGCCTCCTTTGTTACGGGCAACGGCGGCTTCGCCGCCGTTGCCCGTAACAAAGGGAGCCGATGTGTCTCTATTCTTTCAGAATTGTCTGCCAATCGCCTTTTAACAGACTCTCTGCCCCTACGCCAAGCGCGTCCGCTATGTTTAACAGCACGTCCAATGTAAAATTATATGCCAGTCTCGGCGCTTCAATAACGCTTATCAACGATCGGCTAATCCCTGCTTTCTCCGCCAGTTCTTTCTGTGACAGCCCTTTTATTTTTCGACATGTCGAGATCATAATCCCCAATTCTTTCAGTTGCTTTTCATTTTTCTCTGTAATCTCTGTCCCCATTTTTACACCTTCTCTGTTCTTCCTTCAATTCCAATTTTGCCGTTTGTCCACTTGTAATGCCGCATATAAGTGTATCCATTTTTTACGCCCGTCGTATACGCACGTGCGTCATTTGGAGATTTTTTGGGATGGTGAAAATAGGCGTTGTATGTTTTGCGGACACAGAAAAGTTTGGGAAGCGACAATCGAGGTCGCCGCTCTCGCAAAAGAGGAAATCCAAAAGCTGGCTTCCAATGGCGTTAACGAGTTTTGGACAGGCGGAATGGGCGAGTTTGACCATATTTGCAAACATTTCGTATTGGAGCTTCGAAAATCGGAAAACCTCCAATTCAAACTCGTTTTACCTTATATCACACAGAAGGCCAATAAATACAAAGATCTTTACGGCCTAAACTACAATGAAATCATTATTCCCGATCTGCCGGATGTGCATTATAAAAGAAAAATCACACTACGCAACCGCTGGATGGTCGAGCAGTGTGACTGTATGCTTGCTTATGTATGGCGCGAAGGCGGCGGCGCCCGGCAAACCCTGCAATACGCGGCTTCCCGCAGCCGGATTCAAATCATCAACCTTGCGGACCGCATCAGCACCATACAGCGAAAATCCCCGTTTTAACGCCCCGAAACCTGTGCGCTCTGCATCTTGACAAACGACGCGGATATGATTATAATAATGAAGAAAAAAGCGGACCCACAATTAAAGAAAGGAACTTGAAAATGCCCAAAATCACAGTAGATTGGAACACGCTTTACAACTTCGTCACCGACGCCTTCGTAGCCGTCGGCGTCCCCCGCAACGACGCGGTCATCTGCGCCGACGTGCTGCTCGAGTCCGACAAGCGCGGCATCGAGAGCCATGGCGTCAACCGCTTCAAGCCCATTTACATCGACCGCATCCTCGATGGGATCCAGAAGCCGGTCACCGAGTTTGAAATCCTCCGCGAGACGCCGACGACGGCGGTCGTGGACGGCCACGACGGGATGGGACAGGTCGTCGGCTACAAGTCGATGTCAATGGCCATTGAGAAGGCAAAGAAATACGGCATGGGCATGGTCGCCGCGCGCAACTCCTGCCACTACGGCATCGCGGGTTATTACGCAACGATGGCGACGAAGGCGAACATGATCGGCATCACGGGTACCAACGCGCGTCCGTCCATCGCGCCGACCTTCGGCGTGGAGAACATGCTCGGAACCAACCCGCTGACCGTCGGTATGCCCACCGACGAGGACTTCCCGTTCGTCATCGACTGCGCGACGAGCATCACACAGCGCGGCAAGCTGGAATATTACGCGCGCATCGGCAAGTCTACCCCCGAGGGGATGGTCATCGGGCGTGACGGCCGTGCGCTGACCAACACCGAGGAAATCCTCGTCCAGCTCAACACCGGCGAGGCGGCGCTCGCGCCGCTCGGCGGCATCGGCGAGGAGCTGGCCGGCTACAAGGGCTACGGCTATGCGACGGTGGTGGAAATCCTGTCCGCAGCGCTGCAGCAGGGAAACTACCTGCGGATGCTGACCGGTATGAAGGACGGCAAGAAGGTGCCCTACCATCTCGGCCACTTCTTCATCGCCATCGACACGGAGGCGTTTATGGGCGCCGACGCGTTCAAGAAGACGGCGGGCGACATCCTGCGCGAGCTGCGCGGGTCGCAGAAGGCGCCGGGCGAGGAACGCATCTACACCGCAGGCGAAAAGGAATGGGATGTCTGGCAGTCGCGCAAGGACAGCGGCGTGCCGATCAACGAAGCCGTGCAGAAGGAATTTTCGGCCGTGCGCGACCGTTTCAAGCTCGCGTACACCTTCCCGTGGGACTAAAACGACTGCATGCAGCTTGATTTTTGCAGATATACGCCGGCGGACGCACAGAGCGTCCGCCGGTATATAAGCGGCCAGCCCTACCGCTCGTGCGACTTCACGGTCGCAGGGCTGCTGCTTTGGGCGGACTATTACGGGTACGAATTCGCCGTCCGCGACGATACGCTGTTCGTCCGCGGCCGCGCGGAGGACGGGCGCACGGCTTACCTTCTGCCGGTCGGTGCGATGACGCCGGTACAGGGCGCGGAGGTATTGCGCGCCTATTGCCGCGGGCGCGGCGAAGCGCCTCTGCTGACTTTCGTACCGCAGGAAGCCGCCGAGGCGATTGCCGCCCGCCTCCCCTGCCGTCTCGAGCAGCAGGCGGGCTGGTCAGACTACCTGTACCTGCGCGAAAAGCTGGCGACGCTGCCCGGGAACGCACTGCACCGCAAGCGCAACCGTGTCAGCAAGTTCATGCGTGAATTTCCGGATTATAGCTTCGAACGGTTAGGCAACGCAAACCTCGCTGACGCACGCGCCCTTATTGCGTCGCTCCAAACCGCCGAGAGCCTCTCGGACGAACGGCTCGCCTACGAGGCGAAGCTGATCGAAACTGCGCTGACCTGCTTTTCGGAGCTGGGTTTTTCGGGCGGGCTGCTGCGGGTCGGCGGACAGCCGGTCGCGCTGACGGTCGGAGACAGCATGGGCGACACGCTCTACGTCCACATCGAAAAGGCGTCCCGCGCGTTCGAGGGAGCTTACGAGACGGTCAACCTGCTGTTCGCTTCGTCGTTCGGCGCGGATGTCGTCTACGTCAACCGCGAGGAGGATATGGGCCTTGAAGGGCTTCGGCAGGCGAAAGAGGGCTACTGCCCCGAGCGGATGGTGCACAAATTCAACCTTGCGCTGGAATAAAATCCCGCCGCAGGGCTTGGCAAAACCGATGCAAAGCCGCCGCCCATCGCTATGGGCGGCGGTTATTGTTATTTTTCATTCCGGCTTGAATCGTTCACAAACCCATGCTATACTGCACGCAAGAGGATTTCTGCAACCGTACGGAAAGGAAGTGCCCGAACATGAACGACATCGACAGCCTCGAATACGCCGAATGGAAACGCAAAAAAATCAATCGGGACGTCCGGAACACCTTTCTCGTCATCCTGGCGCTCGTGCTCGCCCTGCTGGCGATCCTCGCAGCGATCATCGCGGACATTCATAAAGCGGGGATGAAAACCTTCGAGTACGGCATGTCCTCGTATGAAGCGGATTTCAGTGCGCACAAAGCGGATTTTGAGTTTCTTGCCGGATGGGCCTGCGGCTTTTGGGAAGAGCAGAAGGCCCGGGACGCGTCTTTGACAGGCATCGGAATGAATCAGATCCATATTTGGCTGAATTATGCGGGCAAGGACAGCGAAACGATAGAAATCCCCGGGCAGCTCCAATCTTCCCTTCAGGGCGTGATGGAGGCATTCCACACTGCGTACGGCTATTTTGTAGGCATGTATGTAAATGAGGATTATGTCGTATTTAGTGGCAACGGCTATTACGAAGTGCTCTACACCGTCGACGGCTCCAAACCCACGGCGTATTTTCAGAACCAAAAGCGATATTACAAAGATACGGATACGTACTATTGGGACTATTATATCGAAAAGCTCAAATCCCACTGGTATCAGGGGATTATGTACAGCAAAGATTATGAGGAGCAATAAAACGGCGCTTCAAACTGCATAGGAAATCAGAGAAAAAGCGATATCTGCATCCCCGCGATTCCCGAGAAGTCCACGCACGAGCAGGCTTTGCAGTCCGTGACAACCGATGGATATGCCGAATCCCGCAAGGCGGGCACGGCGCACCCCGACTGCCCGCAGCCGGCAGAACGTCCGACGTCCCACGGCGTTTGCCTCCGACGGCTATGTGCGCCCAACCGGCCGGCCCGTATATATTCCGTCAAAAACGCGTCAAGCTGAAAAGACCTGCACGGTCGCAACGCCGCAGCCCCGTTACGGGCACGGCGGCGTCCTTCCGAACAAAGCTGCGCCGGCACTTTCCCGTGCCGGCGCAGCTTTTTTGCCGAAGTCCGAGCTTAGCAATACGCCTGAAAGTCCCCGCCAACCCCTTTTCCGACGGCGCCTTCAGGCGCCATGTCAAAAGTATTCGATGACAAAACGGGAGGGCACCTTTAAAAGGTGCCCTCCCGAAATGTCCCTTACGCCTCGGGCAGCACGTCGGAGAATACAAGCAGGTCGGCGGCGGCACGCTCCTGCTCGGTCAGCGGACGGAACGTCCCGTCGCTGTACAGACTGTCCTGCACCATCATCGCGACCGCGCCGCCGACGAAGCCTCTCGCCTCCCAGGCGACGACCAGGTCGCGCATCTGCGGCGGATAGTCGCGTGCGATTGTCTCGGCGTTTTCCAGCGCAAAGCCGGCGAACGTCTTCTTCAGCTCGTCGCTCAGGCGCGGCAATCGGGCGAAGAACGCCTCCCGGTCGCCCTGCACGACGACCGCGTTCACGGCGCCGGAATCGGTCAGCAGCCCGCGCCCGCGCAGACGTTCGAACTTGTCTGCGTCGGCAGGGCTATCGGTGATGGCGCCGGTGATATACTCGTACAGATATTCGAAGTCGGCCGTTCGGTTGTTCTCCCAGCCGCCGGTCCGCGATGTGAAGCGGGAATCGGCCGACCAGGACGAAACCGGATACTTTTCCGACTTCCGCCACATGCTGCCGCAGACCCACATACCGGACAGATCCACCGACGGCCGGTAATCGGGGTCGGAGACCGTCCGCTCCAGCTCGATGTTGACGATGTAATCGCCGCCGTCGGTCGGGCGGACGGAGTAGCGGGATAAATCCTTCTGCACCGGCAGCCCGCAGAGCTCAAGCACGGCGTAAAAGACTGCCGAAGCCTCCGCCAGCTCGCGGTTGCCGCCGGGGACATACATCGGCGGCGCATTTTCGAGCGCCGCGCGGACCTGCGGCACGTATTCGCGCACAAGAAGCTCCGCCGCCTCCCGCCTTTTCAGGAAAACAGCCTCCTCCTGACGACGGGAACAGGTCTCCGGCCAAAAGCGCACATAGGTCGTATAGCGGCTGCCGGACTGCCTGACGAGGAAGCCGTTCTTTTCCAGCAGGTCGATGCGGTCTTCCAGAAATACGGGGTTGACGCCCAGCTCGTCTGCGATTTCCGCCGCCGTGCGCGGCTGCCAATAGACGCTGTAGACGATGTTCAGGTTCAGCTTGTCGCCCAGATAATCATCCGGCCCGCGGTTGGGACCGGGGTCGCCGTTGTGTCCGATCGCGGCGGCAGCGACGGGCTTCAGGCCCAGCTTTCCGATTTTATGCTCCATATATATGCCCTCTTTCAATTCGCTGCGCAGCTTGTTGAGCTGCCATTTGACGGTGCCGGTCGGAAGGCCGCGCTCGGCGGCGATGACAGCGACCGGCTTATCCTCGAAGTAGTAGGCATAAGCGATTGCACGGCGCTGGCGGGTCAGATAGGCGAGCGCCTGCCGCACGCGGCGCATTTCGTCCTCCGCTTCGTCAGTCTCCAAGCCGTCGGCCGCCGGTTCGGGAATCTGATCGAGCGGAATCGCCGCGTCGCGTTTTCTGCGGCGGACATAACCCGCATACGCCCGTTCGCAGACGGTATAAATATATCCGCCGACGTTTCGGATGCCGTCGCGCGTGCGCAGCGCGCGGTAGACCTCCTCGACAATCTGCGCGCAAAGCTCCTCCGCTTCGTCGTAGCCGTAGCAGCGTTTGACGGCGAAGCCGTAGAGCTTGGGCAGGTATTCGGTGATGATCGCGTCCGCCTGTTGTTTTTCCATCTTTTCTCTCCTTTTCGAGCACTGTCGTCTATACAGTAGAGCCAAATCCGAAAAGGTTGGCTTTTTGGAAAAAAGCATACGGAATTTTTACACACATGTCTCGCGCCGATTTGGCAAGCCGAGGCGCCGACGGGACAGCAGCTCCATGCGTTCCTCTTTTTTGCCAAAAGCATAGGAAGCGCAGCAAAACGAAGGCAAAGGCCATCGCAAAATCCGAATATGCTCGTTTTTGGTACGGCTTGGAATCGCCGTAAAAAACTTCGGAAAAAACGTACAGGAGGTACCCTTTTTCAAAAAGGGTACCTCTCGGAAAAACTTTATTCTCCGCTTGAAATACACGGGGACGCGCCGTGCCGTATCGCTTATTTCCGTTTTGCATGTCCGATACGCTCGCCCTGCCGGACGCGCGTTTCCACACCATCGGCGGTGTTCCGCACGACATCCGGCCGCAGTTCGGCTGCGCCTTTTTGCAGCAGCAGCACGATCGTCGAGCCGCCGTACTCGAAATAACCCTTCTCCTGCCCGCGCGCAAAGCGGCCGTGCGTCTGCACGTTGCAGATGCGGCCGACGAGCATCGCGCCGACTTCAACCTGTACCGCGTACCCGAACGAGCGGGTGCGCAGCGGCGTGACGGCGCGGGAATTCTCCTTATAAATATCATACCGTCCAAGCGCAACAGGGTTGACCGTGTGCAGCACGCCGGGGATGTACCGTCCCCCGGGAAGGAGCACGCCGTCGTCGAAAAAGCAGTAGCGATGATAGTCGCCCACCGTCAGGCGGAAAATCAGGCATGTCCCGCCGCGGAAAGCACGCGCCTGTACGCGGTCACGCAGCAGCGTGGCGACCGAATAAGGCGTCCCCTTGATGAAAAACACGCTCCTGTCATCGATCGTATAGGCGCTCAGACGTGCATCGGCCGGAGCAATGAGCGCACGGGGATCAGGATCGAACGGACGTCGGCCCGGCTTGACCTTACGGGTAAAGAAATCATTGAAGCTGCGGTAATCCCGCGCCTCGTAGTCCCGCATATCAATCTTATTCCTGCGGACAAAGCCCGCAATCATTCCTTTTGACAGCGGCGAGGACATATACAGGCCCGCAAGCTGTGAAACCGCCGGCTGCGTCAATACCGACAGACACATACGGCCGGGCAGCGTGCGGTAGAGGAAGGAAAGACTGCCGGCGGGCTGCTCCGCCGTCTCCCGGCCCTCTCCGTCCCGCGTGTACAGCAAGGCTTGTTTTTCCATCCGATTCTCCTTTGCCATTGAATCCCGAAAACATCCTTTCGCTTGAAATCAGGCGGCAGGCGCCGCGGCTTCTGTACCGCCGCATCGGAAAAGCCGAAGTCCGGCGGTGGCCGCGAGCCGCAGTTTATACCAACATTAGAGCTACATCCTGCCCGTCTTTTCGGCATATCTGCGGCGCATCACGACTGCGGCATATTTCCCGATCGCGCACACGCTTGAAATGACCAGGCAGAGGTAATAGCTCACACCGCGCGTCATCAGCATCGCCGATGCCGCCAGTTCACTGCCGAATAAATTGTTGTACATCATAATCATCGCCAGCTCGTTTGCGCCCATGCCCCCGGGCAGCGGCAGCGAATCGACCGCCATTGCAATAACCGCCTGCACAGCGATGAAATAAAACGGATTCAATCCCATTTCGACGAACCCAAGCGACAGATAAATAAAATAGGGAACAAGGAAAAAGGCCACACGCTGCACCAATACCAGCAAAAAGCATTTTGCAAGCAGCGTCTTATGCGCCTTTACATGAGCGGCGGCCTCCTGATATTCGGCAAGCGACATCGCAAAATCGACAGTCTTCTTTTCGGGGTCCTTGACAAGCCGCAGACGTCCCAGCAGACGGATGAGCGCGCCGCCGATGCGTTTGGTGATGCGCGGCCGGAACATCGACAGCAGGCAGGCCGCCAGCATCAGTGCGTTGATGACCGCGCCGAAAACCAGCAGCGCCGCAAACACACCGCCGCCGCCCTGCCGCACCAGCCCGGGACAGCAAACCAGTCCCGCAACGGTAAAAAGAATCAGCACGACCTTATACAGCACGGTGTGCACCAACGGCGCCAGCACGGCTTTTGACATCGGCACGCCGTCCTTTTCCATATGATAAATGACCATCGGCTGCCCGCCGGTCGACGACGGCGTAATGGCCGAATAATAAAAATCGATGCAGCCGTAGCCCGTACAGCGCAGAAGCCCTGTACGGTACCCGAATGAACGGAGAAAAAGCTGCATAACACCCCCGTAGCAGAGCAGATACACCGGCACCATCATCACCGCCACAGCCAGCGGTCCGCCGGAGGCGCTTTGAATGATGCCCCAAATCTCCGCGAATTCAAAATGATGAAACAGAAGATAAAACGTCAGCCCCATCAGCAGAAACAGCAAAAGCAGACTGACAATATATTTTCTATTGGCTTTCAAGGCGCGCCTCTCCCCTTTCGTCGCCTGTTATGGAGCCTGCATTATTATACCCGTTTTTTTCCGACTTGTCAACGCTCACTTTTGTCGAAAGGCGCTGTCCGAATTTGCCGGGCGGGCATATGCTGAAACAGAGGGGGATGCGCGGGTTCGTCCCGCGCTTTCTTTACACCATAAGCGAGCATACACCACGAAAGGAACGATCTTCCCATGACGGAATTCAATAACGGCGAGGAAGCCTGCTTTCTCAACGACTTCCTATGCCAGATCAACGGCGGCTCGGGCGTGTTCCCGGCACAGACGCCGCTGGCAATGGCCTATGTGCCGTATCAGGAGTTCGAGGATCTCTATGATGCGTCCGCTGCGCTCGAGAACGGCACGCTGTTCAAAAACCTCAATTTCCCGTTTGAGCGAGGTGCACGATAATGAACGTGAATAAGGAAACGATGCTCAGACGCTTACAGGCAGCCGACTTCGTCCTGCACGAAACCGTGCTTTATCTTGACGGACATCCGACCAACCAGAAGGCGCTGGAGTTCTTCCGCAAGGCAAAAGCCGCCTACGACGAGCTGCTCGCCGAATTTCAGGAGGCATTCGGCCCGCAGACGGCCTATGCCGCCGACGGCAGCAATCCTTGGGAATGGGTACAGGGAAGCTGGCCGTGGCAGAACGATATGCCGGACGGCGGAAGGAGGTAAACGCATATGTGGGCTTATGAAAAAAAGCTGCAATATCCGGTAAACATCAAGAATCCCAACCCCGCGCTGGCCAAGCTGATCATCACCCAGCTCGGCGGACCGGACGGCGAGCTGGGCGCCTCTCTGCGATATCTTTCGCAGCGTTACGCGATGCCTTACAGCGAAGTCGTCGGCATTCTGACCGACATCGGCACCGAGGAGCTGGCGCACATGGAAATGATCAGCGCAATTGTCTACCAGCTCACGCGCAACCTTACTCCGGCGCAGATCAAGGAAGCAGGTTTTGACACCTACTTTGTCGACCATACGACCGGCATCTACCCGATCGCGGCATCCGGGCAGGCGTTTTCGGCGTTGACCTTCCAATCCACCGGCGACCCGCTCGCCGATCTGCACGAGGATCTCGCAGCAGAGGGCACGACCTTGAAAGAACAACCTGATATAATGACATCCGAAAAAGCCTTATTTTATGCAGGTTTCAGGACTTTCAGGGTTCTTGCCCAAAATCGTCGCCTGCGACCTCATAAGAACAACAAATCACAAAAATACGATAGGACAAGCTGTTTTCAAAGAAAATAAATTGTCCCGAGATTACCATATCACCGTTAAGGGCAAGCAATCTCGGGGCATTTTTGTTATGTTAAAAATTAGGGAATAATTTATTTCTTATTATTTCTAAACTCTTTTGTTCCCTTTCCTCTGCAATAAAGCTCTCAACTATCTCATTCATTATCTCCGTACTCCAATAAATTTTAAGTTTTTTCTTTGCACGAGTTATAGCTGTATAAAAAATTCCATGAGTAATTTTCTCTGCATTACTTTTTGGTATTATTATTTTTACAGAATCATATTCCAAACCTTGGGCTTTATGAATAGAAACAGCATATGCAAGCTGGAATGGAATAACAGACGACATTCGTGCATTTTCATTCTCGCCTTCAGTAGACTCGTCATACGCATAAACTGTGAATCTAATACATGTTGAATCTTCTTGCGCTGATATAAATTCTATTCCGTTTTTTTCGCATAGATCTTTTGTCAAGTTTGTAGCTATATTGATGGTGAAAGATATATCATTAGGCGTTTTTTCAATATTTACAATTTTACCTTTTAGATTGTTATATAGAATCGAAAAGCGTTTTGAATCATTAAATAAGATTTGATCACCAATTTTATAAGTCCATTCTTGCCATGCAATTGGTTCTCCATTTGAATTGGCATTTTGAAAATAACTATTCATATTATTGAGTCCAAATTTACCATCATAATTTAAACACAAAATTACTTCGTCATCATCCTTTTCCGCGAAAATATTTTTTCCAATGACATCTGAAAATGGACCGTCCATAGCTAATTTTTCAGTTATAAGGTCTCCTTTATTTCGTACATCATCCTGACATGCCCCCTGTCAAGTAGACATTTTTTGTGGACACCTGTTATGCAGCATAAGCATAACGGACTTCCATCGGGGTTTGTCCTGTCTTGAGCTGTAT
>CAJFRY010000042.1 GCA_904419545.1 Candidatus Woodwardiibium gallinarum
AGGTTGGAAAAGGAATTGAATAGGCAACGACAAACGCTGAAACCCTTGAAAACACTGGGTTTTTCCGTTTGTCTTTATTATACCGTAAGGGCATACCTTTGCAACGATGGCTCTCGAGCACGGCATGGACGTAAAAACGCTATCCGCTATGATCGGCCATGTCTCGTCTGCGACAACCCTTGATATCTATAGCCATATCACGACGGAGATGCAGATAAATGCCGCTCAGAAGATCGATAAAGGGATTGGCAAGGCAGATACAACCATAATAGAAGAAGCCGTCCCAACGCCTAAAAAACGTGAACGAACGATGACTGACTTCAAGCCCAAGCAAGGCAAGATCAGAAAAAGCGGTACCGGAGGGATATATCAGATCAGCGAAAACCTATGGGAAGGAAGGTTCACGCCAACCAATGCCCAGGGCAAACGTGAAGCCCACAACGTGTACGCCAAGACAAAAGAAGAATGCGAACGACTCCTCGACGAAATGATAGTAGAGGTTCGTCAGCAAATACAAGCAGAGAAAGAACAGATGAAAGGCATGAGCCTGTAAACAACTACCGCGCCGAGACATTTGATCTCGGCGCTGTTTTCACTTGGAGGAAAAATGAAATACGATACAAAAGGAATGGACGTGGCATACGTTCAAAGCCTATACCCAAACGAAAGCCCCGAAGTAATAATCAAAGCTATGCTCTTTGTGAGAGAGCATGGATATCCCAAAGAGGTCGGAATCATCCTGTGGTTTGATTTTATCCTACATAAGATGAGAGTTATTGTACGCCTTCATGCAACAAAGTAAGAGAAAGCCGAAAGTGAAGAAAAATCACTTTCGGCGTTTATAACTTTACGATAGAAAGATTTATTTGTGGTAATTTTACTTGAACCTGAAAAAAAATAACGCAAAAACTACTTGTATGAATTGCTCCAAGGGAAGAGAGCAAATACACAGCGAGGTACATCAAATTTGACCAGTTTTGTACCGGTCAAATTGTGGTCAAAAAATTCTGTAAAATCAGAAATTGTGCAGAATGTTGAAAAAATGACCGTTTTCAAGGGGTTTAAGCCTTAAAAACGGTCGATTTTTGGTCGAAGTGACAGGACTCGAACCTGCAGCATCCTGGTCCCAAACCAGGCGCGCTACCAATTGCGCTACACCTCGATGGTGAAAAAACTTATGAAATTGTAGTTCTCACAGAACTGGTCAAAATTGTGGTCAAACAGCTTTTGAGGGGGTAGGCCAAACGGCAAATGCTCGTTTTTCCTCCGTTTTTCTCACGTTTCCTCGATTTTTCAAGATGAAGCCTGCCGAGCGAGCCTTAGCTCCCAAATGTCGCGCGCTACCAACTGCGCCACACCCCGATATCTATTTGATTGCAGAATAGCCACTTACGGCAGGCAGTTAAATTCACGTGCTGCCTGCCACATTCTAAAAAACGAAAAAGCCGAAAAACACAAATAGAACACCAAAAGCCGCAAAGCATATCCTTTGCGGCTTTCGGCGTTTCCGCCGAAAAACGGCGGCAGTCTGGGGTGGATAACCGGGCTCGAACCGGCGACCCTCAGGGCCACAACCTGATACTCTAACCAACTGAGCTATATCCACCATATTCACGCGGACCCGGTATACAAAAACCGGTTTTGGCGTGCCTTGAGGGACTCGAACCCCCGACCTACTGCTTAGAAGGCAGTTGCTCTATCCAGCTGAGCTAAAGGCACATATGGATTCGTGCGACGAACGACGCCGCGTCCGCCCGACCGATCAGGCAGCACTTATAAGGACAAAACGATTCGGAAGCCGTACCGTATCCGCCGTACCTACAGGCGCAACAAAAGAGAAATCAACGCCATATCCGGAAACACCAAGCACGGATTTATTTTTCCACACAGCAACAGACGCGCTTCTATACGGCGGAAAATCCGAAAAACGCCGCATCGCCGAAAATCAACCGGCATCATAATGGAGCGGGTGACGGGAATCGAACCCGCACGACCAGCTTGGAAGGCTGGGATTCTACCATTGAACTACACCCGCATAGCCGATCCGGCCGGCCGCCCTCCCAAACCCGCGAAGGGCGTCGGCCAAAAAGGCAGCGGCACTGTCTGCGGCTGCCTTTTGATTCATCACTGTACGGCGTTCAAAAGCAAGGTAAACTGGCTCTTCTTGCGCGCCGCGTTGTTGGCGTGCAGAATGCCCTTGGACACAGCCTTATCGATGTACTTGACCGCTTCCTTATACGTCGCGGCGGCCAGCTCCTTGTTTCCGTCGGCAAGCGCAGCCTTGTATTTCTTAATGGAAGTTTTCATAGCAGACTTGAACATCTGATTCCGAAGCGTTTTCGTGCTCGTCACGCTGACTCTTTTCTTAGCGGATTTGATATTCGGCACACGTCTCACCTCCTCCTACGATTCTGGAACTTCTTAATACTACCATACTTTTTCCCTTTTTGCAAGGGGTAAATCAAAAAAAGTGATATTTTTTTCGTTTTTAGGCAGAATAGAACATAGACAAAGCCGTTCGCACGCGTATTTCAGCGGCAGAGTTTATTTACATGGCTTTTACGGGGGCAGAACCCCTTTGAAAAACGAAACGCAATCCGTCAGCAACAAACAAACGAAGGGAGCGCGCTGCAATGTACGAAATCCGAACCGATCTTGCCCTCGAGGCGCATGAGATCAACGCGCAGGCCGGGCGCGAGGACGGCATCCGCACCGAGGAAGAGACGATCGACGGCTTTCTCGTGACCACGGTTCACGTCAGCGCAGGTGAGGGCGAGCGGCTGGCCAAGAAAAAAGCGGGCACCTACATCAACGTTGACGTGGGAAAGAGCTGGCTTTTGGCCTCAGAGGGCTTTGCCGCGCTCGTCGCGCTGCTGGCCGGACAGCTCCGCAGGCTGTTTCCCTCCGGCTTCTCGGGCAGCGCGCTTGTGGTCGGACTGGGCAACTACGACATCACCGCCGACTCCATCGGACCGAAAGCAGTGGAAAAGGTCGTGGTCACGCGTCATCTGCGCACGCTGAACCCACAGCTTTACAAATCGGCGGGGTTTGGGGACCTTTGTGCATTCGCACCCGGCGTATTGGGCCAGACAGGGATGGAAAGTGCCGAAATTGTGCATAGTATCGTCGAAGCGGTGCGTCCCGCGCTCATTGTAGCCATCGATGCGCTTGCCTCACGGCGTCTGGCACGGCTGGCAACGACAGTTCAGCTCTGCGACACGGGTATTTACCCGGGCGCAGGCGTTTCCAACCGACGCAGCGAGCTTTCCAAGGAAACGCTCGGCGTACCGGTAATCTCTATCGGGGTCCCGACGGTGGTCGACGCAGCCACGCTGGCCTACGATCTGCTGGGCAAGGATGCCGACGAACAGGCTGCCGCCGCGCTGCTGGCCGGCGACGGGAAGGATATGTTCGTTACCCTCAAGGAGAGCGACGTCATCACCAAGCAGACGGCCCGGCTTTTAGGGTTCGCAATCAACCGCGCGTTCCACGGGGATATGAGCGTGGAAGAAATGGAAGAGCTGCTGTCATAAAATCCTCTTTCCGTGCATATATATCGTAGCACGGAGGGATATCGTCATGCAAATCACGAAACGAAAAAAACAGGCCATCAAAAACATCGTCGCCGCTATCCTGTCGCTGCTGCTGCTCTTTTCGGCGCTGCGGCTGATTCCCGCGCTGCTGTGCGCACTGCCCGATTCGGGCGCGGACTATCTGACAAGCGCGCTCAACGGCACGCTCGGGCTGGACGGACGGCGATACGTATTTTTGCCCACGCAGACGCCAACCACCACGCCGGACAGCGCGCCCGTGCGGGACGAAAGCGGCGCGGAAGCGCCGGATGACGTTTCGGACTCGGCCGACGACGCAAAGCTGCCGGTCATACCCGTCAACCTATGCTGGTATGAAGCGGGTGAAACGCCCGGCCTCTATTTGCACAACACCACCGATTACAACGTCGACCTCAACGCATTTACAAACCGTACATATCCCGTAAAGCCCTCCGGGGAAAGCGGGCCGCAGGTGCTCATCCTGCACACGCACGGCACCGAGAGCTACCTGCCCGACGGTGCGGACAGCTATGACGAGGACGAGAGCTTCCGCAGCGAGAATACGGAGGAGAACGTCGTCGCCGTCGGCAGGGTATTTGCCGACACGCTGCGCAGCGCCGGCATTTCGGTCATTCATGACGAGACGATGTACGACCGCGACGACTTCAATGCCGCTTACACGTCCTCGCGAGCGGCGGTGTACGACTGGCTGGAGAAATACCCCTCCATCCGTTACGTATTCGACCTGCACCGCGACTCGGTCTTTACCGCAGACGGCGAAAATCAGAAGCCGGTCGCCGAAATCGGCGGCGAGACGGCGGCACAGATTATGCTCGTCGTCGGCACCGACCAGGGCGGTGCCGACCACGCAGGCTGGCGGCAGAACCTGACGGTGGCCGTAGCCTACCAGCAGCTTCTCAACGCCGACTACCCCACCCTCGCCCGTCCGATCTGTCTGCGGACGGCCAGCTTCAACCAGCAATGCCTGCCGGGGATGCTGCTGCTGGAAATCGGCGCGTGCGGCAACACGCTGACCGAAGCAAAAAGAGCCGCGCGGCTGGCGGCTCTGTCCTTTATTTCGCTTTACGACTCTTCGATGAGCTGACAGATCAGCTTGGCCCGCTTAAGCGCTTCAGTCAGGAAGCCCTCGGAGGCGTAGTCCTCGCGGTCGGCGCTGCGGAGATTGACCTCGAGCGTCAGCGGCAAAGTGCCGATGCGGTCCTTGAGACGCTGCGCCATCCCGCGCCAGTCGATACGCGCGTCGAAGGGAAGCATATGGTCGTCCGAAAGGCCGAAATTGTCATGCAGATGCAGCGCGGAAAGACGGTCGGCGTGTGCTTCAAGCACGCCGACGCCGTGGTTGTACAGATTTTCATGCCCGCAGTCGAAGCAGAAGCGGGCCGAGCGCAGATCAGACAGTGTGCTGAGAATATAATCCAAATACGACGTGCGCCGGAGGTTTTCAAACGCCACCGCCACGCCGTATTTTTCTGCCCGCTCACAGATCGCACGGAAACGGCGCGTGCCGATTTCGGAGACGGGCGGCGGATTGAAGCCGCTCGTCAGGTGCAGAATCACCGTCGGGATGCCGCAGTCGCGCGATTCGTCGATGCTTTTGAGAAAGGCCTCGGCCAGCGCCGCGCCCGACGCGTTGTCCAGCCACATATCGTTGATACCGGCGAATTGCAGATGTGCGGTCTCGATCACCAGCCCGCGGCGGCGCATGTACTCGGGCTGAACAAAGCGGTCAGGGTCATTCTGATCCCACCAGAGGAAGGCATGGGTGAATCCGGCGTCCTTGATGGCGTCGATACGCGCTTCGTAGGGCAGCGTATTGTCATAGGTCATATTGATGGAAAAGTTCATTTGTCGTTCTCCGTTCGTTTTTCCCGCAGGCGGGCAGGAAAAAAGTGTTTCGCAATCATCGCGGCCAGCGTAATGGCGATGGCCATACAGCCCGCGTAAATGATCGTGGCAATAAGCGCGCTGCTGCCCGCCTCGTAGTCTCCTTCGGCAAAGCACAGCATCGTGCGGTAAAGCATCACGCCGGGAACCAGCGGGATGACTGCGGGAAAGGAAATCACCGTCGCCGGCGCCTTCAGCCTGCGCGTAAGCAGTTCGGCCAGCATACACACGGCGAAAGCGGCCAGAAACACACTCGCATTATCGCCAAGCGGACCTTTGAGCGCGGAATATAAGATCTGCCCAAGCAGGCCCAGCAGCGCCGCAGCCGGGATCGTGCGGCGCGGGCCTTTCAGTGAAAGCGCAAAGAAAGCCGTCGCCAAAAGTGCGCACAGCCCCTCCGCAAGCAGTCTCCAAGCCATCATACACACCCTCCCGCGCTCACAGGGAAAGCACCACGCCCACGCCGGCGGCAATGGCCACGCATGCCAGAAGCGCCTCCAGCGCGCGTGCCGAGCCCGAAACGAGGTCGCCGTTGATGGTATCGCGGATGGCGTTGGTCATCGACAGCCCGGGCAGCAGCGGCATGATGCCGCCGATGATGAGCGCACCGATGTTCAACGACGGGACAGCCAGCGCCAGCAGCCTTGCACAGACGGCGGTAAACACCGAGCAGAACAGGTTCGTCATAAAACCGTACTTGCCCGCCTTCTTCCAGCAGCGGACCGCGAACTGCGACGCGAACGCAATGAGCGCTGCAAAGGGGAACTCCCGCCAGCTCCCGCCGAAGATGCATGTGAGGAACGCAGCGGACAGACAAGCATACAGGCTCATCAGCCAAACCGGCCGCGGCGGGGACGCGGCGCTGACGGCGGCCATTGCGCCCTCAAGATCCAGCATCCCCGAAGCATACGCGCGCGAAACGGTGTTGAGCCGGTCAATCTCCCCCAGATCGACCGCACGCACGCGCACCGAGCGGGAGCGGGTGATCGTCTGCCCGTCGAAGGTAGCGGTGACAAGGATATTCGTCGGCATCGCCATCACCTGTGTGTCGGCCGATCCGGCCGCCGCAAGCACGCGCAGCGCGCAGTCCTCGGCGCGGTAGGTCTCACCGCCGTTTTTGAGCATCTCAGCCGACAGCATCAGCGCCAGCTTAACGCGTCTTTCGTTTTCGTCCTGCGTGTTCATCCCACACCCTCTTTTTTCGGCCATTCCATCAATCCTTTTTCGGCAGATCGTCTCCGATCTGCCTTTTCCGCAAATCCGAATCATAGCGGCAGCGCCGCGCGATCTGCGGCGCCGCCGTAGCTGACGTTATCCGTTCCCGCCGGATTGATTGGCTGTTGTGATATATATCCTGTCCCGAATATAAATGCGGCCCAGGAACTCGCGGTACGGCACCTGACGCAGCGAAACCTCGATGACGTTATCACCCGGCGCATCGACGATTTGCTTGGCAACCGTATTGTAATACGCGGGAATATGGCAGTCGCAGTACTCAGTCGGCTGCGCGTCGGCGGCAAACACGCCGGTTTCGATGATCGAGCCTGTGCTCGTGGTCCCGCATGTGCCCGTCGTCATCACTTCGATGTCACGGCGGCAGGCCTCGGTCGGCTTTTTGCCGGAAACCGTGCAGTATTCCACCTCGACGATCGAGGACGGACGGCTGAATTTCTGCTGATAGTACAGCCCTTCTTCCTCATAAGCGGCATAGATGCGGTTGAAAACCTCTACCCACAGCCGTGTAGCCGGGTTATAGGAAAAGCCGCCGAGCGATTTATTGTTGTCATAGCCGAACCAGACCGCTGCGGTAAAATCGGGCGTATAGCCGACGAAATAGCGGTCGCGGTCGTCGTTGGTCGAGCCGGTCTTGCCGCATACCTCAACCTCCGCATCAAACGTACGGTAGTCGCGGAACACATACTGCGCCGTGCCGGCAGGAAGCTCGACGACATTGCGCAGCATGCGCGTCATAATATACGCAGTCTGCTCGCTGACGGCATAACGCTGATTTTCCGTGCCCGTATTGTCTATGATGATCTCGTCGTTCGAATCGCGGATCATTGTAAAGAACTTTGCGCCGGAGACCATCCCGTCGTTGGCGAACATCGTATAGCCCTGCGTAACCTCCAGCACGGTCACGCCCTCGGTAAAGGCGCCGTGCGAAATCGGTGAAAGCGCGATGTCGGAATAGACCTGTCCGTTGATCTCCTTGCGTTCAACCAGCGTGGTAAAGCCGAGCGTATCCTGCAGGAAGTTGAAGCATTCCTGAACACCCAGCTTCTGTGCGGTCGCGGTAGCGACGGTGTTCAGCGACTTCTGGATGGCGAACGAGACGGAAACCACGCCGTACCAGGTGTCCGGCTGATTATGCGGCCAGAAATCGTCCCGGTCCTCGTCGTACATAATCGGCACGTCGTCCACGGCGGTGCCGTAGGTCAGAAGCCCGCGCTCAACGGCAAGCGCATAGATGGACAGCGGCTTGATCGACGAGCCGCACTGCCGTTTGCTTTGCACGGCGCGGTTGAGACCGCGCGCCACGGTCTTTTCACCGCGGCCGCCCACCACGCCGAGCACATAGCCGGTATGCGGGTCCATCACGACCATCGCCGCCTGCGGCGGGATGCCTTCGGCCTCAGGGAAGCAGCTCTCGTCCGTAAAGACCTCCTCCAGCGCGCTCTGTACAAGCGGATTTTCGGTGGAAACGATCTTCAGGCCGCCGGAGTAGAGCATCCGCGAAGCGACCGCGCGGTCGACGGCATACTCCTCCATCAGCGCTTCGGTGACATTGTCGATAAGCGCATCGATGAAGTACGAATAGACCGGATCGCTCGTGGTGTCCTCCTCGCTGCCGATATTGAGGTAAAGCGGCTGGTTGTACGCGTCGTCAAACTCCTCCTGCGTGATCTTGCCCTGGCTGAGCATCTCCTTGAGCACCAGATTACGGCGCTGGAGGTTGTACTCAGGGTTACGGATGGGGTCGTATCTCGTAGGAGATTTCGGAATCGCGGCCAGCGCGGCACACTCGACAAGCGTCAGCTCATCGAGAGACTTTCCGAAATAGGTCTGGGCAGCCGTTTTGACGCCGTTACAGTTCTGCGAAAGGTTGATGACGTTGAGATACATCTCCAGGATCTCTTCCTTGGAGAACTTGGTTTCGACGTTGATGGCACGGAAAATCTCCTGCACCTTGCGCTGAATGGTAGCGTCATCGTCCTGCGAAACGACCTTGATGAGCTGCTGGGTGATGGTCGATCCGCCGTACGAGTCACCGCCGGGCATAATGAAGTTGAGCACCGCGCCGAGCGTACGCTTGACGTCGAAGCCCTTATGGGTGTAAAACCGCTGGTCCTCGATGGCAATGAAGGCGTTGATGAGCATTTCGGGAATCTCCTTATACTCCGCCCAGAGCCGGTTTTCACTGCCATGAAGCGTGACCACCGTTTCCTCCAATCCCGTATCGGGATCGATATAGCTGATGGTTGTGTTCAGGCTGCTGTCAAATTTCAGATTGTCCAGCCCGTCATAGTTCGGGTCGATGTTGCCCTTGATATACAGCAGGAACGCACAGCCGACAACCACGCCGGTGATCATCCCGACAATGAGGACGGTGAAAAAGATATTCAGCAGATAGGTCAGCGCCTTGACGAGCACGAACAGGGTGATCCGAAGCGGATACCACAGCGTGCTGCGGGCGATGCGGCCGGAGAGCGACAGGCGGCGCTTGCGGGCGGCAGCCTTCTCCTCGGCGGTCTTTTCCTTTTTCCGCTCAGGTCTCTTCCCGGACGGCCCTTCGCCGGAGTCCGGCGCCGGCGTCTCTTCCGCCGCAGCGGCGTCTCCCGCAGCGGCGGAAGCGTCCTCTGCCGCCTCAGGCGGCGGCGCGGCGTTTTCCGTCCCCTCCGCTTCCGGCTCGGACGTCTTTTTCCGCGTAATATCGAGCGGCTCAATCGGCTCGAATTCGTTTTTGTTTTCCCTGTTATCCTTGTCCATCCTGACCTCCCGTCCCGCCCGACCGCGCAACGGCGGTAATGAGCGTTTCCTTTTCGTGTGCGGCCACGCTGCAGGCGTAGCCGTAGATCGTACCGACCGCAAGGATGAACAGGCCCATAATGATGCCCGCCCACTCGATGCTGAAGGCGTATTCGATTCGATGCTCGGACATTGAGACAAATTTATTGATCTGTATATAATTCAGCAGGTTATTCAACGCTACGATAAGCGTATTCCCGACCAGAATGACCAGCCCGATGTAATTGATCATCCGCGCGTTTTCCTCATTGAGCGCCTCCTTCCTGCCGACATTCTTCAAAAGAACCGACAGAAAACGGAACACCGGACAGGCGACCAGCAGAAGCAGCAGCCAGGAGGCGATGGAAGAATAGATCACGGTCTTGATATGCGAAAGCGTGACCGCCGAAGCGGGCGAAACGATGCGGATGCCGCTGCCGAGGTCGAGGGAATATTCGGTGACTGCGCCGGAAACATCGCGCAGCGCCTGCATTCCGGGCGGCAGCAGCATCTTTTCCGGCTCCACGCTGACGAAAAGCACAATCAACGCGGTGATCAGCAGCAGCGCCGCAGCAGCGAGTCCGACATAAAAGGCCGCCGTGAACACCGGCGAAAGCAGTCTGGCGATCGGACAGATCCGCGCGTACCTGCCGAGAAAATCATCCGTTTTTTTCAACATCCCATATCCGCTTCCTTTCCCTCTCAGTCTTCCCGAACGGCCACGTTCGCGCCGCCCAACAACTCACGGAGCCGCAAAAGCAGTCCGTCGGCAGCGGCCACACGAAGCTGCCTGGCAGCAAGGAGCTTTTTATCCTTTTCGTAGTACAGGAAAACCGCGCTGCCGCCCGGATAGGCGCGCAGCTCCTCAAGCGCCTCGTCCAGCTTCCCTTCGTTGGCAGCGGTGATTTTGAGGTACACCCCCGCGCGGCTGCGGGACGAATGTTCCTCCGCGTGCGCCGCGCCGTCCGGCTCGGCCCGCCTTACTGCGCGCACGAGCAGCTTCAGCTCGTCCTCCCCGTCCTCGGCAAGCGCCTCGCGGAGCTGCGCGGTACCGCTCACGAGCAGCACCTCGCCCTCCTTGAGTAGCGAAGCGCATTTTTCCAGAGCGGAGGGAAACACGATCAGTTCGACCTCCCCCTGAAGGTCCTCGAGAATACAGAAGGCCATAATTTCATTCTTTTTCGTAATTTTCTGCCGGCGGGACTTGAGAATCCCCCCGACGGTGACGGTCTGCTTCTCGCCCGGCTCACCGGAGGACAGCTTTTCGACCAGTTCCTGCGTGGAAACAACGCCGGCGCGCCGCAGCGCGTCCCGATAGCCGTCCAGCGGATGGCCGGAGAGGTAAACGCCGACCAGCTCCTTTTCATACGCGAGCTTCTGCATCGCAGGATATTCGGGCAGGTCGGGATAGGCGATGCGGAACAGCTCGTCCGTCCCGCCGACGGCATCGAACAGACCCATCTGTCCGGCGATAACGCCGCTGTTCATCCCGGCGACGGTTTGCAGCCCGCTCTCGGCGGCGGCTGCCATCCGGCTGCGGGGAAGGCCGAAGCCGTCCATCGCGCCGCAGTTGACCAGCGACTCCACCATCCGCACGTTTCCCCGGCTGCCGGTGCGCAGCAGGAAATCCTCGTAGCTTGCGAAGCGGCCGCCCGCAAGCCGGTCCTGCACAATGAACGCGGCGAAGGCGCCGCCCACGTTCTTCACCGCCGCCAGGCCGAACCTTAGATCCTCCCCGACGACCGAAAAGCCTTCCCCGCTTTCATTGACGTCCGGCGGCAGCACGCGGATGCCCGCGCGCGCAAGATCTTCAATGTACAGGTTGACCTTCCGGTTGTCCCCGGCGACGGAATTGAGCAGCGCACACATATACTCGCGCCGGTAATGGCATTTCAGATAGGCCGTCCGAAACGCGACGACGGCATATGCCGCCGCGTGGCTCTTGTTGAACGCATACTTTGCAAAATCGCTCATTTCCGCGAATATGGCCTCGGCGGTTTCGGGCGCGGTGCCGTTCTCGGCGGCACCCTTGAGGAAGAACGCCTTCTCGCGCTCCATTTCGGCGACCTTTTTCTTGCTCATCATCCGGCGCACGACGTCGGCGCGGCCGTAGCTGTAGCCGGCGAGTGCGCGGAAGATCATCATCACCTGCTCCTGATAGATGATGCAGCCGCTCGTCGAACCGAGGATGCTTTCGAGCCGCCCGTCCGCGTAGCGGATGGAACCCGGGTCGGCGCGGTTCTGCAAAAAGCGGGAAATCGACTGCATCGGTCCCGGCCGATAGAGCGAAATGGCGCTGATGATGTCCTCCAGACAGTAGGGGCGCAGCTTTGTCAGCAGGACGCGCATCCCCTCGCTTTCGAGCTGGAACAGGCCGACCGAATCGCCTGCGGAAAGCATCGCGTAAGTTGCCCCGTCCCCGGTATCGACCGCGGAAAGCGAGAAATCGGGATCCTTCTGCCGGACGGCCTTCTCGGCGTCGTCAAGCACGGAGAGGAAGCGCAGGCCGAGGAAGTCCATCTTCAGAAGTCCCAGCTCGGCAACCGTCTCGGCGGGGTACTGCGTGACCGTATCGCCCCCGTTGGAGGAAACAGGCACATATTCGATGATCGGTTTGTCCGTGATGACCACGCCGGCGGCATGGGTGGAGGCGTTGCGCGGCCGTCCCTCGAGCGCGGCGGCAAATTCGATGAGCCGCCGGACGGCCGGGTCGTTCTCAACGCGGCTGCGCAGCTCGGCGCTCTCCTCGAGCGCGGCGGCGACAGTGATGCCGAGGCGGCGGGGGATCAGCTTGGCGATCTCGTCCACCTGCGCGTAGGTCATCCCCAGCGCGCGGCCGACGTCGCGAACGGCGGCGCGGCAGGCAAGCGTGCCGAAGGTGATGATCTGCGCGACATGGTCGCTGCCGTACTTGTCCGCCACATAGTCGATGACCTCGCCGCGGCGGCGGTCGCAGAAATCGATATCAAAATCGGGCATGCTCACCCGCTCGGGATTCAGACAGCGCTCGAACAGCAGCCCGTACTTCACAGGGTCCACGTCGGTGATGCCGAGCAGATACGCGACAAGACTGCCCACGCCGCTGCCGCGTCCCGGACCGACAGGGATGCCGCGCGACTTGGCGTACCCCACGAAATCCGCCACAATAAGGAAATAATCAGTAAAGCCCATTGAGGTGATGACCGACAGCTCGTAGCCGAACCGCTCGCGGTAGACCGGCTGCTCGGGCAGCAGGCCGCGCGCCGTCTTTTCGGCGTAGCCCTCCTCGACCCGGCGGCGGAGATAGTCCTCGTTGGGCGTCCCGTCGGGCGGGGTGAACGCAGGCAGATGCAGTCTGCCGAACTCGAAATCAAACGCGCAGCGGTCGGCGATGCGGACGGTGTTTTCCAGCGCCTCGGGCAGGTCGGAAAAGAGCGCTTCCATCTCCTGCGGGGTTTTGAGGTAGAATTCCTCGGTCTCGAAGGCCAGCCCGCTGTCCCCCAGCGTCGCGCCGGTGCCGATGGCCATCAGCAGTTCCTGCAGTTTTGCATCGCTTTTTTGCAGATAATGCACATCGTTGGTCACCACGACCGGCAGCGAAAGCTCCTTCGCCAGCAGCAGCAGGCGGCTGTTGACCTCCTCCTGCCTGTCCAGCCCGTGCCGCTGCAATTCGATATAAAAGCAGTCTTTGCCGAAGATGCCGGCAAAGGTCTTCGCCGCCTCGCGCGCGCCGCTGAAGTCGTCCCGCAGCAGCCGCTTGGGGATCAGTCCCGACAAACAGGCCGACAGCGCGATGAGTCCCTCGGCGTGCGTGCGTAGGAAATCCAGATCGGTGCGTGGCTTCTGGTAAAAGCCCTCGGTAAACGCACGGGAGACGATGGCCGACAGGTTTTTATATCCCGTCTCGTTCTCGCAGAGCAGCACAAGATGGGAACAATCGGTATCCGTCGGGTATTGCTTGTCCGTCATCGCGCGGGGCGCGACATAGACCTCGCAGCCGATGATCGGCTTGATGCCGGCGGCGCGGCAGGCCTTATCAAACGCGACCGCGCCGTAAAGCACGCCGTGGTCGGTGACGGCGACAGCGTCCATACCGGCGTTTTTTACGGCTTCCGGAATGCCTGCGACGCGGCAGGCGCCGTCAAGCAGGCTGTATTCTGTATGCAGATGCAGGTGTACGAATCCCATAATCCTTTTCGGCGCCTCCTTTCCGTAAGCCTGAATCCGCCTGCTTGTCCGCGCGCGGCAGTCCCGCCGCACAGCGGCTATATCTCGCCGCACTTTATACAGACAGGCATTCTTTTTTTGAACCCGCCTGCTGCCCAAAGCCGATCATCCGGCGGCAGGCAGGACTTATATGCAAATACAATGAAACGGTTTTAGGATATAAAATAATGGGAAATTTTTTTCGTTCCACACCGCGTCGGTCCGCGGCTGAAACCGTATCATTTATATTTTTTCGCCATCTCCAGCAGCTTTTCCATCCGATGGTTCAGTCCGGATTTGCTCACCCGCTTCTCATGCAGTTCGGCCAGCGAAGCCAGATCCAACTCGGGATGCCGGAGCCGCAGCAAGGCGCTTTCGGCCAGCTCGGGTGAAAGGCGCTTGAACTCCTTATGCTTGATGAGCAGCTTAATCGCGTTTACCTGCTCGGCAGAAGCGGTCGCGGCGCGGTCATAGTTGGCCGTTTCCGCATTGGCAAGGCGGTTGGCGCTGCTGCGCAGCGCGCGCGTGATCTTCTTGTCCATCAGCTCGAGCGCGTGCCTGGACTGCCCGACAAGCGCGAGAAAATCCTCGATTTTCCCGCTGTCCCGATAATACAGCAGAGGCACGCCGCGGCGGGTCGTCTGTCCCGGCGGAAGTCCGGCGTCCTCCAGCAGCCGCCTGACCGTCTCGAGCTGCGCGCCCGGACGCAGCGACAAATAATAGCTCTTATCGGGGTCGGTCATACTCCCGCAGCGGACGAACACGCCGCGCAGATAGCATCCGGCGTCCGCAGTGCAGGAAAAAGCCGGCGGTGCTTCCCCCGCCAGTCCGGCCGCATAGCTGCGGCGGCAGCAGGGCTTTTTTTCCTCACGCGCGGCCAGGCTTTCACGAAGCGCAGCCGCATAGGATACATTTTGATCACTCATTTTCTATTATTCTCACTTCGCACGCGAGCGAAACACCCGTTTTTTCCCGAACCACGCGCTGTATATGGCCGATGAGCGCCAGCACGTCCGCCGACGTCGCGTCGCCTCGGTTGATCACGAAGCCCGCGTGCTTTTCCGACACCTGCGCGCCGCCGACCGTATAACCCTTCAGACCGCACTGTTCGATGAGCGCGCCTGCAAAATGGCCCGGCGGCCGCTTGAAGGTGCTGCCGCAGCTCGGATATTCGAGCGGCTGCTTCTCGCGCCGGGCACGCATATTTCCGTCCATCTCCGCCCGGATGCTTTCCGGCGAAGCGGGCGCGAGGCGGAAATCCGCCGAAAGCAGCGTCAGGCCGCCGTCCATCAGCGCACTGCTTCGATAGCCGAGCGCCAGCTCGGAAGCGGGCAGGACGAGCATCTCGCCCGTATCGTCCAGCAGGGTCGCGCGTTCCAGACAGTCGGCAATCTGCCCGCCGTAGGCGCCCGCGTTCATATACACGCCGCCGCCGACCGTCCCGGGGATGCCGTAGGCAAACGCCAGTCCGCCCAGCCCGCAGTCGAGCGCCTTCCGCGCCAAGGCGGAAAGCGTCACGCCCGCCTGCGCCGACAGCACGCAGCCGTCTGCGGAAAGACGGCACAGCTTCGTCGTGAAAATGACGGTGCCGTCATAGCCCTCATCGGGGAACAACACATTCGACCCGCCGCCGAGCACGACCCGGCGGCCACCCGCCCGCAGCAGCGAGGCCAGCTCCTCCGCCGTTTCGGGGAACGCGGCCAGCTTTGCCGGACCGCCGACGCGCATGCTGCAGTATTCCCGCAGCGGAGCGTTTTCACGAAGCAGCATCGGCGCATACCCCTTTCCATGGCATTCTTACAAAATTATACTATACAAATCTGTAAAAAACAACCTGTTGCCGATAAATTTTTGGAACAGGCTGTTGACAGGCGCTGGTTTTTATGTTAAACTCTTCACAAATGATACATTTGTGCTTCATATCACACGATAAAGATTAGAAAGGATGAGAACATTATGAAGAAAACGCTTTCCATCGTGCTCGCCGCGCTGCTGCTCTGCACGCTGTGCGTTGTCTTTGCCGCTGCAGATGAACCTACCGCCTCCGACTACGTCTTTGGGGTCGATAACGTCAATGCACTGGCCGGCGAGACAACGAACATCTACACCCATGGTGAAAACCTCAACGCCTGGGCCGTCATTATACTTCTGGATAAAGTAGAAGACAACCTGTATAAGGTCAGCGGGACTCCTGATGTCGGCGCCGGAGACCCGCGAAACATCACGCTCGCAGACGGCCAGATTCTGCTTGTTGTCCACTCCTCCACAAACGATCCCGCGCAGGCAGACCAGTATCCAAACTGCTTTGACAAAAATGCCGCTATGGCGCTAACCGACGGTATGTTTGTTCAACTCAGCGGCATCGACCTGACGGTCGACGGCGCTGTGGAAAACGGCACGGCGACCTGCACGGTCGAAGACCCGAGAACGGCGGACAGCTCGTCCGAAGCCGAGCCCTCTGAGGCCGTGTCCTCCGAAGCCGAACCGTCCGAAGCGGTTTCCTCCGAGGCTGCTTCTTCCGCAGCGGCTTCCTCCGAAGCTGTGTCCTCGTCCGAAGCGGAGTCTTCCAAGTCGCCGGATACCTCCGACGCAGGCGTGACTGCGCTCATCATCGTTGCGCTGAGCGCCATCGCCGTGACGGTCACGTTCATCCGCAAGAGAAGCTAAACGCAGCCAAATAAAGGGACCGCCGTCCGTTCACAACAGATGGCGGTCCCTTTGTAA
>CAJFRY010000043.1 GCA_904419545.1 Candidatus Woodwardiibium gallinarum
GTATTGCCTATTGATTTTTGTTCTTTCCGTTCTTTCCGCAGTTCTTTCCAAAAGCGGAAAAATCGTGGATTGGAACCGATGGGCGATTCCTCAGTATTTTCGGGCGATTGCTTCAAAAAATCCAGATTTCATGCGGGTTTGCGGGCGTACAAGACTGACTGAAACTGACAGGAGAAACCATGTAAGTAACAGACGGAGGGAAAACTCGAAATCAGATAGTCCTCACGGGCTCGTGGGTTCGAATCCCACCCACTTCGCCAGAAAGCTCAGTCTGCAAGCGGTTTTTGCCGTTTGCAGGCTTTTTCTTTTTTCTGTGCTTTGGGAATTTTTCCGTGAGTTCTCTCCTGAAATCGGTAGTTCTCTCCTGAAATTCCTGAGATTTGAACTCTGGATATGTATCCTGCGCTATCTGGATATGCTTGCCGTCAAGGTTGCAGGAAGTAACGTAATCGTATTGTTTTGAAAATCAATGGCGTCTCCTTTTAAGCCGAGGGCTTCACTTCGCCTTAGTCCATAGTTACCTCCCAATTGTCCGGCAACAAATAACTCCGGCATATTATAACGTACACTTGGTGCCTCCGCTGTCGAAAAGCTTTCGGATGTATTCGACGAGGCAGCAATGATGCGGAAAATGAGGAATAAAAATGCAACAAATGAAGCAACAAGAAATATATCTCCCGTATGGCTTAAAGTTGGATTTTCAGCATTTACGGATGTTACTCGATAATATCCAACGATATGTTGCAATTATGAATTGTTATTCAGTGCATATCCATAGTAGATTGATTAGAGGGGTTTATGCATTTTTTTGTTTTTCGTATTTTATAAAATGCGAATCCGCATACGAGGATAACCAAAAGAACACCCGAGACAATCCATAGCCATAAAGAAGCGTTAGAAGCATTTTCTTGCCGCGGCTCAAATTTATATGGAGTTAAATCATACAATTCTTCAATAGGTGCTCCGCCGGTCAAATCGCTATTTTTTCTCAGCTCATTATCAATGGCTTCGCAGAATTCATAAAAATTGGTTGACGGAAAAAGATATTCAGCGCAATCGTCAGTCAAATATTGCTTATATAAAACATAGTCCCCCTGATTCGTTACATAATAAATGCACACACCGTGATGTGATGAGGAAGCATCAAGACAGTAAGTTGCATTCACCTGTACGGATGAATCAAAAACCAGTTCGGGCGTCGTCGCATAATTGCTGAAAGCAGCCCATTCCGGAATGAAGACATTCGTATCCCCCCCCTGATTCGACTTACAGTCCCATTGTAATATTGTTTCATTTTTGTATACCCTTCGGTGGGTGAAATAATCAAATAAGTTATCCATCTATCTGTCAAATTGCTATTGCCCGATGTGATTTCTTCAATAGATTGCCCTTTCGCAAAATTGTCATAAAATATTCCGACGTACAGTTTGATGACAGTATCATCCGGCGCATCCGCCATATCCGTTCTTTCGTTTTCCGGCAGCCGCAACGAATCATATTGTTCCGCATGAACCGTAAGCGAGAATGATAATACAACCATCAGGATGGAGAAAAATACGCATATGAATTTTGTTTTCATTGTTCTGCCCCCTATCTGTCAAAATAATACGGTACTGTGGTATCTGCATATGATGTATCAAATACGATAGCTGCTTCCCATACGCCTTTATCACCTATTTCACCGTCTTGAGGATCCGTACCGCAGCAAAGCTTTTCATAGGATATCCAGTAGGTATCTCCAACATGAATCGGATCCGGATCTTGAACCAAAAACCGAATATCCGAATCTATTGTTGCATATCCGACGATGAATATTGCGTGTCCCCCGTAACGGCTGTAGCGATTGTTCATATTTTCATACCACCCTCTCGTTACATATAGGACGTGCCCGTCTTCTAAAAACTGTATCATTGTTTCCTCAGAGTAGATTGTATCATCTCCATGCTCCGTCGTATCAAACGTTCCAATATTAGAAACGTAAAAATCGATTGCTGCCTGTGCTTCCTGTACCGTTCCGCCGTCATTTACTTCGCTGCCTTTTATGTGTGCAACAGCTTGATTTTGCGTATATGTCAGTTGGGGAAAGTAGTGTTTGGAAAACATTCGTGACGATGCAGCCCAACACCATTGAGACATTTTCTGCCCTTCCCCCTCAACAGTTGAGGCAAAACCGATTTCTGCCAATTCCCACTCATCCCAGTAACTGTTATTCTGAATATAATCGCCCTGGATGAGCCTGACACCGTTGGAAGCATCCGATGAATCTGTGGCGAGTACATAGCCGCTGCCCGTTTGGGACGTCAGCTTGTATGCGCCGCTCGGCGTTGTCTCGACTTTCCACTTCATTCCGTTCGTCACCGAACCGCTCCGCAATACGATGTCTGCATCAAGACCGGAGGAATCGTTGATTACACCGAGATAGTAGGGAGTGGTTGCATTGGCTGATGGCTTGAATCATCACCATCGCTGAAAAGACCAACGCGATTTGACTACGGGCCGGGTTTGCCCCCGGCCCGTGAAAATATAATTTGCCATTCAATTAAAATATATGGTCTCAAATTGAAAGCAGTTTTTTAAATATTCAAAATCATTCATTTCCTGATTTTTTCCCACACGGATGCACACACAAAAGTCATCAATGATGGATATGATCGCTCCTCGTTTTTCATTATATAAATACTGCTCAATTTCATTATCTTTTCCGTATTCTTCCGCTTGCATATCATAAAAGGATTCCGCCGTGCAGGTTTCCGGCCTGGATATTTCAACAGTGATTCCGATAGCATCGCTATTTGTACTTGTATAGAAATAATGAATCGCTTTTTCATCGACTCTTATTCCCGCCGGCTTACACCCATTAAAATCTGACAGCGGCAGAAGCATACTGTCCATATCAGCAAGATTGATTTCCTCGTAAGTCAACTCTTGCGCTGAATCGGTTTTATGTTTCTTTTCATTCAGCACTGCCGCTCGCAATTCATCCAAAGAAGCAAATTCAAACGTTGCTGTCGGAAAGCAGACAATTATCTTTTCCTGTCCGCATCCATACGACACCAGGCACATCATTGTTATCAGCAACACAAGAAACTGCATTCGTTTCAAGAATAACCCTCCTATCAGCTTTATTTACACCCAAAGCCATCATTTCCGGTCATAGAGCGCATTACACAATTTGAAAGCGAACAATGGATTATATTCAGTGCTTGTTCAAACTGGGTTTCATAATATCGCTGAAAATTCGTCAGGAAATCGGAGTTTCGGCGATATCCGACACAAAGAATTCGATATAATCCCCTTCATCGGACTCTCCATCAACCCATAATATTTGGAATATCGTCCCGTAATCCGTGTAATAACACGAATCCGATTGAGCGCCGGAATAAAAGAAATCACCGGAGCCGATCAATCGAAAAACCTCCGCTGCAGACATGCCTTTTTCTATCCGATCCGTTTGCTGCCTCGTCGGCGGATCTGCTGTAACAGTGTCGTATACCGCAATCACGCTACCCTTTTCACGATCGGTCAGCGCTAATGTTTCCGTTTTGTTGTTTTGATCGAATACACATATATAAGACAGAGGGAAGGAATGTTGAAAAGTATATTGTTCATTTTTTTCAACCATATCAATCACTTCGTCTTCCGTCATACCGATTTCCAGAAGTGAAGAAGACTCGACGATGCGGCTGTCATGATCCGTTTTACCGCAAGAAAATAGACTGATAAACAGGAACGCCGTGACGAAAAGCTCTCTGACTACTGCTTTATTCATAATACGTCAATCCTTTCAGAAATTTATCAGGCCGCTTCCTTCCATACCGATTTTTTCCTAACGAATAGAAACGGAAATCAACTCATTGCGTATATAATATTCAATCATCATTTTGTTATGATATTGTTTTTTCCAAAAAGTCTTCAACATAATAATCTTCATAGTCCCGATAATTTCCGTTATATGCCCATTTTATTTGCACCTCTGTTCCGTAATCTGTATAATAAATCGTGTCGTTTTGAGAAGATGTATAGTTTCCATGACCGATTCCCAAGAGGCGATACACCTCCGGCACGGTCATCCCTTTTTCATAATATCAAACGTTATGGGGGTTGTCAATATATTTTAGAAATGTTTCGTGAAAGCAGTAACAATAAGTTTCGCAAAAAGGAAAAAGGGAAAAAATAGACATGGTTTGCAGAACTCCGGCAGAATGAAGTTGCGACACACCATTCCGAAAGGAGAGAGCAAACCGATGTCCAGCGTGTTAAAACACACCGAAGATTATACAATTAAACGAGGAAGTAATCAAGAGCAGCGAACTTAAGGAACTTGTGCGAGGCCGCGTGGAGGAAACACTTAACGAACTGCCGGATGCCGAAGCAGAAAAGCTGACACAAGCGGCCCGGTACGAGCGCAATGAGCAGCGGCAAGGTTACCACAGCGGCTACTACAGCCGGAACCTTATTACCACCTCCGGAGATGTCACCTTCAAGATGCCCGGGCTCAAGGGGATCTCCTTTGAAACAGCGCTCATAGAGCGGTATCGCCGGCGTGAAAGCAGCGTGGAGGAAGCCCTCATCGGGATATATCCGGCAGGGGTGTCCGTGCGGCGCGTAGAGGAACCTGTGGGGCAGCAGGGTATCTCCCGCCACCATCAGTGAACTGAACAAGAAAGCGTATGTCCATATTGAGGACTGGTGGAACCGGCTCTTGCAGGGCGGGCGCTACCCATGTCTATGTGGACGGGATTTATCTGCGCTGCAATTGGGGCGGAGAGTTTGAAAATGTGGCCATTCTGGTGGCGATTGCGGTCAATGAGGACGGATAACGGGAGGTTCTGGGTGAGGGCATAAAAGAGGACAAGGCCGGCTGAGTCAGCTTTTTTCAGTGGCTGCGCAACCGCGGCCTGGATGGAGTAAAACTCATCGTTGGGGACAAGTGCCTTGGTATGCTGGAGACGGTGGGAGAATTGTTCCCAGAAGCCAAATACCAGCGATGCATCGTCCACTTCTACCGGAACGTGTTCTCCGTAACGACTCGCTCCAAAATGAAACCGGTGGCCAATGACGCATAGAGTTTGCTATGCAAGCTCTGGCGATCCACGCCCGGGAGAGCAAGAAAGCTGCCCGTGAGAAAGCCAACGCTGTGGTGGAGCAACTGCGTTGTATAAAGCTGAAAGAGGCCGCCAAGAAAGTGGAGGATGGCATTGAGGAAACGCTTACCTACTGCAATTTTCCCGGCAAACACTGGACACGCATCCGCACCAACAATGTCATTGAGAGGCTGAACCGGGAGATTCGCCGCCGTACTCGGGTAGTGGGCAGCTTCCCGGATGGAAACTCCGCCCTGATGCTGATTTGTGCCCGGCTGCGCCATGTGGCCGGCACACAGTGGGTCAACAAGAAGTACTTGAATATGAAGCATCTGGAGGCTGCCACAGAGGACGTCTCCATTGCCGGCTGACTTCATTCACTACAGGGGCTACAATCCATTTTGCGAAAATCCTTGACACTGCCCGGGAACAATGCTGCAATGATGGAATAGGCAAAAATCCCGGAAATGGTAAATGCCAACGGCATTGTTCCGTTTTGAGCAAGAATGCTGGGGGTCAGAACGGTTTGTTCACCAACCGGTACCGGAAGCTGTCCGATAATGCGTACAGCCTTGGTAAGCAAACCGATGAGAAGCAATTTAAAAACTGTGATGGCGGAGCTGTTCCTTTCATTTCACTTCCCTTTGTATTTCCTTTATAATTGGCCTTAATGTGCTGAAATCGACAAAATCCGCTTTCCGGCCGTATGTTTCTGCGAGCGCTCGATCTTCTGCGCTCCATTCTTCGGCCGGCTTTTTTTGGAGGGAACGATAGAGAAGCGCCATCATCGTCCGATGCGCCAAGCGCAGCTTTGTGTAATCTATGCTGCCGCGCAGATGGAATATATTCGTTTTATCCAATAGAGCGTTTGGGAGCTGTTTTTGCAGCGAATGAAGAATGTTCTTTCTGTTTTCCGGCTCCTGCGGATCGGACAAGCCTACGGTGACGATAATAAGCCTTTGCAGGTTTCGAAGGGACACGCCGCGAAACGTTTTCACCAGTCCCGGCAAGCCGCCCGCATAAAGACCGCCCAGATAGACAATGACGTTTTTATCGGAAAGGGGAGGGGCATTTTTATAGTCTGCCGTCGGAATGCCGGTTTGCTCAGAAAGTTCCTCTGCGTAGCGCCGTGCGCTGCCGTATCGGCTGCCGTAAAGAATTATCGCTTTCAAAGTGGGCAAGCTCCTTTCGGACAAAATTGTTTTTGATTTATACGGGTTGTTGTCGGATGCGGCTGCGCTGCACAAGAAGCCGTATCCTGTAAACCCTGTTCGGTTGAATGAACATCTTCATTATATACCGATACCGGTCAAATGTCCAATTGCTTGAGGTTAATTCACGGCAAAATCGACGTAAAACCAACTATCATACATCTGCCGGATGCTTCTGCATTGCGAAAAGGACTATGCTTTGACAAAATGACGGCGGAGAGGATATGCTTCCTCTCCGCCGCAAGGCGTTCCATATTTTATGCCCAGAACATCCCGCCGGGCTTCGGTGCGCTGATGACAGAGTCCTTGAGGAATTTAACTGCTTTTTCCAGTCCTTCCTCGTTGGTCATAAAGCTGTCCTCATGTTCAATGCTCAGCACATCGTCATAGCCGACCAGCCGCAGGTTGGAAATCATATCCCGCCAATACTGCGCGTCGTTGCCGTACCCCACCGTGCGGAAAACCCAGGAGCGATGGATCTCGTCGCTGTAGTGCTTGGTGTCCAGCACGCCATTCACTGCCGTGTTGTATTTGTCGACCTTCGTATCCTTGGCATGGACGTGGAAAATCGCACTGCCGAGCGCACGGATCGCTGCCACAGGCTCGATCCCCTGCCAAATCAGGTGCGACGGGTCGAAGTTTGCGCCTATGGTGTCGCCGACGGCGGCGCGCAGTTTGAGCATCGTTTCCGTGTTATAAACGCAAAATCCGGGATGCATTTCCAACGCGACCTTGGTCACGCCATGGCTGCGGCAGGCTTCAAGCTGCTTGATCCAGAAGGGGATGAGCACATCGTTCCACTGGTAGTCGAGAATCTTCGGATATTCGTCCGGCCAGGCACAGGTGACCCAGTTGGGATATTTCGCAGTGGGGCAGTCGCCCGGGCAGCCGGAAAAGGTAAGCACCTTATTGATTTCCAATTCCTCGGCCAGCAGCAGTGCGTCGTCAAAATCGGCTTGGTACCGTGCGGCGGCTTCCTTATCCGGATTGACCATATTGCCGTGGCAGCCGAGCGCGCTGATCGGCATTCCGAATTCTTCTATCGTCTCCTTAAACTGTTTGAGCTTGGATTTGTTTTCCAGCAGCTCACGCGGGTTGCAATGTCCCTTTCCGGGATAACCGCCGCAGCCGATCTCCAGCGCTTCAACACCGAGCGAGCGTAGATAGGAGAGCGCCTCCGGCAATGGCTGTCCCGAAAGCGGGACGGTTAGCACGCCAACCTTCATTGTTTGTCCTTCCTTTCTGCCAGTTGATTTTGAAAAACGGTGCGGCGAACCGATAAAAGGTCCGCCGGTTCCCGATTACTTGTTGAAATAATATGGCTCGCCGGTTCTGGCGGAGATGTAGATGCCCTCCAGTATCTGTGATACGGCATACGCCTGCTCGGGCAGGACGAACGGCGGCTTGTCGTTGACAACCGCGTCAATCCAGAGCGCGGCTTCGCGGTCTTCGGGCTTTGCGCCGTTGCTGCCTTCGTAGAAAGCGACGCCGCCGGCACTCAGGTCGGGTTTAAGCACATACTGCCGACCGTGCCGGATGCCGTTGATGCGGATGCCGTCGTTCATATCCAGCCCGCCGTCCGTACCGCAGAGCGTGGTCACGGCCTCGCGCGTGTCCAGCATATTCAGCGCCCAGCTCGATTCAAGGTTGATCGTGGCGCCGTTTTCCATTACGATAAAGCCGAAGGCGGAATCCTCAACCGTAAACTGCTCTTCCGTCCAGTCGCCCCACGCGTTGCCGGTCGGGAACTTTTTGCCCAACTTCTTATAAACCGAGCCGACGCAGTATTTCGGCTTGTAGTTGTCCATGCACCAGAGGGTAAGGTCAAGCGCGTGCGTTCCGATATCGATCAGCGAACCGCCGCCCTGCTCATATTCGTTGAGAAACACGCCCCAGGTCGGAACGGCTCTGCGGCGCAGCGCGGTCGCTCTTGCGTAATAGATTTCGCCGAGCGTGCCGGCCTCGACCTCGGCTTTGGCGAAAAGCGAGTCGTTGCGCTGGCGGTTCTGATAGCCGATGGTCAGTTTCTTTCCCGTGCGTTTTGCGGCGTCAACCATCTTCTTCGCTTCTTCGGCGTTGATGGCCATCGGCTTCTCGCACATAACGTGCTTGCCGGCTTCCATCGCGTCGACGGAAATGAAGCTGTGCGAGCGGTTGGGGGTGAGGACATGCACCACGTCGATGGTCTTGTCCTCAAGCAGTTCCTTGTAGTTTTCGTAGACCTTAGCGTCCGGCGTGCCGTAATTCTTTGCGGCCGACTCTGCTCTCGAGCGGATGAGGTCGCAGAAAGCGACCATTTCAATGTTGTTCAGCTTGCTGAGCGCGGGGAGATGCTTGCTGGTGGCGATGCCGCCGCAGCCGATGATGCCGATTCTGACCTTGTCAGATGGCTTAACGGTATTTGCCATAATCAAAACTCCTTTTTAATCTCTGTAATATTTGTAATATGCCATAACGGTGCGTTCTTTGCCTTCGGTTAAATCATAGCCGGTCAGCGTGACGCCCTCCAGACTGAGAAATTCCCAGGCCTCGAGCGTATCGACCTGCGCGGAAAACAGTGTTTTTTCACCGCAAATAACCGAGAGAATCCCGTCAGTAACGGCGATGAAGCCGCCCTTGCCGATTACACGGTCGGTGTTGTCGCTCCGCTCGAGAATGTAGCGGATCGAGCGCCCGTTGAGCTTGGCGGCGACGTAGCGCTTGAACTCGACCGAGTTTGTGTCCTTCGGCGGTTTATCCTTTTTGCGGAAGAGCTTCACAACGGTGCTTTCAGGCGAGGAAGAGCAGTTTTTTGAAGTAATCGATGGTATACTTCAGCCCCTGCTCGCCAAGCTCGCCCTGCCATGTGGCCGAATGCGGCTCGATGGAGAGCATACCCTGATAATTGTATTTGCGCAGAATCGACAGCAGTGCCCCCCAGTTGATCATATCCATCCCCGCAGGCGGGTCGTCAATATGACGTCCGTCAATGTTCAGCGTCCCTTTGAGATGCACATGGTCGAAATTGGCGCCGTAGGCTGCGGCTTCGGACAGGTAGTCCCGTCCTCCGTTTACGGTGTGGGACGGGTCGAACTTGATGCCGAGCGATTTGAGGTGGGCGTTGATGATATCCCACTCGTGCGGCTTGTTGACATAGTTGTTCCACGAGCAGTTGTAAACACAAAGCTTTACCCGGCCGACGGCATAGTCGATGAGCGACTGGAAATAAGCGATGGCGGCACTGATGTTCTGGTAATAGCTCAGGCCCTCAACGTAGTTGCAGCCGGTGATATACACCGGGCAGCCCAGCTCGGCGCACATATCGATCAGGTCGAATTCGTCCTTCTGTTCCTTGGCATTGATCGAGCCGTCCGAAGTGATGCGGTCGCGGCCCCAGCGGCCGACGGCGCCCAGCTTGACGCCTGTGTCTGCAAGCGCTTTGCGGATTTCCGCGCGATCGAGATAGGAAATATCGTCCGCATTGACGTCGAATTCCGCATAGTCCAGTCCCAGCGCCTTGATCCGCTCGATGCCGGCGGCGTTATGGGTGGGGGAAATCATTCCGAGTTTCATATAAAAATCTCCTTTTTATCAGTTGAGTTTGGCAAATTCGTCAAGCGTTTTCTGAATGTCCGTTTCGATCTCCTGGCGCTTGGATTCCAAAAGCGAAACCATATTGTTGCTGCCCGACGTCAGTACGGATCCGTACATCTGGCCAAGCGTTGGATATGATCCCCAGGGCATGATCGTATATACATCATAAATACGGTTGTTGAACACAATATCGAGCATTTCGGCGTCATCATTGCTTTCGACCGATTGCAGCTTGAGCGTGGTTTCATAATACGCATCGTTGATCGACTTGAAAGGCGTGTGCTTCCCGTAATAGCCGAGCAGCTCGAGCAGATAGCAGGTCGCCTCCAGATTTTCCACATTTGTCGATGAAATGGCCAGCACGCTGCTGTTTCCGTTGTTGACATTGTGGTAGTACCTTTCCTGCTCTTCGGTAAACTTCGGATTGGGAAGTACTCCGAAGGAAACGACATCTTTCTCTTCATTTTTGAAATTGGAGATCGTTGAAGCGTTTGTTGAATAGAAAAGCGAACGTCCTTCACGGAAGGAATCGTTGACGATATCCCAGCCGTTGGTGCTGAACCGCTCGACAAGAAGCGTTGTCGTTGTATCGGAAAAAATATCATATATTCTTCCGAAGGCATCCAGATTGGCTTCGTTGCCGATCGTGATTTCAATGCCACCGTCTGCTGTTTTGGCAGCGGGAAGGTAGCCGCCGGCGTTCATAAAGACGTTGCCGATGTTGTTGCTGCCCGCCATACCGTAGGTGGCGTTTTCCGTCCAGGCGCCGTCAATATCGGGCTGTGAAACCGCCTTCATCATTTCGTGCATCACGTCCAGCGTCCACTTGCCTTCGCGCACGAGGTCATAAAGATCGCCGTATTTGCCGGAAAGGTCGGAATTGTTGGCATACATTTCCTTGTTGAAAAGCAGTAAATATGTATAATCGTCATCTGTTATAATCGCGTCGCCTGAAACAAGATAGTGCTTGTCATTGAATGTCAACAGCTCGTTGGCGTTTTGATCCCACCATTCATTGGTAATGTCGATATAATCGTCCAGCTCCAGATAAAGGTTTTCGGGGATCAGCGGCATCAGTGCGAGAATTGTGTCGCAGATCATATCGTAATCATCAATGCCCGAGGTCACCGCCAGCCGCAGCGTTTCGACCGGGAAATCTTCGCCGACGGTTTTGATCGTCAGTCCGTATTTTTCTTCGATGAAGTTATTACGTTCGGCCACCGCATCGTTGACGGCATTGGCATTTATCTCGCTGTCCGGCGCAAACTGCATCACGCCGTAGGTGTGGCGGTCGACACAGAGAATGGTAATTTCTTTGCCGCCAAAGTTTTTCTCTTCCAGCGGGAAGCCTTCGGCTGCCGACTCGGTACCGGAAATATCGGCAGGGGTACTGCTTGTACCAGCCGGTTCGCTTGCACAGGCAGCCAGAATGGAAAAAGATAGAATCAGGATCAGCAAAAGGGATAACAGGGTTCGGGATACTTTCATAAATTCTCCTTTCCGCCGCTGTTGGGCGCGGCGTCCGCGTTATCGGGGCGAATGGCTTTTTCGGTTTCTTTCGCTATGTATATCGGCCGTTTTTTGGTTTCCAGATAGGTTTTGGCAAGATATTGGCCGAGAATACCGATGCAGAAAAGCTGGATGCCGGCAACAAACAGGATGATGCAGACGGTCGAGGCCCACCCGTAGGCCGAGCCTCCCCATACGGCTTGCCGAACAATGACAAAGACAATGCCGATAACGGCGATAAGCGAGAATAGGATGCCGAAAAATGAACTGAGGGCCAGCGGCACCGTCGAAAAGGCCATAATGCATTCTAAAGAATATTTGAACAGCTTCCAGAACGACCATTTCGTCTCGCCGGCGATACGCTCGACATTTTCGTATTCAATCCAACGGGTTTTATAACCGACCCAGGTAAATATGCCCTTCGTAAATCGATTGTATTCGCAGACCGACAGCACGCTGTCGACCATTTGACGCGTCATCAGACGGAAGTCCCGTGCACCTTCGACCAGCTCGGTTTTGGAGATCCTGTTCATCAATTTATAAAAGACACGAGCGAAAAACGAGCGCAGCTTCGGCTCGCCCTTACGTGTGGAGCGGCGGGTCGCGACGCTGTCGTAGCCATCGTTTTTGATTGAGGCATACATTTCCGGAAGCAGGGAGGGAGGGTCCTGCAGGTCCGCATCCAGAATGGCCACGAGGTCGCCTCTGGCGTTTTCCAGTCCGGCGTACATAGCAGCTTCCTTCCCGAAATTACGAGAAAAAGAAACATACCTGACCCGCTTGTCGTTGGCGGCAAGCTCCCGTAACACGGCCATCGTGCCGTCCTTGGAACCGTCGTCGACAAACAGCAGCTCAAAGTCTGTTTCTTCTTTCATTACCTGTGAGATTCGGTCAATCTCTTTATAAAAGAAAGGAATCGCAGCCTGCTCGTTATAGCAGGGTACGATGATCGAGATAAGCTCTCTTTTTCTTTCAGCCATATAAACTCTCCAAAATGAAAACTAACCCGGAGAATGGCGGCGGGCGCGGGCCATAACGGCACCTGCGGCGCCTTTGCGCACATTGGAAAAGGGCCTGCCGCATCGGGGAGGGAACGTGCTGATAATGCAGGGGAATGACGTTTTCCGCCGAGCGTGCAAAAGGATATTCACTGCCTTTAGAGCAAAGCGCCTCTTATTAGTGTTATATTAGCATTTTTCCTTCGGTTTGTCAAGAGGAAATAAAACGCCCTGCCGAACGTTTTTCGACAGGGCGAATTTGTCTCGTTGCTTTTCAACGGCGGCGTTCAAATTCATACGCAGGCAGTACGCCGTCCGATTGATCAGCGGTGCATTCCATCGCGGAATCCGATTCGGAGGTCAGCTTTTGAGCATTTTGGCAAAATCTGCGAGCGCTTCCGAGATCTTGATCTGCTGCGGACATACGGCCTCGCAGCTTCGACAGCCGATGCAGGCGCTCGGCTGTTTATCCTCCGGAAGTGCGGAGAGCGCCATCGGCGCCAGAAATCCGCCGCCGGTGAAGCTGTGCTCGTTGTAGAGCGCCAAAAGAGCGGGAATATCAAGCTGCTGCGGACAATGGCTCGTGCAATAGCGGCAGGCGGTGCAGGGCAGTGCGGTTTGGCTCGTCATTGCTGCGGCAAGCTCGAAAAGCGTCTGCATTTCCGCAGCATTGAGCGGTTCTTCCGTTTCAAAGGTATGTATGTTTTCGCGAAGCTGCTGGAAATTCGACATCCCCGACAGCGTAACCGTCACGTTCGGAATTGTCTGTAAAAATCGGAACGCCCAACCGGGAACCGTTTCTTGCGGGCGCAGTTCATGCAGATGTTTTGCCTGTTCCGCCGGCAGAGCAGCCAGCTTGCCGCCGCGCAGCGGCTCCATTACCCAAACGGGAATGCCGAGATCGCCGAGCCGCTTGACCTTGGCTTCCGCGTTCTGAAAATGCCAATCGATATAATTCAGCTGCACCTGTCCGAATTCCATGCTTTCGCCGTATGCATCCAGAAAACGCTGCATGACGTCATAGCTGCCATGGACGGAAAAGCCGAGGTGCCGAATGCGTCCGTTTGCCTTCTGCCGGAGCAGGTAATCATAGATTCCGTACTGCGGGTCCAGGTATGCGCCGATGTTCATTTCGCATACATTGTGGAAGAGATAAAAGTCGAAATACTCCACGCCGCAGCGCTTCAACTGTTCTTCAAAAATTTCCTCTACTTTGGGTATGTTTGCCAAATCATAACCGGGGAATTTATCGGCAAGATAGAACGAATCCCGCGGATAGGCACGCAGCGCATTTCCCATCACGACCTCCGAGCGGCCGTCGTGATACCCGTAAGCCGTGTCAAAATAATTGACGCCATGTTCGATGGCGTATGCGACCATTTCTTCCACAGCGGGTACGTCGATGTCGGTGAAAACGCCGTTGACAACCGGCAGACGCATCGCGCCCATACCGAGTGCGGATAGCTTCAGGCTTTGAAAGGTTTTGTAAATCATAAAGACACCTCATTTTTTTGTTTTATCGATAGAGCGGAGGACAGAGTCCTGCTCCGGCGGGGCGGAAAACACTTGCAGCAATTCAGGATAATAGTGTTCAAAATCCGAATATGTTCCACGGTTTGCGTCGTATATGCAATAGCGTTCCAGCAGAAGCGGAATATATTGATAGCCGCAGTATAAGTCGTTGCGGAGCATTTTTTGCGCCAAATCGGAATATCCGCATCTGTGCAGCAGATGAATGGTCATTGCTCTGACCAGATGCTCGTTGACACATTCCTCCCAGTCCCCGTAGCCCGACTGGTAATCGGGCAGCTTGTATTTCGACAGCCATTGGTAAGCGCTTTGAAACGCGCAAACGAGGCTGCGGTATTTTTCTGTCAGCGGATTGATAAAGGCATGCATGTATTCGTGCAGCAGAATCGCGGGCGAAAGGCTGAGGGAATCGGTGGAAAACACAGAGAAAAGCTCGGATTCGCTTCTTTCGCCGCAGGGAAAGTGAAGGCCGAAGTTCCCTTTCATCAGCGCAGAGATCACGTAGTAATAGGCGTGTTGCTGCGTCCCGAATTCCGCTTCCAGCATCGAAATAAACGGGTGGGCGCAGACGGTTTCGCGGGCCTGCTGTATATAAGGCGTATAAAATGCTGCTTGTGTTTGATAAAAATCGAAATACCCGCTTTCCTTCGCCAGTTCCCGGAGCAGGGCAGCCAACTCCTGAAGCTTCTTCAAACCGCCGCTATATGCGATGCACAGCGGAGAGGGGGAGAAGCGAAAAGGAAAATCTTCGCTTTCCCCGAGTGAAAGCGCAAACTCCACAGGGCGGGAAAAGGTAAAGCCGTTCGGAACCATTGCTTCAAGGGTTTTGTAAACCCTGTGTTCCCGATAAGGCTTAAAAAACGCTTTTACGGCAGAAGTATAGACGTTCTCTTCCTCCGTCATCAGGCCATAGCCGACATAGGGCCGGGTAATCGCGTTATATTGGCTTGTCAGGAGAATACCGTTGATCAATTCCAAATTGGGTGAGACGAGAATTTCGATTTCTTTCAAATTCCGTACTTCCTTTGATGGATCGAATATGAAATAAAACAATCACGACCTTTATTATAACACGATTGTATTATAACACGATTGGCGGCAAATTTCCACCCTTTTTTCATAAATCTGTCCGGCGAGTTGACAAGCGCCGGAGAATGTGCTATCATCAGACAGAAAAAGCCATATCAAGCAAGGAGGCTTATATTTTGCTGTTTTTTTATATACGGCATGGCGACCCGATATACAATCCGGATTCGCTGACCCCGCTCGGGCGGCGTCAGGCCGAAGCGCTCGGTAAGCGATTGGCCCGTTACGGCTTGGACAAGATTTATGCTTCGCCGCTTAAGCGTGCGCAGGAAACTGCGGCGCCGGCCTGTGAGCTGCTGAAAAAGGAAATGACCGTGCTGGATTGGACGAGCGAGGCATTGGCGTGGGAGGAATTTGCTTCCCCTGATACCACATCCGGCTATACGACGTGGTTTTTTCAGAACCGGTCGCTGCAGTCGGTGCTCGTCTCTCCGGAAATGCGCGCGCTTGGCGCGGACTGGTTCCGCCATCCGGCACTGGCCGGGACGCGTGCGGCCGAGGGGGCGGCGCGCATACGGCATAAGACCGATGCGTTTTTTGCTTCGCTCGGTTATGTGCACGATCGAAGGCGCTGCGTGTATGTGTCCGAACGGCCGAACCGAGAGCGGGTCGCGCTGTTCGCACATCAGGGTTTCGGACTGGCGTTCCTGAGCAGTCTGCTGGATATTCCGTATCCGTTGTTTTCTTCACATTTCGATATCGGACATTCGGGAATGACTGTAATTGAATTTTCGGAAGCGCCTGGTGAGACGGTGCCTCGCGTCCTGCAGCTCTCTAACGACGCACATATTTACAGCGAGGGACTGCCCGTGAAATATCAGAACCGTATCGATATATAACGCAAGAAATCGAACAGAGCCGTTTCTCTGTTGCGCTCACAACTGCGCGCACCGCCCGGATATATCCGGGTGGTGCGTCAGCTTGTCAAAGAAGGAGGGAACAAGGGAGGGCATGATCCCGCCTTATGGAGAAAAAAGAGGGAAAGAAGAATGAAAAGAAGAAAGACGAGTAGCGG
>CAJFRY010000044.1 GCA_904419545.1 Candidatus Woodwardiibium gallinarum
CGTGACATATGACGGTTATTCTGTTGTCAAGCAACTTAACGCTATTTGCTTAACTATTATACTAAACAAATTCCGTAAAGTCAAGTGGTTTTCGAGAAAGTATTTAACTTTTTTGTTTTGGTTATCTTGACATGCACTAAACATATATGATATACTTATCGCATATTACATAAACAAGGAGCGTAATTGCTATGGCAATCGGTGAAAGAATTCGTTTTTTTCGCAATCTGCGGGGAATGACACAAAAGTATTTAGGAACGGTAGTCGGCTTTCCTGAAAAGACAGCGGATATTCGTATGGCACAGTATGAGTCCGGCTCAAGAACGCCCAAAGCTGATCTAACCGAAAACCTTGCCGGCGTGCTTGGAGTTTCGCCGCTGGCTCTGTCTGTACCTGACATTGACAGCTATCTTGGGTTAATGCACACGCTTTTTACATTAGAGGATCGTTATGGATTGACAATTGAAAAAGGTGAGAACGGCGTTTCTATGCGTGTTGATCCCCGCAAAGGAAAAGATGCTGCCGAGCTTTCCGAAATGCTAAATGCGTGGGCAGAACAGTCTGAAAAATACCGTAATGGCGACATCAGCCGTGAGGAGTATGACAAGTGGCGTTATAACTATCCGAAATATGATGAAAATTCCGGTTATGTTAAAGTCCCATCACAGGGACTCAGCGACGCAATAGTTAAAATAATTAAGGATCAGTTGAAAGATAATTGAATTTGGAAGTGAATTATATGATTAAATTAAACCAAATCATGCCTATTGATTGCCCATCTAATTACAAAATGCATATTGCAAAGTATAATGGAAATACAAATCCACTGGATGATTTTATTGAGAATTTTGATTATTGGGTGGGATGGAACACTTGGCGAAGTGAAAAAACTAATCGCTTTACCAGAAGATATGTTATATCGTTTATTGATTTTTACCCTCAAAAAGGGACTTTCTTATTCGGCGGTATATTTGAAATATTAAATACATATCCTGATCATTATGACATCCGTCTCTGTGATGAATACAAAGATTTCATAGGCAGATTGAAAGTTAAAAACATCAATACACCCCGTGGCAGTGCATTTTTCTTTGAGAATTACTATGATGTAATTGAAGTCGTAGAAGTTTTAGACAAATCATATTCAAGCCACATTTTCCCCGGTTATGAGCAAATTGACTTTCCATTTGCAACGATAAAAACAATTATCAACCGCAACCCTCAAGATTGGAAAAGCGCACTAGAGAGTATAAAAGGCATCTATATGCTTTCCGACACTGAAAATGGAAAGCGTTATATTGGTTCTGCCTATGGAGATTGTGGAATTTGGTCTCGTTGGAGCCAGTATTGTGCCAATGGGCATGGTGGTAACAAAGAACTTTGTGCTTTAGTAGAGCAAAAAGGGTACGACTATGTGGAAAAGAATTTCAAATTTACACTTTTGGAAATTCACCCTATGTTCACATCAGATGAGACAATAATCTTGCGAGAAAGTTTTTGGAAAGAAGTAATGATGTCCCGCAACAAAAAATTTGGGTATAATTCCAACTAATCAAAAAGAGCTAACTGACTTCTCAAAAAATCAGTTAGCTCTTTACTTTTACAATAATTCAAATAATGTTGCCATTTTGTTGCCACAAAAGGACATCAAAGCGGCAAAAGCCTTTATTTACGGGCTTTTTCACAGGTGTGAAATCATTCCCACTCTACCGTGGCGGGCGGCTTGGAGGTAATATCATACACGACCCTGCCGACACCGGGGATTTCGTTTGTAATACGCCCGGCGGCCTTCTCCAGCACCCCGTAAGGCAGCCGCAACCATTCTGCTGTCATAAAGTCGTCGGTCACGACCGCGCGCAGCGCGACGACGCAGCCGTAGGTCCGCGCGTCGCCCATCACGCCTACACTGCGCATATCCGTCAGGACCGCGAAATACTGGTCCGGCGCTTTCGACAGCTCCGCAGCGGCGATCTCCTCCCGGAAAATCGCGTCCGCCTCCCGCAGGACGGCCAGCTTTTCGGCGGTCACTTCCCCCAGCACCCGCACAGCAAGTCCCGGCCCGGGGAAGGGCTGCCGCCAAACCAGCTCCTCAGGAAGTCCGAGCTGCGTCCCGATCGCGCGAACCTCGTCCTTGAACAGACTGCGCAGCGGCTCGACGATCTCGTCGAAATCGATCACGTCGGGCAGCCCGCCGACGTTATGATGGCTCTTGATGACGGCAGCGTCGCCGCGGCCGCTCTCCACCACGTCGGGATAGATCGTTCCCTGTGCCAGCACATCAATTTTCCCGAGCTTTTTCGCTTCGGCTTCAAAAACGCGGATGAATTCCTCGCCGATGATTCTCCGCTTTTCCTCCGGCTCGGTGACGCCCGCCAGCCGGCGCAGGAAGCGTTCCTCCGCGTTGACTCGGTTCAGATGCAGACCGAAGCGGCTGCGGAAGGTCTGCTCCACAAAGTCGCCTTCGTCTTTCCGCAGCAGGCCGTGGTCGACGAACACGCAGATCAGATTGTCCCCGACGGCACGGTGCAGCAGCAGGGCGGCGACCGATGAATCCACACCGCCCGACAGCGCGAGCAGTACCTTTTTTCCTGCGAGCTCCCGGCGGTACTTTTCAATGGCAGACGCGGCAAAGTCCTCCGCGCTCCAAAGCCCGGCGCAGCCGCAGATTTCATACAGAAAATTGTGCAGCATCTGCTGTCCGTAAGCCGTATGCGTGACCTCGGGGTGGAACTGGACGGCGTATAGCCGTTTTTCCGAGTCGCAGATGGCGGCGCAGGGGCACTGCGCCGTGTGCGCCGTCACGCGAAAGCCGTCCGGCGGCGTCTGAATTTGATCCCGATGGCTCATCCAACAAACACTTTCCGCAGGTACACCCCGGAACAGAATGTCCTCGTCTGTATACAGCGCGGTCTTTCCGTATTCTCCGCCGTTCTCCGCGAGGCGGATTTCTCCGCCGGACAGATAGGCCATCAGCTGCGCGCCGTAGCAGATGCCCAAAACGGGAATGCCGAGGTCAAGCACCGCCGGGTCACAGAGCGGCGCGCCGTCGGCATAGACGCTGTTGGGGCCGCCGGTGAAAATAATGCCCTTATAGCCGTTTTGCCGGATTTCCTCGGGCGTAATTTTGTTATACGGACAAATTTCGGCGTAGACGTGCAGTTCGCGCACACGGCGGGCAATCAACAGATTATACTGGCCGCCGAAATCCAATACAAGTATTTTTTCTTCCATAGTCCGGCTTCACCTTTCAAGCGTTATTGCGTCCGCGCAGGATGATGCTGTCCCTTTCGGGGCCGACGGAAACATAGGTGATCGGGCAGCCGACAGCTTCTTCGATAAACAGCACATACCGCCGCGCCGCTTCCGGAAGATCCTCCCAGCGGCGGACGCCGGAAATGTCGCATTTCCAGCCGTCCATGTATTCCAGAACGGGTTTGGCGCCGCCCAGCGCAGCCGGGAACGGAAAGCGGTCGGTTTCCCTGCCGTCGACGAGATAGCGGACGCAGACCGGAATCTGCTCCATTTCACTGAGCACATCCAGCTTGGTCAGCGCAAGCTCCGTAGCTCCCTGCACCTGCACGCCGTAGCGGGTTGCGACGATGTCCAGCGGTCCCACGCGGCGCGGTCTGCCAGTCTTGGCGCCGTATTCCGCACCGGCGCGGCGCAGACGCTCCGCCTCGTCGCCGAACAGCTCGCAGACGAACGGACCTTCCCCGACGCAGGTGGAATACGCCTTGACTACGCCGACGATATCGTCAAGTCTGGCGGACGGCAGGCCCGACCCGATCGGTGCGTAAGCGGCAAGCGTATTGGATGAGGTGGTATACGGATGGATGCCGTAATCCAAATCGCGCAGCGAACCAAGCTGCGCTTCGAACAGGATGTTCTTCCCCTTCATTTGCGCTGAACGCAGAAAATCGCCGGTGTCGCAGATATAGGGCTTTAGCTTTTCGCAATATGCCTCCATCCACTCTTCCAGCTTTGCCATCGTATAGGGCTTTGCGCCGTACACCTTTGTCAGGGTCAGATTTTTCCATTCCAGCAGGTCGGAAAGGTGCGCGCGCAGCGCGTCGGGGTAAAACAGTTCTCCGGCAAGGACTGTCTTTTTCTGATATTTATCGGAATAAAACGGCGCGATCCCCTGCTTGGTCGAGCCGTACTTCTTATCGCCGAGCCGGGCTTCCTCCAGCTCGTCCAAATCGCGGTGCCAGGGCAGCAGCAGCGATGCGCGGTCGCTGATTTTCAGATTTTCCGGCGAAAGGACGATGCCCTGCGCCGAAACGGTCTGCATTTCCTGCCAAAGGTTTTCCGGGTCGAGCGCGACGCCGTTGCCGAGGATGTTGACAATGCCCTTGCGGAAAATACCGGAGGGCAGCAGGTGCAGTGCGAATTTCCCGTATTCGTTGATGACGGTATGCCCCGCGTTGCCGCCGCCCTGATAGCGGACGACAACGTCGAAGCGCTCCGTCAGCAGATCGACCATCCTTCCCTTTCCTTCATCGCCCCAGTTGATGCCGACGATCACACAATTCGCCATAAGTTATTCCTCCCGAAGTTCTATCTTAAACGCCGCTGGCGCCGTAGTTTGCGAGTACACGCGCGGACGGGTCGTCCACGTTGCAGCCCTCCCATTCCCGGTTCGGCATCCAGAAGCCGGCGATCATTTCGCTTTGGCCGGGATAAAAGGTTTCAAAAATTTCCCTGTACAGAAGCGATTCCTTGGTAAACGGCTGCGCATGCGCATACTGCCGCCGCTTCTGTTCGAATTCTTCCTCCGTATAACGCGTTTCCGCATAAGCCTTCAAATCGTCAACCATCGAATGTCCGACGGCGTCGGAAAACGCGGCCTTTTCACGCCAGAGCAGCTCCGGCGGCAGCAAGTCGTCCTTTTCAAAAGCGCGGCGGAGGAGATATTTGCCTTTTCCGTAGATGTTCATCTTCATCTGCGGGTCAACTGCCATTACATAGCGCACGAAATCCAGATCCCCGAAGGGGACGCGCGCCTCCAGCGAATGTACCGAGATACAGCGGTCGGCGCGCAGCACGTCGTACATATGCAGCTCGCGGACGCGCTTTTCCGACTCCTTCTGGAACGCCTCGGCCGACGGCGCAAAGTCGGTATACTTATAGCCGAACAGCTCGTCGGAAATCTCGCCGGTCAGCAAAACGCGGATGTCGGTCCGCTCGTGGACGGCCTTACAGACGTGATACATCCCCATGCCGGCGCGGATGGTGGTGATGTCATAGGTACCAAGGGCCGCAATCACCTGCTCCAGACCGGAAAGCACGTCGTCCTCGGTGATGATGACTTCTGTGTGGTCGCTGCCGATGTATTCGGCCGCCTGTCTGGCATACTTCAGGTCAATGGCGTCCTCGCGCATACCGATGGCAAAGGTACGGATCGGACGGCTGCTCTTTTTCGCCGCAATGGCGCAGACGAGCGAGGAGTCCAGCCCGCCGGAGAGCAGGAAGCCGACCTTCGCGTCCGCCACGAGCCGTTTTTCGACGCCGGCGATCAGCTTATCGTGAATGTTTTGGCAGACCGTATCGATATCATCCGAACATACGCTCGATACGTTTGCGATGTCGCAATAGCAGATGAATTTCCCATCCTTATAATAATGCCCCGGCGGGAAGGGCTTGATTCTCGGACACAGCCCCACGAGATTTTTCGGCTCGCTCGCGAAAACGATCGTGCCGTTTTCGTCGTAGCCGTAATACAGCGGACGGATGCCGATCGGGTCCCGCGCCGCGATGTATGTACCCGTTCGTCCGTCATAAAGAATGCAGGCGAACTCCGCGTCGAGCATAGCGAACATATCCGTGCCGTATTCCCGGTACATCGGCAGCAGGACTTCGCAGTCCGAGCCGCTGGTAAAGGTATATTTGTCGGAAAGACGCGCTTTGAGGGCTTCGAAGCCGTAAATCTCGCCGTTGCAGACGGCATAGCTGCCGTCCAAAACGAAGGGCTGCATGCCCGCGGGCGTCAGCCCCATAATTGCGAGCCGGTGAAAGCCGAGGAGCCCGTTCCCCGTATCCACCACCCGGCTTTCATCCGGCCCTCTGGATAACGTTTTCTCAAAGCCTCTCCAAAACGCGCCGTAAGCGGCGCCGCTGCCGCAATAGCCCATAATCGAACACATTGAAAATCCTCCGTTCTTTGCGGTTTATTCAGCATTCTATAGGGCAAGTGCTGTACTCGCTGTGCCACCTATATTTTGGTCTCGTTCCCAAGCTTCCTATCATAAAGCTCTGTCAACTGACGTATGACGAAAACGGCGCACCTACTCGAAATTGCTTCTTTCGGCTTGCAGCTCGAAAAGTGTTCTTCACGCAGGACCTGCCGCATGGCTCTCACCGTCCCATGCGCGCTGTGGACAGGCGGTCTGCGCTACTTTTCTTTTCTCAATCGCTTTTATTGAATACGGCTGTTCATTTCACACTGAACAGCAGGTCGCCGTAAGTCGGATACGGCCAGTACTTCTTCGCCGTGAGCGTTTCCGCCTCGTCGCAGGCGACGCGCAACTCGCTCATCTTGCCGAGAATCGTATCGCGAATGGCGTTCGCCTCCGCAATGATGCCCTCGGTCGTATGAAGCGCAACCACCGCCGCTTCCAGTTCTTCTGCACGCGCAGCAATCTGCTCGGTCAGCGCGGAGAGCTTCTGGACCAGCTTGGTTTCGTAGCCGCAGGTCAGGTACGCATCCAACGCCTTTTTTGCGGCGGCTGTCTTGGAGATGTCCAGCGTATACGCCTCGATTGCCGGAATGATATCGGTCTTAGCCATATCCACCATCGTGTTGGCCTCGATCAGGACGGCTTTACAGTAGTTCTCCAGCATAATTTCACATCTGGAGTGCAGCTCGGACTCGCTGTAAACACCATGTGAGGTCAGCATTTCGACGTTCTTCCGATCCAGCAGATGCGGCATACAATCGGGCGTCGTGCGGTAGTTGGACAGCCCTCGCGCGGTCGCTTCGCTGATCCATGCATCATCATAGCCGTTGCCGTTGAAAATGATGCGCTTATGCGTGCGAATCGTTTCGCGGAGCAGCTCGTGAAGCGCCGTTTCAAAGTCTGCTGCGCCCTCCAAGCGATCGGCATAGAGCCGCAGGCTTTCTGCAACGGCGCTGTTGAGCATAATGTTGGCGCAGGCGATGCTGTTGGAGGAGCCGAGCATACGGAACTCAAACTTATTGCCGGTAAATGCAAACGGCGAGGTGCGGTTGCGGTCGGTGGTATCGCGGCTGAACGCGGGCAGGACGTCCACGCCCAGCTTCATTTTCATCTTTTCGGCGCCGCTGTACGGCGTATCGTTCTCGATGGCCTCCAGAACGGCGTTCAGCTCGTCGCCGAGGAACATCGAAACGACGGCCGGCGGCGCTTCGTTGGCGCCGAGCCGGTGGTCGTTGCCTGCGGTTGCGACCGACAGGCGCAGCAGATCCTGATAATCGTCCACCGCCTGAATGACTGCGCAGAGGAACAGGAGGAACTGTGCGTTTTCAAACGGGGATTTTCCGGGTGAAAGCAGGTTTACGCCGGAATCGGTCGCCATCGACCAGTTGTTGTGCTTGCCGCTGCCGTTGACGCCGGCAAACGGCTTCTCGTGCAGCAGGCAGACAAGCCCGTGCTTGGCAGCCACCTTCTGCATAATCTCCATCGTAAGCTGGTTATGGTCTGTGGCAATGTTTGTGGTCGTATAAATCGGCGCCAGCTCGTGCTGTGCGGGCGCGACCTCGTTATGTTCGGTCTTGGCAAGGATGCCCAGCTTCCAAAGCTCCTCGTTCAGTTCTTCCATAAAAGCTGCCACGCGGGGCTTGATGACGCCGAAGTAATGGTCGTCCATTTCCTGTCCCTTGGGCGGTTTGGCACCGAAAAGCGTACGGCCGGTATAGCGCAGGTCGGGACGGCGGTCATACATTTCTTTGTCAATGAGGAAGTATTCCTGCTCGGGGCCGACGGAGGTATACACGCGCTTGACTGCATCGTTGCCGAACAGGCGGAGAATGCGCAGCGCCTGTTTATTAAGCGCTTCCATCGAGCGCAGCAGCGGGGTCTTTTTATCCAGTGCTTCGCCGCCGTAGGAGCAGAAGGCTGTAGGGATGCAAAGTGTCTTTCCTTTTATAAATGCGTAGGAGGTGGGATCCCACGCGGTGTAGCCGCGCGCCTCGAAGGTAGCGCGCAAGCCTCCCGACGGGAAGGAAGACGCGTCCGGCTCGCCCTTGATGAGCTCCTTCCCCGAAAATTCCATAATCACGCCGCCGTCCGGCGAGGGCGCGATGAAGCTGTCATGCTTCTCGGCAGTGATGCCGGTCAGGGGCTGAAACCAGTGGGTGTAATGCGTAGCGCCATGGGCGACCGCCCAGTCCTTCATCGCGGCTGCCACCGCGTTGGCGACGCCAAGGTCGAGCTGTGCCCCTTCATCGATGGTCTTTTTCAGCGAATAATACACCTCGGCGGGCAGATTGGCCTTCATCACCCTGTCGTCAAACACCAGACTTCCGAAGTATGCGGATACCGTTTCCATTCCCAACGCTCCTTTTTTCATAAAATTAAGGCAAAGACAGCTTTCACAGATAATTCAACACGTGAAAGACGCCTTTGCCTTTTTACCGTTATACAATTGTAGGACGCCGGCGACTCACGCAGCCTGCTCCAAGACGTCCTTGCCTCGAACGCTGTGTATTATACACCTGCGCGACAAGTTTGTCAACCCCTTTTTGCAATTTTTTTGTGCTTGTCTGCAGATTTTCAGTTTTTTTGCAAAATCGTATGTTTTTCTCTTGACAATATGCAGGAACGGGTGTATAATACTTGCAAATGGGCAAAGGCGTTCATTTTGACGCAGACAATTCGTCTGGGTTGAAATGGGCGCCTTTGTTTTTCTATTTTCCATAGGAAGGAAGAGAGAAAAATGAAAGTAGAAGGTCAGGTGCGCATCCCGTCCGGGTGCGCCATCGCCGCAGTGATTTCCAGAGAAGGCCGTCGGATGACCGGCGAAAAGATCATTGATGCTATGCGGCCGATGCACGACCGTTCCAACGGACTGGGCGGCGGCTTTGCAGGATACGGCATTTATCCGGAGTACCGGGATTTTTACGCCTTCCATCTGTTTTTCGACACGCGTGCAACACGAAAGGATTGCGAAGCATTCTTGAAAAAGCGCTTTGAGGTCGTTCATTCCGAGATCATCCCTACGCGCAAGCTGCCGGCAATCACGGACGAACCGATTATCTGGCGCTATTTCCTTGCGCCCCTGCAATCCGTGCTGGCCAGCCGGCAGTTGGACGAGAAAGCGTTCGTCGCCGAAACGGTGATGAAGCTCAACACCGAGATGCCCGGCGCTTTCGTATTTTCGAGCGGGAAGAATATGGGAACCTTCAAGGCGGTGGGTTTTCCGGAGGACGTCGGCGTCTTCTACCGTCTGGAGGAATACGAGGGCTACTCCTGGACGGCCCACGGCCGTTATCCGACGAACACACCCGGCTGGTGGGGCGGCGCGCATCCGTTTGCACTGCTGGACTATTCCGTCGTACATAACGGCGAGATTTCCTCCTACGACGCAAACCGGCGCTTCATCGAAATGTTCGGCTATAAATGCAATCTGCAAACCGATACCGAGGTCATTACATATATATTGGATTACCTCACGCGGATCCAGGGCCTTACGCTGGAGGAAGCGGCAGGCGTGATCGCCGCGCCGTTCTGGAGCACGATCGACGCAAAGCGCGACGCGGCGGCGCGGGCGGAGAGCACCTACCTTCGGACGCTGTTCCCCAGCCTGCTGATTACCGGTCCGTTTTCCATCGTGCTCGGCTTCAACGGCGGCCTAATGGCGCTCAACGACCGTCTGAAGCTGCGTTCGATGGTTGTCGGCGAAAAAGACGACAGAGTGTTCGTCGCCAGCGAGGAAGCCGCTATCCGCGTTATGGAGCCGGAGGCGGAAAACATCTGGGCGCCTGCGGGCGGCGTGCCGGTCATCATTCGACTTGAGGAAGGTGCTTACTGATGGGTGTGGAATTTATCTATCCGGAATTTGAGGTGCTCCGCAGCGAAAACCGCTGCATCGCCTGCCGCGTCTGCGAGCGGCAGTGTGCCAACGAGGTACATTATTATGATGCCGAGCGCGGCATCATGATGAGCGACGAGCGCAAATGCGTCAACTGCCAGCGCTGCGTCGCACTCTGTCCGACGCGGGCGCTGAAAATCGTCAAGAGCGACTGCGTCCTGCGCGAGAACGCCAACTGGCAGAACGATACCATACAGGAAATCTATAAACAGGCCAACAGCGGAGGCGTATTGCTGTCCTCGATGGGCAACCCGAAGCCGTTTCCGGTCTACTGGGATAAACTGCTCATCAACGCCTCGCAGGTGACCAATCCGTCCATCGATCCGCTGCGCGAGCCGATGGAGACCCGCGTTTTCCTCGGGAAAAAGGCGCAGCGGATCGAAAGGGATGAAAACGGCAGGCTGAAATGCGACTTGCCGCCGCAACTTTCCCTGTCGATGCCGGTGATGTTCTCGGCGATGAGTTACGGCTCAATCAGCTACAACGCGCACGCGTCGCTTGCCCGCGCCGCGACTGAGCTGGGCATTCTTTACAACACCGGCGAAGGCGGTCTGCACGAGGATTTCTACCGCTACGGCGAGAACACCATCGTGCAGGTGGCTTCCGGCCGCTTCGGTGTTCACGAGGCGTACCTGAACGCCGGCGCGGCAATCGAGATCAAGATGGGACAAGGCGCCAAGCCGGGCATCGGCGGGCACCTTCCGGGGACGAAAATCGTCGGCGACGTATCCCGCACGCGGATGATTCCCGAGGGGTCGGACGCCATCTCCCCCGCCCCGCATCACGACATCTATTCCATCGAGGACCTGCGGCAGCTTGTCTACTCGCTCAAGGAGGCTACGGAATACAAAAAGCCGGTCATCGTCAAGGTGGCGGCCGTACACAACATCGCGGCTATTGCCAGCGGCATCGCGCGCAGCGGCGCGGACATCATCGCCATCGACGGCTTCCGCGGCGGCACGGGAGCCGCGCCCACCCGCATCCGCGATAACGTGGGCATCCCGATCGAACTGGCGCTTGCGGCGGTGGACCAGCGTCTGCGCGACGAGGGCATCCGCGACAGCGTTTCGCTTGTCGTCGGCGGCAGCATCCGCAGTGCTGCGGATGTGGTCAAAGCGGTCGCGCTCGGCGCTGATGCCTGCTATATCGCGACGGCTGCGCTTTTGGCGCTCGGCTGCCATCTCTGCCGCACCTGTCAGACCGGCAAGTGCAACTGGGGCATCGCCACGCAGAAGCCGGAACTGGTCAAGCGGCTGAACCCCGATATCGGCAGCGAACGGCTGGTCAACCTGATGACCGCTTGGCGACATGAAATCAAGGAACTGATGGGCGGCATGGGGATCAACTCCATCGAAGCGCTGCGCGGGAACCGTCTGATGCTGCGCGGCATCGGACTGACCGAGAAGGAGCTTTCCATCCTCGGCGTCCTCCACGCCGGCGAATAAAGGAGGAATTCGGCAAATATGAAACGCGTATATGTCAATGAAGAATGGTGCCTCGGCTGCCATCTTTGCGAATACAACTGCGCTTTTGCCAACTCGGGCAAACGCGATATGGCGGCGGCGCTGAAGGGAAAGCCGATCTATCCGCGCATCCATATCGAAGGCGACGACAAGATCACCTATGCGGTCTCCTGCCGGCACTGCACCGACCCGATCTGCGTGAAAAGCTGCATCGCAGGAGCGCTTTCCCGTCAGGACGGTGTCATCAAGGTCGACCGGGACAAGTGCGTCGGATGTCTGACCTGCGTGTTGGTCTGTCCGTACGGCGCTTTGGCGCCCGGCGAAAACGGCACGATGCAGAAATGCGAGCTTTGCCTGGAAAACAGCTGCGGCGCGCCGGCCTGCGTGACCGGCTGCCCCAACAAGGCTATCGTATACGAAGAACGGGAGTGAGACCTATGAAACAATATGTAATTATCGGCAACGGCATTGCCGCGGCCGGCTGCATCGAAGGCATCCGCAGCGCAGATCCCGACGGGGCGATCACGGTGGTGTGGCGGAGGAACATCCCGTTTACTGCCGCCCGCTGATCTCCTATTACCTGGAGGGAAAGACCGATTTGGAGCGGATGCGCTACCGCGACGCTGATTTCTACGACAAAAACGGCTGTACGGTGCTCTACGGCAGGACGGCGGTCGGATTGGACGCAAAAGCGAAAACCGTACGGCTTGACGACGGAACCGCCCTTCCCTACGACGCGCTCTGCGTCGCTGCGGGCTCCTCTCCCTTCGTACCGCCGTTCGAAGGACTGGAAACAGTTGAAAACAGGTTTACGTTTATAACAATCGAAGATGCGCTTGCACTGGAGCAAGCCGTACACAGCGATTCCCGCGTCCTGATCGTCGGCGCCGGGCTGATCGGTCTGAAGTGCGCCGAAGGGCTGCACGGCCGCGCGGCTTCCGTCACCGTCTGCGATCTGGCCGGGCGCGTGCTGTCCAGCGTTCTGGACGACGAATGCGCTTCACGGATGCAGAAGCATCTGGAGAAGCACGGAATCCGCTTCCTGCTCGGCAACAGCGCCAAGCGATTTGACGGAAATAAAGCGTATATGAACGACGGGACGGTCGTGGAGTTTGACATTCTGGTGCTGGCCGTAGGCGTCCGCGCAAATACATCGCTTGTGCGCGACGCGGGCGGCGAGGTGAACCGCGGGATTCTGGTCGATTCGTGTATGCGGACCTCCCTTCCCGATGTCTACGCCGCCGGCGACTGCACCGAGGGCGAGGACATCTCGTTCGGCGGACGGCGCGTACTGGCCATCCTGCCCAACGCTTATATGCAGGGCCACTGCGCCGGGGTCCGCATGGCGGACGGCAAAGAGGTGTTCGACAAGGCGATCCCGATGAACGCCGTCGGCTTCTTCGGGCTGCATGCGATGACCGCGGGCACCTATTATGGTGAAGCGGACGGCGGCACATGCTATGAAGAAAAAGACGAAAATAAGCTCAAGCGCTTGTTTACGCGTGACGGCTACCTCACCGGCTTCATTTTGATCGGCGAGACCGAGCGTGCGGGAATCTATACATCCATGATTCGGGAAAAAACACCGCTGGACAGCGTGAATTTTGATGTTTTGAAAAAAATTGCGACTTCGGCGGCTTTTTTACCGGAAATTCGTAGAAAAAAGTTCGGAGGTGTGGTATAATATGCACACGATCGACGCGAGGGCACTGGATTTTCAGGCGCTCAACCAACAGCTGCGCGAAGGCGGCGACGCCTGTGCGATCATAAACTGCTGCGGGCAGCGCTTCATTGCCGCCGGAATGGCGGGCAAGTCAATCACAATCGACGGCGTGCCCGGCAATGCACTCGGCGCTTATCTGAACGGCGCGTCCGTGACCGTACGCGGCAATGCACAGGACGCAGTAGGCGATACGATGAACGAAGGCGAGATCATCGTGCATGGCGGCATCGGAGATGCTGCGGGCTACGCGATGCGCGGCGGCCGCATTCTGATCCGGGACGGCGCGGGATACCGTGCGGGAATCCATATGAAGGCGTACAAGGACAAGGTTCCGCTGATGGTCATCGGCGGGACGGCGGGCAGCTTTTTAGGCGAATATCAGGCCGGCGGTGTGATTGTCGTGCTCGGTCTGAACGCGGGCGACAGACCCATTGTCGGGAATTTTCCCTGCACGGGTATGCACGGCGGGAAGCTATTCCTGCGCGGGAGGTGCGAGAACATCCGCTTCCCCGGGCAGGTCCGTGTCGCGCCGGCAGACGGCGACGCGCTTGCGGAGGTCGAACGGTACGTAGAAGACTATTGTGCGCGGTTCGGATATGACAAAGCGCATGTAATGGACGCACCCTTTACCGTCGTAACGCCCGACAGTAAAAATCCGTATAAACAGATGTACGTTGCAAATTGAGAGGAAGCGGGGCTGAATGATGAGATATTCCAAGCAAGAGGTTATGCAGTATGTGCAGGAAGAAGATGTGAAGTTCATCCGCCTGTCCTTCTGCGACGTGTTCGGCAGACAGAAGAATATATCAATTATGCCGGATGAATTGCCACGCGCGTTTGCATATGGGATTGCGTTCGACGGCTCCGCCATCGCCGGCTTCGGCGATGAGACGCACTCCGATTTGCTGCTGCATCCGGAGCCGGACACGCTGATGCTGCTGCCCTGGCGTCCCGAGCATGGCAAGGTCGTGCGTATGTTTTCTTCCATCACCTACCCCGACGGCCGTCCCTTTGAGTGCGATACCCGCCGCCTGCTGAAGCAGGCGGTTGCGGACGCCGAGGCGGCCGGATACCGTTTTGCATTCGGCGCCGAGCAGGAGTTTTACCTTTTCCGTCTTGACGAGAACGGGAAACCTACCAAGCAGCCCTATGACGAGGCGGGCTATATGGATCTCGCGCCCGATGACAGCGGTGAAAACATCCGGCGTGAGATCTGTCTGACGCTTGAACAGATGGGCATCCGACCGGAAAGCTCGCATCATGAGGAAGGACCGGGCCAGAACGAGATCGATTTCCGCTATTCCGACGCGCTCACCGCTGCCGACAACGCGATGACCTTCCAAACCGTCGTGAAAACCGTTGCGCACCGCAACGGCCTTTGTGCGGATTTCAGCGCCAAGCCGTTGGACCACGCGCCCGGAAACGGTTTCCATATCAATATGTCCGTCAAAGCCGGAGACGCGTCCGACAACCTTCCGCATATGATCGCGGGCATACTGGAAAACATTTCCGGGATGACGGCGTTTCTTAACCCCACAGAAAACTCCTATAAGCGGTTCGGCAGCCACAAAGCGCCGCGTTATATCTCGTGGTCGGACGAAAACCGTTCACAGCTTATCCGTATTCCGGCTGCTGCGGGCGAGTACTGCCGTGCTGAGTTGCGCTCTCCCGACCCGACCGCAAATCCCTATCTTGCCTTTGCGCTGCTGATTTACGCGGGGCTTTACGGCATTCAGAATAAACCGGAATTGCCCGCAGTTGCCGATTTCAACCTGTTCAAGGCGGATACCGCTGCAACTGCCAATCTTATGCGGCTGCCCGAAACGCTGCACAGCGCCTGTCAGGCCGCTGTAGACAGTGCGTTTATCCGCGCACATCTGCCACAGGCGATTCTGGACATTTACTGCAACCGCTAAAAAAGTCCGAAAAACGGGAAGGAGGGGAGCAAAATGGATCTGGAAGAACGGGTCTATAGCGTCCTTGTCGCTACGGCGGCGGAAAGTCTGCGGACCGCACTGTCTGCGCTGCTCCCCGAATCGAAGTATTCGCCCGTCTGTTTTGTTTCCGACATCAGTGCAGCCAAGCGAGCGTCTGTCGAGCGCGAATTTGACTTTGTTATCATCAATTCGCCGCTGCCCGATGATCTCGGCATTCGTTTTGCCATCGATTTGTGCACTTCAAAAAGCTCCGCCGTGCTTCTTCTGGTCCGCGCAGAGCTGCACGACAGCACATATGATCGGGTGGCGCAATATGGTGTGTTTACCCTTCCCAAGCCCATTTCCAAGCAGACGTTTTTGCAGGCGCTCGCTTGGATGGCAAGTACGCGGGAGCGACTGCGCAGATTTGAGAAAAGCACACTGACCATCGAAGAAAAGATGGAAGAAATCCGGCTTGTCAACCGTGCCAAATGGCTGTTGATTTCCGAACCATATGGACGAGCCGCAGGCGCATCGGTATATCGAAAAACAGGCAATGGACCGTTGTGTTTCCAAAAGAACTGTCGCAGAAGAAATTGTCAAAACCTATTCTTAGCCGACAGAATAAGAACAGCGTCCCGCCCAATGGTTTTGAATGTCCTGAGCAATGTGCAAATAGACCAAAAAAAGGGGACGGCATATAGCAACGCCAGTTAAGGAAGTTACTGTGAAAACATCGCCCACGGCTAGAGGGAGTCCTCAATCTGAAAAAAGGCGCAACAAAGCAAGCCCCCTTGTGGAGCATCTGGGAACAGCTTTTT
>CAJFRY010000045.1 GCA_904419545.1 Candidatus Woodwardiibium gallinarum
CAGCTCAAGACAGGACAAACCCCGATGGAAGTCCGTTATGCTTATGCTGCATAACAGGTGTCCACAAAAAATGTCTACTTGACAGGGGGCATGTCATACTGCGGTTTACAAAATATCCATAGTTGTTTGCTACCGTAAAGCTGCAATCTATCCGGTTGTAAAGGTATGGCTCTCCGTTGTGAACCCTCATACGAAACTCCGGAATTGCATTTAATTCGCGCAACGCCAGATAAAGGTAATTGATAAAAAAGGATTGTCCGTTTTCTTTGCAAGAATTGATAAGATTGGTAACATCCATGCGTACCGTCATATCATAGATGGATGTTGTCATACCAATAAATTCCCGGAATAATTCTGCCCGGTTCCATGTGTCCATGTCCAATTTTACACATTCATTCAAGCTCGTACCTCAAACCAAAATGATATTGCTTATGATTAGGTATGGATACGGTTTAGCACATTTTTAAGAATTTTTCTATTTCCTAAATCTGCGATAAACTTTAAACGAAGTGGAACCGGCGTGTTAAGTCACGCCGGTTCCGACCAATATTCTTTTTACATCCTTATGGGATGCTGCCTAATGGCGCGGGGCTTAGGTCCTGACGCAGGCGAATAGAAAAGCATTTTGCGCCGGGTCCGGTGTCCGGCGCGGGTTTCCGAACAATCCAGCGCGAGAAAAACGCATTCCTTTCGGCAGGAAGACGGGATTTGGGAATGGATGGGAAATTTTATTTTATGCGTGCTTCGAGCGCTTTTGGAGCAGGAAGAACAGCAGGCCGAGCACCACAGCGGCTGCCGCGCATACGATGCCGATAACCAACTCCGCAGACGTCTGTGTCGACGCTTCCGAAGCTTCGGGGGATCCGACGGGTGCAGAGGCTTCCTGCGCTTTGGACGCGGCGTCGGGAACATCGCTTTCCGCTGCACTGTTTTCGGGCGGCTGCGCCGTTGCTTCGGCTCCGAAGGCGTTGATTTCGCTGACCCAGCAGAAATTTCCGGCCAGCCTGTAAACCACCTTTACATACGAGGCACGGACGGCTTCCTCCGCCGTGCAGGCGAACACGGCGCGCTGCCAGCCGTCGGGGCCGGTTTCCCGCTCTGCGATTCCCGCTCCGAACGGCAGGAAATGTGCGCCGTCCTCCGAAATCAGGAACGTTACGCTTGCGTCGTCCGGACTGGGGATGCCCCAGCCGGCGTTCCCGAACAGATCGGTGGTGACGCGTTTGACGGTGAAAGCGCCGCCCAGATCGACGGTGATCTCGACTTCATTTCCCTTGTAGCAGCCGACGAGCGTGTCGGCGCCGTCCGAACAGGCGTAGCCGTCGGTCAGCTTCCCGAGCGGTGTGCCGTCGGCTTTCGTATCTGTCCAGTCGCCGTCGTATGCGCCGCCGGTGGACGTATAGGACTTGCCGTGTGCGATATTGGACCATTCGACGCCCGAATCGTCCACGTAGTGCGCCGCTTCGTCGTCCGCCTCCGCGCAGCTTTCCAGCGCCGTTTGCTGCAAAAAGCGGACGGTCTCGCCGTCCAGCTCGGCGGTGTAAGCGTTGCCGACCGGCGAAATGCCCAGGTAGGCATACAGCCACGTGCAGGCGATCAGATAGCTGCCCGCCTTGGAGTGATGCGAGAGATCGTCGGCATAGAGCGCTTTGCCGTAGCCCGCTTGAATCGCTTCCCGAAATGCGACGGCGGCCGGTGCTGCCGGTACGCCGTACTTTTCCGCCATAGATGTGTACGTGCGGACATGGCGCGTTGTGTCGGCGATGCGTGCGCTGTCGTCGGTTTTGTCGGAATAGCGCATATAGAGCAGCGGCCGGGCGCCGTTTTCTTCCACGAGCGGTATCAGCGCGGAAAGGGCTTCGTCAGTCGCGTCCGCAGTCGCTCCGCCCGCATCCTGAAGGACAACGTAATCATATTTCTTTTGTGCAAGCGCGCTGCGCAGCGCTTTTCCGTAATCGTGCGTGCCGTCGGCAAACTGAAGAAGATTGGCGCTCCCGAAGGTGCAGTAGCTGACCGAGACGTCGACGCCCGCCGCGCGGCAGAGTCCCTTGAATTTCAGCGGTGTGCCGTTGAAGTAGGTAGCGCTGTTGCCGATGAACAGAAATTTCAGCGTTTCGTCGGTTTCAGGCGCGGGAGCGGGATAGGAGATCGAAAGCGTACCGGCGTCTGCGTCGTATACGCCGCGAACCTCGTAGACGATCGACATCGTAGCGTTGTAAAGCATCGCACCCTCGAAGGCCGTGTCATAGCACGCCTTGAGCCGCGCGTCCGCCTGAGGACCGAACGCGATCAGGAAGCCGCCCGCCGGGATCGTGACCGAGAGCTGCGGACTGCCGTTGCGCCCGTCGGTGTTGGACAGAAGCTGTCCGCCCGCTTCGATGAGGCGGTTGTCGCTGCCGAAGATGAGCAGAGACGCATTGCGGAAGCCGAACGCCCCGGAGGGGATGACGCGCGGCGAACCGCCGGGGTTCGGATAGACGACCGCTGCGGCAGATGTGACGTCAATGTCTGCGCCGTCAAGCACCAGTGTAAATGAAGTGCCGTCTCCGGCGTCTTCCGCAGCGGGCGCCGGCATCGGGGAAGCAGTAAGGGAAAGGGCAAGCAGCATGGAAAAAATTTTTTTCAAAACACTTCAGCCTTTCTGATTTTTTGGGTGTGTATTCCTTGTTTTGCGTTATTCCGCGGGTATTTTTGTCCGCACTCGTATCGGGAATCCATACGCAGCACACATAGAATATCAGGATTTTTTCCGATTGTCAAGGCGGCGGGGATGTATGAAACAGGCCCTCAAAGGCTGCCTGCCCAGATTTGCCGGTAAATCTGAAATGAAAAGGCAGAGCCTATCAAAATGTATGATTTCATAGTTGCCGGACGTGGATTCGAGGATATCGCATTCATTCAAGAAACGGATCTCTGCACGGCAGACGGCTCTTCTGGTCGGGATCTAACCGCCTGTCCTTGCCGTTTTCGGACAGTTATCGTCCTGCGGCGAATCTTCCGCCGGAAATACTTGCCGCTTCGCAGCAAACGGACGCGCTGTGTTGTCTTTTTCGCAAAATGGCTTTTCCCACACACGTTACAGGCGGCCTTGGCCGCCTGTCTGCACGGAGGGAGCTGTCTTTCGGTTCCGTAAGCCGTTCAGCCGCGGATGCACTTTTCCGCTTTCGCCGGATCGATCGCAGGATTGAGCGCATTCAAGCGCTCGAAAAGCGCCGCATACGCGCGCTCGGGGTCCTCCTCGCCGAGTTGTTTTCCACGGACGGCCCAGAAATTTTCCACCGTGGTGAAGACGGTGCTGCTCCAGCCGTAGGCGTTTCCGTTTTTGTCACGTTTCTGTTCGCGGCCGCAGACGGTGATGAACATGCGCATCTGCAATTCGGTCAGCGCGCGGTCAAAGGCGCTCTTTTCCGTCTTTGTAAAGCCGCCCAGCAGCTTCAGGTCGTGCAGCGGCACGCCGCCGCTTGCGCTGAGTATGTCGTAAATCCGCTTGGCTGCGCTTCCGACCGTCCCGCGGCTGTAGGCTTCTTCCATCGGTTCCCCGCGCCGCCGGACTGCGTAAAAGAGCGGGTAGAGGGAATAGGCGATGTAGCCGCTTGTGCGGAAGAACAGCTTGGCGTAGGCGATGTCGTCCCGTTCCTCCAGAACGCGCATCCGCCATTCCCACGGGTCGGTTTCGGGGTCACCGGTGTGCCAGCGGACCGGCGAGCCGGGGGCAGGGTGCTCCCACGTGCCGGGGATAATCGAGTGGATGCCCTTCGCGTCGCCGCAGCCGAGTGACAACCCGTCGGCCAGCAGCGCGTCGCAGAAGGATGTGAAACCGCGCACGTCATGCGGCATGGTATCTGCGCCTCCTCTAAATAAAATGCAATAAAAATCTTTTATCATATGCATTATTACAGACCGCCGAAACAAGGTTTGCGGGCTTTTGCCTCCGTGCCCCGTTTCAGGAGGACGATCGTCTTTACGCCCCTTATCCAAAAGGTTTGGAGGGTATTGGGGCAAAGCTCCTGTTTGACTTGGCTGACAAGCTGTAAATTTTTGCACAAGCGAAGCATTCAAACGTCCGTAATCAATGTGGTGAGCGCCTTCCTTTGACCTTCGGTCGGCGCCTTCAGCCTGCCGTTTTTGAGAAGCGCCCTGACGCAGTGCAGCAGGAACCAGCCGTCGGACTGGAACACGAATTGCAGCTCGTATGCCCTTATCTTCCGCAGATGCGCCGGAACCGAACACAGCGCGGCTTCGGCGTAGGGCGCCTTCAGCGCGTCGAAGTCGGCCCTGTACTTTTTCTTGATGCGCTCCCCGACAGCCAGCAGCTTATCCCGGGCCGTCCGGCTTTTCAGAAGGACGATCTGCCAGGACGCCCTGAACAGGCCGTCGTAATCCCCGTTGGTTTTGATATAGCCGCGCTCCGAAAGCCATGTGTAGTCGTCCCGGGACAGGCGGCCTTCGGCTGCCTCTTCGGCATAAAGTGAGAGCACGCGTCTGGATTCTTCGGCATAACGGTCGGCACGCGACAAGTCGCGGCCGGACCATTCGCTGTCGATCTGCCAGAGCATATGCACACCGTCGTCGTTCCACATCGGTCCGCACCAGTTTTTCATATATACATAGTCCTCCGGCAGGACCAGACGATCAGGCAGGACGGAGGCATGTACGATGTTGCAGCCGCCGTCGGGCCGGATTGTCGCCACCTCGTTGAAGGGGATTTGTTCTTCAAGCAGGTTTTCGCCGGAACGGGCCGCAATATACGGGATGAGCGTCCAAAGCAGGAAGTTGCGGTCGGTCTCCGGGGCTTCGGTCAGCGAAACCGGGCCGTCGGTCTGCCGGCAGACGATATCCGGGTCTTCCAGAAGACCGGAGGCGGTCAGCTCGTCATACAGCTCGTTGGCGAACAGCTCCCCTGCGCGCTTGTACATCGCGTCCTGCATCGTGAGCAATGCTTCGTCCGGCTCGCTGATGAGAAAGTTCAGCAGATACTTGCCCTTTTCCGCAGACAGGAATCCGTATTTTTCCAGAAATCCGGCTTCGCTCTCCACATACACGGGAGAGACGCCGAGATCGTCGGCGATCTCATTCACCGTTTTGGCCGTATTGCGCACACAGTAGCAGATGTTCTGGGAAAGCGCCGAACGGAAGAATTCGTCGAGCGGCTTTGTTCCGGCAGCGCCGTTGATGCCGTAAGAGTGGAAGCGGATGGGGTTGAATTTCAGGTCGCTTGCGTTGCGCATTGTGTCCATACCTCGTTTCAGTTCTTTTTTGGCTTCAAACAGGTGCCATTTGACGGTGCCGAGAGGTATGCCCAGCTCACGGGCGATGTCCGCCTGCTTCCGGTTCTCAAAGTAAAACGCGATCACGATCCTTCTTTGCAGCCCGGAAAGGTACGCAATCTCTGTCCGGAGCCGGCGGAGGATATCCCGGTCCTCGCCGGAACCAAACTCGGAATCCGGATCCGCAAGCAGCTCCGCAATCGAGTCGATCGGGACGCCGATGATGCTGTTCGCTGTGCTGCGGTAATAGTTGCAAAGCGCATTGTGGGCGACCGTCCATAGGAATTTACCCATATCCGCGACGTCCTCCTTTGCCAGCAGCGCGCGGAACGCCCGGGCTGCGATTTCCTGCGAAAGGTCTTCCGCATCATGGACGTTTTTGCAGCGCTTGAGCGCGAACCCGAATATGGGCTTGATGGATTCGGTCAGGAATTTCTCTACGTCTTGCCTGTTCATTGGACGGCCCATCCTCTCTCTTGTAACGGAAGGCTGATTCTGCTTGCGGATTCGCCGCCGTTTCAGTAGCGAAGCTGCGAAGCATACTTCTGCACCTGTTAGCCTCTGTCCATACAGACACGCAAATCCGAAAAGGTTGGCGATTATTTGGGGAAAAATGTAAGAATGCCGCCTGTGGATTGCAGACGGCATTCCGGCGGCCCCGCCCGAAGGGCGTTCGCGCCGTTTTTTTGCTATGGTTTATTCGGTAATCGTTTCGGGTGCGGGGTAATCAACGCCCTTGGTATCAACCACGGCCTTCTCAATGGTCACGTTCTCGGCCAGCTTGCCGCTGGAGAGGTCGGCCACGGTCTCGTTGTCGGCGATGCTGTGCACCGCATCCATCCCATCGATCACCTTGCCGAAGGCGGCGTACTGCCCGTCGAGATAGGTAGCGGTGTCGAGCATGATGAAGAACTGGCTGCCCGCCGTGTCGTACGGCTGTCGGCGCGCCATTGAGACGACGCCCTCGGTGTGCTTGAGGTCGTTGGCAAACCCGTTGGCGGAAAACTCACCCTGAATGGTGTAGCCCGGGCCGCCCGTGCCATTACCGTTCGGGTCGCCGCCCTGAATCATAAACCCGGGCACCGAGCGGTGGAACGAGCTGCCGTCGTAAAACCCGCTTTTGACGAGCGAAATAAAGTTGTTGACCGTGTTCGGCGCAATTTCGGGATACAGCTCGATGACCACGGTACCATAGTCCTTGATCTGCAGCGCGACGACGGGATTGTTCGTTTCGTAAGCGTCCATGGACGTTTCGTTCCCTTCCACATTAAAATAATCCGGCCGGTCCGTCGTTTCTTCGCAGGCGCAAAGGCTTATGGAGAACAGCAGACAGAGCGCGGTGAGCAGCGCTTTCGCTTTCATGGCAGCCGCTTACTCGAGGATGTTGGAGGTGATGTAGTCCACGCCCATCTCCACGTACTTCGCCGCTGCCGCAGGGTCGTCGCAGGTCCAGACGTTGACCTTTTTGCCGAGCGAGCGCAGCCATGCATAGGTCTCCTCGGTCAGTGAGCCGTACCAGATGTCCAGGTCAAGATTGTTGTCGACCAGATAGCTCTTGTATTCCTCTTTCCAGTCGCCGGTCAGCCACTGCGCGGGCTGGTCGGGGAGCTGCTTGCGCAGGTTGATAAGGTTCTGGAGCGAGAAGGAGATGAAGATGACATGATCGAGGTAGTCCTGCTCGTTGATGATCCCGATGATGTTGGTGATATCCTCATCCGCGTGTGCACCCTTGAGCTCAAGGATGCAGTATTTCCCGTATCTTTTGCAGACCTTGATGTACTCCTCAAGAGAGGGGACGCGCAGATCGGTGCGGCCGCAAGTGCCGTCGATGTCGTTGAGCATTACGCCGCGTATTGTGTCATAAGCCGACTTTTCGATTTCTACATGCAGCGGCGAGACGCGGGCCGTGTCCGAATCATGGATAACGACGTACTTGCCGTCCGCCGTCCGATGGACGTCGGTTTCTACGCCGTAATAGCTGCGGTTGCCTGCGGCGATGAAGGCGGCGAGCGTGTTCTCCTTTTCCAGTCCGCTGACGCCGCGGTGCGCGACCATCAAAGTGTTCTTTTTCTCGATCTTTATTGTATCCATACGCTTTTGTCTCCTTTGCTTGTTTCCCGCATGCGCGGTATTTTTCGTAGAGAGTATACCACACGGCGGCGCGTTTTTCAATCCCTATTTTGCGATTTTTATCAGTCGCGGTAGCGTCCGAAGCACACCACGTCGTCAAACGGCTTACGAACACGCTCGTTGCCCTCGACCGCCGGATAGCCCAGCGGAGAAACAGCGATGACTTCAGCCATATCCGGCACGCAGAGCAGCGATTTCATCTTCTGCTGCGAAAAATTGCCGATCCAGCAGCTTCCGATGCCCAGCTCGGCCGCCTTGAGCAGCATATACGTCATTGCGATGGCCGCGTCGATCGGCGCGGTGGGCTGGCCGTTGGGCATGATGCTGCCCGCCGTCGAGCAGACGGCGAGGAAAGCCGGCGCTTCGCCGACCATCGACTGGCCGTTGCAGGCGCCGACCAGCTCATCGCGCAGCATCGGGTCGCGCACGACGATGAATTTCAGGTTCTGCCGGTTGCGTGCGGACGGCGCCAGCAGTCCGGCGCGGAGGATGGCTTCGACGTCGCTCTCGGGAATGGGACGGTTGCTGTACCGGCGAATGCTCTTTCTTGCGTTTATGATCTCGTCGAACGTCATACGTTTTCGGTTCCTTTCATGTTTTTGGAGTGCAGCGTACTGTTCCAGGTAAACGCTGCGTTTAAGGACCTTATTCAGCGGTCTCTCACACTGCATATGATATCATCTCCAGAGCCGTTTTGTCAAGCTGTTTTCCCTTCTTTTGCGAAGCAGACGCGGCCGGTTCGGCTTTTCCTCCGGCTGCGGGAGCTGTCCCTTGTCGATGGCGCCCGAACGGAAAAGCGCCGCTTTTGCGCATGCGGGGCCGATCAGCTCGTACAGCACCGAGGACGAGAGGATGATGGTCAGCAGCAGCTCGCCGGCCTCCGGCGGCAGCAGACGGCGGCCGAGAAAAGCCAGTCCGATGGCCACGCCCGCCTGCGGTATGAGCGTTACCCCCAGCCAGTTGCGCGTTTTGGCGGGCAGATGCGTGACGGCGCAGCCCGAAAATGCACCAAGGTATTTTCCGGCGATCCGTACCACGCAGTAAACGGCGCCGATGATGCCCGCTCCCGCCAGTGCATGCAGGTCAAGATTCATTCCGGATAGTACGAAGAAAATGGACATAATGGGCGGTGTAAAGGCGTTGAGCTGCGCGAACAGCTCCCCGTCGTCGGTTCGGTTGATGTAAACGGCGCTGAACAGCATACACGAGAGCAGCGGAGAAATGTCCACAAGTGCGCAAAGGCCGGAGATTCCCAGCAGCATTGCGACGGCGAGGATGAGACGGTTGTCGCTGCTGCGTGAGGGTTTAAGCAGCTTTGAAAGCAAAAATCCGCAGCCCGTGCCTACCGCAAGGGCGGCAATGTTCCACAGTACAGGCAAAACGACCTCCCACACGCCCGGACCGTCTTCGGCGCTGACGATGGCCGCCGCGATGCAGTACACAAACAGGCATACTACGTCGTCGAGCGCCACCACCTGCATCAGCGCGTCCACGAACGGCCCTTTGGCGCGGTACTGCCGGACGGTCATCATCGTGCTTGCCGGAGCGGTCGCCGTCGCAATGGCCGCAATGAGCAGGGAGAATTCCGCACTCAGCCCGAACAGCAGCTTCATCGCGAAAAATACGAGCGCGCCGGCAAGCAGCGCTTCAAAGAGTGTGACGATTAGAATCCGCGGCCCGGTCGAGCGGATGACCTCGCGCTTGAAATAACTGCCGACATGAAATGCAATGAAGGTCAGCGCGATGTCGCTGACGAAGCTCATTCCGTCCACGGTTGCCTGTGGGATCAGTCCGAGCGCGCCCGGCCCGATCAGCAGCCCTGCGATGATGAAGCCGCTGACATTGGGCAGGCGCAGGAGCTTTGTCACCCTTGTGATCAGAAATCCGGCGAATAATATAATGGAAAGGGAAACGAGCGTGACTGCCGCCGCGTTCATTCCATCGTAAATGGCTTGCATGTGTGCTTGCATGTGTAAAATTCCCTCCGCTTGTATGTATGTCCTTTTCACGTAAAAAGTGCGGATGAAATTTCGTTCTGCCGCTTGCTTTTTGATCGTGCGTATGGTATTATTATAAAAACCAAACGCATAAAGTCAAATTATATTTTGTTTGGCACCTATAAATGTTTTTTATGAAGGGAGAAAACCGGTGTGTCGGATGCAAAGCTGGAAACGCTTCTGACGGTCTATGAAACGGGCAGCTTTACAAAAGCGGCGGAACGGCTCTCGCTCACGCAGCCCGCGGTCAGCCACCATATCCGGCAGCTCGAACAGGAATTGGGCGTGCATCTGTTTCTGCGCGGCGAGGGTGGTATAAAGCCGACGAGCGAAGGCGAAACAGTGCTCAAATATGCCAGCCGTATCCAGTCGCTGTACAGGGGAATGAGGCAGGAATTGTCTGACCGGAAGCAGCATGTGACTCGTCTGACCGTCGGCATCACGCACACGGCCGAGAGCAATCCGATTGCGGAGGTGCTGGCCAAATACGGCAGTGAGCACAACAACGTACACATAACGATGATTTCTGACAATATAACAAATCTTTATGAGAAGCTCAAAACCTATGAGCTGGATTTTGCTATTGTTGAAGGGCGTATTCCGGCGGAGGGCTTTAATACGCTGCTGCTGGACACTGACAGTCTGGTTCTCGTGGTCGCCAACAGCAATCGTCTGGCAAAAAAGACAATGGTCACAGTCAACGAACTGAAAAAAGAAAAGCTGATTCTTCGTTTGCCGGATTCCGGGACGCGGAATCTGTTCCTATCCCATCTCGAAAGCAACAATATGAGCATCCGTGATTTCAACGTGATTCTGGAGGTCGACAACATCGCTACGATCAAGGACCTGATCCGCCGAGGCTTCGGCGTGTCCATTTTGGCAAAGAGCGCCTGTCTCGACGAGCTGAAAAAGGGAAAGATCACCGTGCTGCCGGTGGAGAATCTGAGCATGACGCGCGAAATCAATATTGTCTACCACCATACCTTCGGGTATATGGATATTTTGCAGGGCATCATCCGTCTGTACAACGAAACCGTGCGTATGTACAGAAGCTGAAGGATATACCTCTCTCGGTTTGAAGCTCTCCCTTTATACCTCGAAAGGCACTTTTGTGGTTGAAGGCAGACGGATTTGGATTTGAAAGGATGAAAAGTATGAAACGAAAAGAAACCGGCTTTTTCGCACGACTCCGCACGCATATGCCCGACCGCTTCCAAAAGACGATTTTCTGGATCACGGTGCTGCTGTTTATTTCCAATGTGGTCAGCGCCATTTTGGCCGACGAACAACAAGATGTCAGCCGCTTCATTTTCAGCGCGTTTTCCTGCTTCGGCATGCTGGTGGTGATTGCGCTGCCGGCACTCGCCACGCGCTTTTTCCGTGTTAAGATTCCGCGGGTGATTCAGTTGATTTATGTTGTGTTCGCCTTTTGCGGTATCGTCTTGGGCGACGTCATCAACTTTTTCGACAGATTCAAGTATTGGGACGCGATTCTGCATTTTATTTCCGGCGTGCTGCTGGCATCGCTCGGCTTCATTCTGATCAATACGCTCAATAAGGCCGACTCGGTCTCGCTGCGGATCAGCCCCGTCTATGTCGCCGTCTCCGTTGTCTGCTTTGCAGTGACCGGCGGTGTTCTCTGGGAGATCGTTGAATATTGCTTTGATGATCTGTTCGGCACGAATATGCAGACCTATCTGGATTCCACTACCGGCTCGCTGGTGGATGAAAATGCCGTTTATCTCGTCGGCCATGAGGCGCTCAAGGATACGATGTGGGATTTGATGCTTGACGCGGCCGGCGCCATCATTGTCGCCGTGTACGGCTTTATCGAGCTCAAGCACGAGAAAAAGGGAATGACCACCGCTGCTTTTGAATTTGAAAACGATCCGGAAAAAGAACCGGCCGAAAGCGAAAAAGCGCCGTCTGAAGCGGGCGAAATCGCTTCTGTGGAGGAAGAAGATCGGAGCGAGGTATGATACGGTGACCAACGGTGACTGTGCCGCACCGGAAACCAGACATTGATACGTTGAATTTAAGTATAAGAATTGTTCTCTTTGTACATGCTACATATACGAAAATACCGAAAAAAGGAAGGAAATGTGTATGGAGCAAAAAAGCGGAATCACGATTACCGTGCGCGACCGGCTGCTGCGTGCGTGGGAGGACGCGATGGCGCAGGTCAAGGCCTTTGAGCTGTGGTCATCCGAGGTGGAGGATGATGAGGTCGCCGCCGTATTCGCCGAATACGCAGAGGACGAGGGCCTGCACGCCGCGCGCCTGCTGGAACTTTTGCAGGAAAGAGAAAAATAGAGAAAGCAGAACGGACGGGAGAGAATCCCGTCCGTTTTTTTGTATTGCGAGTCTGTTTACCGTACTACAGGTGTAGGTCTATGGAAGGCAAGCCGGGTTTTACATTGCTGAGGGCATAGTCGGGAAGGGGAGTGGAGAGGGTGCGGCAGATTCACGGATCCCTGGCTGCGTCAAGGGCATGGTTTCGGCCCGTATCCTGTGCCGAATTGTTTTGGGAAGCGTGCATACACGGGTAGGGAGAAATCGATGGCCCCGCGCGTTTTATTGTTGTCGGTCTGTGCAGAGAATCATGTTGGCACGCAGCACGGATGCAATACTTGCCGACGGCTGTTGCGCACTCGTGTCTGCAGGGCTGTTTCTGAAGAAGCACCGTATGCTGTGAACGGGTGCACCCAACGCCCTCGGAAGCTTTTCGATTTGAAGAATCAGATGGTCATTTTGCCTGCGTTTCACTTTCTGATGCGCGCTGCGGTGGTGGCAGCGAGCCGAGCGGACGCATACACTGGATTGAGAGTGAATTTGTGGGGGTATGTGTTTTATGGCGGCTACGATCAGCCTGTGCATGATTGTCAGAAACGAAGAAAAAGTGCTCGCACGCTGTCTGGAGAGTGTGCGCGGCTGTGTGGACGAAATTATTATTGTCGACACCGGCAGCAGCGATGGTACGAAGGAGATCGCCGCGCGTTTTACGGATAAAATTTACGACTTTGAATGGATCGACGATTTCTCCGCCGCGCGCAACTACTCCTTTGAACAGGCGACGGGGGATTATCTGCTTTGGCTCGATGCCGACGACGTGCTTCTGCCGGCCGACGCTGAAGCGCTGCTCCGCTTCAAAGCCGAGCGGCTTGCCGACTGCGACGTGGTAATGCTGCGCTACAACACGGCGTTCGACGAGCTGGGCAGACCGACCTTTTTCTTTTATCGTGAGCGGCTTATCCGCCGCACGCTGCCGCACCGCTGGGTCGGACGCGTGCATGAGGTCGTCACGCACGGAGGCACGGTCGTTTATGCCGATATCGCTGTCACTCACAAATCTGTCAAAACCGTTTACGGCGACCGCAATCTGCGCATTTACGAAAAGCAGATTGCCGACGGCGAGACGCTCTCCCCGCGCGAGTTGTTTTATTACGGCCGTGAGCTGTATTACCACGGCCGGTACGACGACGCGCAGCGGGTGTTGGTGTCCTTTCTGGGCACCGGCAAAGGCTTCTTGGAAAACTGCATCGACGCCTGCCTGCTGCTGTCCTATTGCCGCCGCGCGGCCGGCGACGACGCCGGCGAGGCACGCGCGCTCTGCGAAAGCTTCCTCTACGATGTGCCGCGCGCCGATGTCTGCTGCGAGCTGGGCGGGCTATTCATGCGGCGGGCGGAATATCGCACGGCGATTCACTGGTTCACGCAGGCTACGCTCTGCCCGCGCGGCGACCGCAGCGGCGGCTTTGTCAACGAGGATGCCTATGGCTTTATTCCCTATCTCCAGCTCTGCGTCTGTTACGACCGGCTGGGCGAACGGGAGGCGGCCGCGCATTACAACCGCCTTGCCGGCGAAATACGGCCCGAAAGTCCGATTGCCCTGCATAACCGGCAGTATTTTGCATCCATCGATCGGGCATGACCGTTTGAACGGCAAGGCAAGATCATTTTGATCAATTTAGGAGACTATGCATATGAGAATCTATAACTGCAACGAAAACAACGGACGCTGCCCCATCTGCGGTTCGAACGGCGGCTGCTCCTGTTCGTCGGGTTTTGACTGCTGCTGCGGTCCGCGTGGCGCAACCGGCCCGACCGGTCCCACTGGTCCGACCGGCCCGATGGGGCCGCGCGGATTTATGGGACCGCAGGGCTTCCCCGGCGCGCCGGGAGCCACCGGTCCTACGGGCGCCACGGGCGCTACAGGTCCCGCCGGTCTTTCCGGTGCAACCGGCGCCACGGGCGCCACGGGTGCCACGGGTGCGACCGGTGCCACAGGGCCTGCCGGACCGGCGGGCGGTCCTACAGGTCCTACTGCTCCGTTCATATATGCACAACAACAGGCACAACCGGCACTCAAAATCTTACGTACATAGATCAATACTTATTATTCTGTCTGAATGGCTCAGCCGCAGTTGATTATCGTCTTATTTGCGGCAAATATCGTTTATTTAATTTGATATTAGGAATAAAAATGCTTTTAAGGAGCGATTTGACTCTTTCAAGAATATACTGTGATAAATCATAAAAAGAAAGTTGGAAAAACATGTCTGATTTCCATGATAACCAGCAATATTTCAAATGCCCCCTATGCTGCTGCAGATGCATTGCCAGAGTTGCGGGTGTGACAGGGCCGCAGGGTGCTACGGGTGCTACGGGAGCGACGGGACCGCAGGGACAACAGGGTCCAACGGGTCCCACCGGTGCGCAGGGTGCTGTAGGACCGGCAGGGCCGCAGGGCGTCCCGGGTTTGCAAGGGCAACAGGGGCCTACGGGTCCGACCGGAGCACGGGGTGCTACGGGAGCGACGGGACCGCAGGGACAA
>CAJFRY010000046.1 GCA_904419545.1 Candidatus Woodwardiibium gallinarum
CCGCTACTCGTCTTTCTTCTTTTCATTCTTCTTTCCCTCTTTTTTCTCCATAAGGCGGGATCATGCCCTCCCTTGTTCCCTCCTTCTTTGACAAGCTGAGACAGGGGGCCTAAAGGCCCCCTGTCTGAGTAGAATGTATTCCCGTTTTTATCGATTGATTGCACCGTTCTTCCGCCGCAGCCATCGGCAAACAATGGAAATCGCTTACAACGGCTCCGGCGCGCGGTTTTGCTTACGCTTCGGCGATTCCCGCCAAGCGCCGCGCAAAGCGGAGAGCTGCGGACACGCAATGCCTTCGCCGATTTCAAACATCCAACCCGGGAAACACCGCAAACCGCCCTGCTCGGATGGCGCGGCTTTCTGTCAGGCGTTTTCAAGCCGGCGCGGCAAGGCCCAAGGGACAAAAAGGCAATATGCAGCTTCCTCCGAGCCGACCGAAGTCCTGCGTCTGCACAGCGCATAAAATCATATCTCCCGTTCCCTCTCCGCAAGGAAGCGCAGCACCTCCGCCTTTTCGGGCATCACCTGCAGCGCGCCCCGGCGCGCGGTAACAATGGAAGCGGCGGCGTTGGCAAAGGCAAGCATTCCATACAGCTTCTCCCCGTCGAAACCGTCGAGTCCGTTTTCGAGCACCGCGTCCAGCACACAGGCCATAAAGGTATCGCCCGCGCCTGTCGTATCGACCGTCTGCGGATTCGGGAAAGCATCACAGGACACTGCAAGGCCGCCGGAATAGGCCCTGCTGCCCCGCGCGCCCATCGTCACGCAGACCAGCGGGATGGCATACCGTTCCCGCAGCCACGAGATACCCGCATCGATGTCGCTGCTGCCGGTCAGGAACGCAAGCTCGTCGTCGGCAATTTTCAGGATATGGCACCGGCTCAGGCCGTAACGGATTTTTTCCTTCGCCGTGTTTGTGTCCCGCCAGAGCGCCGGCCGCAGGTTCGGGTCAAAGGAAAGGAGTGCGCCTGCACGCCCGGCGGTCTCGATTGCCGCCCGCGTCGCCGCCTCGCAAGCGGGCGCCGCCATTGACAGCGAGCCGAAATGGAAGATTGCGGAATTTTCAAGCAGCGCGGAATCGACCTCGTCTGCGCGCAAAAGACGGTCGGCGGCGGGATTGCCGTAAAACGAAAAGCGCCGGTCGCCGTCGGGCCCCGTCCGCACGAACGCGAGCGCCGTCGGCGCGCTTCTGTCGATCCGCAGCCCGTCGGTGCAGACGCCCTGCACCCGCAGCGCGTCGATGAGCATGTCGCCGAACGCATCGTCCCCGACCTTCCCGATGAATGCCGTGCGCCTGCCCAGCTTTTGCAGCATCGAAAGCACATTGCAGGGCGCGCCGCCCGGATTGGCCTCGAACAGCAGATTGCCCAGCCGGCTGCGCGTCCCGTCCGCAGTGAAATCGACCAGCAGCTCACCGAGCGCCGTGACATCATATGTATGCATCTTTTCCCCTTCTTTTTTTCTTTCTGCGTTACAAAAGCAGGATATGAAGCGCAACAATGGCGAGGATATGCAGCGCCAGCAGCGCGGGCAGCCCGATCATGAATTTCCGGTGCAGCGTTTTGTGGCGGACTGCCCGCATCATCCCATACATCGCGCCCGCGCCGCCCGCCGCGGCGAAGAGCAGCAGCGTTTTTTCGGGCACGCGGCGGCGTCCCTTCACCGCGTTCCGCTTATCACAGACCGTCAGGAGCGTCGAGGCAAGCGAAAGGAGCACAAGATAGACGAGCGCGAAAAGATGATACGCGCTCATGCCTCATAATGGCGGATAAGCGCCTGCGTACCCAGCTCACTCAGGCCATCTGCGGCCAATTCCTCGTACATCGACAGCACGGTTGAAAGCATCGGCAGCTCCAGCCCCTTTTCCGATGCCTCACGCTGCGCGATGCGCATGTCCTTGATGAAATGCTTCATAAAAAATCCGGGCGCCAGGTCCCCCGCGCACAGCCGCGGCCCGAAGGCGCGCAGCTGCGCGCTGTCCGCCGAGCCGCCGGCAACAGCCTCCATCACGGCTTCGGGCGAAAGGCCCTGCCTGCGCGCATAGGCAAACGCCTCGCACACACCCGAGAGCGCGCCTGCGATCATAATCTGGTTGCAGGCCTTCGTCTGCTGGCCGCAGCCGCTGTCCCCCATAAAGCGGATGTTCTTCCCCATCGCCTCGAACAGCGGCAGACAGCGCGCAAAAGCATCTTTGTCACCGCCGGCCATAATCGAAAGCGTGCCCTCCCGCGCGCCGGTATCGCCGCCTGTGACGGGTGCGTCCAGTGCGGACAGGCCCCGTTCCTTCGCCTTTTGCGCAATCTCGCACGCAAGCGAGGGCAGCGTCGTCGTCATATCCACGAGCACTGTCCCCGGCGAGGCCGACGACAGTATGCCGCCTTCCCCGAAATAGACCTCCCGCACGTCCTCCGGGAAGCCGACGATCGTGATGACCACGTCGCGCCCGGACGCGCATCCGGCAACACTGCCGCAGACGGCCGCGCCGTCATGCGCCAGCCGCTCGGCCTTCTCACGCGTACGGTTGTACACAAACACTTCATGACCGGCCTTCAGCAGATTGCGCGCCATCGACGCGCCCATGATGCCGGTACCGATAAATCCGACCTTCATATAAACACCTCCGCCTTTGCCTATGCAAAGGCTTCCTTTCTTTACGGGGTATCCCATTTTAGGGATTCGTTCAGAAACCAATACCGCTCTCGTTCAAAACCGGCGTCCCATCTGTCCGGGTACGGAAACAGCCGTGCGGACAGAAGCTTTATACAAATCCTGCACTTTGATTCGGCAGCATCGCCGCCCGGCTACCGGACCCCGGCCGTGATGCCGGGGAACTCCTCCGAATCCGCAATTCCGTCTCCCCCAAAATTGCCATCGGTTCGCCTTTGCTCTCCCGTTCCGGCGCTCCTCTCAGCCGCAGACCGTGTATTCCAGCATCGAATACCGCAGCCGCACGCCCTCGTCCGCCTCGGCAGGCAGCAGCGCGCGGGCGACGGGAAATTCGTCCTCCGCCGTGCCGCCGTCCGGCAGCAGGACGGCATAATCGCCGTCAATACGAACGACGGTATAAAAGCGGTCCTCCATCAGCATACAAACCCTCTCCTTTCGATGGAGGCATGATAGCATGAAAAAATGAAAATTTATACACCCGCCCTTGACAAAAAACATTCTTACCTTTATCATGGGAAAAAAGAATGGCGAACGAATGGAAGAAAAGCACGTGCTGACGCTCTGCGGCGGCAGTGCGGAACTGCCTGCACGGCAATTGACGAAGGAGGTGGAGCGCAATGGCCGAAAATGAAAAAGCCGCCGTAGAAGGCACGGTGGAGGAAGTGATCTTTGCCAATCAGGAAAACGGCTACGCCGTCTGCCTCGTCGCCTGCGGGGACGAGCCTGTAACGATCGTAGGCACGCTCCCCTACCTCGGCGAGGGTGAATACATCCGCGCCGTCGGCACGTGGCAGCAGCATCCGTCGTTCGGCCGCCAACTCAAGGTGGAAAGCTACGAGAAGGCGCTCCCGAAGGACGAGGATTCGATTTTCCGCTACCTGTCGTCGGGCGCGGTCAAGGGTATCGGACCGGTGACGGCGACGCGGATTATGGAAAAATTCGGCGCCGACGCGCTCGACGTCATCGAGAACCATCCCGACTGGCTGTGCGACATCAAGGGCATCACCAGAAAGCGCGCCGAGGAGATCGGCGAGAGCTTCCGCTCCCAGTTCGGCATGCGCGAGGTGCTGATCTTCTGCCGCGAATTCTTCGGCGCGGCACTGTCGGTGAAGATTTATCGGTTTTACGGCGCGGGCGCGGTCGACCTCATCCGCGCCAACCCCTACCGGCTGTGCGACGACATCCCCGGTGTCGGCTTCGACAAGGCCGACCGGGTAGCGATGTCGGTCGGCTTTTCTCCCGACTGCGACGAGCGGCTGGAGGCGGGCGTAAAATACGTATTGCAGCAATGCGCGTTCCAGAACGGGCACTGCTACCTTCCCGCACGGCCGCTTGCAGAGGAGGCCGCGCACACGCTCGGCTGCGGAGTCGACGCGGCGGGCGGGGCCATCCGCCGGCTGGTAAATGCGGGAAAGCTGTGCGCGCCCGAGTACGGCGAAGAGGAGGCCGTCTCCCTGCCCGAATACTACAACGCCGAGCGGCTCATCACCGAGCGGCTTGCCGTACTTTCGCAGGCCGAGCCGCTCGTGCGGCTGGAGGGCGTCGAGGAAGAGACGGCGTATCTGGAAGAAAAATACGGCTTTGAATATGACGAACAGCAGAAGCGCGCCATCCGGCTGGCCGTCTCGGGCGGCGTAACGGTCGTCACCGGCGGCCCGGGCACCGGCAAGACGACGGTCATCAAGGCCGTCACCGACATTTTTCTGAAACTGAAGATCTCCTTCGCGCTCACCGCGCCGACCGGCCGTGCGGCCAAGCGGATGAGCGAGACCTGCGGACAGGAGGCCAAGACCATCCACCGCCTGCTGGAGACGACCTACAACGACCGCGGCGAGCAGCGCTTCGCGCGCGACCGCGAGAACCCGCTGCCTTACCGCGCGGTGATCGTGGACGAGATGTCGATGGTCGACAGCCTGCTGTTTGCTTCGCTGCTCGACGCGCTCAAGCCCGAGACCTATCTGATCCTCATCGGTGACGTGGACCAGCTCCCGCCGGTCGGCGCCGGGAACGTGCTGGCGGATATGATCGAAAGCGGCCGGTTCGGCGTCGTGCGGCTGGAAAAGATCTTCCGGCAGGCGCAGGAGAGCCTGATCATCACCAACGCGCACCGCATCAACGCGGGCGAGCTGCCCGCGCTGGACGTGAAGGACAACGACTTCTTCTTCCTGCGGACCGCCGCCGTACCGCAGACACGCGAGCTGATCGTCTCTCTCTGCCGCGACCGGCTGCCCAGAAGCTACGGCGTCTCACCCGAGGACGACATTCAGGTCATCACCCCCACGCGGAAGGGAGAGCTGGGTACGTTCGAGCTGAACCGGCTCCTGCAGGCTGCGCTCAACCCGCCGGACCCGGGGAAGCGCGAGAAAAAATACGGCGCAGTCGTCTTCCGTGAAGGAGACAAGATCATGCAGACGCGCAACAATTACGACGTCGAATGGCGCAAAGACGGCACGCAGGGCAGCGGCGTGTTCAACGGCGATATGGGCCGCATCCTCAAAATCGCACCGGGCGGCGACCGGATGACGCTCAGCTTCGACGGCCGTATCGCCGAATACGACGCTTCGCTGCTGGAGGACGTCGAGCACGCCTACGCCATCACCGTCCACAAGAGCCAGGGCAGCGAATATCCGATGGTCATCATCCCAACGATGGCCTGCCCCTATCCGCTAATGACGCGCAATCTGCTTTATACGGCCGTCACACGGGCGAAGGATATGGTCATCCTCACCGGCAGCCGCGACTGCGTGCAGACGATGGTGCGCAACAATCGGAAGGCGCTGCGCTACACCCATCTGAAGCACATGCTCGCAAGGTAGGCGGAGCGATGGCGGAAATCACACTGTTCGACAAGCTGCTCGGCCTTTTGGCCCCGCAGAAATGCCTCTACTGCGGCTATCCGACCGACGAAAACGGAAATGCCGTCTGCGAGAAGTGCCAAAAGACGGAAAAGGAGCTGCTCCGCGCCATCTGCCCGACCTGCGGACAGCCGAGCGACGAATGCCTCTGCTCCGAAAAGGACGGCATCACCTATCTCTTCTGGTACGACAAAAAGCCGGCGCGCCGCGCCGTCGCACGAATCAAGCACGGCAACAACATCGTCGCCGCGCGCCACATTGCCGCCCTGCTGGCCGAGCGGCTGCGCGACCGCAGCTTTGACGCGGTCTTTTATGTGCCGCGCTCGAAAAAGGCGCTGCGGCAGTACGGCTTTGATCAGGCCGAGCTGCTGGCGAAATGCCTGTCGGACGAGCTGCGCGTGCCGCTCTGTCCGGCACTCTCCCGCAAGCGCGAGAAGCCGCCGCAGAAGCTGCTTTCGGCCTCGCAGCGGCGGCGGAACATCCGTGACAGCTTTGCGGTCAAGTCCGGCATACTTGGCGACGTCCGTTCCGCCCTGCTGGTGGACGATGTCATCACGACCGGCGCAACAGTGGACGAGTGCGCCGCGCTGCTGCGGAAATCCGGCGTAAAAACGGTGCACACCGCCTGCATCGCCAAAACGCCGAAGCACTTCCTGCACTGAAACCGTTTCCCCGCCCGCCGCGCGGCGGGCATCCCATAGATTCAAAACCGAAAGGAAACATCCAAAATGAACAACACCTACAAAACCGCCGCCGGCGGCCTGACGGTCACGTTCGCCGCGACGGACCAGGGTCTTTTCCTCGCCGGACTGACGGACGAAGTGTCGTCCCGCACCTACCTGCGCGAGATACAGCCGCTGTTCTCACTCGAGTACGAGTGTCTGGAGAGCGGCGAGCGTGCAACCGTCTCCTCGGCGGACGGCTGGACCGTTGCCGCAGTCGATGCGGGCAAAGACGCGCGGCAGTTCATCCTCTCGGGCTGCGCGAAGCTGCCCGACGTCATCGTCACGCTGACGGTGCGCGGCGGCGACACGCGCATCGTCTACGAGCTGAGCCTTTCCTCGGCCAACGCCGCCGTGACGCTGACGGCCTGCGACTGGCCGAACCTCTGTTTCGATAAGGCCGAAAAACGCGTGTTCTTCAACCCCTACGGCCCGGGCGAGGTCTGGCCCTCGGACAAGGAGGGCGGTTTTTCCTCCACGCAGAACTACCCGTCCTACGGCGCGTCGATGCAGTACCTCGCGTTCTGGGACGAGGACGTCCGCCGCGGCATCTACTACGGCCTGCACGACGGCGCGCCCGCGAGCAAATTCATCCATTTCAGCCGCAAGGCCGACGGCAGCGAAGTCACGCTGAAGATCGCCCAGCCGCTCGAGCATATTGCCAACGGCTGCAACTCGCAGAAGCTGTACGGCGTCTGCGTCTGGCAGGCCTTCGACGGCGACTGGTTCGACGCGGCGATGCTCTACCGCGCGTGGGCGCTCTCCGAGGCAAGCTGGCTGCCCGAGATCGACGAGAACGGCCGCAAGGACCTCCCCCTCTGGTTCAAAGCCAACCCCCACTGGTGGTGGACGCGGATGGAAGACGACCGGTGGTGGACGCGTGCGAACCACGACGACTCCGTGGCCGACGAGGTCGTGCGCGCCACGGCTGAGCTCGGCTCGACAAGCGCGGTGCACCTCTACGACTGGCATAAGATCCCGTTCGATAACGACTACCCGCACTACTTCCCCGTCAAGGACGAGCTGGCAGACACCATCAAAACGCTCCGCGATGCGGACATCCGAATCATGCCCTACATCAACGGCCGTCTGTGGGACACCAAGGATAAGCAGAACGAGGACTGGCAGTTCACGAAGGTCGCCTATCCGAACTGCACGAAGGACCGCCACGGAGAGCCCTTCATCGAGACCTACAACTCCAAGGAGATTGACGGCAAGAAGGTCGAGCTGTCCATCATGTGCCCCTCGACCGCAGTCTGGCAGGAAAAACAGCGCGAGATCGTCGGCAGACTGTTCAACGAGCTGGGAATGGACGCGGTCTACATCGACCAGATCGGCGCGGCCAAGGCCAACCCCTGCGCGGATAAGAACCACCCGCACCCCGCCGGCGGCGGCACGTGGTGGGTCAGCAGCTACAACAACCTGCTTGACCACGTGCGCCGGACCTGCGACCATGCGGTGCTGACGACCGAATGCACCTCCGACCCGTTTATGAAGCACATCGGCGGCTATCTGTCGTGGCTGTGGGTCCGCAACGGGCAGGTCCCCGCGTTCACCGCCATCTATAACGAGTACGTCGTCACCTTCGGCATCCATTACGTGTCGATGACCGACATGGACAGCACCTGCTTCCGCATTTTCTTCGCGCAGTCGCTCGTCTACGGCGAGCAGATGGGCTGGATGCGGCCGGACACCTTCCTTCGGATGCAGGAAGCGGACAAGGCGTTCTACCGCCGGCTGGTCAAAACGCGCGAGACGCTGGCCGAGTACTTCTATGGCGGCAGGATGCTTCGTCCGCCGTATCTGACCGACGACGCGCCCCGCCTGCGCAGCGAAAAATCCACGCAGGCCATCGGCGGACTCGTCGACTATCCCGCCGTGCAGGGCGGACTCTGGGAGCGGATGGGCAGCGGCCGCAGGCTGCTGATCCTGGTCAACTCCGGCGAGGTCGAGGCGAACGTCGGAATCGAAGCCGAGCTGCCCGACGGCGCTTACGCACTGCAGGGCGACATCGGCGGCACGCTGACCTTCACCGGCGGCAAGGCGTCGCTGAAAATGCCCGCGTCGACCGTGACGTATCTTTTCTGCGATTGACTCGGCGTTGCGGGAATAAAGGCTTTTCAAGAGGGTCCCTTTTTGAAAAAGGGACCCTCTGTTCGTTCGGACAGTTCCGGCTGGAGTTTTGCCCAAACTACATTTATGCTTTTGGATCAGGGGATTCTTATGCGTGATTGCCCTTAAGCGGGAAACCGCGCGAATCCTTTTTCGACCGGCTGAGCGCTTACGGAAAAATTCTATGCGATTTTCCTTTATGAAAGCCCTGCGCCGTCTTTCGTATACAGAGGATTAAGCCGAAGCGATTAAAGGTCATTTGGCTTTGTTGCTTCTTAGATATACCATCGTCCGCTATGCGGATGTTGGCATATTTAAGATTATTTGAAAAATCTCATATATTTATGCCATACGCCGGCTTTGCCGGCGTATGGCATAAAATGAAAATAACGTTGTTTTGGTAAAAAAGCCTGCGATTCCGATTTCTTTTTCCGTGCGTCGTCCCGCTACGCGGGACGACGCACGGATTCAAAGGACGTTGCAAATAGCGGGTTTGCGTTTATGCTCTGTGTCGGCTTTGCCGGCGCAGTACTTCCGCACGGAAAGCCGCATTTTGCCGCCCCTTTCGGCAATGGATTGCGCATCACTCCTTTGCTCTATACACCATCCTGCAATCCTCCGCCCGCCATCAGTCTCTTCGCCTCGTCCGGCAGCACGATCGGCTCCACGCCCAGCGCGTCCGCGATTTGAAAGAACGCCGCCATCGTGAAATTGCGGACCATCCCCGGCGCTTCGATTCCGCTCAGCTGGGAGCGGCTGATCCCCGCCTTCAGCGCCAGCGCCTCCTGCGACGTCCCGTTCAGCTTCCGGTACGCAGATATGACGATGCCTAAGCTGATGAGAAAGTCCCGTTCTTCTCAAAGGACAGATTTGAGCATCGTTGTTCCCCCCCCCTTTCTCAGCAGAGATGCTCTTTCAAAAGGGCATCCCGCAGCTCTTCGGCGAGCTGAAGGCCGATCCGGAAGCCGATTTCGAAATAGATTTCCTCAATCGCGCCCGTGTATATGCCGACCGCGCCCACAACCTTGTCCAGCTCCATCTCGTCGGGATACTTTTCCCGAAGGACCGCGGTCATTTCCTCGTATGCATTTTCTTTATGCTGCTTGTAGGGACAGGGCGTTCTGTCGAAGCAGCCCTCCCCGCCGTACAGCAGAAACGTGCAGATTTGCTGTATCGTCGCGCGTGAAAAAATTTTCTCGTGATGGTTCATAATTTTGCACACCTCGTTGTTTGTTTTTGAATAATGCCATCATTTTTGATAACATTATATAAAAATAATCGTGCTGTGTCAATACAAATTTCTACATTTAATAAATTATTTATAAATTAAATTTATTAACAACACTTTATAGTGTGAAGACACACGATTAAGTGCTTTGTCACACCTCTAAATGTATCAGCTTGTAAATATATTAAGAAATTGTAACCAACAAAAATTCGTTTGTTTTCTTTTTTATGCCCGTAGCCGGCAGAGCCGGCTACGGGCATACGCATGAAATTTGTCAATTGCCATTTTCCTTTTTCAATGCCCAACGTCGGCGAAGCCGACGTTGGGCATTGAGGGAAAGCGGAATCGCAAGCTTTTGTATATCCCATTCTATGCCTGACGCCGGCAAAGCCGGCGTCAGGCATAGATATTTGAAATTTTCGGAACAGCATTATTCCTTTTTTACGTCCAACGCCCGCTGTGCGGGCGTTGGGCGTAGAGAAAAGACGAGCGGGAAGCCTAAAGAAATAAAGAAGTCGGCGAAGTCACCCGCCGCCTAATCCCTTCGGCTTTTATCCCCTTTTTATGCCCCACGCCGGCAAAGCCGGCGTGGGGCATAAATGCATACCCGCTATTTGTACGTCCTTTATGGAGCCGCGCGCCGCCTCACAATGCGGATCAACGCATAAAAAACGAAAAGCGGGATTAAAAGCAACAGCTCCGTCCCCATCTATGCCCGACGCCCACACAAAAGGACGCTCCGCCGCCGCTTCCAGCCGCACCGCGCATCCTTTTGTCCGTATCCGCTTTATGTGCGTCCGTAAGGCTGACGACGCGGGATTTGACAGGGGGGCCGAAATATGCTATAATGCCATGTTACCATTTCAAAAAGGAGGCGCCGGCGGCATGCGATTCACCGACGTCCTTTGGGACTTCAACGGCACGCTGCTGGACGACGCGGACGCAGGGCTTGCCTGCGTGGAGGAGCTGCTGCGCCGCCGCGGACTGCCGCCGCTGGGCGGGATTGCGCACTACCGCGAAGTTTTCCGCTTCCCCATCCGCGACTATTACGCCGATATCGGCTTTGACTTCGCACGCGAGGACTACGGCGCGCTGGCCGACGAATGGGCGCTGCTCTACGGCGAGCTGGCGGCCGACGCGCCACTGCGCGAAGGCGTGCCGGAGGCGCTGGAACGGCTCAGGCGCGCGGGCGTCCGTCTGACGGTGCTTTCCGCCTCGGAACGGGGGATGCTCTGCCGCCAGCTCAGGCAGCGCGGCGTATACGAGCTGTTCGACGAGGTCTTGGGACTGGACGACTTCCGCGCGCAGGATAAGCTCGGCATCGCACGCGAGTGGCGGGCGCGGACGGGAGCGGGGCGCACCCTGATGGTCGGCGACACCGACCACGACGCGCTGGCCGCGCGGGCGATAGGCGCCGACTGTGTGCTGCTGACCGGCGGCCACCAATCGCGCGAGGTACTGCTGCGCACGGGCTTTTCCGTATTGGCCGCGCCATACGAAGCGGCCGAGTACGCTTTACAAAGCGAAAATGAAACAATATAAAAAACGGTTTTAGGAAAGGAAGGAATGAGAATGAAAAAGCACCTTGGGCAAACGCCGTCCGTCCGGGAATATACCGAACGCCTGGCGCCGGTGGCAACGGCAAGCTGCGCCATCGACCCGGCGCTGTACGAGGAATACGGCGTCAAACGCGGGCTGCGCGACAAAAACGGCAAGGGCGTGCTGGCCGGACTGACGAACATCTCCGACATCATCTCCTCGAAGGAAATCGGCGGCGAGACGGTCCCCTGCGAAGGCGAGCTGTACTACCGCGGGTACGACATCAACAGCCTCATCGGCGGCATCCTGAAGGACAACCGCTTCGGCTTTGAAGAGATTGCGTATCTTCTGCTGATGGGCAACCTGCCCGACAAGGCGCAGCTTGCCGAATTCAAGTCCGTGCTCAGCAGGCTCGGCACGCTGCCGACCAACTTCGTGCGCGACGTGGTTATGAAAGCGCCCAGCGGCGATATGATGAACACGCTCGCCCGCAGCGTGCTGACGCTGGCCTCCTATGATGCGAACGCAGCCTCGCTTGACTACGCAAACGTGCTGCGGCAATGCCTGGCGCTCATCTCGGTCTTTCCGATGCTGGCCGTATACGGATACCATGCGTATAACCATTACGTCTGCAACGACAGCTTCTACATCCACCGTCCCGACCACAGCCTGTCGATGGCCGAAAACATCCTGCGGATGCTGCGCCCCGATTGCAAATACAGCGACCTGGAGGCGAAGGTGCTTGACATCGCGCTCATCCTGCATATGGAGCACGGCGGCGGCAACAACTCCACCTTCACCACTCACGTCGTGACCAGCTCGGGCAGCGACACCTATTCGACCATCGCCGCGGCGCTCTGCTCGCTGAAAGGCCCCAAGCACGGCGGCGCGAACATCAAGGTCGTGGAGATGATGGCCGACCTGAAAAAGCACGTCCGCGACAAATCCGACGAAGAGGAAATCTCCGCCTACCTGCTCTCGCTGCTGCGCGGACAGGGCTTCGACCGCAAGGGACTGATCTACGGGATGGGACACGCCGTCTACTCGATCTCCGACCCGCGCGCGACGATCTTCAAGGGCTTCGTCAGGAAGCTGGCCGAGGCAAAGGGCCGCAAGAAGGACTTCGAGCTTTACTCGCTCGTCGAGCGGCTCGCGCCCGAGACCATCGCCAAGGAGCGCCGCATCTACAAGGGCGTGAGCGCGAACGTGGACTTCTACAGCGGCTTCGTTTACAGCATGCTCGATATCCCGCACGAGCTGTACACGCCGATTTTCGCCATCGCGCGTATCGTCGGCTGGTCGGCGCACCGGCTCGAGGAACTGACCAACGCCGGAAAGATCATCCGTCCGGCCTATAAGGCCGTTGCGCCTAAGCGCGTCTACACCGCGCTTGAGGGCCGGTGAGGATAGCCGTTTCCAACGTACAGGGGGCACAGCGTATGCTGGTGCCCCCTGTATCCTGTTGAAAAGCGAAGAAAGCCGCACTTCCTGTCCGCGCCGGAAATTCGGCGTTTCATCCTGCCGTAAAAGAGTCGTGGAGATTCCCGCGCTTCGCTCTCCAAGGTGCCGGCCACCCTTTTTCCATCCCCATTCCGGTAAAATCCCAGCGGTCGGCGCTGGAAGAGTGCCGAAAGGGACTTGCGGTTTCCGCTTGCTTTCTATAGGGCAAGCCGCCATTCCTCCAAATTCCCCATGTCCGCACAGCGGACGTGGGGATTTGCGCAAAACGGAACTTGTTTTATCGTGCGCCGTCTCCTCCAATGCCCAACGTCGGCTTTGCCGACGTTGGGCATAAAAGGGGGGGGAGAAAAGCCGCAGGGATTATGCAACGGGCGATTTTGCTGGCTTCTTTTTTTCTTTAGGATTTTTGCCTATTTCTTCTCTACGCCTTACGCCGGCAAAGCCGGCGTAAGGCATAGGAAAGAGATAGCGCTGAATCGGTTGAATGTTGGTTGGTTTTGGCTGCGTTTCTTACTCTTTTATGCCCTACGCCCGCACAGCGGGCGTAGGACATTTGTGTAAAAAACAGCACTTTTTTGATGCGTGCCGCGTTCTCCTTTTATGACCAACGCCCGCTGCGCGGGCGTTGGGGATTCGTGTAAAACGGAGCTTGTTTTATTGTGTGCCGCTCTTCTCCAATGCCCAACGTCGGCTTTGCCGACGTTGGGCATAAAAAGGGGGGGGAGAAAAGGTCGAAGGGATTAGGTAGCGGGTGACTTTGCTGGTCTCTTTGTTTCTTTAGGCTTTTTGCTTATCTCTTCTTTACGCCCTACGCCCGCTATGCGGGCGTAGGGGATTCGTGTAAAACGGAGCTTGTTTTATTGTGTGCCGTTCTTCTCCAATGCCCAACGTCGGCAAAGCCGACGTTGGGCATAAAGGGGATAAAAGCCGCAGGGATTAAGCAACGGGTGATTTTGCTGGCTTCTTTATTTCTTTAGTCTTTTCGCTCATCTCTCCTCTACGCCCC
>CAJFRY010000047.1 GCA_904419545.1 Candidatus Woodwardiibium gallinarum
GTCAGCGCGCTCGCTGCGCAGGGGATTCTCAACGGCTACCCCGACGGGACCTTCCGCCCCGACCGCCCCGCCTCCCGCGCCGAAGTCGCCGTTTTGCTTACGCGCGTTTTGGAACTGAAAGGCGAAGATAAAATACCTGATAAGCAATGCTTGACTTATCAGGTATCTGTGTTATTTATTTTTCGTTTTCGAAAGTATCGCTTGTTTCAGCCTTTCTGCTTTATCGGTTTCAACATTTCCGAGTACAAATATATCTAATGTATTAGAGGTAAAATCAACCATTTTGTTTATCAAGGATTTGTGGTCGGATGCCAAAAATGTAATGTTGCCTTCTTTATCCATTATGCGAATTGCACCTCTTATTTCATCGGGGAATTCGTCCAAAGAACAATCTTCCGCTTTGAGATAGGAGGAAATGGATTCTAAATATACGGAGGATTCCACATAACCGATGAATGCCGGATCGATTCCTGCTGCTTGGGCCAAATCACTAAGTGTATTTTGAACCAGCCATTTTGTCAGAAAATAAACTGGGTCGTTTACAGGTTTTTCTTTGGAATTTACCGACTTCTTTGGAATGATATCCGTCAATGTCAATACATGTACGGGCTTTTTCCTTTGGCTTACGCACTCCCATAATGTTTTTATGTAAGCATCAGAGGAAGACATACATTCTTTTCGGATGGTTTCCCACAGAAAATCATCCGTATATTGGTAAAAATCGTCTTTTCCGATGCAGGCTGTTATAGCATCATAGTCCGCATACGGGGTAGAGGTATTCCTTAAAACTTTATATACCAAAGCTTTGGCAGCCGCTTCAAATGCAATCGAAGTTTTGTGCTGAATAACTTGTGTGTAGTGAAAATATCTTGCCATGAGAAAATGCTCGATTGCATGCTGGCCGCGGATGTCAAACACCACAAGTTCGATGGTGGCGTCGTCTTCTATCCCGCTGTCTCGGTGGAGCTTGCATTTTTTGATTCTGAGTTGTCGTAGAATGTATTCCAATTCGACGTTCCCGAAAGAAACGCCTGCTTGTCTTGAATCTCTCAGCAAATAATCCAATCGATCTGCATCTAAGCTCGAATGCAGCAATTGTGCATAGACGGGTTTTGCCTGTGTATCTCCGATAATAATTTGTCCGATTTCATTAGGAGATACATCGGCGGATTCCAGAATGGCGGTTATTTCCGGATCTTTTTTGACCACTTCTGCACCCATATGCTCATGGTCATTGGCTTTTCTTTTTTTGAAATTGGCAAGATCTCCGAGTAGCTGAAGATTGTTATTTGCAGAAATCTCAGGACCTTGAACAATAGTGCTTGTATTTTGTTCGTTAAACATATAGCTGTATACGCACTCGGTCAGATGCGAAAACGGGAAATGTCCGACATCGTGAAGCAGGGCGGCGATTCGCAGTTTCCTGGCGTCGTCCAGAGTGAAGCAAATATCTCCTTTTTGCGAATGACCATACTGCCTGTAAAGGTGCTCGCACATTTTTCCCATAATGCAAAGCACACCCAGAGAATGTACAAATCTGGAGTGTTCTCCGCTTGGAAAAACATATGAGGCGAATCCCATTTGTCGGATTCGCCTCAATCGTTGCATCGCTCGGGTGTCTAAAAGCTGCACTTCAGTTTCGGAAAGGCTGATACATCCGTAAATTGGGTCGTTGATTATTTTATAATTGAATTCCTCGGCATATGAATCTGCCATACCGTTTCTCCTTATGCCGGCTTTTTGAAATTAACATAGGTGGAATAACCTGCTTTAATTTGTTCTTTTGTAAACTGCGGCTTTGTTTCCCGAATTTTTTGAATGGCTTTTTCCTCAGTGTTGAATCCGAACTTATGCCAATAGGCAATGGAAGCAATCAACTCGTACCATTTGACAACGCTGATTTTGAAGCTTTGATGCGCAAGTTCGTTTTCCAGTTCATTTACTCTGGAAATCATAGAGGCGTAGGGTTCTCTGAATGAATGGTTTTCAATAGCTGTGATTTCCTCCGGTATAATCTGATAAGCGGCAGCGGTAAGATCAGGGGAATACGGACCGTGAATGTACCAGCTATAGCCGTAACCTAAAGGCAGACCAATGTCCTGTGCCAGATAAATTTTTTTCTGCAATAGTATTCTGTCATCAATCGTTTCCAGAGAATAGCAATTCAAGTCTCTGATCGCCACGGCCGTGGCTATTTGAGAATTATTCATAACGAAAACCTCCTCTTTGTTATTATACACTGTATCTTGCCGAAATGCAATATTTATCGATAATTTTATATATTTTACAAAATGTGTGGAAGGAATTACATTTGCAAGATATGAAACGTCATCGATGAGCTGATGGACAGCCTGCATATCGTCAACCCGCGTCTGTACGAAAATATCATGCGGAAACTTCGGAACTTGTGATATGAACAAACACGATTTCCGAACGCACACAAAAGTGAGCAAAAACCGAGAAAAGCACTGTTTTGCAGTGCTTTTCTGCGCACAAAAAAGCCGGTCCAACGTCGCGAAAAACAGGCTTTCGGCTTTCGCTGGTGCAAGTTTCAGTTTTGCAAAGATTTAGGCATTGTTTTCATTTCCGGTGATCAAAAGTGCTCTGAAAACATCCTCAAAATAATACGTCTTTTGTCTTGGTTACTGACAGGTTACTGACACATGCATATTTTGGGATGGAACTGAAAAGTGAAAAAGCACTGCGTTTGCAGTGCTTTTCTTGGTGGGGACTGAGGGGCTCGAACCCCCGACCCTCTGCTTGTAAGGCAGATGCTCTCCCAGCTGAGCTAAACCCCCGATGATCGGCCGTTCCGGCGGCAACGTGGGCATTATAACATAAAGCGGCGGGAAAGTCAAGCGCTTTTTATATAAACATTTACTTGAAGTGGAAGTTTGTCACAATCGTATCGAGAGCGGTGATATATCTTTCATAATCCGCATCATTGGCGGTGAAGGTGATTTGATAGATTGTCCCGTTGCGAATGCAGAAAACCTGCACGAAACGATATGCTGTTTCGGTCAGGGAGCCTCTGTATTCCTTGCGGACGGCAGGTACGCCGTCGAGCTTCAGCTCACTTTCGCCCTCCAGCGCGTAATCGGAAAAGGTCTTTTCCAGCGTGCCCTTGTAACTGTCCCAGTAGTCGTTCACGCCTTGCCCGGCGGCTTCGCCGTCCAACTCAAAGGCGCTGACCGAAATGCTCGTGCCGACGATGCCGCTGCTCGAAGGCGTCGGCTTGACGGCTATCATCCCCGTGTCGAGATACACCTGCCAGGTGTCGGGATAGTAAAAGTAAAAGTCTACCGCGTCGTTGGTTGCCTTGAGCGTGCCGGAGGGCTGCTCCGTCTCATTTTTTGCGCAGGCGGCTGTCGCCAGCAGTGTGCAGACTGCCAGCAGCAGAAGCGCTGTTCTTTTCATCATTATCGTTCCACCAATCCTTTTTTCTGTCATTCACCGGATGCTTCGTAAACGATCGTCCCGCCTTCCTCGCCGGTCAGGAGTACGTTTGTATCCGCTGCGCCCGCAAGTGTCAGCGTTCCGGCGGCTTCGCCGTCTCGCCGGCCGTAGACCTGCACGAGTGTGACACCGTTCTGCGTGCGTGCTTCGAAGCGGGAAAAGCCGTAGCCCTCCTTCGTGACTGCAACGGTAAGAAGAAGCGTACCCGAGCCGTCGTCCGTACAACTGAGAATGCGCACCTCGTCGGGCGCCAGCAGCGTTTCGCCCGTGCGGCCGCTTGCCAGCCAAACGGCAATGCCGACGGCGCAGAGCACGGTCAGAAGCAGCAGCGCGGAAAACAATGCGACCCGTTTCAATTCCCTTTTGCACCTCGCTATCCGTAAAGAAGCAGCCCATCCTGCCGAGAGGATGCTTTTTCATAATTCATCCGCCGGCAACGGACTTTTTACCGTATCCTTTTACTTCCTATGTGATGTGCGATACAAAGCCGCAAGCCTTAATAGCCACGGCTTTCGAAGCAAACAGATGTGGCTTGCGTGCAGAGGGAGATGCAAACCGAGCAATCCCCTCGTATATTCCCATGCAAAGCGCAGCATCGATCGATGGAAATGCGCGTTGCCTCAATCTTTGCATCTCATAAAAATGTTTTCTCCGAATGAATTTTACGGGATTGCGCGGCTTCTGCCGCATTGCATAATATTATAGCATATCTTTCAAAATTTCACAAGTACTGAACGGTAAAAAAACGATTTTTTCAAAGTTGGGCGGAATTCGAATGGTGAGGACTGATATTTTCCCGGGGAAATTCGGCGCTCGGTATTCCCTTTTGCAATGCGGTATGGTATAATACAGCAATACGTGAAGGATTGGGCGCTTCGGATTCGGGAAGCGTCGTTCCGATGTATGCGGAGGAAAGGGGTCGCTGATGAAAATTTATCGGTTTGTTCGCGCGCTTTACGGAAATACGGCCGTTCTCTGCGGTGCGGGCATTTTGCTGCTTTCCCTGCTGCTGGCCTCCGCGCAGTTCCTGAGCGCTTGGCATCTGGGCCGCATCATGGATGCCGTCGGCGCGGGGCTGTCCGCTGTCCTGTCCGAAGCGGCATACCTCACGGCGGCCGTCGCCGTGCAGTTCGTGTCCGACGTCCTGCTGTTCTGGCTGCTGCAGCGCTTGTCGCTCCGATTGGCAAACCTTCTGCACAAAAGGCTGACAGATAAGCTCAGCCGTGCGGCGTATAAGCCGCTTTCGATGCTTGACGACGGCGAGCTGATGACCACTGCGGCCGAGAATGCCGAAGGGCTGGGCGCATTCTTTTCGATTCTGGCCGCGCTCGGACAGATTCCGGTCAAGGTGCTCGTCGTCTTCGTCGCCATCTTCCGCATCCATTGGGTGTTATTTGTCCTGTGCCTGCTGTTGTTTCCGCTTACGCTGCTGCCCTCGCTGCTTTTATCGAAAAAATTGTATGAGCTGAATCTGGCCGAGCAAAAGGCAATCAGCGGGAACATCCGCTTTTTGCAGGAGACGTTTGATTTTCTCATCGTTCTCAAGGCTTATTGCCTGGAGAAGCTTTTTGCCCGTAAAAACCGCGCGCACCTCGATGCGCTTGAGGCGGCATCTCTGCGGAAGGATGCGCGCGACCGTTTGCTCCAGTCTTTTGCCCGCTGCATCGGCTATGTGGCCAACCCGCTCCTTCTCACGGTCGCGGCGTACCTGATTTTGCAGGGGGATATGACGGTCGGCCAAATCGTTTCGGTGATGTTTTTTATCGATATCGCCGGGCAGGGGATCAACCTCATCGTCGGTATCGGCGGACAGGTGCAGTCCGTTCGGATGTGTATGACGCGCATCGAAACGCTGTTGGCGCTGCCCGACGAGCGTTCCGACGGCATCCCGCCCGCGCCGGTCGGGGACGCGCCGATTTTTGAGCTGCGCGGCGTGTCGTTCGCGTATGCGCAGGAGAAGGTGCTGCGCGATGTGTCGCTGAACATTTACAGGGGCGATAAGGTCGCCGTCGCAGGTAGGAGCGGCAGTGGGAAAACGACGCTGTTCAAGCTGCTCAACGGGCTTTATGCGCCCGACGAAGGGGAAGTGCTGTTTCGGGGGCAGGATGTCGCCGCGCTGTCGGCCGACGCGCTCCGGCAGCAGCTTTCCGTTGTGCCGCAGGAGTCGTTTGTATTTCCGGGCACGCTGTTGGAAAACGTATCGGTCGCCAAGCCCGGTGCAGAGAGGGAGGAGGTCGCCGCTGCCTGCGAGGCAGCGCAGATTCGCGCGTATATCGAAACGCTTCCCGAGGGGTACGACACCCCGGTCGGCGGTGTGATCGCCGCACTGTCCAACGGACAGATGCAGCGGATCAATCTGGCCCGTGCTTTCCTGCGCGACACCGACGTGTGGCTGCTGGACGAGCCGACTTCCGCGCTGGACGCGAAGAACCGCGACGCTGTCATAGACCGTCTTGTCCACGCTTCCGGCGAAAAAACCATCATCTGTATTCTGCACGAACCCGAGCTGATCGAAAAATTCCCGGTGCGCGTGTTTATGGAAGCGGGACGGGTCGTCCGCGTAGAACGGCGCGGGGGAGAGGGGGAGACGTATGCTTAAATATATCCGCAGACGTCCTGTCCTCTGGTTTGTGGGTCTGGTCCTGCCGGCGCTGGCCTCGTTTGCCGTCAACTTCGGTTTTTCGCTCAGCCTGAACGCGTATACCGCCGAGCTGACGCGTGAGGACGCCGCGTTCCGCAGCGTGCTGCTTCTGATGGCCGCCACCGCCGTCTCGCTGGTGTTTGCCGTCATCATCGAGGATGTGGCGCGGCACCTCTTTTATACCTTTTCGCTGAAAACGCAGAACGATGTCAGGCAGGAAATCTATGAGCGCACCGTACGAACGAAGTACGCTTCGCTGAGCGACGCGGACCGGGGCGCCTTTTATACCCGTTACAACCGCGATTCCGCGATGGCTGCGAGCATCCCGGGCGGCGACCTGTTCGGCATCCTGTTTCCGCTGGTGCACGCGGTCGGGTATTTCATCGCGCTGTTTGCCGTCCACGCTCTCATCGGCGCGCTGGTTTCGGGGCTGACGGTTGCGGTCATGGCGCTGAATCTTCTGTTCGTCAACCGGTTCCGCAGGCTGGAAAGCGAATCGCTCGCTGCGCGGGAGGCGCTGACGCGCAGCGTCGATACGGCCGTGCGCGGAAAAATTACCGTCCGGCAGCTACAGCTCGCCGGTCCCGTATCCGCGCGGATGGCCGAGGCGGCGGACGGCGTGTACCGGGCGGGCCGGAAGAGCATTCGGCTGCAGCTTTGCCGGAAGCTCACGCTGGAGCTGCTGACCACCGTCTGTACCTCGCTCATCACGCCGGTTGCCTGCGTTCTGGCGGCGTACGGCAAAATCGAGCTTGCCTCGACTGTGATGATCGCACAGATCTGCCGCTTTATTCTGCTGCAGACCAACGGACTCGGCACTGCCGTACAGCAGCTCGGCGTGCATCTTGTTTCCTATAGGCGATTGCAGGAAACACTGTCGCTTCCCGACGAATACGCCGAACAGGAAAGCGCTGTCGGTTGGGAGTCCGACCCGGGCGTACCGGCTGTCGAGCTGCGCGGCTTCGGGGTGGCATATGACGGCAACGTCGTGCTTTGTGACGCGCAGGCCGTTATCCGGCACGGCGAAATTACAGCTGTTTTGGGGCCGAGCGGCAGCGGAAAAACAAGTTTGGTTAACGCGCTGCTCGGACTGGTCGATTACAGCGGCGAGCTGCGTGTGTTCGGCGCCGAGGCGCGCGGAATCCGGCCGGATGAACTGCGGCGCCGCATCGCTTATTCGCCCGAGCACGGGCAGCTCTTCGGCGAAGATTCGGTGCTGGAGAACCTGCGGTACGCTGCGCCCGAAAGTACCGAGGACGAGGTGCGGCGGGTCTGCGCCCGGCTGTCTTTGGACGGTGTGGAGCTGACGCGTCCCGCAGATGCACTCTCAGGCGGACAACGGCTTCGCGTATCGTTGGCGAGGGCGCTGCTGCGCGACGCTGAAATTGTGATTCTGGACGAGCCGACTGCGGCGCTCGACAGCGTGTCCGAAGCGGTCGTCCTCGAGCTGCTGAACGAGCTGAAGGCGCGGGGGAAAACGGTTTTGCTCATCACGCACCGAAGTACGACGATGGAAGCGGCGGACCGCTTCCTGCTGCTGGCCGACCGAAAGCTGTATGCGTTTGACGATTGCGCGGCGGCGGCCTCCGCGCTCCGGCGCGTCGAAAGCGGCAGAGATGGCACGTCTTAGAAGGTTTGCGACCCGATTTGCTATAATGTGAGATATGGTTTTATGGTTCGGACAGCGGTTCTGGTGTTGATTGCCGTAAATGAGGACGGTTTTCATGAGGATTTGGGCGCAGTCGGGGGATGAAAGAGGACAAGACAGGCCGGGTCGGCCTTTTTCAGTGCCTTCTGAGAAATAAACAAGAGGCGGTTAAGCCGCCCCTTGTTATGGATTTCTGCCGGATACCAACGCAAATTTGCCCATAACTCTTGACACCGCCCGTATCCATAACACAATGTACCTTTACTTGTTCATAATAGGCCTATCGATAAATCTAAGTATTGTTACGACACTTCCGATATTAATTTCATTATATTCTTCCGTATATACAAATTTCTTTGTTATTGAACGCCCTGCTGAATTTTCAACAATTAATTCTCCATAAAGACAATCGTGCGTTTTATATGTGTCTCCTGGCAGATTTGAAAGATTGTTTTTAATTACTTCATTGCGTACATTATAATATTGTACAATTCCGGTAAACTCTTTGGGCGTTGCAAAAAGGTATATTTTAGAAAGCTTGATTTGCCACCCAAAAATAATCAATATTACGAATACGGTAGCATAAAAATATTTTGTGTCGGATCTTTCCGACAGCAGAAAAGACAAAGAAATCACAAGAATGTCTATTATCAAAAACAAAATGAATCGGCTTAATGCTTTTTTCGATCTTTCCCTTTGGATTTTCCTGGCTTCATCAATAGAAATCATAGGTTGTATCCTTTCAAAAAATTTCAAACACCAGTATTGCCGGATTAAATTCTATCATTTTCGTTGAATTTTGAGATTTGAAAGATCAAGAACTGATAATGATAACTGTTGTTTATGACAAACAAAGGATTTTGCCGGAATCCTTATGATTCAAATCCGACATTCCGCCGATGGCGATATACCAATACTCGCCGTCATACGCAAAGGATTGACTAAGCAAATCTGACGATACGGTCTTAACTGTTTCAAATGTACAGTCAGAATTGTATTGCAGAACCGAAAGCATATAGCCATGATCCGTTTTCGTATTTCCCAACAGATAAAGCGTATCATTGTAAACCAGAAGGTCTGCGACAACATCGATTCCATCCGGCGTGATATCCGCAAACGCATCCATATTTTCCGTACAATACAATCTTCCTGTAGTAAGGAAGGCCGTGCCGGACAAAACAGCTTTTTCAATAACGGGCAAATAGGAAATCGCGCTGCCGACCAGCTTATACCTCAAATCTGAATGATAGACAAATGAACCGTTGTCATATTTGTACGCCTGTAAATTCTCGTCAAGTCTGACGATGGCATAAAGCGTATCGCCGATTGTCAAAAGATCATAGGCACGCACCTCTGTGTACCCCTTTGTGGAAAGCGGCGTACCGTCCGGTCCGATCAATGGAACAGGTTGAAAATTCTCGTTGTTTCCTGTTGATACAACAGGCATGTTTCCGGCGCTGACACCGAGGGCTGCGAAAAATTGATGATCGTACAGACGGAGATCGAAGCAATGAATTCCATTCGGAAATACACGGTGGGTGATAAAACGATCCTCCTCCAAAACATAGTAATTCCCGAGACTCCAGTCCTCTGTCGGGTCAAACCCGGGAATCATCAATTGATTTTCAAGGACAATAAACCTTCCGATCTGTTCGTCCGGGATCGTTCCGCAGCTTTCCCACTCGTTTGTTTCGAAGCGATACCGCCTTGCCACACCCGGCGAATGATTTTTATCAAAATCCCCTGCACCGATGTACAGACAGCCATCCCATATCTTCATGTCCCAAATCACATGCAGCTGATTGGAAGCATAGCCCGGCTGTATGAAATGAGAAGCTGCCTTATTGTCAGGAATGGTTTCGTCCGCAGAAGAAGCAGCCGAAAAATCCTCGGTTGCCGCTTCACAGGATGCAAACAGCAGGCACAGGAGACAGATGAATAATATAAGCAATCTTTTTACACGCATGGTCAGTCGGCAATCCACGTATAAGTCGTTGTGGAAACAGGAGTTCCGGCGGCATTCAGTTCTTTTTGTTCCAGCAGATTGCCGTATGTATCGTATGTGTACAAAATCACAGATTGGACCGTTTCGTCAACAAACGCTTCTGCTTTCACAATACGATCCTGCTCATAAACATTTGCATAGGAAATCGTCACACCGCTTTCATCTGTTGAAGTCAAAAGCTGGTTATGGGCATCATAAGTATTACGGACATCCATGTAAACGGTTCCGTCCGTATTTCCGGAATAGAGACGAAGCTCGTTGTGGTTGGCGTCATAATACGTTTCCTGTACACGACTTTGATCTGTCGTAATGCGGCAGCTGCCATATTCATCTAAATATTCGTATTCCTTTTCCTGAAGCAGGGCGCCGCTTTCATCCGTTTGACGCAACTTTGTGATACGGCCTTTATCGTCGTATAAATAGGAAAAGGTATGGATTGTATGGCCGGATTTGCTTTCATATCGTTCCAAAACATTTTCCGAGGTATAAAAATATGTTTCGATCGTATCAGCCACTGTGCTGCCGGGCATACAGATTGTTTTTTCGGAAATATTATTTTGCGCATTATAAGTGATGGATTCCAGTCTGTATACTTTTCCGTTATTCGATTGTTTTGTCTGGATCAGCAGCCCGTTTTCATCATAAGTATACTCGCTCTTGGCTGAACCGAATGTCGTTTTTACTTCCACGCAGGCAAGTCTGAATTCGGAAGGCGGATTAGACGCTTCTTGGCTCACGGCGCCCTCATCATTGCTAAGTCCGCTCGTTTCCTCAGGAATTGAACCGGGTGAACAGGCAGGAATACATCCAAGAATTACTGCCATACAACAGATGAATAACAGACATAGTTTCATATTCTTTTCCATGGCGGCATACTCCTTTGAACTCTGTTTCATAATCGTTCGATACGATTCGCGAAAACGGTATTTGAACTCTTTGGCAATAATACAATTTCAGTTGCTGTGCGCTTGCAAACCAGTCTGTTTGGAAATTCGGCTCGAATCCGACAACTGAATAGATAAAAGGATTGATTGCAAATGGAACTACTATACCTATTTAATTGACAGTATTGTATCATGGCTTATAAAGAATTACAAGTGATTTGACACAAACAGTATAGAAGATGACCATGGATGCGCAATGATAAATTTCGGGAGTTTTTTCAGATGCCCTTCTTTTTCGGCAATAGCCGTATTTCGATGACGAAAACATGATATTTTTTTGTTGTATAAGAGGCGTATCTCCTGCTTTCGAAACGAAGGGACAGACTTGTAATAGGGGAGAGACAGTATCCCGAAGAGGGTCCCTGATCATTCCCAAAAGATTTGCCATAACATTGAATAGTGAAGCCGGAATAAATATGTGTCTGGATTACTTGAGAATTATATCCTAAGAAGATACTTCGGGAAAACGGCTTGTCAGATCTTCGCTTTCGTGCTCTGCGGTACGCCTATGTGATGTTTCTTATACGTAAGCATATAGTCCGCAAGGCGATATCCAACGTGCTTGGTTGGGCATGCGAAAAGCATTATTTTGGTTGATGTTTATGGAGATAATCGCAGACAATGCAAGAGAAACCCGGGTGTTCATCGAGGAAGTGGTGCCGGGCGAAGCGATGGAAGGATTAGAAAATATAACACCGGAAAAACCGTATGCTGTGGGGAAGGAGATTTGCTTTCCGAAACAGCTTGCCAGCGAATCACGCTTGGAAAAAAATGAATAAATATGCGTAAATACGAGAAGATACACAAAAATAAAACGGGAAGGACGGTTTCGACTTTTTTGTGAAAAAGTCGGCCGTCCTCTTTTATTTCAGAAAAAAATGTGCTATAATACAACATTGAAATTCTAAATCATTCCCGCA
>CAJFRY010000048.1 GCA_904419545.1 Candidatus Woodwardiibium gallinarum
GAAAAAGTGAATTTTAAGAACCCCCTGAAAAGTCAGCAAGAGGTATCGTATGACAACATATATAGAGACCGTTAGGCGACTCCCCACAATGAAACCCTTAAAAGATGGTAATGCGGGAAATGATGTAGTAAAGAAAGCTTCTGAAACCGCCTCAAATGATGTAAAAGCTGAAGCGGAAAAGATAGATTTCTCTAAGGTGGAAATCGAGCCGCTGTTCAAGGATTTCGTGGATTTTGAGACTTTCTCCAAGTCCGATTTCAGAGCAGTCAAGGTGCTTGCCTGCGAAGCAGTACCGAAGTCCAAGAAGCTTCTGAAGTTCACGCTGGACGATGGTACAGGCACAAAACGCACGATTTTAAGCGGTATTCACGCATATTACGAGCCGGAGGAGCTTGTCGGCAAGACCTGCATTGCAATCGTAAACCTGCCGCCAAGACCGATGATGGGTATTGACTCCTGCGGTATGCTGATTAGTGCAGTACATCACGAGGAAGGCGAAGAAAAGCTCCATCTTCTGATGGTAGACGACCACATTCCGGCAGGCGCAAAGCTCTACTAAGATGTACCGTTTTGTCCGTGAAAACGGGATATACCTCATAGTCGGAAAAAGCCCCAAAAGTACACTTTTACATCAAATTTACATCATTTGGTGCAGGAAAGTGTGCAGAGGCAAAAAAATCGCATAACGAACAGAAAAACGGGCAGTTCTGAACGGGACTGCCCGTTTTAAAAGGAGCGGAAAAAGGATATGCTTGTAGACTTTAATGAGTTCCAGGAAATAACCATAGCGGGGATGAACGGCGGCACAGGAATGATGAGCACTAAAATGTTTATGGATGAGCAAGGAAAAATAATCCATACCAAAATACATTCCGGCGGCTCTATCGGAATGCATAAGCACGAAACGAGCGATGATATCAATTATGTGATTTCCGGCGAAGGCAAAGCGATTTGTGACGGTCAAGAGGAAATACTGCGTACAGGCGTTTGTCATATTTGCAAAAGAGGCTCTGAACACGGCATTACAAATACAGGAAAAGATGATTTGGTTTTAATGACTGTCGTAGTAGAGCGATAAAATTGGCTTATAAAGGCCCAACTCCGGCAGCGTGGTAACTTTACAAGGTACTGCGCAAATGAAGAAACCCGCAATCCACTGAAAAAAACCAAAGTATATCTCTAAGTTTTATAAAAAATGAGTATACCCATCTGACTGCATTCTGAATAACGGACATACAGCAGGTTCCTGCGGCTTCCGCCGCAGGAACCTGCTGTATTGATTTATATGAAAATCTGACGTCAGGCGTTCGCTCTCCGAACCAAGCCTCCTTCTGCCGATCCGCATACATACATATGAACTTACCGTTTCACATCAGTTTTCTGCAATCCCAAAAATTTGCAAAACTGCGGCTGTGCCGGACGTCGGCACAGCCGCAGTGAGACAGTATTATTTCGTTGATTTGGTATGGCAGCCGCCGGAGGGGCAGTTTTCACAACCGCACCCGCAACCGCCGCCCCGTTTGCGCCGCCGGACCAGCGACCAAACAGCAACCGCCACAGCCGCCGCTACCAACGCAGCGATCACGATTGTACCCAAATTTTCGGAAAGCCATACCGGCATACGCCATACCTCCTTTGTTTATCAGGCGGTCTGCATAATCTGCTTCTGCTTCTTATACGGACGGAAGAGCATATACAGCAGCAGCACAAGAACGGCAACTGCGCAAATCAAACCAACCGGCTGCAAAGCACCGGTGAACGCCGAGCCGAACTGGAAGATCATCAGCGAAATCGCATAAGCGAACACACACTGGTACCCCACCGCGAATAACGTCCACTTGGCATTATTCATCTCGCGGCGAATGGCACCGATGGCTGCGAAGCAGGGCGCGCAAAGCAGGTTGAAAACGAGGAAGGAATACGCGGCAAGCTGCGACATGCCCTCGAAATCAAGCACACCGAACACGCCGACGACCTCTTCTTTCGCGACAAGGCCCATAATCGTAGCGATGGTCGCCTTGATGTTGCCGAAACCGAGCGGTTGGAAAATCCAGCAGATTGCACCGCCGATAGCGCCGAGGATGCTGTCCTCCAGCTCCATTTCCGTATCAAAAACGAAAGCACCGTCGACCACGCCGAAGACAGAGCCGGCCCAGATGACAATCGTCGCCAGCAGGATAATCGTTCCGGCCTTCTTGATAAATGCGCTTGCACGCTCCCACATACTGCGAAGCAGGTTGCCCACAGTCGGCCAGTGATACGCCGGCAGCTCCATAACAAACGGTGCGGGATCGCCCGAAAAAAGTCTGGTCTTGCGCAGCATAATGCCCGAAATGATGATCGCCGCGATACCGACGAAATAAGCGCTGGGCGCCACCCACCAGGCGCCGTCAAAAAGCGCCGCTGCAATCAAAGCGATAATCGGCAGCTTTGCGCCGCAGGGGATAAAGGTGGTGGTGATGATTGTCATACGGCGGTCACGCTCATTTTCGATGGTACGCGAAGCCATAATTCCCGGAACGCCGCAGCCTGTGCCGATCAGCATCGGGATGAAAGACTTGCCGGACAACCCGAATTTTCGGAACACACGGTCAAGCACAAATGCAATACGTGCCATATAACCGCAGGCCTCCAAAAACGCAAGCAGCAGGAAAAGCACGAGGATCTGCGGGACGAAGCCAAGCACCGCGCCCACGCCGGCGACGATGCCGTCCAGCAGCAGGCTCTCCAGCCAACCGGCACAGCCGATCGCTTCCAGACCGTCCCCGATGAGAACAGGTATACCCGGCACCCAGACGCCATAATCGGCGGTGTCGGGCACGCCCTCGGCTTCAAGCGCCTCATCGACGATCGGGGAGATGTCATATCCTGCCTCTGCCAGTGCATCCGCATAGGTGCCATACGCCTCGTCAAACGCGGAGAAGCTGCCTTCGTCGATTGCGCCGCGCAAATCTTCCGCGCCGACCACACCTGCAGCCGCAGCGTTGTCTACCGTGGCGCGCAGCTCTTCGGTCCAGATATGCTCGTCGGCATACACATCCATATCGGCCTCATATTCGGCACTGCCGATGCCGAACAAATGCCAGCCGTCACCGAACACGCCGTCGTTGGCCCAATCGGTCGCCCATGTACCGACGGTAGAGACTGATATATAGTAGACCAAAAACATAACCACCGCGAAAATCGGCAAAGCCAGAAAACGGTTGGTGACCACCTTATCGATTTTATCGGAAACGGTGAGACGGCCTGCGGATTTTTTGCGGTAGCAGGCTTTCATCAATGATGCTATATATATGTAGCGCTCGTTTGTTATAATACTCTCGGCGTCATCGTCCATTTCTTTCTCTGCAGCCCGGATATCCGTTTCGATATGCGCAAGCGTGCTTTCGGACAAGTTAAGCTGCTCACGCACCTTCTCGTCGCGTTCAAACAGTTTGATCGCATAGTAACGCTGCCGCTCTGCGGGCATATCGTGCAGCGCCGCCTCCTCAATGTGCGCAACGGCATGCTCCACGACACCGGAAAAGGTATGCATCGGAACGGGAACGCCGGCTCTGGCCGCTTCGACGACCGCACTCGCCGCTTCTTCGATCCCCCTCCCTTTCAATGCGGAAATCGTAACGATCCGGCAGCCGAGCGCCTCGGACAACGCCGCAACGTCAATCTTATCGCCGTTTTTCTCGACGACATCCATCATATTGATGGCAATGACAACCGGAATGCCCAATTCGGTGAGCTGGGTGGTCAGATACAGGTTGCGCTCGAGGTTCGTGCCGTCTACGATATTCAAAATCGCGTCCGGCCGCTCGCCGACAAGATAATTACGTGCGATCACTTCCTCAAGCGTATAGGGCGACAGAGAATAAATGCCCGGCAGGTCTGTCAGGGTGACTCCCTCGTGCTTCTTCAGCCGGCCCTCCTTTTTTTCCACTGTCACGCCCGGCCAGTTGCCGACAAATGCGTTGGCACCGGTCAGCGCGTTGAACAGCGTTGTTTTGCCGCAGTTCGGGTTGCCCGCAAGGGCGATCCGCAGCTCCATACAGTTTCCCCCTTCTGATTCTTTAGTTAGCCTTTGCTAACCAACAGACTTGAAAACAGGGCGATACCGCCCCGGCACCCATAGACTACAAAATCTCAACCATCTCCGCATCCGCCTTGCGCAGCGAAAGCTCATAGCCGCGCACCGTAACCTCGACCGGATCTCCCAGCGGCGCCACTTTGCGGACATAGACATCCACGCCCTTGGTGATGCCCATATCCATAATCCGGCGCTTGACGGCACCTTCGCCGTGCAGCTTCGCAACCGTAACCGTTTCGCCGATCTTGGCCTCCCGCAGCGTTTTCATCCCGACCAAATCCCCCTTATACCATAATCTTCTGTGCCATTTCGCGACTGATTGCGACGCGCGCCTCCTTCACGCTGACGATCACATTCCCGCCGAGCGTATTGATAATCGTAACATCACCGCCGACCACAAACCCCAGATTCTCCAAATGCTTTTTCACCTCAGGGCTTCCGCCGACCTTCCGAATCGTATTTCTTTCTCCTACCGACGCAAGCGTCAACGGCATCATAAGCGCTTCCCTTCTTCCATTCCGCCGCAAGTACATTAGTCGCAACTAACCACATGCCTATGATACAACGCACGCAAGCATTTGTCAAGCGTTTTTTTTACGAATGCGGGATTTCGGCAGAATCGGCAAAAAACGCGCTTGACCGACAAACGGTTTGTGCAAAGTGATTGCTTGTCAAATTTGAAAACTTTCCTGCCCGGAAAAGGAAACATTTTGCGCAACCTGCGCAATAACCCTTGCGAAAATCAAGAAGGCATGGTATACTTTTTAATATAATATCGAATATCAATGTATCGAAAGAAAGGAAATCATATGAAAAGCGCCGAAAAAGACCGAAAGCTGACCTTTAAGGAATGGCTGGAGCATATTTGGTACTATTATAAATGGCAAATCCTCATATTGGGATTGATTGCCGTTTTCATCATTGTCGCCACTGTACAGCTATTTTCTAAAAGCGAACCGGATGTGGGCATTATGGTCGTCGGCAAGACTGCACTGACCGCCGAGGGAACAGAGGATTTCAAAGAAGTTTGCTACTCGATTATGAGCGACTATAACGGCGACGGCGAAAAGAACGTGAATTACCTGGAGCTGACCGTTTCCGATGAAGACGAAGCAAATGCCGCGCAATACAATTTTGACCAGACCGCGCTTCAGCGCTTCAACACGGAGGTCACGTCCGGCAATTCCATCATCTACCTTGTCAACGAGGCGTATTACGAGCGGCTCAAGGAGTTCGGTGTGCTTTCCAAGCTGTCCGACGTGCTGCCCGCCTCCGCCATCCCTTCGGAGACGGTAGACGAATACGGCGTATATCTCCGCGAGCTGGAATTGCATTTTGCCGAAGGCTTTCGCCGCCTTCCGGGCAATCTGATCGTCTGTTTGCGGCGTTCTCCGGAGGAGGATACGATCACCTACGGACGGACGATGGAATACTGGCGTGCCAACCAGTTGTTCTTCCGCAATATGTTTGAATATAAGCATCCCACAGAGGAATAACAGCGAAAAAGCCTTTTCAAACAATTATTTTCACATGCAATCTTGCATTTTTACAGGTTTTGTTGTATAATGGCTCAGTTATGATCGTCGGCTGTCCTGTTTGCCGCCGCGAACGTTTTGATAAAACAACGGAGGTTTTCAAGAGAATGTCTAAAAAATATTCCAAAAAACACCAGAAGGTCGTTTTTATTATCACCATCATACTCTGCGTGGCCGTGCTTGCCGCTACGCTGCTGGTGACGGTCAGTTCGTATCTGAATACGTCGCCGATGTTCAACGATCAGGATTTTGCCAAAGCGCTGGCGGAACAGCTCAACATAAACGCCCGCAGCCTGACGCCGGAAATGCTCGAGCAGTATGAATACATCCGCATCACCGCGGCCTTCACATCGCCATCGGCCGACAACCCGTCCATGGTCTACCCGCTCTGCACGCTGGGCAACGCCGCATTTGCCGAACGGATCATCAGTGAGGCCTACGCTGAGGAAGAAGAAACGGAAGAGGAAACAAATGAGACCAGCAGCGAATCCTCTGCTGAAAGTTCCGATCCGTTCTACACCGACAACTCCATCTCCTTCTACGCATTTCTCAACAACGCCGAGGACCTGAACCTGTTCCCCAACCTGCGCTATGTCTCGATCATCGGCGCATACGACGCATATACCATTGAATACAACGCATCACTGTATTCCTATTACAATCAGTTCTACGGCGGCAGTTCCTTTGATGCCTCCAGCATCATCCAGACCATCGCGCTTTCCTCTGTGAAGAATCTCGATTCGTTTTCGGAACTGAAAAAGCTGGAATATCTTTCGCTGTCCCATTCATCGCTGACCTCGCTCAAGGGCATCTCCAAGCTGTCCGCCCTGAAGGTTCTCGACCTTACCAACTCGTCTGTAGCGGATATCTCCGCTGTCGGCGAATCTTCCACGCTCGAGGAGTTGTATCTCGCGGCGACGAACGTAACGGACCTTTCCCCGCTTACCGACGCCAAGGCGCTTAAAACGCTTGACGTGGAAGGACTGGAATTGGAAAATCTGTCTATGCTTTCCTCGCTGACCACGCTGGAACAGTTGAGCGTCAACAACAATAAGCTGAAAAACCTCGACGATATAAAAGCGCTGACCAATCTCGATTATCTTTCTGCGGCGGGCAACGAGCTGGAAAGCATCGACGGCATCTCCGAGATGACAAAGCTGGAGACGCTTGACCTGCGCGACAACAGCATCGCAGACGTCAAAGCGCTGGCCAAGCTGACCGCTCTGGAGACGGTGGACATCAGCAGCAACAAAATCACTTCGCTCGAAGGCTTTGAAGAGCTGACCAAGCTTACCTCGCTGACCGCCAATGATAACGGCGTGAAGGAGGAAAAAGAAGACGATGACGGCGAAACGACGACCGAGTTGATTTCTTCGATCACCAGCGTGGAGCCGCTGAAGAACTGTACCGAGCTGACCACGCTGAACCTTGACAATAACCTTATTACCGATCTGTCCCCGCTCTCGGGTCTGACCAAGCTGGAAACGCTGACCGCAGACAACAACAAAATTACGAACATCGAAGGACTGGGCAATCTGGAAGCACTGACCTCGCTGTCTTTGTCCGACAATGAAATTGAGGACGTTTCCCCGCTGGTCGGCCTGAAAAAGCTGACCACGCTGGATCTGTCGTCAAATAAAATCAACGGTATTGCCGTCCTCAAGGACGCATTCGCCGACGGCACAATCACGACCATTACACTCACGGACAACGCCGATATTCCCTATGAGGATTGGGATGTGCTCAGCGAGGCGTATCCGAAGGCGACCATCACCGGCAAGCCCTCAAGCGCTCCGGAGGAAAGCTCGGGCAGCGAAAGCGGTGACGCTGCGTCTGAATCGAGCGGCGACGCTTCTGCCGATGCCTCCGAGGCAACTTCCTCCGACGAAGCAAGCGAAGCCGAGAGTGCCGAATAAAGCAAAAGGACGGAAAAGAATATGTTGGACCTGCAAACGATCGGAACCGACAAAACAATCCTGCTGAGCGGCGACTCGGTGACCGACTGCGGCCGTGCGTATCCCTACGGGGATTACGTCAGCGGATTGGGCGGCGGCTACGCGCAGAATCTGCACACGCTTATCACGGCGACTTATCCCGAAAAACGGCTGCGGCTGGTCAATGCCGGTATCGGAGGCGAAACGAGCCGTGACGTCCGTAAACGCTGGGAGAACGATCTTGAGGCTGTCCGTCCCGACTATGCGACGCTGCTGATCGGCGTCAACGACGTCTGGCGGCATTTCGATACGTATATGACCCCCTCCCGCGCCGTCTCTGAGGCGGAATACGAGGAAAATCTTCGCTTCATCGCGGCCGACGCGGTGAAAAAGCTGGAGAGTTTTACACTTATTGCTCCCTTCCTGTTTGAGACGAACAAACACGACGCGTTCTTTGCCGCCGTTCTCCGCTATGCGAAAATCTGCGAGCGTGTGGCGGCAGATGTCGGCTGTGACTTCATCAACCCGCAGAAAGATATCGACAGGGCGCTGCGCAGCCTGAACAATACCGCGCTTTCGCCTGACCGCGTGCACCCGAATGCCGTGGCACATATGATCGTCGCGCGCGCGATCCTCAAACACTGGCACTACAGATTTTAGGAGGTTACCGCACCATGCCCGATATGCTTGTCAAGCTCTACGAACTTCCCGATTCCTCTGCTGTCTATAAAGCGTTGGAGGAAAAAGGTATCCGCATCATTCGTCCGATGACCCCGAACAAATACAAAGTACACGACTTTGTTGTCAAGCACTTCCACGAGGGCTGGGCCAACGAGATCGACACCGCTTTCACCCGCTTTCCCGTTTCCTGTTTCATTGCATATGATACCAACAGCAAGGAAATTCTCGGCTTCGCGGGCTATGACTGCACCTACAAGGCCTACTTCGGTCCGACGGGCGTGGATGAGGCAAAGCGCGGCCTGGGCATCGGCAAGGCGCTCCTTCTGCGCTGTATGGAAGCGCTGCGCGACGAGGGCTACGGCTACGCGATCATCGGTTCTGCAGGACCGGTGGATTTTTACAACAAATGCGTGGGCGCCACCGTCATCGAAGGCAGCGTCCCCGGCATTTATGCAAATCTGATTTGAGGGAGAGAAATTGTTTCAATGGAACATAAACTAAAAGCGGGTATCGTCGGCGCGACCGGTATGGTGGGGCAGCGCTTCATTACGCTGCTGGCTGACCACCCCTATTTCCAAATCAGTTGTCTGGCCGCCAGCGCAAAAAGCGCAGGAAAGCCTTACGGCGCGGCCGTCGAGGGCCGCTGGAAGCTCAAAGAGCCGATGCCGCCCTGCGTTTCGGATATGCCGGTCGCAGACGCTTCCGACATCGACGCGCTGAAAGCCGCGTGCGACTTCGTGTTCTGCGCGGTTGACATGCCCAAGGACGAAATCCGTGCGCTCGAAACGGCTTATGCCAAAGCCGAGCTGCCGGTCGTTTCCAATAATTCAGCGCACCGCTGGACGGCTGACGTTCCGATGGTCATCCCGGAAATCAACCCTGCGCATCTCGACGTCATCGCCGCGCAGCGCAGGCGTCTGGGTACAAAGAAGGGCTTCATCGCCGTCAAGCCGAACTGCTCGATTCAGAGCTATGTCCCTGCCCTTACCCCGCTGCGCGGTTACGGCATCAAAGAGGTACTCGTGACGACCTTTCAGGCCATCTCCGGCGCAGGCAAGACGTTCGAAACCTTCCCCGAGATTTTAGACAATGTGATACCCTACATCGGCGGCGAAGAGGAAAAGAGCGAGAAGGAACCGCTGAAAATCTGGGGCGGCGTAGAGGATGGCATCATCGTCAGCGCGCAAGCGCCGGTTATTTCCGCACAATGCATCCGCGTGCCGGTATCCGACGGTCATCTGGCGACGGTAGCGGTGAAATTTAATCAAAAGCCCGCGCGCGAAGACATTCTCAAGGCATGGGCTGATTTCAGCGGTGAGCCACAGGCGTTGGCGCTGCCGCATGCACCCAAGCAGTTCGTCACCTATTTTGAAGAGGACAACCGCCCGCAGACCAAACTCGACCGTGACCTGTACGGCGGGATGGGCGTCTCGGTGGGGCGCCTGCGCGAGGATGCACTGTTCGACTGGAAGTTCGTCTGCCTGTCGCATAACACACTGCGCGGCGCGGCCGGCGGCGCCGTACTCATTGCCGAGTTGCTCTACCGGAAGGGGTATTTGAACTAAAGGAAAAAGCCGCTCGCCATTGGCGAGCGGCTTTTTGCCGCTTTATGCGGGTGCATCCGGCTGAGGCATAAAAAATACAAACAAAAGCAGAAAGCATGAGGCGCTGGCGGTGCCTCATGCTTTCTGCTCTGATTTTGCGCAGGAAAACATACGGAGTTGGTATTCGTATGTGATTTCGACTTTGAATTGCGTTTCAGTATAAGTTGATCTTATTCCACGGCACCGGCGCTATTTGCGGGGAAAATCGGAGTCGCCCCAATAATAATAGAACATATCCTGAAATTCAGCGAATTCTTTCGCATAATCCAAAACCGCGAAAAGCATCGCCAGTCTGTGCGCACAAACCAGCTCGTATATTTTCACGTCCTGTTCTTCGACGCGGACGGTTTGGGACTTGAACAGTCGGCTTTCCGCGAATGCCGCTTCAAGCGCCTGCGCGTCTTCAATCTCACATGTCCGGCAGAGCGTCGGAACGGTGAAAGCGGCCATCCCGGCATTCAGAATCGCAAACAGTGCCTTCCGAAAATCCTCGTTTGCCAAAAGTGCGACGATTTTTGCTGCCTGCGCGTCCTGAAGCAGCGACGGCCACCCATCCTGCGGGCGCTTCAACAGAAGTCCGCCCAGCGCCTCCCGATAATAGACCACGCCGTGGCCGCGCAGGACAGCGCTTCTCATCCGGTGGTCTTCGGACAGCGCGCGCTCATATTCGGCAAGCGCTTTCTCCGACGACTTATCCTCATCATCCCTCTTGCCTACTGCTTCCGTAAGAATCCGCCTCAGGCTGCCGCATGCCGCGTCCAATACATCGTCTGCGGACACGCAGACGACAGCCTGCGCATTTTTACCGAAAAGCGCGTCGATACGAACGCCGAAGACATCCGCAAGGATCGGCAGCAGCAGTATATCCGGCATGGTTGCCCCGGTATCACATAGTTAAAGATATTGGTGTCATTTAATCAATTTTGCCGATAAAGCGGTAGAAGATTTCTACCTCCTGTTCCCGGCTTCCGTCCTCACC
>CAJFRY010000049.1 GCA_904419545.1 Candidatus Woodwardiibium gallinarum
GTTCCGGAGAGAAGCTCTGAAAAGTTGAGAACCACGCCGCAGCCAATCAACAAAACGGATGCCAGCGGGACGATGACCGCCGCTTTATCCCGCCGTTTCCTTTCTCTTCGCGGCAGATAGGCCAGGAGGAGAAACAGGACGCTGAAGAAAAGCGAAAAATAAAATTGAAGCAGCACGTTCGTAAAATCTTTCAGATGCAATTCAAAAATGCTGCCGATGATAAATCCGGGGAAAAGGGTGCAAAAGATATAAATTAAGCACGTCATAAACGAAAGCAAAAACGTGTAAAATTTATTGCTGCGCAGCCAGCGGACGGAGAGCAGCAGCGATACGCCTAAAACACTCAGGATAAGATACGTTATGGAATTTCCTATATCTGAATCTCTATCTCTGATCGAAAAAGCCCAGCTTGCCAATACGATTGCCGTCACAACCGCACATAGGGTGTAGGTTTTTTTCGATACAGATTTGTTGCTGCTGAAAGAAATATATAGAAAATACCACGTCAGCGGAACAACACCGTAAGATATAAATATATATATTCAATTCCGGCTAAGATTGTGTTTCCTTGAAACATATTCGCCTTTCGCCTCCTGTTATGGATTCACACGCTTCTGCGGGCGCTCACGCGTCGTACAGGATGAGCATCCTGCACGGCTCGGTGTAGGACGCTCCATCGCAGGTATAGGAACAGTCGAAGGAGACTTCGATGGCGTGGGATTCATATTCCGTCAGGTAGTAATAGGTGTAGCCGTTGGGATGAATCTGTACATCCGTAAAGACCGCCTCGTAAGCGTACTGTCTTTCGGCCTTTTCTTCCTCGTAAAGTGCCGTCAGCTTTTTCAGGATCAGCTCCTTGTATGTTTCCTCCGGCCAGTCGGGGACTGGCACGCTGTCGGGAAGCTCCGCCGGCCGCCCCGGCAGCAGATCGCCCTGCATCATTTCGCCGTATATATTGGTATACAATCGAATGATTTCCACATTTACGCCATCCTGCTGACGGGCAAAAGTGAATTTGTATTTGAAGCGTGTGTTTTTTGGGAGCTCCCGATTGACTTCGATCCAGCCGTCCGATCCATACTCCGCCTCGATGGCTTCGATGCAGTTGGCGGATATCTGCTGCATCGTCAGTTCTTCTGCATCGGGATGTTCTGCCCGAAGCAATTCTTCATACTCACTTCCGACGTAAAAATGAACCACCCGACCCGTTTCCTCACTGCAATAGAACACGAAGCCTTCCGGCGTTAAGTAAGGAGGCATACGCTCCTGCGTCATAACATCCTTCTTAAAGCCCAGCGAACTACCGGCATTGCCATAGTACAAGCCGGTATGCTCCCGGCCGAAAATCGTCACGGTTTTTTGCGTCCCTTCCCGGTCGGCGTATTCGCCCTGCAATTCCTTTTCTTCAAAGATAGCAAACTCCACATCATTGAAATAACCACTATAAAACGGAATAAGACAATCGTATGAATTTTCGGCAATGCACACCATCAGACCATCCCGCAGGATAAGCGTCGGGTCGTCCGGGACTGGAATCGACGGGCTGCAGGCACAGAATGCCGGCACCAGCAGGGCGCAGAGCAGGACAGAGATGATTCTTTTCAAAACGGGTTCCTCCTTCAAACAAAATGTGCTTATTGCAAGCCGGAATGCCTGCGCATCCCATACCATGTTTTGTGAAAGGGAGCGTTGTCAAAAGCAACTCTTGTGCTCCGAAAAGGATTGTCCGAAATCGGATCAGGAGGGAATATCGAGAAAAGGCGTTGCGCGGTATAATACTTTAATGCGGCGGCGGGTTTCCCCGAATGCCTTCAGGGACGCTCTTCATCAACAGCCGCCGGAGGGGAAAGGGCTTCCGCCGTCCGGCGCAGAAGCACCTGCGTTTCCTGCGGCAGCTTGCCAAGTGCGACGGCATACGCGTGGTCGATCATATGCCGCAGCTCGTCGTCCGGCACGGTCCCGTCGAGGCTGACGGTGTTGAAGTGCGGCTGCTGTACGGGCGGACAATGCCACCCCCGGACGACCGAACCGGGATAGTGACTGCGGAAATCGGCAGCGGCTTCGGGTGCGCAGCTCAGCGTGACTTTCGGCTCGCCGTGCAGCGTCAGGAGCTGCGCGATAATCCGGTTTTTGCCGTGGAGCATGCCGACCTTGACTACGGGCGTTATAAACCCGAAGGGGTAGTCCGTAAACGTGCCCGGCTTCTGCAGGCAGTAGTCGAGAATCTGCTCGTGGGTCACGGGGAAATTCCCTCCTTATGTCGGTTTGCCGGCGCCGCGGGGACCGGGACGGAAAGGCGTTCCGAAGCGGTTATTGCGCCGCGTCCAGCTCGTCAAGCACCCAGTCGTGCGCCTCGCGGTAAACGATGCTGCCGCAGTATTCGCACTTGCCGCTGCGGATGACCTCGACGTTCGCGCCGCAGTGCGGGCATTGTATTGTCTCGCTCTCACCGGCGGGCGCGGTTTTTTCGCCTGCCGTGCGGACGAAGGCGAGCAGATAGCGCTTCTGATAGCGAATTTCGGGATCGCCCTGAAGCACCTTCTTTGTCGCGGTCTCGATGATATAGTTGTTGAACGCCGCTTCCAACAGCACGGTAATGCGCTCCTCATCGCCTGTTACGGTGCGTGCGACGGCATAGGAACGGTTGACGGAAACGCGTTCCATCACGTCCGTGCGGCCGAGGCGGATGTATTCTTCCAATTGGGCTTTGTGCTTGTTGAACAGCCGGTTGCTCTCAAACGGGCGGATGGACTCCCAGTCCATCGCCGTCCATGCGTATTGCAGCTTGACGAATACCGTTTCCGCCGCGGACAGGAAGTCGGCCATTGAAAATTCCGTATCTCCCGCTGCGCGGACCTCCGCTTCGACGGCACTGCTGTTGTCCGGGTATGCGGTCGGCGGCGGCATACGGACGGCCGGGCCATGGCGTCCGCGCTTTTTGTTCCCGCGGATGACCAGAAAAATCACCAGAAGCACGATGGGAATTGCGGCATACGGTCCGACGGAGGAGGAGAACAGCCAGCCGAACAGAAAGCCCGGATCACCGTCGCCGCCCGTATCGTAGTCGTAATCATAGCCGCCGTCGTAGCCGCCCCCGCCGCCTCCGCCGTCGCCGTAGTCATTGAAGTTGCCGACGTCTGCGCCCGCGCGCACCGCGCCGACCGCTGCAAAAACGATCGTGCCCAGCATCAGTGCCGCGAGAAGAATACAAATCGCTTTTTTCATTGTTTTGACCACCGCTTTCGCAAAGGGAAAGCATCCTTTCTTGCGGAATTTTGAAGGAAAGCGCGAAGCTTCTCTCGGAAGGCGAGTGCAGGCGTATAGCCGTTTAAGGCCGTTTGAAGAGGTTCCCGCTTCAAATTTTCTTCTTTTATGTATAGAATATCGCCCGAATTCGACAGACAGCTTCGCGTATACTGTAAAAAACGAAAGGAAGAATCTTTTATGAAAACGCTTCTATGTGAGCAGGCCGGCCGCGGCAGCCTGCGCTATCTTTTGTTTGAAGACGCCGAGGGCGGCACATGCCGCTATTCCGTATTGATCGAGCAGCAGGAGTGCGATCGCTCCGAGCTGCTGCGCGACATAGCCGACAGCCTTCCCGAGGCGCTCGCGCGTGTTGCCGAGTACCGGCGCACCGGGCGTGCGCCGCAGGGGAATTCCGTGGGACGTACGGCAGGCTGAGCCTGCCGTATTCCGCATTATGGCCGCATAAGGCGCGGCTGCACATTGCGGCGGACGGCCGTACGGTAATGTACGGGACAGCGATAGAGAGTAGTCCCTGCCGGTATGCAGCCGGCGGCGCGCATTTGTTCGGCCTGCCGCCCTGCATTGTCCGAACGCTCTGCTCCGACAGACGCTGCGTCAATGGAACCGCGCGTAAGACGTTCTTCAAAAGCCCTCAAACGGCTTTATCTTCTGTAAAAATCCGATATATCAATTTAGCATACCATATATATGGCCGATTCATCAACGGAAATTTGTAACTTTTGCGCGTTTTGCTCTTGACAAATGCCGGATTTGTGTTATACTTACTGTACTACAACAACTATTACAGATGTGCAAAGGAGGGAATGCAGCGTTGATCTCCATCGATTATACCAGCCGCCAGCCGATCACCGCACAAATCCGCGACCAGATGGTGCGGCTGATCACCTCGGGTGCGCTCAAGCCGGGGGACTGGCTGCCGTCCGTGCGGCAGTTGGCGACCGACCTGTCGATCAACCCGAACACGATCCAGAAGGCGTACAGCGAGATGGAGCTGCGCGGGATCATCGTGTCGGTGAAGGGGCGGGGCAGCTTCGTAGCGTCCGACCCGTCAAGCGCGCTGGGCGCTTTGCGCGAGAAGCTGACGGCTACGCTCGCCGAGGCCGTGCATTACGGCAAGCTGCTTTCGCTCACCCCCCCCGAATTGGGCGAGGCGTTGGCTGCGCTGTGGGACAGCGAGCAGAGTCCGCGCTGAAGGCGCAGACGCGTCAATCTTTTGAGAAAGGAAACAAAATATATGATTTGTGCATCGAATGTGACCAAATCCTTCGACGGCTTTGCGGCGGTGCGGGATGTCAGCGCCGAGATGCGCGACGGCAGTGTATTCGGCCTTATCGGCTCGAACGGTGCGGGAAAATCCACCTTTATGCGTATTCTTGCCGGTGTGCTCAAGCCCGATACGGGCGGGGTGACCATCGACGGCCAGCCCGTTTGGGAGAATCCCGCCGTCAAGGAGCGCTGCTTTTTCATTCCCGACGAGCTGTATTTCTTCAAGAATGCAACGCTGCGCACCATGGAGGACTATTATCGGACCGTCTACCCGCGCTTCGACAGCGCACGCTTCCGTAAGCTGCGCGAGGCGTTTTCGCTTTCCGACAAGCAAAAAATCCAGACCTTTTCCAAGGGGATGAAGCGTCAGAGTGCCATTATCTGCGCTCTGTCGAGCGGCTGCGAGTATCTTTTCTGTGATGAAACCTTCGACGGGCTGGACCCCGTTGCGCGTCAGACGGTCAAGAGCCTCCTGATCAGCGATATGAGCGACCGTCCGCTCACGCCCATCGTCGCATCGCACAACCTGCGCGAGCTGGAGGACCTCTGCGACCACGTGGGACTCCTGCATAAGGGCGGCATCCTTTTCTCGCGCGAGCTGGACGAAATGAAGCTGGGTATTCACAAGCTGCAATGTGCATTTTCTACCGAGCACACGAAGGAGGACTTTGCTCCGCTGGAGGTGCTGCGGTTTGAGAAGCGCGGCAACCTCTGCACGCTTACTGTCCGCGGCGACGAGGAGACGATCATGCGCACCGTCTACGAAAAGCTGCCGCTGTTCGCGGAGCTTATCCCGCTTACGCTCGAGGAAATTTTCATCAGTGAAACGGAGGTAAAGGGTTATGACCTCAAAAGCCTGCTTTTCTAACCGAACCGGCTTTTTCAGGCAGCTCACGGCCAAGCAGCTCTGGCTGTTTGCGCTTTGGAGCGTGTTCCTGCTCTTTCTCTATCCGCTCTCGGGGATGATGGAGTATTCCAGTATTACGGCACGGGCTGATCTTATGAATCTGCAGTTCAGCGTTGACCGTTCGTTCCTGTCGCGCACGTATGTGGTGCTGTTTATGATGCCGGTGCTGGCGATTGTCTTTTCCTCCTGCTTCGGTTACCTCAACTCGCGGCAGAAGCTGGATTTTTATCATTCGCAGCCGGTCACGCGGGTGCGGTTGTTCTTCACGAATTACCTGAGCGGGTTGTTCCATTTCCTGATCCCGTATCTGGTGATGCATACGCTTGCATTCGTGCTGATGAACTCCATTACGGGCTTTTATAAGACCGACCTGCGGCTGCTGGTCTGGCCGCTGCTGTATACGCTGGCGGCATTCCTTATTTTCTATTCGCTTGTCATACTGTTCCGCGTGGTCTGCGGAAATACGGTCATCGCCGTGCTGTCCTATGCGTTTATCACCAACCTGCCGGCGATCGGGTATTTTCTGTACCAAATTTATATCGGCCGCTGGTCGAAGCTGTATATGGGCAGCGCCACCTTGGAAAACTGCCTGTGGCTGTCGCCGTATACCCTGCTGACGTTACCCGTGGAAACGACGCAATATAATGTTGTACCCGATAGCTTCGGTTATTCATACAGCTTTGCCGTCGACTGGATTTCACTGCTGGTCTGGGCGCTTATCGCCGTTCTGGCTGTTGCGGGCGGCGTGCTGCTGTATAAGAGCCGTCCGTCGGAGAAGGCGGGCAGCGCCGTCGCGGTGCGCGGCGCGCTGCCGGTAATCAAGTATCCGCTGGTCGTGACCGCTTCGCTGCTGGGCGGCATCTTTTTCACGGCTGCAACCAACGGGTCGCTGGTCTGGGAGATCATCGGCTATGTGCTGTTCGGGCTGCTGGCGCTTATGCTTGTCAATGTGCTGGAGAAGTTCGATTTCAAGAATGTGCTGCATGGGCTTTGGAAGGTTATCCCCTGCCTCGCCGCCGTTGGGCTGTTTGTCGGCGCGGGCGCTCTGGGCGCATGGCAAAACGACGAGATCCCTGCGGCCGGGTCGGTGGAACGGATTTATTTCAAGCAACTCGTGCTTCAGACAGATGAAACCTATCAGATCACAAATGCCAATTCGGATGTCTTTGTCATGGACGATCCGGAGGCTGTGCGTACCGTCGTTGAAATCCTCGGCCGGTATGATTTTCATAAGGAGAACGATATGCAATACGGCAACGGCTATTGCCGTATGGATGTGCAGTTGGACACGGGTATGTTTTCCGGCTATAAACGCATCGTCTTTCAGCCGACGGAGGAGGAGATGGATACGCTGATTGCGCTTTTGACAGAACAGGGGGCGGTGAAGCGGGTCGCCGCGTATGACTTCTTAGCGGCGTCGCAGTTGGAGATCTATTGCAATATACTGGGGGAAACCATTTTCTATGAGCCGCCGTATGATGCGGAGCTGCTGGCGGCGCTGTCCGACAGTTATCGGAACAGTTGGTATACCGCCGCCGACGACTATGTGCAGATCAGCGTTTACACGGATGACGGCTGGGTCTTTTCCTGCGGAAGCGACTCGACGCTGTACCGCTGGCTGGCCGAAAACGGGTATATCCCCGGGTGAAATGCCTTCTCCCTTGACTTTGCCGTAAAAAAGGTGTATAATAAATAAACTCCCCCGAAAACAGGGACGGCAGCGACGAAAAAGTTGACGGAGAACATAAAATGAATTTGATATACGCCATAGAATCCAGATTGTGGATCATTTTCACCATCTGCTATTCTTATCAGATTTTCTATATGGTCTATATGCTTCTGTTCAAGCGCAGTCTCAGCGAGCGTTTTATCAACCGCAATCCCGTTCTGCATAAGATCGCGGTGGTCATCTCCGCACGCAACGAGTCGGCGGTCATCGGCCAGCTTATCGAGAGTATCCACGCGCAGACATACCCGGCGGAGCTTATCCGCATCTATGTCTGTGCCGATAACTGTACCGACAACACCGCCGAGGTCGCGCGGGAGGCCGGTGCGACCGTGTTTGAGAGGACGAACCGCAATCTCGTCGGCAAGGGCTACGCACTGGACTATATGTTCAAGAAGATTCTTTCGTCGGATGACGACAGCGATGCGTTTATCGTTTTCGACGCCGATAATCTTATCGACCGCGAGTACATTGCCGAGATGAACAAGACCTTCGGACTTGGCTTCGAGGCGATCACGAGCTACCGCAATTCCAAAAATTACGGCACGAACTGGATTTCGGCCGGCTATTCTCTCTGGTTCTTGCGTGAAGCGAAGTATCTGAACAACGCACGGCTGGAGCTGAACACCTCCTGCGCCATCTCGGGTACGGGCTTTTTGCTTTCCCGCAAGCTGGTAGAGGAAAACGGGGGATGGAAGCACCACCTGCTCACCGAAGACGTGGAATTTTCGGTCGATTCAGTCATTCAGGGCAAGAAAATCGGGTATTGTGCCGGCGCGATGCTTTATGATGAGCAGCCGATCACCTTCCGCCAGTCGTGGCGGCAGCGGATGCGCTGGGCGAAAGGCTTCTATCAGGTATTGGGCAAGTACGGCTTCAAGCTGGTCAAGGGTACGGTTCTCAAGCTGTCGTTTGGCTGCTTTGATATGCTGATGACGATTTTTCCCGCCATTTTTATTACGCTGCTGAGCATCATCTGCAACGTATCGCGGTTCATTCATTCGATCTTCGTTGCACGTGACGGGCACGAGGTACTGCTGTCTATGCTTTCGATGGTGGGATATATCGTGATGGTCTACGGCTTCCTGCTTGTTGTGGGGCTGATTACCACGCTGACGGAGTGGGACAATATCCACACTACGACGCGGAAAAAGATTTTATATGTATTTACCTTTCCGCTGTTTATGCTCACATATATTCCCATTGCCATCGCAGCCATTTTCCGCAAGGTGGAATGGGCGCCCATCGACCATACCATCTCCGCGTCTATCGACGACGTGAAGAAGGAATAAAAGAGATATAAAAACACCCCGCAGCCTTTGTGCTGCGGGGTGTTTTTTGCACGAACGTGTGCTCAGCCTTTGTCGAAGGCGGGGTTGTATGCATAGAAGTTTTTCGCGTCCAGATTGTCCTGAACGATCCGCAATCCATCACCGAAGCGCTGGAAGTGCGTGATTTCCCGCGCGCGCAGGAAGCGGATCGGGTCGCGAACATCGGCGTCGTCGGTAAAGCGCAGGATGTTGTCATAGGTCAGCCGCGCCTTTTGCTCTGGTACGACCTCGCTTTGATAACATTTACTGCCCCTTTTCAGGGGCTGTTTTTAAAAATTCCAATGAATTTCTATGGGCGGATATTTCTCTCCCTTGACTCGCTTACCGACGGTTATATGATCAATGAGGATCTCTACCATCTCTCTGGTCAGATGCGTTACATTGGTGTATTGCTCCACCAACTCTCGGCGGTTATCGCCAATCAGCATCTTTTCCTCAATTTCGGCAATTTCCTTTTCGCTTCGAACTACTAAATGCTCCAACCGTTCACGATTTTGCAGGAAATCCTTGGACATTTCACGATAATCACTTTCATTCAGGAGACCCTTGACCTTATCCATATAGAGGGCACGAACACCTTTGGAATACTCGTCTATCTTCTTTTTATAGGCGGTAATATCCGTCTGCAAGCGTTCTCTTTGCTCCCGTAGGTTGTTACAAAATTCAATGTTCCGCTCTAACTCGTCCTTGTCCAAATACTCCTTAGATAAACGGTTAAGTTCGTCTATCACAAGCTGTTCCAAAGTATCTACCGAGATAAAGGAACCGATGCAGGAATCTTTTGCTACATGGCGGTTAGAGCATTGCAGATAGTGTCGGCCTCGATTCTTGGACGAGCGCATCACATAACCGCAGTTAGCACAGCGAGCTTTTCTTGCGAACAGTCCGACCGTTCCCACATCAAAGGGCTTTGCCCTTTCTCCAACTAACTTCTGCACCCTGTCCCACAGCTCACGGTCGATAATCGGCTCGTGCGTGCCTTCCACCACATACCATTCTTCTTTTGGGCGCGGCTTGCACTGCTTGGTCTTGTAGGAAATACTGCCGTACTTGCCCTGCACCATGTTGCCGATATAAATTTCGTTCGTCAGCATATCGGAAATCGCAAAGTATTTCCAAAGGGTGCTGTTCTTGCCTTTGGGCTGCTTATATCGCAGACCGTGCAGGCGTTTGTATTCGGTCGGATTGGGAATGCCTCGGTCATTGAGCATACGGGCGATTGCGGTTTTTCCGTAGCCCCCGGCAAATAGGGTAAAAACTTCTCTTACAACTGCGGCGGCTTCTTCATCGATAATTAAATGTCCCTTGTGCTCCGGGTCTTTCTTGTACCCGTAAAGTGCAAAAGCACCGATATGAAAGCCGTTCAGCCGTCTGTTTGTCAAGACGCTTCGGATGTTGTCTGACATATCCTCTAAGTACCATTCGTTGACAAGCCCGTTGATCTGGCGAGATTTTTTGTTGCCCTTATTGGCGGTGTCCGCATTGTCAACGATACTGACAAAGCGAATCCCCCAAACAGGAAACAGACCGTGGATATACTTTTCCACAAGCTCCAGTTCACGGGTAAATCGCGACTGTGTCTTGCAGAGAATAATGTCAAAGCGTTTCGCCTCGGCATCGACAAGCAAACGGTTAAACTCCGGGCGGCGTCTGTCCGCGCCGGTATAGTCGTCATCGCTGTAAATATTGTAAAGCTCCCACCCCTGTTCCATGGCATATTGCAGCAGCATTGCTTTCTGATTTTGGATACTGTTGCTATCATCGGTTTCAAATTGCTTGTTCCGATCTTCTTCGGATAAGCGGCAATATATAGCTACTTTCAATTTTCCATCTCCTTAGAGACAGAACAAGCTGTTTTCGTATATAGTATACCATACGAAAACCTATTTGTCATCGTTTTTCACGCAAAAGCTCACGCTTTTGCTCCTTTCCAGCTTGTTGATAAGTTCTATCCAGATCTTTGTGAATACCTCTTTTGAGGTCGTGCTTTCGCCGCTTTTGAAAACACTTTTCACAAGGCTCGTTTCCATAAAAATCACCATGCCGGTGCGGCACCGGCACAAATAGGGATGAAAACAGGAGCCGCAAAATTTCCTGCTTTCTGCTATAATAGGCTTGAGAGAGGC
>CAJFRY010000050.1 GCA_904419545.1 Candidatus Woodwardiibium gallinarum
TATCAGCACGGCGGTACGGAAAACGCCGTGGCAACTCTCTCTCTTGTCGGGACGGCTCCTGCGGACATTCCCGATATGGAAGAAATCGAAACCGATTACGAGCTTCTTTCCGACGAGGATGTGGAAGCGCTGCTGATTGAAACCTGAAAGCAAGGAGGAATTTTTCAGAGATGAAACAACAGAAGAAACCCACCCGCTCCGCTGTGCAGGGCGTTGTGAAGCGGGCATATTTCTTGTACGCTGCGCTGGTGCTCCTGCTCTGCCTGTTCCCATCGACGGCCCTTGCCGCCGATGACCCGCTGACCGTAGTCAACAATCTGAGCGACTTTATTTTCGGCCTTGTCCGTGCCATCGGTATGATTCTGCTCGGCTTCGGCGTGGTGCAGATTGGGCTGTCCTTCAAATCCCACGATCCCAGCCAGCGTGCAAACGGATTCCTGACACTGGCGGGCGGCGTTGTCATCACATTTGCCAAAGAAATACTGAATCTGATTGTCGGATGAAAAAGATCATGTGCGGCATACGGGGCAGGCCGCTTATTCGGCCTGCCCCCATCTGCCTGAAAGGAGGAAGCCGTGAAGAAATATAATATCATCTATGCCGACCCGCCGTGGCGGTATGAACGAAACGGCGTACAGGGTGCGGCAGAACAGCAGTACCCCACGATGCGCATTGACGAGCTTTGCCGTCTGCCCGTTGCTGAGTTCTCCGAAAAGGATTCGGTTCTTTTTCTCCGGGCGACTTTCCCGAAGCTGCGGGAAGCGCTGCGGGTGATTAAAGCGTGGGGATTCGAGTATAAAAGTGTAGCCTTTGTCTGGCTCAAACGCAACAGAAGCGGCAGGGGCTGGTTTTATGGTCTTGGTTTCTGGACGAGAGGCAATGCGGAAATCTGCCTGCTTGCCACCAAAGGCCACCCCAAACGGAAATCCAACCGCGTCCACCAATTCATCATCAGTCCCCTGCGCGGTCACAGCCGAAAGCCCGACGAGGCAAGGGATAAAATCATTGAACTTGTGGGCGACTTGCCCCGCATTGAGCTTTTCGCATGGGAAAAAGCGGACGGCTGGGATGCCTGGGGCAACGAGGTGGAGAGCGACCTTGTGCTGACGGGAGGTGCATAAACGGTATGTCGGATAATTGGATCGTACAGAATTTGGTCAACGCCCTGAACACATGGAACGAAAAGCTGGCGGAAATCTGGCAGCTCCTTACGCAGTCTCCCGAACAGTTCAAAGACGGTACAATCTGGCAGGTTATCGTCAATATCCACGATACCGTGCGCGCAATCGGACTTGCGCTGCTGGTGCTGTTCTTTGTCGTCGGCGTGGTGCGGACCTGCGGCAGCCTGTCGGAAATCAAACGGCCGGAGGCGGCCTTGAAGCTGTTTATCCGGTTCGCCCTGGCGCGCGGCGCAGTGGTTTACGGGCTGGAGCTGATGATGGCGCTGTTTACGATCATACAGGGCCTGATTTCCCGTATCATGACCACGGCCGGAATGGGCACGGCGGGCCGGACCGTTCTGCCGTCCTCCATCGTAACGGCCATCGAGGAATGCGGATTTCTGGAATCCATTCCCCTGTGGGCGGTCACGCTGCTTGGCGGGCTGTTCATTACGGTGCTGTCCTTTCTGATGATTCTGACCGTATACGGGCGGTTCTTTAAGCTGTATATCTATACCGCTATCGCACCCGTCCCGCTGTCCGCCTTTGCCGGGGAGCCGAGCCAGCAGATCGGCAAGAGCTTTCTGAAATCCTACGCCGCCGTATGTCTGGAGGGCGCGGTCATCGTACTGGCCTGCATCATTTTTTCGCTGTTTGCATCCTCGCCGCCGGCCGTCAATCCCAATGCAGCGGCCGTCACGCAGGTGTGGAGCTACGTCGGCGAGCTGCTGTTCAATATGCTCGTCCTCGTGGGCACCGTCAAACTTGCCGACCGTGTGGTGCGGGAAATGATGGGGCTGTGATTTGAAAGCGGAAATATTCTGTGCTGCTGTAGCCTTCTGCAAGGAATCAGGGTATAATGGATTGCGGGAAAAAAGAAGTGGGATGCCATCGCGGCTCCGGAAGCGGAGGCATAGACTGCCCGATGTACGGCGAGCAGACGGCATTGCATGAAACGATGGGCTTCAAAATCAAAAATCAGGGATTGACAAAGCGGATATTTTATGATATTCTAAACCCAAATTTAGATTGTCATAAAACGGAGGTGTGATTATGCAATATATCCCGCGGGAACTGGAAAGAAAATTTATCCGTATGAACGGCTTTTTCAAAGCGATTCTCGTAACGGGTGCGAGACAGGTCGGTAAGACGACCATGCTTCGGCATTTGGCGGAAGGCGGCAACAGAACGTATATTTCGCTGGATGATTTTTCCGCACGCGACTTGGCACAGCGGGACCCAAAGCTCTTTTTTCAAACGTATAAGCCGCCCATCCTCATTGACGAGATACAGAAAGCGCCGGAGCTGTTTGAGCAAATGAAACTTCTTTGCGACGAGAGTGAAGAAACCGGACTTTTCTGGTTGACCGGCTCCCAGCAGTACCGTATGATGCGGCACGCCGGGGAGACACTTGCCGGCAGGATCGAGATTTTGGAGCTTTACAGCTTTTCGCAGCGGGAAAAAGCAGGAATTGTTTTTGACGACGAACTGGACTTTACGCTGGAAAGTCTGCAAGCACGGCAGCGGCTGCTCCCTAAAAACGACATTCATACCGTTTTCCGCCATATCTGGGAGGGCGGTATGCCGCAGTTGCTCGGCGCAGACGAAGAACTGCGGAGCGAATATTTGAATTCATACATCAACACTTACCTGATGCGTGATGCTGCGGACGAGGGCGGCATCACGGATACCGTCCGTTTCGGAAGATTTTTGAAATGCTGTGCGGCCCTCACCGCAGAACCGGTCAATTATTCGACGCTTGCGGAGGCGGCGGATATTTCCGAGCCTACAGCGAAAGAATGGCTGCGTCTGCTGCAAGGTTTAGGGATTGTGTACCTGCTTCAGCCATATGCCAATAACGCGCTCAAACGGCTGAGCAAAACGCCCAAGCTCTATTTCTGCGATACAGGGCTTTGCGCGTTTCTTTCTATGTGGCTAACCGCCGACGCACTGGAGGCCGGCGCTGCAAGCGGCCATTTTTATGAGAATTATGTGGTGATGGAACTTGTGCGCAACTACGCTTATTCCCGCAGTAAAGCGAATCTGACGTTTTACCGGGATTCCAACGCGAAGGAAATCGACGTATTTATTGAGGAAAACAACCAAATCCATCCGCTGGAAATCAAGAAGTCCGCTGCGCCCAATTACAGGACGGTAAAAAATTATACCGTGCTGGATAAGGCCGCCCTGAACCGCGGCATGGGCGGTATTATTTGTATGGCAGATGCACCTATCCCGATCGATGAAAAAAATCTGATTATCCCAAGCAACCTGATTTGAGGCGGGAACGACCGCACAAAATTTGCCGTTATTGCACCGTCAGAGCAAACGGAGCTGCGCGGCAGAATATTTCTGAAAGCGTCATCGTAGCAGATGACGCTTTTTCTTTTGGGCAGCATTCGGATGCAAAAAGCGCTTGGAGCTGTTTTTATGCAGAGGAAGTGAACATTTATGAACGCATATGAAGAAAAAAAGCAAAGACGAATCGACTACTACAACGAGAAAGCCGACAAACTGGAACAAGAAAGCAGCCGTCTTTCGCAGGAATCAAGCAAGATGATTGACGCTATTCCTATGGGACAGCCGCTTTTGGTCGATCACCATTCCTACAAATCCGATAAGAATTACCGTGACCGCGCTTGGAACAAAATGGAGAAATCCGTGGGCGGTGGTAAGAAAGCGGACTACTATCGCAGTAAAGCGGAGGCCGCCGAGAATAATACCGCTATCTCCAGCGACGACCCCGAAGCGGTTACGAAGCTGAAAGAAAAGCTGGAAAAACTGCAAAATGCCCAAATCTATATGAAAAAAGTCAACGCCTATTATCGCAAAAACAGTACGATGAAAGGCTTTGAGGGCATTTCCGATGAAAAGGCGGCACAGATTGACGAGAACGTGAAAAATGATTATTCGTGGATTACCGCCCCTTATGCTCCCTATGAGCTATCCAACAACAACGCGGAAATTAACCGTCTGAAAAAGCGCATTGCAAGTCTGGAACGCCGTGCGGAGGTAGGATTTGTCGGCTGGAAGTTCGAGGGCGGCGAGGCCGTTGCCAACAGGGAAGAAAATCGGTTACAGTTTCTTTTCGATGAAAAGCCAAGCGAGGAACAACGGAGCAAGCTGAAAAGCTGGGGCTTTCGATGGTCGCCCTCAAATAAGGCGTGGCAAAGACAGTTAAACGGCAATGCGATTTATGTGGCCGGACCCCTCGTGAACTCCAACCGAAGCCCAAGGTCAAAGACGTACAGGAACGATGATTTTTGATTTCTTTTCGCTATGCTGTTGCATTTTACGAAGAATTAGGATATAATATATACAGTAAGATATGCAGCAACTTTGCTTGGCAGGGCTTAACGGCGGGCCGCTTCCCGCTTTGCTCGGCTGCATCGTGTGCGGCATGGTACAACCATTACAGCATAGCGGAAAGGGGCTGAAATGTATGCCGAATATTAAACCTGTATCTGATTTGAGGAACTACAACGAGGTATTGCGGGATATTGCCGTAGGCGAACCTGTCTTTCTGACGAAAAACGGACGCGGCCGGTACGCCATTGTAGATATGGAAGAATACGAAAAAACAAGGGCGGTTATCAAGCTGATGGGCGAGCTTGCCAAAGGCGAGCAGTCCGCAAAGGAAAAAGGCTGGACGGATATTGCCGAGGTTGAAAAAATGTTGGGGGTTGCCAATGGCTGATCTTTCCTTTTCGCCCGAAGCCATCAGCGATTTGCAGCAGGCCAAAGCATATATCACGGATGAGCTCTGCAACGAACAGGCGGCGATGAACACGATTGCCAAAATTACGGGCAGAATCCGTGAACTTGCGGCATTCCCGGAAATGGGCGCTCCGCTTTCCGCAATCGTGGACTTTGAAACGGACTACCGCTTTTTGGTCTGCGGCAATTATACGGTGTTTTACCGTTTTGCAGACCGGACCGTGTATATTGTCCGTGTTCTCTATGGAAGGCGCGATTTTATGCGAATCTTATTCGGAGAACCAAACGAAACGAAATAAAAATCCGAAAAATCGTCATCTGAAAGGATGGCGATTTTTTTATGCCTGAAAACAGGAGGTATTGAATTGGAAGTCAAAATCAACCGTGAAATCCGCAATTATACCGAAAACATGTTTTTCGGTCTGAGCATGCGGCAGTTTATCTTTTCCGTTTTAACCTGCGGCGCAGCCGTGGCCCTTTATTTCGGACTGCGGGACGCGCTGGGCACCGAGACGGTTTCCTGGCTTTGTATGCTGGGCGCGGCTCCGTTTGCCGCGCTGGGATTTGTCCGCTATCACGGGATGACTGCGGAAAAGCTGATCTGGACGTGGGTGAAATCCGAGTTCCTGCTCCCCAAACGGCTCTCGTTCCGGCCGGTCAACCTCTGGTATGAGGCGCTCAGGGAACGGTATGCGGCGATCAAAAAGGAGGCGTTGAAACGAAATGGGTAAAACCATACGCAGCATTTTGAAACGGGACAGAGAACGGTTCCGCGTTCCGTGCGGCGTATAGGACACCGTTCCCATCCAAACGGTTTGGAAGGACGGGATTTTTCAGGTCGGCGAGAATCAATACAGCAAAACTTGGCAATTTACCGACATCAACTACGCCACAGCAGGCGAGGAGGATAAGAAAACGCTGTTTCTGCTGTACAGAGAGCTGCTGAACGCGCTGGACAGCAACGCCACGACCAAGCTCACCATCGTCACGCGCCGGCTCAACCGGCAGGATTTTGAAAAGCGCATTCTGATCCCGTACAGGGAGGACGGTCTGGACAGCCTGCGCAGGGAGTACAACGAGATGCTGATGGACAAAGCCTCCGGCGGCAGCGGGATGATCCGCGACCTGTACCTTACCATAACCGCTGCCCGCAGGGACTATGAGGATGCCAAGGGGTATTTTTCCCGCGTCGGAGCGGAGCTGTCGGCGCATCTGGCACGGCTCGGCTCACGATGCACCGAGCCAGACGCGCTTGACCGCCTGCGTATCCTGCACGGCTTTTACCGCCACGGCGAGGAAGGCGATTTCAGTTTGGACTTGGATGATTCTGTTCAGAAAGGCCATTCTTTCAAGGACTATATCTGCCCTGACAGTATGGAGCTTTCCCCCGATTTCTTTTTGATAGGCGACCGCTATGGCCGCGCGCTGTATCTGAAGGATTACGCTTCGTATATCAAAGACGATTTTCTCGCCGAGCTGTGCGGCATTGAGCGTCCGCTTCTCCTTTCTGTGGATATCATTCCCGTCCCGACCGATGAGGCGGTGCGGGAGGGCGAGAGCCGGCGCTCGGCGTAGAGCGCAACATTGTGGACTTTTTGCGCAAGCAGCAGAACAACAGCAACTATTCGGGCGCCATCCCCTATGATTTGGAAAAGCAGCGCAGCGAAATGAAGGAATTCCTCGACGATCTTACCGGCCGTGACCAGCGGATGCTGTTCGCCAATCTGACGGTTGTGCATACTGCGGATTCCAAAAAGCAGCTTGACGCGGATACCGACTATATCCGCACAGCCGCACGGCAGCGGATGTGCCAAATAGCCACATTGAAATGGCAGCAGCTTGACGGGCTGAATACTGCGCTGCCCATTGGCGTGCGCAGGGTGGACGCCCTGCGCACGCTCACCACCGAAGCGCTGGCCGTATTGATGCCCTACCGCGTGCAGGAGATCATGGACGACGGCGGCATTTATTATGGCGAAAACGCCATATCGGGCAATCTGATCCTCTGTAACCGCGCCAACCTGCTCAATCAGTCCTCCGTGATCCTTGGCGTGCCCGGTTCGGGCAAATCCTTTGCGGCCAAGGAGCTGATCGCATTCCTTGCGCTGGCGACAGACGATGATATCCTCATCTGCGACCCGGAGCGAGAATATCGTGCGCTCGGCGAAGCGCTGGGCGGCGAGGTCATCCGCATTGCAGCGGGCAGCAAGGACCATATCAATGCTTTGGATATGACGGAGGGCTATGGGGACAGCAGCAACCCGGTCATAGAAAAGTCAGAGTTTGTACTGTCTTTGTTTGAGCAGCTGGACAAAGGCGGGATCAATCCCAGAGCAAAGAGTATCATAGACCGCTGCGTAGACGCAGTGTATGCGGCGTACAGCCGCGGCGGCCCGACGCCTACGCTCTGCACCCTGCGTGAAAAGCTGCTGGAGCAGCCGGAGGAGGAAGCACAGGAGCTTGCATTGTCGCTGGAACTGTTCGCTTCCGGCAGCTTGAACGCTTTTGCCCACGAAACCAATGTGAACACCCGTAGCCGTATTGTCGTATACGACATTATGGACTTGGGCCGCCAGCTCAAAACAATGGGCTTGCTCGTCATCACCGATGCGATGCTCAACCGTGTTACTGAGAACTGGCGCAAGGGCAAACGCACACACCTGTTTATCGACGAGTTCCACGTTGTTTATGAAAATGAATACAGCGCGGCCTTTTTCGATTCGGCGTGGCGGCAATTTCGTAAAAGGAATACCCACCCTTGCGCCATTACGCAGAATGTGGAGTATTTGCTGGATTCGGTGCAGGCGAGCACGATGCTTTCCAACTCGGAGTTTCTTATTCTCCTCAATCAGGCGGCGTCGGATCGGGAGAAGCTGGCCGCGCTGCTGCACATTTCGCCGGAACAGACCGGGTATATCACCAACGCGGAGGCCGGAAACGGGCTGCTGCGCTACGGCGGCGCACTTGTGCCCTTTCGCAACCGCTTCCCCAAGGATACCAAGCTCTATCAGCTTATGACGACCAAGCCCGGTGAGGGCGTTATGAACGGCCGGACAACAGAAACAAAAGGGACGGTGGATGGATATGCAACCTGAAAGATTCCTCCGGGATATGAAGCGCCTGTGCAAGGCATGTTCCGCAGAGAGTATTGAAACATGGATTCATTGGGCGAGAGAATGTGTTGGTGCCAAGCAATATCTGAACCTTATTCCTTTGCCCGACGAACAGGCCGTATCCGCTTGGCTGGATTCCTATTACGCTTCCTTCTATTTTATCAAGCAGGAGTTCGGGGCTGAAACGGCCGCAAAAGTCGTTGAACTTTCCCGTTCCCGTCTGTGTCTTTATCCGTTTGAATTGCGGACAGCAGCGCAGGTGCTGAAAGACGGCGGAGGCGCTGCGCAGATTCAGCAGAGAATGGAGGACGGTACATTGGAGGATTACGGGAAAATACCTGCAATGGAGGATGTCAAAAACAACATCCGGGCTCGTAAGGGAAAGGAGCTATGAATATGCAAACGCAGTCAATTCGCTTGGACGAACACCCGCAAATCCTCGATTTATATAAAGCGCTGGAGCAAAACGGGCTGCACAAGCAGAAAGAAGAAGTGCAGTCGCTTGTGCGGTATATACAGAATGCGGAGCAACAGCTGTCGGCTGTTGCAGAGGAGCTCGCGGGCGTCCGCCGCGAGCTCCATTTCCTGCACAACGGCACGGTGCGCGCCAAATGCACGCAGCTCGCTTTGAAGACGGCGAAGCAGCTCCAACAGATACGCGCGTCCGCTGCCAAAACAAAACGCCGGCCGCTTGCCGGCGCGGCGGATGCGCAGACCGGTTTCCGGGAAACGGGCAAATCGGCGCCGGTGCACACACTCGGCGCGCTGAACATCCCGCTTCTTTTGGACGGGCTGAAAAAGGCATAGGGCGCTTTTCCGCCGCTATGGAGGAATCGGCAAAGCGGCTGGACGCGCTTCATGCAGAGCTGCACGCGGCAGGCGGACATCTCCAAAACGCCGGGCGCGCGCTTTCGGGAAAATCCGAAAAGGAACATGCGGCGCCGGAAGCGGACAAGGGCGCGCTTGCCAAGCTGCGGGGCTTTCTGGAATCCTGCGGCAGGACATTTGCCCGTATGGAGCGCGGCGCGGACCGGGCGGCTGCAAGCATACGGTCTGCCGAACAAAAGAAGTCCGTGAAAGCGGAATTAAACGAATGCAGACGGGCGAACAGGAAAAAACAGCCTGAAAAGCAGGAGCCCGAACGATGAACACGCGGATTTTTAGCCGGGATGGCCCAATGCCGTCCCGGTTCTTTGATTCATAGAGGAAGGATAAAAATGAAACCTGAAAAATATGTCCTTTCTCTTTCGGGCGGTAAAGATTCAACTGCTATGCTCCTGCGTCTCTTGGAAGAAAACCGCCCTGTCGATCTGATTCTGTTTTGTGATACAGGGATTGAATTT
>CAJFRY010000051.1 GCA_904419545.1 Candidatus Woodwardiibium gallinarum
AGTGTGCCTCTCTCAAGCCTATTATAGCAGAAAGCAGGAAATTTTGCGGCTCCTGTTTTCATCCCTATTTGTGCCGGTGCCGCACCGGCATGGTGATTTCTATGTTTCACTACGGAATCCCTGCGCCGTGTCCGCAGCGTGTGCGGTGAGATTATGCAGGACTTCTGCCATACGCTCAAAGACGTATATAATATAGGAGCGAATTTCTATCTGCTCGGAAGCGGCGCAAGGAATCTCATCGTACAAAATGCGGCGGAGCCGATAGACTTGGACTACAACCTCGAAATTGTCCGCTGCGTTGATTTCGAGGATTGCCGCACCATCAAAGCGTGCGCAAGGAAGGCCTTGACAAGGCGCTTGCGATGCACGGCTGGGGGAATTGCGAGGATTCCACCTCATCTCTCATAAGCGAGCGCCGCTATTTTACTTCCGGCAACTCAACCGCATTTTCCATTGACGTCTGTATCGTGGCTGCGGATGAGGACGGGCAAATGGCGTGCCTTATCCACGAAAAAACTGGTATTGTTTCTTACGACAGATATGATTGGAACGACGCCCTGCATTCTGCGCAGATACGGAACACGGCCCATCTTATCAAAAGAAGCGGGAAATGGACACTGGTCAGGGAACAGTATTTGCGGCTCAAAAACATGTATCTGACGCGCCGTGACCGCAGCCATCCGTCCTTCGTCTGCTATATCGAAGCGGTCAATCATGCCTATGATGCAGGAATAAGCCGGCGGCAGCTGTGATATGACGGCGGAATTGCTGAGACAGGCGTAAATCCGCTCGGCATTACAAGTGCCGAAGACGCTGAAGCGGTGTACATGCCGCTTGCCGTTATGCCATTTCACATATGCCTGTACCGCCGAACACGGCAAAGTCCGTATGGCCGGTTGCGGAACGGTGTGCCGGATGCACAAAAAAGCTGCGGAAAGCCTTTGCTTTCCGCAGTTTTGATGCTTATTATATTGAATGAAAATGTTGAAAACATTTTCATCCGTCATTTGCAAAAGCGAATGACGCCCCGGGCGAAGCCGGAGAAATATGCCGTACAATATTTATTTCTGCGGCATTTGCCGTGGATTTCAAACCGTTTTATCGGGAAATCGTATTATATGTATTGCTTATAAAGCCTTTCAAAAGATTTATAGTCCGGCAGACATAAAATGTCCGCCGGACTGCATGAAATGCGGGAGATGCCGTACAATTCCAATTTCGGAAACCCCGAAAGGCTTCCCGACACGGGTTTTCCGTGTCGGGAAGCAACAGTGTGGATCCGCCCGGCTCACCGCACCTCGAGCGCGCCGTCTTCGCCGACGTCGAGGGTCAGCGTGTCGCCGGCGTGCAGGTCGCGGGAGAGGATGGCCTTTGCCAGCAGCGTTTCGGCCTTGCTTTGCAGGTAGCGCTTAAGCGGCCGCGCGCCGTATACGGGGTCGTAGCCGTTTTCGATGATCAGCTCGCGCGCCTTGGGTGTGATCTCCAGCGAGAGCGATTTCTCTGCCAGACGTGCGCGCAGATCCGCAATGAGCAGGTCGATGATAGCCGAGATATTCTCGCGCGTGAGCGGCTTATAGAAGACGATTTCGTCCAGCCGGTTGAGGAACTCAGGCCGGAAGGTCGAACGCAACAGCTCGGTGACGGCCTGACGCGCCTCCTCGCTGATCTCGCCGTCGCTGCCGATGCCGTCGAGCAGGTACTGCGAGCCGAGGTTGGAGGTGAGGATGATGACCGTGTTCTTGAAGTCTACCGTCCGCCCCTGCGAGTCGGTGATGCGCCCGTCGTCCAGCACCTGCAGCAGGATATTGAACACGTCGGGGTGCGCCTTCTCGATCTCGTCGAAGAGGATGACCGAGTAGGGCTTGCGCCGCACGGCCTCGGTGAGCTGTCCGCCCTCGTCGTAGCCGACGTATCCGGGAGGCGCGCCGATGAGACGGGAGACGGAAAATTTCTCCATATATTCGGTCATATCGATGCGGATGAGGTTCCGCTCGTCGTCAAACAGACTCTCGGCCAGTGCCTTGGCCAGCTCGGTCTTGCCGACGCCGGTCGGGCCGAGGAAGAGGAACGAGCCGATCGGACGCTTTGGGTCGGCGATGCCGGCGCGCGAGCGGAGAATGGCTTCGGTCACGCGGCTGACTGCCTCGTACTGGCCGACGACGCGGTTGTGCAGGATCTCGTCGAGGTGAAGCAGCTTCTCGCGTTCGCCCTCCATCAGCCGCGCAACAGGGATGCCTGTCCAGCGCGCGACAATGGAGGCGATTTCCTCCTCGGTGACGGTGTCGCGCACGAGGGTGTTGCTCCGGCTGTTGCTCTTTTCCTGCGCTTCAGCCAGCTTTTTCTCCAGCTCGGGCAGCGTGGAGTAACGCAGGCGCGAGGCTTTTTCGTATTCGTAGTCGCGTTGTGCCTGCTCGATTTCGCCGTTGACGCGCTCGATATCGGCCTTGATGGCCTTGACTTCATCGATGGCGCTCTTTTCGACCTCCCAGCGCGATTTGAGCGCGTCAAACTGCTCGCGCTTTTCGGCAAGCTCGGCGGAGAGCTTTTCCAAACGCTCTTTGGAGAGGGTGTCGCTTTCCTTTTTCAGCGCCATTTCCTCGATTTCGAGCTGCATGATCCTGCGGCGCAGGTCGTCCAGCTCGGTCGGCATCGAGTCGATTTCGGTGCGGATGGAGGCGCAGGCCTCGTCGACGAGGTCGATGGCCTTGTCGGGCAGGAAGCGGTCGCTGATGTAGCGGTCGGACAGCGTCGCCGCCGCGACAAGCGCTGAATCGTGGATCTGTACGCCGTGGAAGATCTCGTAGCGGTCCTTCAGGCCGCGCAGGATGGAGATGGTGTCCTCCACCGTCGGCTCGTCGACCATAACGGGCTGGAAGCGGCGCTCGAGGGCTGCGTCCTTCTCGATGTATTTGCGGTATTCATCCAGTGTGGTCGCGCCGATGCAGTGCAGTTCGCCGCGCGCGAGCATCGGCTTGAGCAGGTTGCCAGCGTCCATCGCGCCGTCGGCCTTGCCGGCGCCGACGATGGTGTGCAGTTCGTCGATGAACAGAAGGATGTCGCCGTTGCTCTTTTTGATTTCGTTGAGCACGGCCTTGAGCCGTTCCTCGAATTCGCCGCGGAACTTGGCGCCCGCGATCAGCGCGCCCATATCGAGCGCAAACACGGTTTTGTTCTGTAAGCCCTCCGGCACGTCGCCGCGCACGATGCGCTGCGCCAGCCCTTCGGCGATGGCCGTCTTGCCGACGCCCGGCTCGCCGATGAGGACAGGATTATTTTTCGTTTTCCGCGACAGGATGCGGATGACGTTGCGGATTTCCGCGTCGCGGCCGATGACGGGGTCCAGCTTCTGCTCGCGCGCACGGGCGACGAGGTCAGTGCCGTACTTGGCCAGCGCATCGTAGGTGCTTTCGGGGTTGTCGCTGGTTACTGGCGCGCTCTTGACGGCCGCGAGGCATTTGTCAAACGCGTCGCGTGTAATGCCGAAACGCTTGAACAGCTCGGTGATCTTGGCGGTCTTGTTGTCGAAGATCGCTTTCATCAGATGCTCGACCGAGACGTATTCGTCCTTGTCGGCTTTTGCTATTTTTGCAGCGGCGTTGAGCAGCCGGTCGGTCTCGGGCGAGACGTAGATCTTGTCCGGTTCGCGCCCGCTGCCGGTGACGGCGGGGAAGGCGGAGATGACTGCGTCCAGCGACGCCAGAAATGCGTCGGTGTCGACCTGCATTTTCGTGAACAGCGAGCCGATGAGCCCGCCGTCCTGATCGACGAGCGCGTAAAGCAGATGCTCGGGACAGATCTGCATATTGTTATTTTCCAGTGCGATGCCGCGTGCGCTTTCCAGTGCTTCAAGGGATTTTTGGGTAAAGTTTTGTGCGTTCATAGCCATAACCTTCCTTTCTGTTTCTGTGTGCGGCTTCAGATGATTCCGGTGCCGCCGTTAAGGTAGGCGATGTAGCGGTTTTCCAGCTCGGCCGGCGGATACCGGCCGGTGATGTAGCCTTTGAACAGATCGTCGAACATCCCGACGTAGTCCGAGATCGCTTCGCCGAGCTGTTCGTCGCTGTAATCACGGTTTTCGGGCAGTGACAGACTGCGGGTAAAGCGGTTGCCATGCAGCTCGTAATGCACCGGCGCCTTGTTGTGCAGCTTGGAAACATAGAGGTTTTCGAGCCGTACCCACAGGCGCAGGAACGCGTCGATCTCGGAAAGCAGCGCCTGCGACTGTGTGCGGAATACTACGCTCAGTTCGCCGATGGCGCCCTCCGGCACGCGGTAGAGCTGCAATTCGTAGCGGATGGTCGGGCGGTATTTGTATTCGAGACTGCTTTTGAGCGACATGGTGCGTTGGTTGGGCGTGAAATAGGGGATCAGATCTCCCTGCTGTGCCAGCGTTTCAATGCGGCGGAAGATTGAATCGATGCGCTTTTCAGGCGTCATCATCGAGGCATAATCCGCCAGAATCTGGTTGACGAGGTTGGAACGACTTGTGCCCTGCCGTGCTGCCAGCCGGTCAATCTCCGCGACCACGCTGTCCATCAGCGACAGGCTGTAAAGACTTTTTTTCATCGGTGGACAACTCCCTCCTGTTCAAACAGGGGCCTGTGTGCATTATGCGGTAGGCCACTTTTTTCCACATATGCAGTATAACACGATTCTTAAAATTTGTCAATATATTTATATAAAAATTAAGACGAAAAATATAAAATAAACCCACAACTTTTTGGCCGAGATGTCGCGGTTTATGTTGTGTATTGCCTGAAAAATCCACCGAAATGCAATCAATGCGGATGCATATGGTTCTAACTGCGGATAAAGCCGTTCCGGCATTTACAGCGGCGGGATACAGCTTGCCCCCCCGATCTTGCCGGACGGCAGCGTTCCCACCGCAGGCGAAACCGGTGTATCCGCAAAGCGGCAGTGCGGTGACCGGCATTTGCCGTTTTATGCATTTGGGAGCTTTGCAGACGTTGACAACCCGAATTCCTTTTGCTGCTTTCGGCGGTTATTTCCATGATTTTAGGCGCTGTTTTTACCGTGCGGGTCCAAAAAAAGCGACCCCGCGCAATGGTAGAGGAGCATAAAGAAGTATTGTAAAAATACTGACCTATGCCAAGTGAACGGGAAATAAGAAAACTCTATGTGAATGGATAACCATTTGCATAGAGTTTATCTTTTGCTTATTTTAAATTTTCAGCGTCCGCAGGAGGCGTGGCTGTCACCGAAGGGACAATCTTGGGGCTTGGGGGTTATCCCTCAACAAGCGTTTTGGTTGGTGCAATTCGGCCAAAACTGCAGAACATGTATATGTTTGCATTGCTTGCCAATCTGCACCTTATATTATGAGTACAGGAGGATTACTTATGGAAAATTCACTGTGAAAAATCAAGCTGATTGATAGCAGTCTGGATGTTGTTAAATGCGGCTGCTAATGGTTTGCCGTCTACAAAGGCATGGCTTACCTTTATGTGCATGGACATTTTGAAACGGCCGTTTTCTTCTACATACTTTCCCCAGCCGACACATAGAACCGTATTGTATGTCTGGTCACTTGTGCCGTGAGGATTGGTAAGAACCGGCAGGGTGATTGATAATCCACCCACGGAATGACTGAAAAATAAATCAAATCAGTCGGACTGAGGTCTGAATTTTCCGGGTGTGTATTTTTCTCACTTTTCGATTTTTCAGCAATCGCAGAAACATTCTGATAGAAAGTTTTGTAGTCCGTAAATTCCGTACTTGATATGATACCTAAAAAGTAGACATTATGGTCAAAGACTTATCCCGTCTCGGTCGTGATTATGTTTCGGTCGGCAATTACACCGACAGTTATTTTCCCGAACGAAATGTCCGTTTTATTGCCGTAAACGATTCCATTGACAGTGATGAGGGAGAAAGCGAGATTGCGCCGTTTAAGAATATCTTAAACGAGATGTACGCACGGGATATTTCAAAGAAGGTGCGTTCCTCTCACCGCTTGCGTGGCAATATGGGCGAACCGTTATCTCAGCCGCCGTATGGATATATGAAATTTCCTGAAAACAAAAAGAAGTGGATCATAGACCCGGAAGCAGCGGAGATTGTAAAGAGCATTTTCAAAATGTGTCTTGACGGAAAAGGGAATGAAACAATCGCCCGTATATTGCAGGAACAAAAGGTTTTAATACCTATGGCATACTGGCAGAGTAAAGGACTGCCGAGAGGCGGTAAGAAGACGCAGCCCAATCCGTACAAATGGTGTAAGACAACCATTCAAAAGATCTTGTCACAACAGGAATATTGCGGCGATGTCATCAATTTCAAAACTTATTCCAAATCGTTTAAGAACAAAACCCGCCTTGAAAATCCGCAGGAGAACTGGGCGGTATTCAAAAATGTTCATGAACCGATTATTGACCGTGAAGCCTTTGAACAGGTGCAGAAAATGATCGCCAAGACCAAACGCCGTGCGCCAAAGCCGTCTAATGCCCAAAAGAGTATATTCTGTGATTTGTTGTACTGCGGGGACTGCCATAAGAAACTGCGGCACCATACGAATACAATCAACAAGGATATTCATTACTTCGTGTGTTCCAACAACAAGGTGGATTATCGGGGAAGCTGTCCGGGACGGCACTATGTTCGTGCCGACGCCGTTGAGCAGGTGGTAATGCTGGAGCTTAGGCGAATGGCAGAATTCCTGCACGATGACGAACAAGCTTTTGCGGATATTTTAGCACAGAAGTCCGGTGCAGAGCTGATGAAGGAACAGAAACGGAATGAGGGTGAGCTTCAAAAAGCGATTGTCAGAAACGATACGGTTTCGAGGCTTTACGAAAAGCTGTATGAGGACAATGCTACCGGTAAGGTCAGCGATGAATGGTTTATGCAGTTATCTCACAAGTATGAGGTTGAGCGAATGGAGCTAAAGGCGAAAATTGCCGATCTCCGCAACAAGCTTATACAGTCGGATGAACAGCAGAAAGACCGTGAAAATTTCACCGCCGCTGTCCGAAAATTTATGCAGATGGAGCATTTGACCGCACCGCTGCTCCGTGAGCTCATAGACCATATTGATGTTTTTGAAACGCAGGGCGTCGGTAAAAACCGCACCCAGCGGATCGTTATTTACTATCGTTTCGTAGGCTATATCGAGCTGCCCGAAGTATCGCACTATGACAATTACAAAGCCGATACCCGCAAGGGCGTTGCCGTAGAGTATGTTTCAAAAGCGCTTACGGCATGAAAAAAGAGCAGGTTTCATAACCTGCTCCTACATAGAACCATACCAGAAAAAGAAAATCGAGTGTTCATAAAGTGAAATCCCTTATGAACACTCGATATGGTGCGGATGTTCATAACGACACTCTTGAAAACCCGCATTAAATCAAGGTTTTGGACAGCAGACAAATATATTTCACCAAAGCTATTCAATATTATAAACCTAAAATCACACATTTGCGATTATTTTTCTTTACATTATAATAATAAAAGGATGCAAATCGTATGAAAAAACAAAAATACGTTATTAAATACACACTGAATGAAACTGCCGTTGTGATAGAAAGCCTGATCCAATTACGGAATGTCTTGATTCGGGAGCACAAGGATTACGACTGCGTGAATGAACTGCTTTTGAAAGTAATGCGCGCACCTGTGAAGAAAAACTGATAATACATATTGATCTGTTTGAAAATTGCCGTTTATTCTACTATAGAATAGACGGCTTTTTCTTATCACATAGAATCTATAAAAAAGGAGGAAAGTGCTTATGGCAGAACCAAAGGTGATTGCCGTTGCCAACCAAAAAGGCGGCGTGGGTAAAACTACAACGACCGCAAATCTCGGTATCGGGCTTGCACAGGAAAACAAAAGGGTACTGCTGATCGACGCGGACGCACAGGCTTCTTTGACGCTTTCCCTCGGTTACGCCAAGCCGGACGAACTGCCCGTTACGCTT
>CAJFRY010000052.1 GCA_904419545.1 Candidatus Woodwardiibium gallinarum
GTCGACCCATACCTGCTGCTCCGCGACGGCCACGAGGAGCGCCGCCGCACCGTTGATCTCCGCTGGGTTCGGTGTGACCGCCGCACTTTCGATGCGGGGGATCGATACATACGGCATCAAACCACCTCGCAGTCGGCGGCGACGGTGTTCGAAAGCGTGAGGTCCATCCGCACGATGTTGCCCGTGTTCGTGCCTCCCCACGGGTTCGGCAGCGTGACCGCGTCCCCGAGCTTCTCGCCCCGCCATACGATTTTGGCGCGGGCGGCGTCCCGTTTGGCGTAATAATTGTATACCCGCTGCGCGACGGCCTGTCCGTTCGCCGCAGATACGAGCGTCGCGCCGGTGATCTCGACGACGTTCGTCTTGGTGTTGGACGTTACGTCGGGGTTTTCCACCGTGTAAACGGTTTCCGTATCCCTGTACCTCTCCCCGCCGATTTCGATGCTGCCGTCGCTGCTCTTTGTGTAGGTGTGCGCGGTGACCCTGACCGCCGTAATGACTGCGGAGGTATCCACCGACGCGCCGGTATATGTACGGCCGGCACCGATGCTCTCCGGCGTGCCGCCGGGCAAAAAAATGCGGATCGTCTCCCCGCCGTCGGTCGCCGCACAGACGCCGAAGGCAAACAGCACCTGCTGCAGCGCTTCCCGCCGTGTGGACGGCATCAGAATGCCGGTCAGCGATTCGTCGCCGATGCCGGACGACGGGTCATACACGACCTCGAACTGTCCGTCCACAATGTCCGAGATGAGCTGTCGGGCGGAATATCCGTTGTACACGCCGCCGGAAAAGCTGTCGCGCTCCAAAACGCCGATCGCATCCTCGCAGTTCAGGCTGTATATGCGCTTTGCCGTGCGCCTGCTGTCGGACAGGTAATATACGCCGACCGTCGAAGAGGATTCCTCCTGCTGGCCGAAGCCCGTGCAGCGGACTTCGAACGGCTGCCTTTCCTGAAAGATGTATTCGACGTCCTCCGAGCTGTCCAGCACCCACTCCAGCACGCTCGCGGGAAGCTCCTGCGCAAGCAGGTCGGTTTGGGCGACGACCCGCGCCGAACGGATCTGCGACATATCGAACACACGGGTGACGCCGATGATGACCTGCGACAGCTTGGCATAGCATGCGGGCAGGGCGGTCTTCCGGAGCGTGATCTCCACCTTGTCGAACTGCTCGACCGTCGTCTGGCAGAAGTATATGCTCCTGTCCGGCGAAAAGGCCTTTTCGGTCAGCAGCGCGCCGCTGCGGTACCAGCAGATCAGCACGTCGCTGCAATACCCGCCGGACGAGGACGTATCGAAAACAAGCGTAATGCCGGGCGAGGTATACGTTCCGTCGAGCGTCAGCGTGACGACCGGCGCAGGGTCGAGCGTACAGTCATCGCCGCTGAGCACAGAGGACCAGTACGGCTCGGTACCGCCGCCGTATATTCTGCGCGTGCCGTCCAGCGTCCAGACGTTGCGCTCCAGCGTGGCAGCCTGCGAAACATAATGCTCGTCATCCGCAAGCATAGACGGGTCGGAAAACGGGGTCGCCTCCGTCGCGGTGATCTGCGCGCCGTCGATTGCACCGGGTGCAATGTCCCTGTAGAGGATGGTGGTTGTGCTCATCCTGCACCGCCTTACGACGCAGGGCGCTTCTGCGCGTCAATGGGGATAAAATTGACGCTGATCTCGCCCCAATAGTTGACGCCGCCGGCCACATGATCGAGCGCCTGCGTGCCGCCGGTATAATACGCCTGATACGATATCGTCGTCTGGCCGTCGGCGGCTTCGAGCAGCACGCTGTCATCCACCGAATGCTCGATGAGGTAGTTCCAGAACGCATCCAGACCGGCATAATTGTCCCCGCGCCGGAATACGGTGAGCGTGTGCCCGATGTACGTGCCGATGATGTCGCGCGTCATCAGTCCCGACATCGTGCGCCCCGCGTTCTGCCCGTCTACGACGTTGAAATTCCGCTCGTACGCCGAGATCGCCACGTCTGCGTCGAACGTCCGCCCGTTCAGTTTGATGTAGCTCATCTGTGTGTCTTCCTTTCTGCCGGTGTGTTGTCGTACGCCTGCTCAGACGAACAGGTATCTTGCTCACGCTTTGCACATTGTTTACACAATGTATTGACAATGTCGATTTTTTGCGATATAATATAGATAAAGGAGTGATGATAATGCCGCAAACCAATATCAATATCCGAATGGACGAAGAACTGAAACGCAACTTTGAACACGTGTGCGATGAGCTTGGAATGAATATGTCTACGGCTATGACGATATTCGCCAAGAAAATGACTCGTGAAAGGCGTATTCCGTTCGAGGTATCCTATGATCCGTTTTATTCCGAATCCAACCTGAAAGCGCTCCGCAGCAGTCGGGAACAGCTGTCGGATGGGAAAACAGTATCGAAATCCATAGATGAATTAGAGGCTATGGAAAATGAGTAGAATCCTGTTCACCGAACATGCGTGGGAGGAATACATCTATTGGCAAACGCAGGACAAGCGCACCCTTCGGCGCATCAATCAGCTCCTGCGGGACATTCAGCGTGACCCGTTTGACGGGATCGGAAAGCCGGAGCCGCTCAGAGGCGAATTAAGCGGATTTTGGAGCCGCCGCATTGACGAATGCAACCGTATCGTGTATCGGGTAAAAGACGATATTGTCGAGCTCCTGCAGTGTAAAGGCCACTACGACGATTGATTGCAGTTCGGCCTATTTTTTCGTTAAAGACAAGCCGATCCTGTTATTTTCGGCGTTTATGTCGGGAACAAGCGTGCGCGCCATTTCTTTTCCGTTCATTTCGAGAATAACATGGAACGGCGTGCTGCCGCCATAACCCCGAGCAGACAGCGCCTCCGTGACCGCCTGCCGGATCGTAGACAGCGGCGCAACGACCTCCGGCTCCTGCTTGTTGTCCCCGAGCACGGCGAGGAACGGGTCAGGCTTAAATTTGCTGCCATGAATCTCAAAAAGTATGCAATACATAGGTGGAAAACTTCCAACCTAACAGACCTTTTGACGCGCTTTTACTTGCTTTTCATTGACTTTAATAATTTAACCCTAAATCCAATCAGGATTTAGGGTTTTTCTACAGGCTGAGGTTCGCGCAAAGCGCGAACCTTTTCACCTTCGGATTCCGATTCGGATTCCGATTCTGATTCTGATGATAGCTTTCGTATACGGTCGTTACCATCGTATACGTCCGTAGCGGTCGTATACCGCTTTTTCACGTTTTCGGCGTTCCGTTCGCACGTTTCTGCGTAGTTCTCGAAAAACCTGTCTCCGTCCTTTGAACATTGGAAACACGAGCCTTTCGTTCCCGCTGTTCTTCTCCGTTGCGCCCAGCCTACCGTATTCCAGTAGGGCAGTGAACAGCCGGCCACGTTCAGCGTCACCGAGCGGCTCTAATGCATCAATGTCATCTAAAAAGAACGGAATATAATTCGGCTTTTTCTGCATGTTACGCCTCCGCGTCAGAACGGGAGCTCGTCTTCGGGGGCGAGTTTTTCTGCATCGCTCAGTCGAACGCAAACCGGCGCAGGACGTCCCCCAGCGCATGCCGGTCCGCCCGGATCGGCTTTACGCCCGCAGACTGCTCCCGACTGTTCCGATTCAGCACATAGACGTCGTACCCTGCGGAAAGAAAATATTCCGCAATAAACCGGCTCACAAAGACCGTCCCGCCGGTCACAAGCATTCGTTTCATCGCTTTCCGCCTTTCGAGTCGGCTTCATAAAACGACTTTTTTCAGTTCAAGTATAGCATGTGCCTGCGCAGATAAGTCAAATGTCCGCCTCCTTGCTTTGCAGGAAAAGATGTGCTATAATGATTGTGTTTCATACCATATGCAAGAGCAAGGCTTTGGGGCGAAAAATCTTGCGCCATTTTGTGAAAGTGTGCGGCATCTGTCCAATAGTACGGGCAAAAGCCGCTACCTCGCCGCAAAGACGCCGAGCGGCCAAGGTTGAAGAACACTGCTCAAAGTACGTAAAATCGACTTCAAGTGCAGCAGGTCTGACGAGGCGATGCCGCTTTGGAAGATTGCCGCCTATTGATTTTCGGCAAAGCAAGTGAATTCCCGTACCGAAACGCGAGACCGTTCAAGCCGTTTAGAATATACGCCGCACCTGATAAAGCATCCTCTTTCCTACCGTCCGACGTGTTCCGGCGTTCTTCATCGGTTTCTGATAAAATGCGGGGAACTTGCCCTTCAATACCGGCTTTCCTGTGCAGCGCGGACGCATCGGATACCCCTGTACAGAGAAGCGCTCCGCCGTGCAGCTCAGAGCGTTTACGGACTACATACCGCGTTCCTTCGCAAACACCGGATGAAAATCGCCGCTTAGCTGATACGCATCTGCGCGCCGCCGACAAAAAAGGAGAACCGAACATGAAAAACCGCATCCTGCGTCCGGCGGTGATGCTTGCCGCCGGACTTCTGCTGGGCGTTGCAAGCCGACTGCTCGACCTATATACACAGAATCCGGGAAATATTTTTTCACAGATGGCGGTCTGGATCCTACTGGGGACGCTGATTTCCATCTACAGTCCCACCCCCGCCCGGGCAATGGCCAACATCCTGCCCTTTTGTCTGGGAATGCTTGTTACCTATTATGCCACGGCGATGCTGACCGACGGCGTATACAGCCGCACGGTTATCATCGGCTGGACAGCCTTCGCTTTCTGCTCGCCGGCATTGGCCTGGCTGACGTGGAAGACGAAGGAAAAGGGCGTGCTTCCCAAGCTCATCGGTGCAGGCGTGGTTGCCGTTTCGATGCTGTCCAGCCTGCTGATTTTCGACGGACTTGGCTTTCACGACATCATCATCGACTTGGCGCTGGTCTACTTCCTGTTTATCGCAAAAGCCAGACGGTAACACCTTGCAAGAAAGGAAAAGATTTATGTCCGAATCCCTGTACCAACAGCAGAAAGCCTGCAAGCCGCGCGTGGAAGCCATCATCCCCAATGTGCTCGGAGACGACGCGGATACCGCGCTGCGTTTCGTTGCAGCGCTGCGCGCGAACAAAATCAATCCCTCCTGGACGTTGACAAACCAATGGAAAGCCGTATACAAAGGGCGTAATCTCTGCCGCATCACACTCAGCTCCGACCAGTCCTGGGCGCAGTACCGCCGCTGGGTCGTCACGGCGTATTTGGAAAATCTCACTGCATACGAAGCGACCGTACTGAAGGAAGGATTGCAGGAATACCTGTGGAAGCACGTCTTTTACTGCGTTCACAAACCGGCCGATTCCGACCCGCCGCACGAGCAGCGGCAATATGCTATGCTGCCACCCTGTAATACACACGGCTGCGCGCCGGGGAAAACCATTACCGTCTGCGGTCGAACGCTTACGAACATCTGCCAAAGCCTCACCCGCCAATATTTTTGGTTCCGCGACCCGGACGAAAATGCTCTCGGCGCGCTGCTGCGGCTGCTGACGCTCGAACGAAGCGCCCGTGAGACAGCCGCAGGAAAATCATCAGACGAGGAAGGAGACAGACACATATGACAGGTATCCCTGACCCGAACGTAATCTTTCCCAATGCTTACAAGACCTCCTGTTTCCTCAAACACGTCGTCACCGCGCCGAACATTTCCGTCGGCGACTACACCTACTATGCCGATCCTGACGACCCGACAGGGTTTGAGAAAAACAACGTGCTGTTCAACTGTCCCGTATTCGGGGACAGGCTGATCATCGGCAAATTCTGTGCCATTGCAAGCGGTACGAAGTTTATTATGGGCAGCGCCAACCACCGCCTTTGCAGCGTGGCGACCTACCCCTTCGCCGTGTTCCGCCCCATCCCGAGCAGCTTCCCCGCGAGGGCGACACGGTGATCGGGAACGATGTTTGGATCGGACGGGAAAGCGTTATCCTGCCCGGCGTTTCGAGCGGCGACGGCGCGGTCGTCGCGGCCTATTCGGTCGTGACAAAGGATGTACCGCCTTACACAATGGCCGGCGGCAATCCCGTGCAGGTGCTGAAAAAGCGATTTGACGACGGGCTGATCGGGCTCCTGCTCCGTCTGCGCTGGTGGGATTTTGCACCCGAGCGTCTGGCGGCGTTCGTTCCCATCCTCTGTGACGGGGATCTGAAAGCTGTCCGCCGGAATATCGAAAATACTTTGGAAGAGGAGGAAAGTAACCTTGTATACCCGTACCATCGATCCCCACAACCTGCTGCCGCACGGCGCAGTCCGAATCCGGGAGGAAGAAGACGCAATCTGTCTGACCGTCACACGTACGCTCAATACACGCTTTCAAAATTACGAAACGCCAATGCAATCCTTTTTGCAGTTCCCCGAAAAGCTGCACATTCCCTTTACGCTGCGTCTGCGCGTTTCACTGGACATTCCTGCACTGTACATACGCATCGGCAAAGGGCATATCGCCTTACCGATAGTAATCTCAATCACACAGGGATTTACCTCTATTCTAAAGGCAAAATCATGATTCATTTGACCTTTGACTACAAAACCGATGAAAAATGCA
>CAJFRY010000053.1 GCA_904419545.1 Candidatus Woodwardiibium gallinarum
TTAACGCTTTTATGCAAATACAAGCCGATTATTTTAATCTAAGTATTGTGAGCTGTCACCTACATATGTATAGGGGTATTCGCCCCGTGTTTCCGTTTTGGGCAGCCACACCTGATTTCCGGCACGTATTCTTCCTTCATTTTATATGGTGCAGCATTACAATAGATGTGAGACGAAGGGAGTAGAAAAAGCGATTGAGAACGTTAGAAAAAAGCTGCCACACCCAAACTAACGAAAGGACTCAATCGCCATGGATATTGTAGAACAGGAAAAGGGAAATAACAAGAGGGATTTGCGCCATACGGTGGAAGTAAAGGAGGTGGCGGTAAAGCTGTACCGGTGGAGCGGAGATGTTAATTTTGTGCTCCGGCGGTACCGGATTTCGAAAGCATCCCTGATGCGGTGGAACAAGGCGTATGACGGCACATGCGCATCCCCGGCGCCCAAGGGCTCACCGTAGAGGGATACCTGTTTCCTCCGAAATGTTTTGAATTTTTCATCATTTCTAACAGCTCATTGTGAAATCTCGAATCATCGGCTTTATAGATGAAAGCCGTCGAATTGATTTGCGGGAAAACGTAATGATTTTCCGGCAAAGACGCCTTAATTGCTTCCCAAAAGGATCGTTCTGCTTTCGTAATAAGATTTTTTTGGTTCATACAAAAACCTTCTTCAGGCTGCTTCGTTTCGGACGGACATTCACTGCCTTTATGATGCCATTGTCCACAAGAATCGCATTTTACAATGGTTCCTTGTTCTTTCATCTGATTACATTGCCTGCAAAGTGGATATTTGCCACTTTCATTACCGCATACTTTGCATTTGATTTTTATTCTATATCCTCTCAATTTTGTTTATATCCCACGATCCGGAATTCTCCGAAATAAGCCGGCAAGTGGAAGCTGGGCGTCGGGTTTTCTATCGGCGACCAGCAGCCGTAGTGCGGCGCCTCGGTCTCGTCGCCGCATTTATAGAAGTTACCGCGGAAAGCACCGCCGTGCGTCAGCGTACAACCGTCAAAGCAATCGCGGATAAACGCGTCGGTAAACAGCGTCTCTACGCTCCAACAGCCGTCGTTCCGCTCGGCATGGACAACGGGCAGGGAAGCCGTAAGGTCCGCAACCATTCTCTTATCCGCCTTATTCGTGCGGACAGACGCAAGATATATGCCGTTGGCATTCATCTCAAAATTCATATATTTCTGTGACTGCGGGTCAAACGAAGCAAAAAACTCCAGACAACTGTCTTTATAGACCGGGTCGCCCACAACGGTATAGACCGCCTTCGGATTGCTTTCCCAAGCGGTCATCCTGACAGCCAAGCCCTTACCCGGGACGAACGCGCACTGCCCGTAGGCGCGCGGCCGGTAATTCCCGCCCCAGGGGTAACAGTCGATCGGCGCTTTTTCAATCGCCGTCCAATCCGGCGCTTCACGGCAAACCACCGTATATGTACGCATTATTTTTTGGCCTCCTTTCTGCGCAGCAGCACAGCCAGTGCAACGGCCAGCGACAGCAGGATCACTGCCGCAGCGAGGACAACGCCGCCCCACCAGGTCGGCTCGCTGAGGAATTTGCCGATCTCTTCAAACGCATACTGCCCCGTCGGGATGACCGCAAATACCAGAATCGCTACAATAACAAGGGCCGAGCAAAGCAGCTTCATAAATCGGTAGGAGGTGGTCAGTTTATCGATCAGCTTCGCCTGCGCGCCGATGACCTCATTCTGTTTGCGGTAGATTGTATCGTATTCGCTGAGCTTGTTCTCGACAAGAGCCTTGGTCTCAGCCACCAGCGCATCCCGCACGGTCTCCTGCCAAGCCTCAAACATCTCGGTTTTGATCGACTGCACCGACTCGTCAATTTTGTCTACGAGCTTTTGGTCAATGGCTTTGGCTTCCTCGTTGGCCTTCTGCATATCGGCAATGACGGCAAGCTGCTTGTCGCGCAGCTCCAGCTCCTGCTGCTTCAATTCCAAATGCGCCTCTCGCGACTCCATTAGGTGCTTCTCCAGAAGCGTGATTTTAAAATTGGCGGTCTCGTTCTCGGCGATTTGATCGAATTCTTTTTTCGCATTCTGCATTTTTTCGTTGCTCTCCACGCACGTATCCTCCCATCGTTTTTTATCATTCTATCATATTGGGCACAAATTTGTCAATCAAAAACGGCAAAATTAACCCAAATCCCTCTTGCAATTCTACGAAAAATTTTGTATAATGCTTGTTGGGTTCTGATGCCCGCGAGCCGTTGCCGGGAAAGGATGACGTCTTCTATGTATGAGGGCCTGCCCCAAGAAATCATACAATTTCTTTCTTATAAAGAGACGGTACAGAACCGTTCGCCGCTGACCGTTGCGGAATATGCCAGCGATCTGCGTACCTTTTTTCGGTATCTGAAAGCCAAGCGGAACAAACTGAAGATGGAGGAAGTTGACGAACTTTCCATTGACGATATCGGCAGAGACTTCATTGCCGGCGTCACGGAAACGGAGATTTTTGAATTTCTGCTTTATCTTGCCTATGACCGCAAGAACAACCCCCGCACACGCGCAAGGAAGCTCTCCTCACTGCGGGCATTCTTCAAATATCACACGCACAAGACACGTCTGCTGGACAAAGATCCTGCGGAATACATTGATACTCCACAGTTCCATACGATGCTTCCAAAATATTTGAGCCTGGACGAAAGCATAGATCTAATCGATTCCGTGTCCAAGACCAGCCATTCCTACGCGCGTGATCATGCCATTCTCACGCTGTTCCTTAACTGCGGTATGCGGTTGTCCGAGCTGGTCGGCATCAATCTGTCCGATATCGCCTCCGATATGTCCAAACTCGTAGTGACCGGTAAAGGAGCAAAGATGCGCACGATCTATCTCAACACTGCCTGCCGCAGTGCTCTCAAGGATTATTTAGAGGTCCGGCAGTCATCCGTAAATGTCCGAATCACCGAACCGAATGCACTGTTCCTCAGCAACCGTGGAAAGCGCATCTCCAACAAAACCGTGCAGTGGATGGTGAAAAAGCAGCTTGCACAAAGCGGCCTGGGCGGCAAGGGCTATTCCACACACAAGCTGCGCCATACGGCTGCCACGCTGATGTACAACGAGGGAAATGTGGATGTACGCGCGCTCAAGGACATTCTCGGGCACGAACAGCTCACCACTACCCAAATCTATACCCACGTTTCCGACCAGAAGCTGAAGGACGCTATGGAAGCCAACCCGCTGGCTAAAAAGAAATAAAAAAGGATAAAACGATGCTCGAACAAACGATAAAAATCAAAAGCTACGATGTACATCCGAATGGTGTGGTTAAAATTTCCGCACTTCAGAAATATATGCAGCAAATTGCACGGGAGGACAGCGATTCCTACGGCGCCACCTATGCGAAAATGCGTGAAGCAAATATGGTGTTCGTCATCACACGGCTGGCTTTGGAATTCCGTCGACCGCTGTGCGACGAAGACATTGTGACCATCCGGTCCATCAACAATCGTTCGGAGGGAGCCTCGTTCGTGCGCGAATTCCTGTTTTTTGCAAACGGGGAACAAGTCGCTGCGGCGACAACGCTTTGGGCACTGCTGGATTTTGAAAAGCGCTCGATACTCCGCCCTTCGGCTTTGAAATTCAAGATTCCTGCGCTCAACATTCCCGGGCTCGGCATTCCTGTCCAAAAACGCCTGATAGAGAAAGGTACGGTTCTGACACCGTTGGGTGAACGCCGCGTAGTGTTTTCAGATCTGGATGAAAACAACCATTTGAACAACGCATATTATTCGGACATTATTGCCGATTTTTCACCCGTTTCACTATATGACCATTGGCTCAGCGGACTGCAAATCGGCTTTTTATCCGAGGCACGGCTGGGAGATACGCTGTCGGTCGGCGTAGAAAGCTGTAAGAACGGCTTTCGGCTGGCGGCCTGCAACGGGCGCACCGGCGCCAACTGCTTTGAGGCACAGGCGACGGTATCTAAATTGTGAAAAGGTCGAACGATTTATGGAAGAAAAACGGCAAACGGAAACACAAATCGAAGAGGAAATACATACTGTATTAGACCCGGTTTTTCGTGAAGACGCATTGGCATTTATTTCCTATCTTCGCAAAAGCGGAATGAAGCCGCATCAATGGTTCGGACCGGGCTTTTGGATTGTACCCGGTGAAAACCGCAATTTATTCGGCATTCATTTCTACGGGTTGAATCCGCAGTCGACCGGCAAAGGTTGGGTTTTATGGTTTTTTGCAAGCAATTACGCAAACACGGAAAATGAGGAGCTTATTCAGCTGGTTTTCGATCATGTGGGTCCCTGCATAAAATGCAGTGCGGCCTGTGAGGTTCAAGGCGTTGATATGAACTTCTTTGGTCGCGCATATACAAATATATGCTATCAGTTCCCTGTTCGGTTCAATAATCCCGACAGTGAAACATTGCAAAAGGTGAAACTTCTGATCGATTTTTGCCAGAAGACCACAGCGAACAGCAGCGGCTTGTATGTTCAAGAATAGAAAGCGGGGGAGGGAGTTCTGATGCCCGGCAAACGCATCATTTCCACCAACAAAAAAGCCTACCACGAATATTTTGTTGAGGAGACGATAGAAGCCGGCATCGAACTGGCCGGCACCGAAGTCAAGGCGCTGCGGCAAGGGTCCGTCAATTTGAAGGATTGCTACTGCAGAATCATTGACGGTGAAATTTTTGTACTGGGGATGCATATCAGTCCTTACGAAAAGGGGAACATATTCAACAGAGAGCCAATGCGCGACCGCCGGCTGCTGTTGCACAAAAGAGAGACGCTGCGCCTATTTGGCCTAGTGGGGCAGAAGGGATATGCCATCATCCCGCTGTCGCTTTACTTTTCCGGCAAATGGGTTAAAGTCGAGTTGGGGCTCTGCAAGGGTAAAAAGCTGTACGATAAACGCGAAGCGATGGCAAAAAAGGATGCCGAGCGCGAAATTGATCGTGCTGCAAGGGAAAAATTCCAATAAAACATTTGGGGGCGTAAAGGTTTCGACGGGGATTCTGAGATACGGTAAGCGAGCAGAAGCGCACATCTTCTATAAAATGTGCAAATTCAAAATTAAACTCTAACAACAACAGAGCTTTAGCGGCCTAACGCCGCCGTCATGCCGGAGAGGACTACGACTCCGGATATGGCGCGACACAGTAGTGAACGTGAACGGGACAAAGCTTTGCGCCCCGTCATGAACTTATGAAGCTACCCGACCCGGCAGCCTTCCGTTCGGCGTCCGGAGAGGGGAATGCAAAAGAACGGATACGCTCGTAGAAAGCTGTGTCAAGGGGTTTTCGGACAGGAGTTCGATTCTCCTCGCCTCCACCATAATAGGAGCACAAAAAAGATATGTTCCGCATAAACCCCGATTTTATCGGGGTTTTTGCTGTCCAAACGCCGGGATTTCAAGATGCATATTCGTAGATATAAAACAGCTATTTTTGCTTTGCGGATAGAATTGAACTCCCGTACAACAGAATAACTGCTTCAAACGGCAGACAAGTCGCTAAAAACTTGTCTGCCGTTTTTGCGTTTAACTGGCCGAAGTTTTGCAAAAGACTTCGGGCTTTTTTCATTTCACGAAAAGGAGCTGACAAAATGTACTTTACTAATACCCCCGCCCTCAACAGTATGGAGGCGATCATGAAAAAACTGCCCTACGGCACACAGAAAGGCGGAG
>CAJFRY010000054.1 GCA_904419545.1 Candidatus Woodwardiibium gallinarum
AGACGACGGGGTTCTTGTGTACGACATCGATTTCTACACGTCGGATATGAAATACGAGTATGAAATCGACGCGGCGACGGGCGCTGTCCGCGAGAGGAAATCGGAGCGCCGGAACAACCAGACGCAGACGGGTACGACCGACATCGGGCTGGAAGCCGCCAAGCAAATTGCTTTTGAGCACGCGGGCGTATCTGCCGGCGAGGTGTATCTTTCCAAGGCAAAGTATGAAAACGACGACGGCATACGGGTGTACGAGATCGAGTTTTACAAAGATCGTATGGAATATGAGTACACCATCCACGCCACGACCGGTAGGATTCTGGAATTCGACGCCGAATACGACGACTGATTGCACAGCGGCATATGAGCCGGCGGTTTTACCGCCGGCTCTTGTCCGCAGTCCTGCGCAAGTCTGTCCTGAAAGTCGGACGGTGGGCGCCGGCGCATGCTATCATTGACTTGAATAACGGGGGAGGCGGCGCTGCGTCCGTTACATTGTATTCGCCGACCACTTCGGACGTCTGTTCTATTACGCCGCGGATATGCCGCTGTCGGAATACATCCGCAAACGAAAGCTGTCATTGGCCGCAATGCGTCTGCAGGCAGGGAACGGAAAAGTCATCGATCCCGCAGTCCTGTACGGCGATGACAGTGCGGACAGCTTTACGCGTGCGTTCGTCAGGCAGCACGGAATCACGCCCTCAGAGGCGTGTCGTCCGGGTGCGCACCTGACGCTGTTCCCTCCTCTCGTTTTTCAAATCCAAATCAAGGGAGCGAAAGCGATGCATTGGCGTATGGAAAAACGAGACGCTTTTGAAGTATTCGGGATCGAACGGCGTTTTGGGCACGAGGAGACCGGCAGGGTGCTGGATTTTTGGACGGCTTGCCGGCGAAACGGCAGGTATGATCGTTTGCTGGAGGCGGCAGGCGAGGGGCCGTCAGCGGATGGCTGCAAGCGGCTCTTTGCGGTATGCGGCTGCAGCGAGCCGGATGAGGACGTGTTCCCGTATATGATCTGTGCGCTTCGGAAACCGGAGAGCAGGACGGAGGGCTTCCGTATCGCACAAATTCCAAAAGCGTCGTGGGCGGTGTTCCGCAGCGACACGTGCAGCCATATGGGGACGGAGATTCCGTCTTTGTTCAGCCGCGCGTACAGCGAATGGCTGTCCGCTTCCGGGTATGACAAGGCGCCCGGGCCGGATATGGAGCTGTATTATACCACGCCGGACGGTAAGCATTTTGAAGAGGTTTGGATTCCGGTCCGCAAAACGTAAAAAAGGCGGCAGAGCGATCTCCTGCGGGATGCTCTGCCGTTTTTCTTCTGCCGAAAAAGCATTCTGCGGCAGTTCCTTGGTCCGATGGCTTTGACAGCGAATTCCGCAGGGCGCCGGGCGGTGTATCCGGCCGTTATTGTAAGGCTTTTGCCCGGGTTACCGGAGACGGCCGATTGCGTGGCTAAGGGCGACAGAGCGTCTCTTCGGAGGCGCTCTGTCGTTTTTCCCGGCGGTCAGGTGGCGTTGTTTTGCTTGTCTCTGTCCACCTTCCGGCGAAATTCCTGCAGCAGCTCGGCTGCCTCGTCTGCCGGCAGCGCCGACAGAAAGAATACCAGTGTCAGTGCCGAAAAGCCGTATTTCCCGTTTTCCAGATCGTAATACGCCCGCGGGGAAATGTGCAGCAGCTCTGCCATCTGCTCTTGTGTAAGCTCCCGTGTGAATCGATAGGAACGCAGACGGATCTTCAGGTATCGCTGCAGCAGCGTTTTGTACGAACGCATTTGTGTCCGCCACCTCCTCCCTGATACCAATTTACGGGAAAAGTTTACCATTTTTCAACGTCTGATGCTATGAAGCACACTTCAAAACGTGGCGTACTTCCTGCAAAGACATAAAAAAGTAAAAAAGGACTTGACATCGTAACAATGTTATGCTATGATGGGTGCAAAGGGTAACATTGTTACGGTCGGAAAGGAGGCTGGTGCGGCTGTGGCGGTTACGGAAGAAAAGCTGATTTCCAAAAAGGAGCTGCTGTCCCGCTACGGGATTTCTTACGGGGCATTGTATCGTTGGAAGCGGAAGGGGCTGATTCCGGAGACGTGGTTTATCCGCCGTTCAACAGTGACGGGGCAGGAAACCTTTTTTCGGGAATCGCAGATTTGCCCGCGTATTGAAGAAATTTTAGAACGCAGGGACGGTTCGTCACTGGACGAATTGGCGGAGCGCTACCGGGAAAAAAGCAAATCGGACGGGCTGGCTTTGCGGGTGACGACGGCGTTCGGCAGCAAGCTCTATCGTTTGAGCGACGGACTGACGGTTGTTGCCGTCCGTCCGGACGGGAGTGAAACGGATATAACGGCGGCGGTCCTGCGGACGGCGGGCGCCGGCGAATATGAGAAAGAAGGGAATACGTAATGGAAAACATCAATATCGCGGGCAGCGGTAAAATCAGCGGCGGTGAATACGCCCAAGTCAAAATCAGCGGTTCCGGACGGGTGCTGGGAAACATCCGCTGCACAGATCTGCGCAGCGCGGGTTCTGCCCATGTGGAAGGGGACGTGGAATGCGCAGGGCAAATCAAATGTGCCGGCTCGTTCCGCTGCGACGGCCGTGTGCAGGCGGATGAACTGCATGTGTCGGGAAGCTGCACGCTGGGCAGCGAGGTCCGCGCCCGCGTGTTCAAGGCGGCGGGCAGTTTTTCCGCCGGAGGCCGTATGTGTACCGAGCAGCTTTCGGGCGCAGGACGCTTTACGGTTGACGGCGACATCGAGGGCGATGAAGTCAAGCTTTCCGGCAGCGTGAAGGTAAACGGCCTGCTCAATGCCGAGCGTCTGCACATCCGCGTCGGCGGCGATTGTCGGATCGGCAGCATCGGCGGCGGAGAGATTCTTGTTGAGCGCGGGGAGGAAAAGAACGGCTTTTTCGGCCTGTTCCGAAAAAACGGAACGGGCACGCTGTCCGTTTCGACGATCGAAGGGGATTCGGTCACATTGCAGAATACCGAAGCCGATGTTGTCCGCGGGCGCGAGGTCGTCATCTCGTCGGGCTGTAAAATCGGCTGCGTGGAGTACAGCGTTTCGCTGAAGGTTGAAGACGATGGTCAGGTGGGCGAGCGGCGGCAGGTGTGAGCCGGCGGCCGAAGGCGTATTTTTGAAAAAACGGCGGTGCCTCTTGCAAAGCGCCGCCGTTTCTGTTATAATGCAGTTGAATCGTCCTCCCCTTTATGGAGGACTTTTCTGTCTATACTTACAGGGGAGATTCCTCTCCGTATGTAAAGGGGTTTTGCAGCTATGAACATCGTACCGCGGCCCGAGCATCCGCGTCCGCGTTTTTATCGCGCGTCGTGGGAGAATCTGAACGGTTTATGGGAATACGCATTTGATTTTTCACTCTCCGGCAGGGAGAAAAAGTGGAACGAACGCACCTCGCTTGACGGGACGATTGCAGTGCCCTTCTGTCCGGAAAGCACGCTTTCCGGCATAGGGTTTACCGACTTCATTCCCGCCGTCTGGTTGCTGCGGCGCTTTACCGTTTCTGCCGAGCAGCTCGCTGATGCCGTGCTTCTGCATTTTGGCGCGGTGGATTACGAGACGGAGGTGTTCATCAACGGACGGCTTGCCGGCCGCCATGTGGGCGGCTACACACCGTTTTCGTTTGACGTTACCGCGCTGCTGCGCGCCGGAGAGAATACCGTCACCGTATACGCGCGGGACGACGTTCGTTCCGGCGCCCAGCCGGCCGGTAAGCAGTCGGTGTCGCTGGCGTCCGCAGGCTGTTACTACACCCGTACCACCGGCATCTGGCAGACCGTCTGGCTGGAATTTGTGCCGAGAACACGGATTGCCGGTCTTTACGTCACGCCCGACGCGCGCAACGGCAAGCTGGATTTCACCGTTTTCCTATGCGGGGACGCCGACGGCTGCACGCTTCGGGTCCGCGCGCTCTCGGGCGGCGCGCCTGCCGGCGAGATGCTGCTGAAGGCTGGAGGCGCGGCGGTCAGCGGCTCGCTTGCGCTTGAGGTCGTGCGGCTTTGGAGTCCGGAGTCCCCTGCATTGTATGATTTGGAGCTCACGCTTGAGCGCTCGGGCGCGCCGCTTGATCGCGTGGAGAGCTATTTCGGCCTGCGCAGCGTGGAGATGCGCGACGGCTGTCTGTTCCTCAACGGCGAGCCGCTGTTCCAGCGGCTTGTGCTCGACCAGGGCTTTTATCCGGATGGGGTCTACACCGCTCCGAATGATGAGGCAATCCGGCAGGATATCCTGCTTTCCAAAGCGCTCGGCTTTAACGGCGCTCGGATACACGAAAAGGTGTTTGAGGAACGCTATCTCTACTGGGCTGACCGGCTGGGCTATCTCATTTGGGGTGAGTTTCCCAACTGGGGGCTGGATATCTCGGACCCTTCGGGACTTGCGGTCTTTCTGCCGCAATGGGCGGAGGCTTTGCGTCGGGATTACGGTAGCCCTGCGCTCATCGGCTGGTGTCCGTTCAACGAGACGTGGGATTACGCGGGACGCCGCCAGGACGAGCGCGTGCTTGCCGAGGTTTATCGGTATACGAAGACCTTTGATCCGCTGCGGCCCTGCATCGACACCAGCGGCCTGTATCATGTCGTCACCGATATTTTTGACGTTCATGATTATGAGCAGGAGGTCGGGAAATTCGCCTCCCATTACCGCGGCGACGGGCCGTATCTTACTTATCCGGACCGGCAGACGTATCGCGGCGAGCCGTATATGGTCAGTGAATACGGCGGCGCGCGCTGGGAACCGAAGGGCGGTCCGGGCTGGGGCTACGGGAGCGACCCGCGCAGCGAGGACGAATTCGCCGCGCGCTACGAAGCGCTTACGCATACCCTTTTGCAGACGGATTATTGCTGCGGCTTCTGTTATACGCAGCTTTATGACATTGAACAGGAGCGGAACGGGCTGTACACCTATGCGCGGGAGCGAAAGTTTTCGCAGGCGGTCTACGACCGTATCCGAAAAGCCAATACAGAGACCGCGGCGATTGAAAAACGCCTGCGGCGGTAAGCCTGCATTCGATCGGAGCTTTGCCCCAAGCTATGTGTCAGGGACTTTTGCCGCTTTTCGACGAAGGTTTGTTGAAGAGATTAGGCAGCGGGTGACTTTGCCGACTTCTTGTTTTCTTTAAGCTTCTTGCTCGTCTTTTCTCTACGTCCAACGCCCGCTGCGCGGGCGTTGGGGATTTTCGCAAAACGGAACTTGTTTTATGATGCGCAGCCCTCCTCCAATGGCCCGACGTCGGCAAAGCCGACGTCGGGCATAAAAAGGAGAGAAAAGGCATAATGCTATTCGGAAATTTCCAATATCAATGCTCGACGCCCGCGCAGCGGGCGTTGGGCATTCACGCAAAGCGGAACTTATAAAACAACGTTATTTTCATTTTATGCCGTACGCCGGCTTTGCCGGCGTACGGCATAGGAAAGAGATAGCGCTGAATCGGTTGAATGTTGGTTGGTTTTGGCTGCGTTTCTTACTCTTTTATGCCCTACGCCCGCACAGCGGGCGTAGGGCATTTGTGTAAAAAACAGCACTTTTTTGATGCGTGCCGCGTTCTCCTTTTATGCCCAACGCCCGCTGCGCGGGCGTTGGGGATTCGCGTAAAACGGAGCTTGTTTTATTGTGCGCCGCTCTTCACCAATGCCCA
>CAJFRY010000055.1 GCA_904419545.1 Candidatus Woodwardiibium gallinarum
GTCGATGCTGACACGTCTCCCCTGTCGGGGAGGCGGTTTTCCGTCCTGCCTTTTGTGCAGGACGGTTCTATATTCCTCCTTAGCTCAGTCGGTAGAGCACGCGGCTGTTAACCGCGGTGTCGTTGGTTCGAGCCCAACAGGGGGAGCCATACGGTTTCGCGGAAAGGAAACAACACTAAACCCCTTGATTTTCAAGGGGTTTTAGTGTTGTTTTTCACTCTTCAAAATTTATGCTTTATCGCAAGCACTTGCAGGACATTCCAATTATGACGGACTTGAAGCGAAGAAACAACGTGCAGCGGAGTTTTTGATGTGAAACGGTGCGTTTTTTTATATTTCCTGCAAATTCATCGCTTTTGCAGAAGGCTGTACCTGTGCGTTCGGATAAACGGAATGTCTGTCTGCGTCCGGCACGGGCTTTGTGCACGGGTCAAATGAAATTCGACTCCGGCCCAACGAACGCGCGGTTGCACCCGGCCGGATTTTCGGCTATACTTGTAGCCAGAAAGGGAGGAATGCCCAATGTCTGTATCCATCGGAGATAACATCCGCGCCCTGCGCATAAAGGCGGGAATGACACAGAGCAGGTTGGCGGAGCGGCTCGGCGTGACCGATCAGGCGGTCAGCAAATGGGAGACCGGCGCGGCGAGTCCCGACCTGTCGCTGATCGTTCCCCTGACGCGGCTGTTCGGCGTCACTGCGGACGCGCTTCTCGGCATCGACCGTCCGGCAGAGGAAGCACGGCGGCAGGCGCTCGAAGCGCAGTGGGAAGAAACGATGATGACCGGCGACACCGCCGTCCGGCTCGAGGCCGCGCAGAAGCTCGCAGACGCGCAGCCGGACGACCCCGCGCGGCGTCTGCAATTGGCCGGCGCGGAGGAGACGTTCGCCGTCCACGCCGCGGCAGACGATGCGGAACGCCGGCGCCACTTCGAGCAGGCGGTGCGGGAGTACGAAGCCATTCTTGCCGGCGCGGACCCCGCTGTGCAGGAGACGGTCGTGCTGCAGGAGGCGGCGCGCTTCGGCGTGGTCCGGACGCTGTCCGCGCTCGGACGCTGCGACGAAGCCAAAGCATACGCGGTCGGGTCCCCACAGGCTGACGAACTTCTCGGCTGGTGCCTGCGCGGCGAGGAGGCCGTCGAACTCCGGCAGAAGCGGCTCGACAGGAAGCTGGAAGCTCTTGTCAACGAGCTTGAATTCGGCAAATGCGACCTTGTGCTGCTTCAAGCGGCTGAGCAGATCGTCAAGCTGCTCATCAGCGACGGGAATTATCTGTACTACCACGATGTACTGATGCACAACGCGGTCTGGCAGGCACAGTGCCTTACACGCGCGGGCGACGCGGCGGGCGCGGTCGGCGTGCTGCAAAAGGCGCGTTCGCACGCCGAAGCCTACGATGCGTTATGTATCAAAGGGAAGGGACTTTCCTATGCCTACACCTGCCCCGCTTTTGATCGGATGCGCTTCCGGCCGGACGATCTTATGACGAGCGGAACGACGACGCTGTCCGAGGATTTGCAGGAATACCTTTCCAACGCCGTCTTCGACCCGCTCCGCATGCGGGACGACTTCTGCGCGCTGCTGCGCTGAGCGCCGCGCGGGTATTGCAAACAGGCACGCAAATGCGCGTGCCTGTTTTTTTGTTGCAAAAATTTTTTTGAAAAGTTGAAGTAAACCGGACATGAACTGTCCGGTTTATCTGTTATAGTAAGCGCGTAGCTACAAAAAACATCAAAAAAGGAGATTGAAATTATGGCATGCAGAGATGCATACGAAGCAAGCAAAAACGAAATCCATCAGGCGGGTGCCGAGTCTGTGCCGCCCACCCATGACGCAGCCGAGGCGGCTGCGTCCGTTACCGGGCTGTTTTTCGGTGTGGATTCCGATGTGCCGGCAAATGAACTGCTCCAAAATAACCTTACACTCTTCGAGTGGGCAGTAAGGAATAAGCTTTATCCCAACTTTTGGGGACGTTCCATCACGGGCGAGCAGGCGCTGACGCGCGGGGAAATTGATTTTCTGCACGATCAGGGCTGTAAAATTGCCGCGATTTACCGCACGTCCGAGCCCAAGGAAACCGAGGAGCAGGGGCGTCTGGAGGCGGCCAAGGCTGCTCTTGCCACGCTGGCGCTGGGAATTCCATATGACACGGTGCTCTTTCTTGAGCCGGACGCCGGGGAGCCGATCACGCAGGACTACCTGCGCGGATACGCCAACGGGATTATGCAGGAGGGGTACATGCCGGGCTTCCGCGCGAATACGGACGCAAAATTTGCGTTTGACCGTGAATTCAGCGGCGGCATGCAAAGCACGCGCGACCTGTTTGCCATTTGTCCCATCTGGGCTGTTGCGCCCAATTTGCCGGAATATGACCGTGTGACCACCACTCACCTCATTCACCCCGATGTCTGGCGTCCCTTCGCGCCCTCCGCCATCGACCGAAGCGAGATTGCCGTTTGGCAGTACGGACGTGATTGCCACCCTATCCGCAGCGATGCCGGCGCGCAGGTCTGCTTTCATATCAATCTTATCCGCAGCGCCGACGTGATTGCTGAATATATGTTCTGAACGAACAGCAGAAAGGACGAAAAAGAAATGAAATGTGTAACAAGCGTAAGTGTAACGCCAAGCAGCCTGACAATACGGGAAGGACAGTGGAGCAATGCAGTAAAGGCAGAGGTATGCCCGGAGGATGCAGAGTGCCGGAGCGTGAAATGGTACAGTGACAATACGGCAGTGGCGACGGTGAACACATCGAGCGGGCAAATATACGGGAAGAGCGCGGGCACGGCGCGCGTCTACGCCGCCGCGCAGGACGGAAGCGGAAAAAAGGACTACTGCACGGTGACGGTCCAGCGCGTCGTACAGGTGGACGGCATCGCGCTGAGCACCGGAAGTCTGAAGCTCCGCAGGGGCAACGGGGCGCAAATCACGGCGACGGTTTCGCCGTCGAACGCGAACAATCGGACGCTTTGCTGGCAGAGCGGCGACGAAAGCGTGGCGACGGTGGACGGCAACGGCTGGGTCTGTGCGAAGAAGGCCGGAACGACGGCCATCACGGCGAGTGCGCAGGACGGCAGCGGCGTCAGCGCAACCTGCTGCGTGACCGTGACCGAGCAGGTATTGGTGCAGAAAATCACCATCTGCCCGCCGGGTGACATCTATGTTGGAGATAGCGTTTTGATGCACGCCGAAATCGAACCGGCGAATGCAGAGAACAAATGTTTGATTTGGAGCTCGGGTGGACCAAATCAGGCATCAATCAACCCGACAAGCGGGTTGCTGAACGCAAACATGTTGATGCTCGGACTGAAAATTACCGCTACGGCTGCCGACGGCAGCGGCGTCAGTGATACGATCGAAGTCGATATCCGGCATAAGCCTGTTGCCGAGACCCTGACACTGTCGAAAAAGGAAGTCACAATGAAGGTCGGGGAGCATGTTGAGCTGTATCCCTCGGTTTGCCCGGCGGAAACGGTCAACAAGCGCGTCAATTGGAGCACCGATAACGAGGATGTGGTTTCGCTGGAGCCGTTCGGGGATATCAACGGTATACGTGTGAAGGCCGAGAAAGACGGTACGGCAGTCGTCACTGCAAAAAAGGTCAACAACGATTTGACCGCCTCCTGCACCGTAAAGGTGGACTCCCGTGAGCGTGTTCGGATAGCAAAGGAAGTTGGCGATTTGTTTGCGGTCTATTTTTTGGAACAGGAAGATACGGTCGAAGCAGATGAACACTACGATTCGCTTGTTTGGAAAAACCTTGGAACGCTGAGCGATGCTTGGCAATCTGATGATAAGGATGAATACTATGAACGTTTGGCTTTTAATCAAAGGCGGACTTATACAGTAGATCAGCTTGCACTGTTGTATATGCTTGATCCGATTGGAGTTGAACTATATATGAAATCTTTAAGAACGGAGGAATGTTCGAAGCAAAATATTATTGAAATATTGAATTTAAAAGACAATTTGTTTCAAAAACTGTTCGGGAAATTGCCCAAACTATTTGTGATGGATGGTGATTCTGTAAAATTTATTATGCGTTCTACAATGAGTAACCGTTTTGAGGTATATTCTGAAGCTGAAATTTTGTTTGGATTTCATAATTATTTTGATTATGATACGTATATCAAAAATGTTTTTGAGGCTTGTGTTGGAATGCTAATTGATTCGGTGCTTAAAATCACAAAATTAGACAAGGTAATAGATGTTTACCGCCTCATATTTTTTTCCAGTGCATGTATTGGCGAAATTAGTGAGGGAATTTTGTCTTTCCTTGAAAAATTTGCAGATGAAGCGGATTTTAATGTGACAGAATACAAGATCTTAGAATGGGTAAGAGATTTTTTTGCCATACTGGACAACTTGGATGATTTATATATTCAAGAGGCAAAAAATAATTTGAAAATTTATGAAACCGTAAGCAACAAAGATTATTGCTTATATTTTCGTATTGAAAACAGCGATGTAAATTTCAAATCATTGATTGACACTATAAACGCTCACAATTAATAAAAAGGCTGCGAAATATTATTTTCGCAGCCTTTTTTGTAATAATGTTTATCACCAAATTTCAGTTTTATATCCATTCCATTCGGGAGAGGTAAAGCCTTCCGCGCCCTCGTGGTAGTAAACGATGTAATCGGGACAATCCGATTTATCAAATCGGTCTGCTTCGAGCATTTCCGGCGCATTGCCTTCAAAGTATACCTTTTGCAGCAGTACACACTTAGCAAATGCCGATTCACTGATTTCTGTTACACTTTGAGGAACAACAAGCTTTTTAATGTTTGTATTTCGAAAAGTTCCATCGCCAATCGTCATCAGGCTACTATTCAGTTGAACTGATTCCAGATTTTTGCAGCGATTAAAAGTAGACGAAAGCGATTGAATGCCATTGGGCAATGCTACTTCTTTTAAGCCGGTTTGGTAAAAGGCGCTGGCGCCGATTTCTTCCAATCCATCGTTAAAACGAACCGATGTTAATTCTGTACAAACGCCAAAAGCAAATTCACCTATTTTTTTTAGGCTTTCAGGGAAAACAATCTCTTTAAGTTTGACACCCGCAAAACAATAATCACCGATTTGTTCTAAGCCTTCTTCAAATATAACCGTTTCCAGAGCAGAACTTTCAAAAACACGAATGCCCCATTCTCTAATACTGGCCGGTATCGTTATATGTGTTAAGGATGTGCAATAAGCAAACGATTCTCTGCCAAGTGAAAGCAATGTATTCGGTAAATTCACATTAAAAAGCCGGGTACAGAATATAAATGCATGATCACCTATTTCAGTTAACCCTTGCGGCAAATTAATTGTTTGCAGTTTAAGACAGTCCGTAAAAGCACCTTCGCGGATGATTGTAACCGTAGTGGGGATTTCAACCGTGGTTACATCCTTGCCCGTGAACGTTTTCTCATCGGAGAAGGCATAATCGCCGATTTCCGTGACGGGCTTCCCGTCGACCGCGGCGGGGATAATGACATGTTCGGCGTCTCCGAGATACTTGACGACGGTCATACCGGTGTCGTT
>CAJFRY010000056.1 GCA_904419545.1 Candidatus Woodwardiibium gallinarum
TTCATACTCGTATTTCATATCCGACGTGTAGAAATCGATGTCGTACACAAGAACCCCGTCGTCTCTGTCCCGCTTCTGCTCGGTAAACGTCGCGTCCGCCGCGTTTACGCCCGCGTCGGCAAGCGCCGCGCTCTTGGCGGCCTCCAGTCCGATGTCTGTTTCTTCTATCGGCGTGCTCGTGTCGGGCGTGCTTAGGTCCGCTCCGCCGTTCGACTCCTCCCGAATGGGGCTGCTCACATCAACGCTGCCATCCGTACCGGGCGTCGCCGCATCCAGCCCCTGATATCCGTCCTGCACCTTTGCCTTACGGGAGAGAACGGTACCGTCCGAAGCCTTGATGAGATAATCCCATTCAATGCCGTTGGCGGCGAATTCAACATCGTAGACAAAGCTGCCCTTTTCAAACTCGAAATCCGTGCGGGAAAAAACCGCGTCCCCGGCGCTGACGCCGGCGTCCAGCAAAGCGGCCTCTTCCGCAGCCGCCGTGCCGATGGAATTGCTCTTGGCGATGCTCTCCGCAGCAAAGGCGGTCGCCGTTCCGGCGGCGGCAAGAATGCCTACCGCGCATATACTTGTCAGGATTGCCCGCTTGGGCGTCGTAAACAGGCTTTTCAGTTTCATATTCAATCGTTCCTTTCTTTCGTTGTGCCCCTATTGTAAAGCACAAAGATGAAAGCCACATTAGAGCTCCGATTGTTTTATGGGAATTTTGAGAATAAATTCGCTGCCCTTCCCAAGCTCACTCTCCACGGTTATGCTGCCGCCGTGCATATGGGCAATCTCCTGCGCCATTGCCAAGCCGAGGCCCGTACCCTCTCCGCTGCGCGCCGCATCCGCCTGATAAAAGCGGTTGAAAACCTTATCCAAACGATCGGGTGCGATCCCGATGCCGTCATCCGCCACGGAAAGCCAAACGCAATCCGCCGTTCGGCCGACCCGTACGCGAATATGCCCGTCCTCGCGGCCATAGCGGTACGCGTTGCCGACAAGGTTCGCAAGCAGCCGTCCGAGCAGCGCGCGGTTTCCCTCGACAACGATGCCGTCGTCCGTTTCACAGGTCAGAGTGATGTTTTTCTCCCGAATAAGCGCAAGATCCTCACAAACCGAACGGACGAATGCCGAAAGCTCGAACGGTTCCATAACATAGCTTTCCGCCTTGCGCTCCAGCCGCGTAAAGCTCAGCATATCCTCGACAAGCCGCGTCATTCTTTTGCTCTGGCGGAAAATCACCTCCAGCGCCTCGCGGTATTCCTCCGGACTCCTGTCCCGCTCCAGTGTGTATTCGCACTGCGCACGGATGACGCTGACGGGCGTGCGGAGCTCGTGAGAGGCGTCCGATGTGAATTGCCGCTCGGACTCAAAGGCCTTATCCAGCCGGTCAAACATCGCGTTAAAGGTGTCTGCGAGCCGGTGCAGCTCATCACGGCCCGCGCCGAGAGCAATCCGTTTTTTCAGATCCCGCCCGTTGCCGATCTCCGCGGCCGCCGCAGTGATCGTCTGAATCGGCCTGAGCGCCCTGCCGGCAATCCAATAGCCGCCAAGCACGGCAAGGATCAGCAGCAGCGGCATCGCAACCAGCGAAAGCCCTGCCACAGCGGTGAGCTTGTCATCCTCCTGATGAACGGAAACCGCACCGCGCAGCCAAAGGCCGCCCGGGACCTCAACGGAAAGCAGCCGGTCATAGATGAAATACGTCGTTCCCTGTGAATCGATCGTTTGAAACTGCCCGTCCGACAGTGGGACTACGGACGGCAGCGCGCCGACGGGATTTGCACCGTACAGCAGGCTGCCGTTGCCGGCGTAAAGCGCTGCGGTAACGCCGTTGACTTCGTCGAGAAAATCATAATCGACCAGCAGATAACCGTCATAATAGGGAATGGCCTGCTCCCGTTCGTCTGCGTCGGCAGACAATGCACGGACATACTCCACTTCGTTCAGATTGTCCTCCACCAGCGCCGTCAGATTGTCGCCGACGACCTGCTGAAGCACCGTACTGCCGACGGTCAGAATGACCAGAAAGGTCATCGCGACCACCAACGCGAGCACGGCGAAAAAATACAATGTGATCTTTGTGCGGACCGACATGCCTTTCATCATGGCATTTCCCGCAGCACGTAACCGCTGCCGCGCACCGTATGGATGAGCTTGGGCTCGAACCCGTCGTCTATTTTTTTCCGCAGATAGCGGATATATACGTCCACCACGTTGGTGCCGCCCTCATACTCAAAATTCCAGATATGATTTTCAATCTTTTCTCTCGAAAGAACAACGCCCCGGTTGCGCATCAGGTACTCCAGCAGCGCGTACTCCTTGGCGGACAGCGCGATTTCATGTCCGCCGCGACGGACGATATGCGCGGCGCAGTCCATCGTCAGGTCGGCGACGGTCAGCGTGTTGTCCGCCATCCCGAACGGATTGCGCGTCATCGCGCGCAGGCGCGCCATCAACTCGTCAAACGAAAAGGGCTTGACAAGATAGTCGTTGGCGCCGCCGTCGAGTCCCTTCACACGGTCGGCCACGGAGTCGCGTGCAGTCAGAAACAGCACGGGCACCGTCTTTCCCGCCTGCCGCAGCCTGCGCAGGACCTCAAAGCCGTCCGCCTTCGGCATCATCACATCAAGAACGACTGCGTCGTAATCAGCGGCAGAGAGACAGTCAAGCGCCTCCTCGCCGTCGAAGCAGGCGTCCACACTGTACCCGTCCGCAGTCAGCTTTTTCGTTATAATGTTGTTCAGATCCCGTTCGTCCTCAGCCAGCAGGATGCGCATAGAAGATTCCTCCTTATATTGTAAGCGCCCGCGCGCGGTTAAATACACGGCCAACCGGCTTCCTGCGCCCGCAGCGCCCTGTTCCAAGCCGCATAGAACTGTTCCACGGATTCAAAACGGCCGCGCCGTTCCGGAGAGACGGCGCGGCGCGCCGCTTCGTAGGTTTGCCGGTTCAGTTCCCAGCCACCGAGCGGGCAGGGGACAAAACGGTTTTCCCGATACCGTCTTTCGATGTCGGCAGCCGAAAACCTACCGAAAAATTCAAACAGCAGCGCGCCGAGCGTGAACACATTTGTCCGCTCGTCGATTCGCGCGCCCAGAACGTATTCCTCCGGCGCCTTCAGCCTTTTCGTGCCGAACCAGCCTTCTCCCCTCGTATTGACAGCCGGAGCCTTCCGAAAGAAATCCAAATCGCAGATCGTGGTGGTATCCGTATCGAAATCGTACAGGATACTGCCGTCGTAAAAATCCACTGCGACGTATCCTGCCCGCGCGACAGTCATCAGAAAGGAAAACAAAACATCCGCGCAGCGCAGCTTCTTGTCCGCAGGCAGGGTCAGGAATCTGTCCCTCGGCGGCCGCAGCGACGGGTCCTTTGCGTATCGGTCAAAATTCCAGTGATCAAACAGGCACGCGCCGTCCGCCCACGCAAAAACCGCCGTATAAAACCGACCGTAAAAGTAGGCGTCCAACAGCTTCGGTACGCTGGCATGCCGGACGTCTTGATAAATCGTCACCGCCTTTTTCAAGACTTCCACGGATTCCTCCGGCGTCACGACAGCTTCGACCGTATCCGCGCCCGCGATTTTGCAGAAGAATTTACTATGCTCGTCCTGCATTCCGATACAGATGCAGCCCGAGCCCGTCTCGTCAAACGCAGTGAAAGCCGTGCCGTACTTTTTCAGGTATGAAAAATCATAAAAACGCTTCAATCTGAACGCAACGCCGTCCAGTCTGTTTACAAGCATCCAAAATCTCCCTGCCGCCGGATTCGTTCCCGGCGTCCTTCCTTAAACGACGGCAAAAATAAGCCCCGGAAGTACGCAAACAAAACCGTTTCCGTTTTATACTTATATTATATCGGAGGAAAATGTTGAAAATATTTTCCTCCGTCATTCGCACAGGCGAATGACGCTCCGGGCAAAGTCCGGTGAAATGTGCCGTACAATATCTATTTCCTGCAAATACCGCAGATAACAAAACGGTTGCAAACCATTTTATCAAGAAATTGTATTATTGCAGGGCGCGTCAAGAAGGCCGCTTCCACATCGCGACGCAAACCCGCGCCGGAACGCTTTCCGCTCTGTGCTGCCGAAAAGCCGGATCGGCAAAAACGGACATAACGCGCCCGCCTTCCGTGTATCAGTATAGCATTGATACGGTGTTTTGTCAATGAAATCCCGGCTGTGCCGGAAGACGGCGTTTGCCTCGGAAAATCGCATCCGCAAACGCGACGCCGGATTTCTGCGTTGCAGCAATTGCCGGACGGAGGCGCGCAAAAGAATCTCTCTATGTCTGTGCGCATTTTGCTCTGCCTCCATAACGAATGGAGGACGCAGGCGAATCAAACGCCTGCGTCCTCTGCATTTGTCCGACAGCCAAAACGGCAAAAGCCGCCGGCCGGCAATTGGGCATATTATCTCACATCATCGCACAAGCCATTCGGACGCTCCCGACAAAAAACGGAACAAACGGATTACACGCAGGCATTCGCCCGTGTTTGCAATCGTAAAACACCGTTCAAAATGCTTCCCGAAGCGACGGAAAACCGTCAGGAACAGCCACGGGCGGACAAAGTCCGCCGTTTCCCGCCTGCCGAAGATTTTACCCGCCTTTGTCAATCGGCAATCATGAGAATCGTCATCCCCCTTCATCTATAGGCGATTGCATGCACCTAAAGGAAACGGGAATGCACCGCTTCGTCTATATATTACTTCGAGCCAATTCTATTTTCCGGTAAAAATAATTTCCGTAATGCAGATCAAAGTCTCTGATTCTTTCATAGCAGGAAAGAGCCAAATTGAATTCTTCCGCATTCACAAGCTGAATGATATAATTGTGAATTGCGCAGGACGCCTGCGCATATGGCGAGCGGGCTCGGTTCAACTGCTCCCATGAGCCCAGCAGATACGGCTTCTCTTCCGTATGGTTTTCGGAACTCAGCAACGGCAATATGCGTTCAAAGCTAT
>CAJFRY010000057.1 GCA_904419545.1 Candidatus Woodwardiibium gallinarum
CCTCAATCCCGGCGTTTATACCGTAACCGAACAGTCTATCGACAAATACGAACCCCAGGCCACCCAACGGGTAACCATCGTGGGCGGCCAGACTGCTACGTTGAAAAATGCTTGGACGCTCCGTGCTCATATCGCAGGGTATAGGAAAAACGTCATAAGGGGAAGTTCCCCGATGGCGTTTTTTATTTTGGAAACGCGGTTGGTTTTTGGGAATTTTTTACTTGTTTTCCGTACAAAATAGGGAAAAAGGAAAGAGGTGCCTTATATGTCGACCGATCGTAATCCGACGCTTTGGACGGCGACGGCTGCGCTGCCTCGTTTTGAGCCGCTGCGGGGTGATATCCGCACTGACGTGCTGGTCATCGGCGGCGGCATCGCCGGACTGCTCTGTGCGCGGCTTCTCACTGACGCAGGCGCAGATACGCTGCTCGTCGAAAAAGACAGGATTGCTTCCGGCGTGACCGCACGCACAACGGCAAAGATCACTGCGCAGCATGGACTGCTGTATGATAAGCTGCTCCGACGCTTCGGCGCTGAGGCGGCCGGATTGTATCTGCGTGCCAATGAGCAGGCGATTGCCGATTACCGCACGATGAGCCGGGGCGTTGATTGCGGCTTTGAAACAAAAGACAACTACGTTTATTCGTGTTCCGGCCGCGCAAAGCTGGAAGCTGAACTGCGCGCACTGGATAAGCTCGGCCATCCCGCTGTGTTTGCCGAAGCGCTGCCGCTGCCGTTTGCCGTGGACGGCGCAGTATGCTTCCGGGAGCAGGCGCAGTTCCGGCCGTTGGATTTTCTCGCCTCAGTCTCCTGCGGGCTGCGGATCTGTGAGCAGACTAAGGTACGCGAGCTGGAGGGGATGACGGCGGTGACGGTGCAGGGGCGCATCCGTGCGAAAGCCATCATCGTCGCCACGCATTTTCCGTTTCTCAACAAGCACGGCCTGTATTTTATGAAGCTGTATCAGCACCGTTCCTATGTGTGCGCACTGGAAAACGCGCCGCTGCCGGATGGCATGTTCGTTGACGAGGACCAAAAGGGGCTGTCCTTCCGTCGCAGCGGCGATTTTCTTTTGCTCGGCGGCGGCAGCCATCGGACGGGGAAAAAGGGTGGCGCATTCAGTGCGCTGGACGCGTTCTCCGCCCGCCATTATCCGGCTGCACACGCAGCGTATCGCTGGGCCACGCAGGACTGTATGTCGCTGGACGGCGTTCCCTATGCCGGGTTGTATTCCCGCCGCACGCCGGGACTGTATGTCGTAAGCGGATTCAATAAATGGGGGATGACTTCATCAATGGTCGCCGCGACGCTGCTGCGCGACCTCATTCTGGAACGCCGAAACCCGCTTGCGGACGTACTTTCACCGGCGCGTACGATGCTGCGCCCGCAGCTCGCCTTCAATTTGCTTGAGGTGACGGCCGGATTGCTGACGCCGACAACGAAGCGTTGTCCGCATCTCGGCTGTGCGCTGCATTGGAATCCGCAGGAGCATTCATGGGACTGTGCATGTCACGGCTCGCGCTTCGACGAGGACGGCACGTGTTTAGATAACCCTGCTACCGACGGCCTGAAAAAGCCGCTGAAGCGTCCGTAAGGAGGATAATATCATATGGCCAACAGACTTGTGCATGCAACCAGCCCTTACCTCCGCCAGCACGCAGAAAACCCTGTCGATTGGTTTCCGTGGGGGGAGGAGGCGTTCGGGAAAGCGAGGGACGAGGATAAACCGATCTTTTTAAGCATTGGATACAGTACCTGCCATTGGTGCCATGTTATGGCGCGTGAGAGCTTTGAAGACGCGGAGATCGCCGCGCTGTTGAACAGGCATTATATTTCTGTCAAGGTGGACCGTGAGGAGCGGCCGGATGTCGACAGCATTTATATGGCGGTTTGTCAGGCGTTTACGGGCAGCGGCGGCTGGCCGACAACCGTGTTCATAACGGCAGACCAGCGGCCGTTTTTTGCCGGTACGTATTTCCCCAAGACCTCGCGTTACGGGACGCCGGGACTGAAAGAGTTGCTGGAAATCATCGCAGAACGCTGGGAAAAAGACCGCTCCGAGCTGCTGCGCGCGGCTGACGAGGTGGCGGCTGCGCTGCGGACCGATGCGCCTGCGGGCATTGCACCGGGAGAGACGCTCATCACCGATGCGCTGGCGCAATACCGCAGCAGCTTTGACAAAGCATTCGGCGGCTTCGGAAGCGCTCCGAAGTTTCCGACGCCTCACAACCTGACTTTTCTGCTGCGTATATATGAAAAGCAGGGCGATGAAGACGCGCTGCGGATGGCGGAGAAAACGCTTTTGCATATGTATTCCGGCGGGATGTTCGACCACATCGGCTACGGCTTTTGCCGATATTCAACCGACCGCTTTTTCCTTGTCCCGCACTTTGAAAAAATGCTGTACGACAACGCATTGCTGCAGTCCGCTTATTGTTATGCCTATTACGTGACGGGAAATCCCTTTTACCGCAGCGTTGCAGAGCGGATCGCGGATTATCTCCGGCGTGAGCTGCAAACGCCCGACGGCGCATTTTACAGCGCGCAGGATGCCGACAGCGACGGCGAGGAGGGCAAATACTACCTGTTCACACCGGCTGAGCTGACGGCCCTGCTGGGAAGGGAGCAGGGAGAGGCGTTCGCCGCCGCCTACGGAATCACGGCTGAGGGAAACTTTGCGGGGAAAAGCATTCCCAACCTGCTGCACAGTGGTATGCTTCTCGGCGGCCATACCGAGCTTCTTCCGGCTGTCCGCGTCTATCGGAAGCAGCGCTGCGCGCTGCGCACCGACGACAAGGTCGTCACCGTCTGGAACGCGATGGCGGTTTCGGCTTTCTGCGCGCTGTACAGGATTACCCGCCGGCCGGAGGAGTTGGAAACGGCCGAGCGTGCGATGGCCTTCCTTACTGAAAATCTCAGTGACGGTGAAGCGCTCTTTATTAGCTGGCACGACGGCCGTCGCGGCGCGCCCGGCTTGCTGGACGACTATGCGTATATTGTGCGTGCGTTGCTCGACCTGTACGGCGCGACGCTGCGGGACTCGTACCTTGAGCGGGCCGAACGGCTGCTCCGACGCGCGATCGAACTGTTTTTCGATACACGGAACGGCGGCTTTTTTCTCAACGGGCGAGAAAATGAAACGCTTCTTTTCCGGCCGAAGGAGACCTACGACGGCGCGCTGCCGAGCGGCAATTCGGTGATGACCGACAATCTTGTGCGAATGGATGCACTGCTGTCTGAAGGCGGCTTTGGTGATGTGCTGGAAAAGCAGCTCGCTTATATGACCGGCAGCGCCAAAGCCTTTCCGATGGGGCACGCGGTCTTTCTGAGTGCGCTTTCCGACCGGCTGGACCCGCCGCCGCACGTGATTGTGGCACTCGGCGACCCGAAGGATGCGGAAAATCTACCCTTCCTGCTGCCGCCGGAGATGTCCGTGCGGCTGCTGCGCAAGCCTGCGGCGGATTATCCGCTGAAAGACGAAAAAACAACGTATTACGTCTGCCGCGGACACCGCTGCCTGCCGCCGGTCAACCGATTGGAAGACGCGCTGCGCGGGTAAGGGATATGGTTTTAAGCATCCGTACGCAAACGGCAAATGCAACGCGGCTGCTTTGCCAAGCCAATTTTGCCGCAGGAAGGATAAAAAAAGACACCGTCTGTCGATATGGCAGACGGCGTTTTTTCTGCATCCCGGCATTACGGGGGATAAAACGATTCGCAGAGGATTCCATCGTTTATTTTATACGGATATAGGAGTGTGCACCCGATTGATCGGGTTTTCGCATTTCTTTACACTGTATCCGGGAAAAGCGGAAAGGGCAGATGCTTTTGTAAATTTCTGTCGCTGGACAAGGGAATTTATCTGAGTATAATATTATATGTAGGACTTTTTGCAAGGTTTGGAAAACAGTTTCGGAAAACGGCGGACGGTTGTCGAAACAAATGTCGAATTTTGTCAAATTTTGTCGAAAGTGAGGAAAAGCAATGGGAAAGATATACGGTTACGCAAGAGTCTCTACCGTCAATCAAAACGAGGACAGACAGCTTGCGGCGCTGTTGAATAAGGGCGTAGACGAAAAGAACATTTTTATTGATAAACAGTCGGGTAGCGATTTTGACCGCCCGCAGTACAATCGCCTGTTGAAAAAGATCAGGTGCGGAGACCTTTTGTACATATCCAGCATTGACCGTTTGGGTCGCAATTATGAAGGGATCCGAGAGCAGTGGCAGCGCTTGTCAAAGGAGCTTGGAGCGGATATTTGTGTATTGGATATGCCGCTTTTGGACACGCGGACGGGCAAGGACCTGCTGGGGACATTCATTTCGGACCTGGTTCTGCAAATCCTGTCCTTTGTCGCACAGAGCGAGCGTGAAAGCATCAAAAAACGGCAGGCCGAGGGGATTGCCGCCGCAAAGGCGCGGGGTGTAAAATTCGGCAGGCCCGAGAAGGCGCTGCCGGGAGATTTTGAGCAGATGACGCGCCTGTGGCGCGGAAAAAATCTCCCTTTGTCCGGCATATTGTCTGCCTGTCAGATCAGCGAATCGACCTTTTACAGAAGGATTCGGGAATACGAACGACCGGAGGGGAAGATAAAAACTGTCAAAAGGTAAAG
>CAJFRY010000058.1 GCA_904419545.1 Candidatus Woodwardiibium gallinarum
CTTTTTGTTTGCACTTGAAAATCGGGGTACGAAAAAGCCCAGAAACCGTTGTGGTTTCTGGGTTTTCCGGTGCAATATCTTTTTTGGTTGCACAACATGGTTGCGGGGGGAGGACTTGAACCTCCGGCCTCCGGGTTATGAGCCCGACGAGCTACCAACTGCTCTACCCCGCGATATAAAATATATGTAGCGGCCGGCATAAATAGAGTGGTGCCGGAAATCGGGCTCGAACCGATACGAGATAAATCTCACGGGATTTTAAGTCCCGGGCGTCTGCCAATTCCGCCACTCCGGCATCTCGACCGCTTTATTATAATATCACATCCCAAATCGATTGTCAAGAGTATTATCGATTTTTTCCATTTCTTTTTGTAGGTTTGTCAATGATGAATTACAAAATCAGAGAAGTTCACCTCGTTTGACAAAGGCCTGAATAGAATCGGCAGGAAACTTCCAATTCAGAGGAGGCAGCCGTATTCCATACTGTTCGGGGCGCGCCCCGAACAGTATGGGCGTGGGCTTTTGGGTATGACCGAGACGCTTTGTGAATGCGGATCCGCTATCTGTCTGCACACATTCCACCTTAAACGGAAATCTTTCAAGCATATGCTCGAGAAAAACTGTCGGGCCGTATATACCGTGTTCCTCGAAAGCCTCTACATAACGGAATATCGAAACCCACCTATCACCGTATATTGGCAGAATCTTTTCCCCCCTTTGCTTCTCCGATGATACAGATCTTCGTACAAATTTTACATCTATCTACCTCCCTTTGTCCCGGATACTGCATTTTCTCATATGACTTTACTATATACGCTGTCATTTGTCCTCGCCGGCGTAAATTGTGCTGCAGACCCGTTATACCGAGTGTGTATAGCCTCTCCCCCGGAACACTGCCAAACCGGCATTTGCGCTTCTTTTACGCATATCAGCTGTCAGTTTTCATTCTTCTTCAGTGTGCGCATTAGGATGATAGGGCGGCCGGAGAGATCTGTCTGCCGGTGACTGCGGCGTTCCGTTGTACCCTATGAGCCGGCAGTAAACATACTGCCGGTTTGTCTTATGCCTGATTGCCGCTTTTGTTACCCCGTACTTTTCAAAATATTTTATTCATGCTTACCGAAACAATAGTTTGTGTTACAGTTTTTATGACGACTGCTTAATCCTCCTGTCTCTTTGGTCTCGAAACTTCACCGTCCCACAGGTTTTTTCATTTGTCACTTCTTTTTCCTGCTTCCGTAACACATCTATTATAAACATATACAAATCAGATTTTCAGCAAGAAGTCACGCTGCTTGACAAAGCCGGCGTTTTCGACTATAATGGCAGAAAATGAAAACAACGGCCGAAAGGACGAATATGATATGAAAAACCTCATCCGTGCAGCAGCATTTGCGCCGCGCGTTACCGTAGGCGGCGCAGAAAGCAATCGCACACAAATCGCCTCACTGCTTCATAAAGCAGCAGAACAGAAGTGCGATCTGGCGGTATTTCCCGAACTTTGCCTGACCGGAAGCACCTGCGGCGACCTGTTTTTGCAGCCGTTCCTGACAGAACACGCCTACGCGGCGCTGAACAATCTGATACCGCTGACGGATTGCGGTTTAACGGCGGTCGTAGGACTTCCGTGGCGGCAGGACGGCAAGCTGTACGACTGCGCGGCGGTCTTACAGGGCGGAAAGCTGCGTGTACTGGTTCCGAAGCGCCGTCTGTCGGCACGCGAACGACGGTATTTCTCTGTTTATGCGGGTGAACCGAAGGAAATCCTGCTGCCGGACGGCGGCGTCTGTATATTCGGCGACACCGTTTTGGACCTCGGCAATGGATTTACGCTTGGTATTGCAATCGGACGCGACAGCGCGGACGCCGGAGCCGGAGCCGCCGTGCTCGCTTGTCCTGACGCGGACTGCGAGCTGGTCGGCCGCGCCGAACGGCGGCGGACAATGCTGGCTGCACGCTCGGCGGACAGGCTGTGCGCTGTTGTCTACGCCAACGCGGGCGAAGGTGAATCGACAACCGATTACGTATTCGGCGGCCATCGGATGATCTGCGAAAACGGCCGCGTCCGCCGCGAAAGCACGCCGTTTTCCGATAAGCAGGTATGCTATGATATCGACCCCGATTTCCTTCTGCGCGAACGTGCGAAAAACGATGCTTTTGCGCCCCGCAGGGATATCGTTTTCCGCTTCGGTGGGGCGAGAAGCAAAAAAACAAACATCCTGCGCGACTACTCTCCCCTTCCCTTCGTGCCTGAAGACAAAGCAGAACGGGCACGCCGCTGCCGGGAGATTCTGGATATGCAGTCGGCCGGACTCAAACAGCGGCTCCTGCACACGCGGACCAAACGCTGCGTGATCGGCATTTCGGGCGGGCTGGATTCGACGCTCGCGTTGTTGGTAACTGCGCGCACGTATGCGGAACTGGGGATGCCGTCCTCGGACATCCTCTGCGTGACGATGCCCTGCTTTGGAACGACAGCACGGACAAAGAACAACGCCGTCGCCCTCTGCAGCTCGCTGGGCGTTTCGCTGCGCGAGGTACCGATCGCAGATGCGGTGCGCGTGCATTTCCGCGACATCGGACACGACGAATCCAAGCATGATGTGACATATGAAAATGCACAGGCGCGCGAGCGCACGCAGGTACTGATGGACATCGCCAACGCCTCCGGTGGGCTGGTCGTCGGCACGGGCGACCTGTCCGAGCTGGCGCTCGGCTGGGCGACCTACAACGGCGACCATATGTCGATGTACGGAGTCAACGCGTCGGTGCCGAAAACACTGGTACGGCATCTCGTCGCCTACTGCGCCGCCGAGAGCACACCCGCGCTGCGCGAGGTGCTCGAGGACATCCTCGCCACGCCGGTCAGTCCCGAGCTGCTGCCGCCCGAAAACGGCAACATCAGCCAGAAAACCGAGGATCTGGTCGGCCCTTACGAGCTGCACGACTTTTTCCTGTACCACTTCCTGCGCGGCGGTTATCCGCCGGCAAAGCTGCTGGCAGCAGCGGCGCAGGCATTTGAAGGCGTGTACCCAAGCGAAGTGCTGCTGCGATGGATGGAGACCTTCTTCCGCCGGTTTTTCGCGCAGCAGTTCAAACGGTCGTGCCTGCCGGACGGGCCTAAGGTCGGAACGGTGGGCGTTTCGCCGCGCGGCGACCTCTGCCTGCCGAGCGACGCGTCGAACGAGCTGTGGCTGCGGGAGATCGAGGAATTGAAACGCTGAAAGCGCGTGGAAAAGAATATGCCGAGCGCATGAGCACGCCGAAAACAAGGGCCGCGTATGGAAGCGGCGGTCCGGTTTAAAGCATCAAGACCAAGCGGCAAAAAGCCGCGTATGCAAGCCCAAAAAAAGGACCCCGACGCGCGGAACGCAGCCCCGGAGTTCTCTGCTGCCGAAGGATAAGGCGAAATAAAGCCTTATCCTTCGGCAGTTTTGTGTTTATTCGCATGCGTACCCTCCGACCCGAACCAATGGCAGCGCGCGTAGAATTCAACGCTGTAATATGCAAGTGAAACAGCAAACGACATCCGGCTCACCGGCGTCACTTATTGAAATCTAACATAGAATACCCCGTTGTCATTTACATATAACCAATACCAATTTTTACGACGTACAGCGTTGTTGATGATAAGTTTTGGCAGTGGTTTGTCTATTTGTATAAGAACCTCATAGTATTTTCCTCCGTTATACTCCAACACAAAAGTCGGGACTTCGACATGCTTAATCGGATATCCTTCATCGAGCTTATAGCGCTCGAAAAAGTCCATAGCGATTTGAAGGGCTTCTTCCTCGTCGATTGTGACCTGTGGTAAGAAAGACAACGTTTCATCTCCGTTTTCACCGAACAGATCA
>CAJFRY010000059.1 GCA_904419545.1 Candidatus Woodwardiibium gallinarum
GAAATTCCGAGGTCGCAGTTTTCCTGCACATAGGGAACGCCGTAGGCGCTGTACTGCTTGTCAAACCCCCGTTTCAGATAGTAATTCGGTTCGTCGATGGTCTGCATAACGGGATAGTCGATATTTGTTCCCTCAATGGAAATCCAGCCCACAAAATCGTTGTTCTGTTCGTACACCGCCGCATATTTCTCATAGGCGGTTTGTGCGGTGGTTTCCGTTTCGGATTCTTGCGGGGCAGCCTCCGGTGTTTCTTCCTCGACCAATGCAGAAATGGTTTCAAAGGTTTCGGCACTCTTTTTGTCATCAATATACTGCCGGCAGAGCATAAAGCCGGAGAAAAGGAAAAGGGCGGTGCAAAACGCCGCCCCCGCAAGTATCAGTTTTCTTTTCATAGATAGTCCTCCTGTTTTATCTCGCCTGCTCTTTGATAACCGGCGCTTTGGATTTTTCAAGGCGTTCCGTTTTAAGCTGGCGCAGATCAGATTTTACCGACTGTTTTTGCTTTGTCTGTTCTTCGCTCTGCCGGATTTTATCAATCAGCTTATCCGCATTTCGCTCCATTTTGGAAAACGTGTCGCCGCAGGATTCCAGAAAGCCCCGCAGCTTGGCAAGCACACCTTTGTCTGCTTCCAGATTACCGGCCTGTTTCGCCGACCTGCCTAAAAGGGCGCGGCCTGCATTTTTCATATGCCCGCCGACTTCGTGCAGTTCACCGCGAATTACGTCAATCTGACCGGCGCTTTGGCGCATAGATTGTGACATATGAGAGAATCCGCTTTTGATTTTGGAAAGGGCGGTGGAAACCCGCATAGCTTCCACCGCCCGTATCAGCGCCGATTTTCCATTTTCCTTACAGGTTTTCACCGCATTTCCGGCGGCGTCGATCAGCCGTACCTTTATAACGGAAACCATTGTTTTAGCCTGATGAATTTTATCTTCTGCCTTTGAAATGATCTTGCCGCATTGGTTACGGATTCCCCGGTCGTGCAGGCGTTTTACTTCTGCGTGCATTTCCTGAATTTCATTCATTATCACGGACAGATTGTATTCCATACTCTCGACATATCCCACAAGGGATTGTACGTCCTCTTTCTGCTTGTGCAGCCCGTTTTTCTCCAACACTTCGTATAAATCGAGGATTTGCGGGTGGACGTTCAAACGAATTGTTTGAGATTCCATTTACAGCACCTCCCATAACGCCCTCACCGGGCTTGGTGGTAATGAGCCTATAAAGCTCGGTGTTTTTGGGAAACTTATTCACGAACGGGACGAGAGAAGCGCCGTATTTCATTAAGCCGCAGCCTGCGTCCGCATTGGTGATATAGCTCATCTGCTCGGTGGAGATATTCAAAAGCTCGGCAAGTTTGGCGCGGTCAGAAGCCGCCTGATTCAACATCACCACAAACTCCGAGTTGGATAACATCGTACTTGCCTGCACCGAATCCAGCAAATATTCGACATTCTGCGTAATGGCACAGGGGTGGGTGTTCCTTTTACGGAACTGCCGCCACGCCGAATTGAAAAAGTTGGCGCTGTACTCATTTTCATAAACAACGTGAAACTCGTCGATAAACAGATGGGTACGCTTTCCCTTTTTCCAGTTTGTCGTAACACGGTTGAGCATAGCGTCGGTGATCGTCAGAAGTCCGGCGGGCTTTAACTGTGCGCCGAGGTCGTGAATATCATAGGAGATAATGCGGCTCGAAGTATCTACGTTGGTTTCGTGGGCGAATACGTCAAGAGAGCCGGAAGTGAACAGCTCCAAAGCAAGGGCGAGGTCGTGCGCCTCCTGTTCGGGCTGTTCCAGCAGCTTTTCACGCAGAGTACAGAGCGTAGGAACTTTGCCAGTCTGCGCCTGCTCCCTATAAACAGCGTCGGTACAACGGTCGATAATGGATTTATGATGAGCTCCTACGCCGTTTGGGTCGATCTGTTCAACCAGCGACATAATAAACTGCGCCTTATCGACAATCGGGTTGTTGTCGCCGTAGCCCTCGACCATATCCATAGCGTTGATACGGTCACGGCCGCCTGCCGCAATATGAATCACCGAAGCGTCCTTTCCGATGGCCTGCACAAGTGGCGTGTATTCTCCCTCCGGGTCGCAGATGATAATATCGTCCTCGGTGGCAAGCGCCAGAAAGATAATGAGCAATTTAGCAAAAAACGACTTGCCGGAGCCGGGGATTCCGAGCAGGAACATCGACTGATTCAAAAGGTTTGACATATTGCAGAGAATCAGATTGTGGGAGATGGCATTTTCTCCAAAGAAGATACCTCCCGGCTCCCGAATCTCCTGAACCTTAAACGGCATAAACACCGCAAGGCTTTCGGTCGTTAAGGTGCGCAGGGTATTGATCTTCCGCAGGCCAATCGGGAGAGCCGTATTCAGCCCGTCAAGCTGCTGGTACTTCATCACGGCAAGCTGGCACATATGTTTTCGGGCAGTCGCCAAAATCGCCTCGGTGTCGCTGTCAAGCTGTTCTTTGGTGTCGGCGACGTGAACCAGCGTAATCACGGCAAACATCATTCGCTGATCTCTTGTCGTCAGGTCATTCAGAAATTCCCGAAGCTCGCTTCGCTGTTGCTCCATATCATACGGAACGATGGAAGAAAAATTTTGATTGGCGTTCTGCCGCCTTTGCCAGTTGGTAATATTCGTTTCAATCCCTAACAGGATTCGTTCGACCTCACGCACCGCCTCGTCGGTTGGCACAGGGATAACGTCAATCGACAACATCATATTTCGGTCGATGTCGGTAAGTTCCGTAACCATATCGTCTTTTACATACGAAGCGTAATCTTTCAAGAAGATAACCCTTGCGTATTTCTCGCCGAGCTTCAGATAATCGCTGTGCTTTTCCACGCTGTCAGGGCAGATATAATCCTTGAAATCGTGTCCTCGTTTCATCATTTCTTTGGCGTCAAAATGAAAAACGGCTTCCTCGCCGGGGCGATAGAAGTCGTGAAGCACTCGCAGTTTATCGGTAGCGCCCAGTTCGGTACATTTGGAGCCAAGGGCGGCAAAGTGGGAAGTCAAATCCGAACCCACACGGGAAAAATAGGACCGGGCCTGCTCTATATCCTTTTTTATTACGGAGATCGTGATATATTTTTCCTGCATAATACCGTTGCCGGCCGTTGCTTTTGCCAGCAGCACATCGTTGTATTCACGGCGGTATCGGTCCAAGCCGTCCTCCCGCATAGGCAATAGAATCTCCTGTTCAAAATCTTTGCGGTTCAGTCTGCGGTTGTTGATTGTGATTTTTGTTGTCGCTCCGCTGTCAAAGCTGTTGAGAAGTTCGGCATAGGTCAAGAACATTGACTTTTTATCTTCGGGGCTTGCGACAAGATAGTTTATATCCGAGAATTTATACGTCTTTGCGAAACGGTTGCCGACCTGAAAAATCCCGTCCTCCCAGATACGTCGGATAGGAATAACGTCCTGCACCTTGCGGGGGACACGGTATCGTTCCTTGTCATGCGTAAACGCTTGTTTTAATGTTTTCATCATATTGGCTTAACCCTCCCTTTCGTGTTTTTCAATAATCGGTTTGAGCATTTCATAATAGTAATTGACCGGCTCAAAACGGATTTCCCGCGGTTCCAGCATTTCAGAACGCAGCCACGCCCA
>CAJFRY010000060.1 GCA_904419545.1 Candidatus Woodwardiibium gallinarum
TTTGCTCAAATAATGATTTTTCCATTGTGTTTATCCTCCTGTTTTTTTATTGTACTTTCATTTTACAAGAGAACAGAAAATAATACGAATATGCCGATTGCAGATATAGCAAAACGCCGCCTTGGAACAAATCCAAGACGGCGTTTTCTGCTTTGGTATCAGATCGAACATTTAACGGCGAAGCCGCCTGCAAAAAAGTAGGTGTTCGTCCAATACCCGTTTGGTGGACCCAAGGGGGATCGAACCCCTGACCTCCGCATTGCGAACGCGGCGCTCTCCCAGCTGAGCTATGGGCCCGGATGATTTTCTCAAAAGACCGTTCATTATCATAGCACACATTCGGAGATTTGTCAATAGCCGCATCGCATCTTTTCCAACAAATTCTGCATCTTATGCAGAGCGTATTTATCCTTTCCCCGTTCTGCCTCTGCGGATATGCAGCAGCACGCAGGCTGCCAGAAGCAGTGCTGTACAGCCGCAGAGAATCAAGTACATCATCGGCTGCGTGACCTCGGTTCCGAGCAGCGTCAGCCGGCCGTCGAACGCTTCGCGAAGCAGTCCGACCGATTCGGCGGGCAAATAATCGGATTCCAGCGTTTCAAAAACGCCGCGCATCAGCCGGTTATGAATCAACGCCGTGCCGTAGGTGCCCGGCAAAAAGGAGATAACGGTACGAAGGCCTGTTCCGAACTGGGAGAGCGGCATATATGCACCGCAGATGAAACCGTAAGCCGAACTGACGATCGAGCTAACGGCTGAGATCTGTCCCTGCGTGGACAAGAAGCCGTTGATGACCGATGACAGCGCTGTGCCGAACATCACGAGCAGGAACACGTCCAGTACCGTCAGCAGAACGTCCGACAGACTCAAATACCACCCTGCATTCCATAAATACAGGAAGCCCACGCATAAAGCGACACCGCAGATCAGCAGCGTAGTCAACGCGGCTGAAAGATAATAGCCGACTGCCAGCGTCGAGCGTTTGACCGGCGTGACCGCAAGATCGGCCTCCGCACCGCTGACCTTGTCCTGCACCATCTGCATATTCGAGCAGAACGCCACCGTTACGCAGCAGACGGCCAGAAGAGAAGACAGCAGCCAGCCGCCGACAAAGCCGTCAATCAGTGTATCCGGAACCCGAACGCCGGGTGGTACGAAGGAGAGAAACGTGTCGCGGTAAACGTTTCCGAGAAAGGTAAAAAAAAGAACAAGCAGGATCAGCGGCGTGATCAGAGAGGTAAAAAACATACCCTTGTCTCGAAAAAAGAGCTTTACGTTGCGCCTGGTGAAGGCATACAATGTTTTCACAGCGATTCCTCCCCGGCTTTCTTGCCCGTGGCGGCGAGGAATACGTCGTCCATCCGACCCTTGGTGATTTCGTAGTCAACAAAGACCTCCGGATGCGCCAAAATCAACGCTGTGGCCGCTGCAGTGCTTGGAACTTCGATGCGATATGCGCCGCGCAGCACTTCATACGGCGTGTTGAGGCGGCGTATCTGCTCTTCGTCCGCTCCGTAAAGCGTAATAAAATCGCCGGTATAGGCATTTTTAAGCTCGAGAGGTGTACCTGACGCTACCCGACGTCCTGCATCGATAATAAGGACAGCATCGGCGTCAGCGGCCTCCTCCATATAATGCGTGGTAAGCAGAACGGTCATCCCCTGCTCTTTCCGCAGACGGGTGATCACCTGCCATACGACGGCGCGCGTCTGTGGGTCAAGTCCGGTGGTCGGCTCGTCAAGGATCAGAATCGACGGTTCGTGCAGCAGCGCGCGGGCGATGTCGGCTCTTCGACGCTGTCCTCCGGACAGCTTGCCGACGGGACGGCGCAGCAACGGTTTCAACTCCAGAAGTCCGTCGAGTGCATCCAGCCGCTTGCGGAACGCGGTTCCCGTGATGCCGTAGAGCGCGGCGCGGCTGCACAGATTATCGAACACTGTGAGCGCTTTGTCCAGCACGGAGTTCTGAAACACGACGCCCAGCTTGGATTTCACCGCCGCCTTGTCCTGTTCCATGCTTTTCCCGTCGATGCGCACTTCCCCTGCGTCCTGCCGAAGACGGCCGCATAAAATCGAAATTGTTGTGCTTTTTCCTGCGCCGTTTATCCCCAGAAAAGCAAACAACTCACCTTCGCGGACGGTGAAGCTCAAATCGCGCACCGCTTCAATTGACCCGAAGCGCTTGCTGAGGTGTGCAATTTCAATCATCGGCCGCATCGGCGTTCCCCTCTTCCGAATTTCATATCGCCCAACGGCAAATCGGGACTCCCGGTCAACCCGGTTCAGATTGCTCATCAGGATAGATTTCATCGATTATACATTTTAATGAATATCTGCAGATATTTATTATACATATTAAATAGAGACGATCAAGCGCTATATATGTATAATTTTTGAAATGTTGATGTCTGAAGCGGGTATACATTTTTGAGTATTATATATTCATATTTTTTCTTTTCAAAAAACGGCGGCAGAATACAGTTGTTTCATAACCGCCGTTTGCATTTATTCTCAAACCGCAAAGAAACAGTCTTGGAATTGCTATTCATTGCTTACAAACGCAATGTCAACATCACCGTTATTGCATGAAACATGCAGCGTTTTTCCGCCTCCGTCTTTTGTGTCGGGCAGATTGCTTTCCCCTTTTTTGATATCGGACTGTATCGAAAAATCATCATAGCTTCCTACAACCGTGCCGGAAACATTTCCGTTTTTAACGTTCAGGGTAAGCGTGTTGCCTACATCTAAGCTTTCAAAGGCGATATTTCCTCCGTTTGAAGAAATATCCATACTTCCAGTTACTGCCGCTGCGGAAAGTGTTATATCCTCGTTGGTTGTGGATAGTATAAGGTTTTCCAAAAATGCATTTGGTATCTGCAACGTTATTTTCCGGTCCTCGGCGGAGGGTTTTCCCCCAATATAATCGGTCCACGTTTTATTGCCTGCGCTCGTTATGGTCAACACATTTTCGTCAGAAACGGTAATATCATAATACTCTTTGTTGTTTTCGGAGATGTATGCTCTAAGTGACTTCTTAATCATGGATTTTGTCATGGTTAGTGAAGCAGTCACTTAGAGCATTTTCATTTCAGGAGGTACAGCCATGAG
>CAJFRY010000061.1 GCA_904419545.1 Candidatus Woodwardiibium gallinarum
GCAGGCCGACAGCAATAACCATTCCGGCGAGGGGAACCTCGTTGTCGGTATCAAAAACGGTAAACTGAACCGGGCGTACCTCAGGATCAATAACCTGCCCAACCTGCCGGATGAGGTTCTGCTAATGTCCGCCAATCTTACGATCAAGCACGGTGCGAACACGACCAGCGGACGTTCAATGAGTTTATACGATGTCAGCAATAGTTGGAGTGTAACAACAATTACCTATAATAACCAGCCGGCTCTTAATTCGTTTATTGATTCCTGTGGATTCAATACGACAAATGTTTCTTTTGATTTTAACAAATCAAAAATCAATAGTCTGTATAATCGGGAAGCGAATGGCACGAACTACGGGTTCCAAATCCGCTATACAAGTGAAAGCACAACAAATCCCGACTACAATATGCTGCGGTCGATGGAGTATCCCACGGCCTCCGAGCAGCCGCTGTTTACCGTCAATTACGGTTATTCGCTGCCGGTGGAGCTGTTAACGGGAACGATCTATTCCTTCCTGAACGCCGGAAGCAATTTGTATCTGGACGTTTGCGGCGGCACGGACGCGGACAACAACAACGTAGCACAGTACAAAGGAAACAGTACCGTTTCGCAGGACTTCAAGCTGGAAAAGTCCTCGACGGGCAACGGGTACATTCTCCGCGCGCAGGTAGGAAGCAAAACGCGCGTGCTGGATATTTACAAGACCAACGGACGTGTGGAGAACGGGAACAACGTGCAGATTTACCGCAACGTCGATCCCATCGCGCAGGAATGGCTGATTATTCCTGTTGATAATATGTATTACAAGATCGTGCCGCGGTCGAATCCCGCGCTGGCATTGACCTCCTATGGCTCGTCCAACGGTTCGGCGACGGGCAAATCCACAACGTCAGCCGGCAATGTATTCGTCAGCACCTATACCGGAAACAATCGAAATCAGTGGTGGCGTATTGAACGGGAAAACGGAGTCTTTATGGACCCGGGAGCAAAACCGATCGAAGACGGCGAGTATTATCTGAATAACTCAATCTCTTCAATGTATCTGAAAAAATCCAGCAGCAACGCAATATCTGCGGGAACAATGGACGACGCAAGCGCATCTTGTCGTTGGAAGTTTACATATTATGCCGGACGATATTTTATTCAGCCTGCCAATAACCTAAATCAATATCTATCATCGGGCGGCAGTACTATAGATACGACTGTGACTCTGACAACAGTTGGAAATATAATTCCCGATACAGTGCTCTGGACAGTTACCAGAGATTTTGATAGCAATGAACTGACGATTCAAAACCATCTGAGCAGGCGATTGTCCAACATAAGCGGTGATGACATATCGGCAGAAATCGTCTATACTGCTGATGATACTTGGCGTTTTGTAGAAAAAGATGATTACACGCCTATGCCCGATTCTTTTGGGCTTAACGCCTCTATTGTCTATATGAATGAAACACAACTCCTATCGGTTACAAATGTCAGCGGAGTGAGTTTTGCGGAACCGGACGACTTTTTATGCGAGGTAACAGATGCGTATCCCGCTATGGATGTTGTTTCTTTGCGCAACAGTTCGCAAGGCATATATGTTACCGGAAAGCGTGTGGGACGTGCTACAATCAAAATTACGCATAGGCCTTCCGCCAAAACCTCTTCTTTTGAGATACGAGTCAATAAGCTTCAAGAAGAATTTGAGCCGAATGGTCCTGATGATTATGTGGAAGCCAAATTGACGAAACGTGACGGCCGGTTTTTCTATTTCCCGGATCCAAGCATTGCAAGCACACAATATGAAAGCGATATTGAAGAGCAGTTGAAATACATTTTGCCTGATGGAACATCGTATGAAAAATTATCGGGCTTTTGTCAATATGTTGATGATGTTGTCTTGCCGGATGGAGTTTTGGATTTGTCTGTGAATCATAAAGCCTATATTGATTCAAACGACTATGGAATAAGCAACGTCCATCGCCCAATTCTTGAATTGTTGCGGCGGACAAAATATTCTGTGCTGTATACGCATGGACAATCGGACAGCATTCTTTTGTCAGCACTTACACCTGTGGCAAATCAACTGTTATTAACGTCAGAAGATTTGGCTGATGAAAGTATACCCAGCGGATATTTGAAAAATTGCGAATTGATCGTCATATTGGCCTGCAAAGCCGGAGGCAATACATCGGACGGTGAGGGGCTGGATAATATAGTTGATTCGCTTTATATTCTTGGGGCGAAAAATGTAATTGGCTTTACAAGCAATATAACACCTAAGCAGGCATGGTGCTTTTTTGCAACTTTGACGAATTTTATGAATTGTACAGGAGAAACAATAACTCTATGGGATCCAACATTGGGTGGTCCGGTCGAGAATGTTCCATTGGAGGCTGAGGATATAAGCACGGAAAAACGCTCTATTTATAAAGCGTATCAACTTACCAAGCAATATGTGCCTGAATTTGCCGGGATTGCCTATATACAATGCGACGAAATGCATTAATCAATATTGCAAAGAAAGGGTAATTACAATGAAAAAACTTCTGCAAGTTGTTCTTTGCCTGTCTTTATGTTTGTTCTGTACTTCTTGTACGGAGCCGTTTGCGGACGAATCGGATGCATCGGTTATTTCTATGCCATTGGATGTATCCGCTGACTTGACCCAGCCGCCCGAAGAACCCACATTGCTTTTTATGGAGCCGTATTATTATGGTTCAGATGAAGATAGAACATACGGCGAGATAATTATAGATGGCAAATCTATTACAACAAGAACGGATTATAAGACTCGTCCATATTGGCTGAATCCGTATAATGAGAAGTTTATAGAACCATATTGTGAAGGAGAAACTCGTAAAATCCATTTTCAAGGGAAAGAATATATATGTAAGTACAGTCATTCGGTAAATAAATTGGGCTCCGCATTAAAATATTATTATTTTACGCCGGATACCGATCCGTCTGTCGGAGAACTGAGAGGAAACTTTGGATATGATCTCCGGCAGGAAAAGATTGTGTCCTTCCGCTTATCGGACTTTCCTAATCATGATGAAGAAAAATTGGATATGGACGAATTGGCACAGATAGCTCTCGAAGCCGTGCAAGAGCAGACCGGTATTATGGAGGGATGGGTGGAACGCAAAGCAGAACGCAACGAGAATCTACATGGTGCAAGCAATGTGTATAAGGGATTTGCCTTCGCACAATATCAAAATAATATCCGCGTAGCGGATGTTTCAATCGCTTTGTGTGCACATGGGCATATTTTAGAGATGGATTGGCAGAATGTGCAGTATTTTCCGAATGTGCAAGTGCCGGATTGGTCAGAGGATTACTACTTGCAGGTCGCACGAGAAGAACTTGAAAGCGTATATCATCTCGAATTAAACGGTTTATTGAGTTATTCGCCGACTATACAGGAAATTAAAAATTTCGAGCTTGTACCAGATTCTTTGCATTACTTTGCTGTTCCGGAACGTCGTATAGATACTATATCCTATACCGTAACTTATAGTACCGTTCAGATGGACGGAACAGAGATTAAACGAGATATGCCCGTTGCATTGGTTTATCAACCACATTAAGAGCTAAAAAGGTCTTTCTCCATCAGCAAAACAACGGCAGGCGTATATGCTTGCCGTTGTTTTTTATACAAATTTGTTCGCTTGAAAAAGCTGTCGCCAACACTATTTATGCTGCGACTGATTTGCATAAATGCCGTTTGGGTGATAGGCGGCATTGTAAAGCCGTTTAGTAC
>CAJFRY010000062.1 GCA_904419545.1 Candidatus Woodwardiibium gallinarum
TACAGCTCAAGACAGGACAAACCCCGATGGAAGTCCGTTATGCTTATGCTGCATAACAGGTGTCCACAAAAAATGTCTACTTGACAGGGGGCATGTCAAGAAGGTGTTCAGGTAATCGGACAGCAAGCCTTTGACGGAGCGCTGCGCATGGAGAAGCTCGTTCTGCCCGACAGTTTGCTGTACATCGGCGACAGAGCGTTCCGGGGCAACGAAAGTCTGCACACTGTCATCCTCGGAGGACGGACAAAATCCATTGGCGCGTATGCTTTCGCAAGCTGCACAAATTTGGAAAAAATCGAAATTCCGTCCTCCGTGCAGCACATCGGTTCTTATGCGTTCCTGTACACAGCTTTCGGTAATCATTTGGTAAATGATTACACCGGCTTCGTCACGCTGGGCGACGGCGTGCTTGTCGCTTATAACGGGAAAGAGAAAGACATCGTTGTGCCGGAGGGCATAACATCCATTACGGGTGCATTCTTCAACACACCGGTCGAGAGCGTGACGCTGCCGTCCACACTGCGCATCGTCGGGGATTACGCATTTTGTCAGGCAACAGCGCTCAAAAACGTTTATTTCAGCAAATTCAGCTCCCCGGATGAAATCGGCGATCATGCCTTCGAAGGCTGTAAAGCATTGCAGACCATTGCGTTGCCGGACAGTGTAACGAAAATCGGGAACGACGCGTTTGCAAACTGCACGTCGCTGGAAAGGATTGTGCTTCCAAACGGCGTGCAGTCAATTGGCAGCAGTGCGTTCTTTGATTGCGACAAGCTGACGGACCTCCATTTCCCCGCCGGATTGAAAAGCATCGGCAGCCGCGCATTCAACGGATGCGCATCACTGACAGGCATCCAACTGCCTGACAGCGTATACAGCATTGGAAACTATGCTTTCTATAACTGCAAGCAGCTAACAACCGTTCGTTTTCCCGCCGGATTGACGGAAATTTCCTCCGGCCTTTTCAGCTCCTGTTCACAGTTACAGGCGGTCACTCTGCCCGATACTGTCCAAAAAATCGGAGCAAACGCTTTTTGGGGCTGCACGGAACTTGAACAAATCACGCTTTCGCGACACTTGCAGGATATCGGTTTGGACGCTTTTTATAAAACCAAATATCTTAACGAGCTGCACAAAAGGGACGGCGCGTTCGCCGAATGCAATCATGTCCTCATCGGATACGACGGTGAAACATCCGAGGTCGTCGTACCGGACGGCATAGAACGTATTGCGGCACCGTTCGCACGCGACCCGTTCGACAATCCAACGGAGACGCCGATCACGTCGCTGGTTTTCCCCGACAGCGTGACGGAGATCGACAAATACGCGCTTCGGAATTGTTCGGAGCTGCGGGAGCTGACCTTCGGGGACGGCGTCCGAACCATATCTGGCGAACTTTTGATCCATTGCAGCAAGCTGGAAAAGGTGACGTTCGGACGCGGGCTGACCTGCATCGAGCCGCGAACTACCAGCTGGCCAAAAAACGCGCTGCTGTACGTACCCGCAGGCTCCTATGCGCTGGATTGGGCGCGTGAGCACGGTTTTACATACCGCGTGATGGATTAGCGGCAGTTTACTGTATCACGCGACAAATCATGCAAACGTTATAAAGACCGAGCCTAAAATATCCTACGCAAAAGCCGGGCGGGTGCACAGACGGCGAGCCGCCGGCGTTCTGCGCATCTTGGCCGTGTGTCAAGGGTCCCCATCCGAAGCTTTTCAAAAACCTCAGTATCCGTTGGCTGCCGTGAACGGCACAACCTGTCAATAAAGTCCGATTGGGATTTATCCCAAGGCCATGCATATTCGCAAAAGCCGCTGGGAATGGGGATTTTTAAGGGCGCCCTCCGCAAGCGTGGCAGTCCCTGCACATCCAATTTTAACAGTTTGATCCGTTTTCCGTCTCAAACGGTGCTTACAGCAAAAATTAAGGAGGCATACTGTGAAAACATCGCCCACGGCTAGAGGGAGTCCTCAATCTGAAAAAAGGCGCAACAAAGCAAGCCCCCTTGTGGAGCATCTGGGAACAGCTTTTT
>CAJFRY010000063.1 GCA_904419545.1 Candidatus Woodwardiibium gallinarum
CCGGCCAAGTAGAACGACAGCGGCTACACTCAGTCCGACTGTTGTAACTCCGACTGCTACTCCCGGCGCCGGAGGAACAGCCACGCCTGCCCTTACGGCCACCGCATCCCTTTTGCCCTCGTCCTCAAGTGCGCCTGAGCAGAGTGCAGGCAGTGCGGTGCTGATTGTGATGGGAGCCATTTTCGCTTGTGTGGTGATTGGTTCAGCCGTGTTTGTGGCCGTTAGAAAAAAGAAAGCCGGTAAGTAGTCCGACCTATTCCGAGCAATGAATAATGTCCGCTGATGGGGCGCTGTCATAATTAACGTACAAAAAAAGGAAAGGCGATCGCCTTTCCTTTTTTTGCCGGTATTTTGTTTTCAAATATTGCTTCGGAAATCATCCCACTTGGAAGCGACCTGCATTTCCACACCATCGTGCAAGGCTTCAAAATGCTTCTTGCCGCAGTGAATTTTAAGCTGCTCACGGGTGCGGAGGTCGAGCAGATTTGTGCTGCCCTTGGTTTCCAGCACGAAAAACAGCTTTTCTTCACCGTTTCGGGTCAGATATACTGCCCAGTCCGGGTTATAAGTGCCGATGGGCGTCTGTATCTTAAATCGGTCGGGAATTTTGAAGAACAGCTTGACGTCGGGATCGCTGTCCAGAGCAACGGCAAACGGCTTTTCAACGGTTGAACTATCGTAAACAACATAGTCATAAAGGCTCTTGTCTACCTGAACAGCATTTTTGTCCAGATTGGCCATAAGCTCATCGGCATCGAAAATCTCCTGAACGTAATAATCCTCTCCGGCAAGCCGCTGATAGCTTATGCCGTCAATGTCAAGCTGACAGCAGTTATTGGTGATAATTTCAGACAGCTTTTCAATGAACATCTGCGGATTGCGAATCATCTCTCTGCCGCGTCCGCTTTTTTGGATAATCTCCAGCACAACGCGCCGCGGAATGAGCGTCTGCTCGCTGATGGCCGCCGCTGCGTTGGGGATAGAGACGCTTGCATCCTGAATATCATAGCTCTGTATTTCATTGGCAGCGGATATGACGCCTGTTTTTTCTATATCAATATCCGCGGTTTTGGTGACGAGCCGCATGCCGGGAATCTCAGGCACATCTTCAAATTCTTTGACGCATTTTTGGATAAGTTCATCCGCATCGATTTTTACCCGGAAAAGCGTCTTGTGCTTGATCTTGTTCCATAGCTCTTGAAATTCCGGCGAAACAACAACCTGCTTTTTCAGCCTGACAACTACATCCCGGCTCGCGTCCCGAACAGGCGGCTTGGTGTCTGCCTTTTGGATAAGGCTCTCAAAACGGCTGCGCGCCGCTTCGTACTTCTTAGGCAGATCAAGCGTGCCGTTCTTCAAGGCGTTTTTCATTGTGTCCTTTATTTTGCCGGCCGAATTGATATAACCCTTTTTCTCAAAGTGCGCAACGATTTCCGCAGCATCGTCATAGCTGATTTTCTTTTCCTCGGTCACGGTTTGGGTGTACGAAAGATTTGTTACGGCTGACGGCTCTAAAATATCTTCGCTTTTGGTGATGATTTCGCTGATTTGCTCTTTTACGGGTTCCAGTTCGGAAGGCACTTCAAGCGTTTTTTCTTCTGCTGCTTCTTTGAGGGAAGGGGTAATTTTCCCGTTGCTGTCGATATACCCCCGCTTTTCAAGGCTGCTGATCAAGTCCTGTGCCTGCTCGGTTGTTACGGGTTTTTCAATCAGCTTCTTTTCTTCATATACAAGACCGTTAAACAGGCTGATTTCAATCGTGCCGAACTTCATTCCTGTTTCGTCCTCGATTTCTTTCTGAAGCGTACCGGCAAATTCGGAAAAACTCTCGTTGGCAATCACATGGAGCAGATTGATGCTGCGGCTCTCTATACGCTCTCCATTCTGATTGACGCACAGACGCAGCCCGCGGCCGATTTTCTGGCGGCAGGTGAAAACGGATTTTTGGTCCAATAACGTGCAGACCTGAAATACGTTAGGGTTGTCCCAGCCTTCTTTCAGAGCGGAATGCGACCATATGAAGCGCAGGGGACATTCAAAGGACAGCAGGTATTCCTTGTCTTTCATAATGGTGGCGTATGTGTCGTGATCGGCAGCCGTGTCGCCGCGCGTGTCCTTATACATTCCCTTTTTGTCCTGTGAAAAATATCCGTCGTGCGCAATATGTACGTCATCGCCATACCGCTTTTTCAGAACAGCGTATTTTGGTTTGTTGATCAATTCTTTGTAGCATTCCTCAAATATTTGCGCGTATGGGCCCATACCGCCGCTGACTGTGCGGTATTTGGCAACTTGATCGACAAAGAACAGAGACAGCACTTTAATTCCCTTGGGATTGAGCCGCAGCTCCTTGTCCAAATGGATTTCTATGGTCTTGCGAATCTGCTCCCGCTTAATCAGATTATCATCTATGTCGCCAATGGACGCGCCGAGCGGCAAGGTTTCCGTGTTGGCAAATTCCACGCACTCATAGCCCGGTGTGCAGTTGATGCCCGAAACGGTATACCCCTCATAAAGCTCTCGCTCACCCGAAAGAACAAACAAATCCGAGTTGGGCTTGACCGTCAAAGTTTTGCGTGATACTTTGCCGCTCTTGTCCAGTGCATCTATCTGTATTTTGGCGCTGAATCCGTTTTTCTGCGAAACCTCCAAAAGCCGGATAAACGGCTTGTTGAAATCATTCTCCGCCGTTACGCTGGATACGCAGATCTGCTTGACTAAACCCATCTGATAAGCGTCTACGGGGGTCAGGCGGAATATGGTGTTGACCTTTTCTCTGTGCGTGGCCGAATACCGCAGAGAACAAAGAGGGTTCAGGCTGGCTATGGCTTCTTTGGCCTTGGGGGTATTGTCTATGCTCTGCGGCTCGTCAAGGATGAGGATCGGATGCGTGTCCTGTATATACCGCATAGCCGTTTCGCCGTTGAGCCTGTCCTGTTCCTGATTGATGACGTTTTCGGCCTTGCGGAAAGCGTCGATATTGATAATCATAATCTCAATGTTGGGGCTGACCGCGAATTGGCGCACATCAGAAAGCCTGTCCGAGCTGTATATAAAATAGCGGTAAGGGATATTATCGTAAGCCTGACTGAAATATTCCCTGGTAGCGTCAAGCGATTTCTTTACGCCTTCCCGAATGGCCACGCTGGGGACAACGACGATAAATTTTGTGAAACCATACCGACGGTTTAACTCCAGTATGGTCTGTGTGTATACAAAGGTCTTGCCGGTGGCCGTTTCCATATCGATGCAAAAGCGCTTGTCCTCAATGTCATTTGTCAGGGGCAGATTGAAACGGCGCTGTACTTCCTGCATATTCTCCAGCATCTTTTTATCGTCAATCAGAAGCGCATTGCCATAGCCATACTCGTTTTGCAGCAGGCTCAACTGCCGTTCTTCCATAACGGTAAAGGTGGAAGCAATTTTCTCCTGTCCGGCAAATAAATTTACGGCGGCGCTGGTTGCGTCCGTCTGATAGGCTTGCTTTTTGAATTTCAGCTTCATGTTAATTCATAATGCATAATTCATAATTCACAATTATGCATTTTCTCCTTCCCTGCTGGAATTGATAATAGCAGTCAGTATTTTCAGCAATTCCACACAATCTGCATAAATGCTGTTGAATTGTTCGTCGGATAAATATTCGCTTTCGTGGAGAAGCTCCAACCAATATTCTGTTTCACTTGCTTCCTTTAAGGAGATGTTTAATTTGAAAACAAAATCCGCCTTGCTTTGTCCGCGAATTGCTTCTTTGATGTTTGCACCTATACTTGTCCCGCTGCGCAGCAGTTGCTTTGACAAAATATATTCTTTTTTATCATTGCAAAGATATGTGTACAGCTTTATGATTCGCAATGCGAACGCTTTGCTCTTTTGAACAATTAAATTGTCTTTTTTCATATCAAACTCTCCGTTTAATTCATAATGCATAATGAAAGAGAGGCGCGTCGCGCAAATAACCGTGAATTATGCATTATGCATTATGCATTATGAATTATGAATTGAATAATGAATTAAATCAGTTTCAGTTCAATCCCTCTGTTTTGCAGAACGTAGTGCGCGTTGCGCATGGCGGAAATATCGGCAAAGCAGCTCTCGGCAAGAATTATTTTTGCCGGCGTGCAGTCGGCCATCTGCTCGACTGCTTCGGTTGTGATCCCCTCGTCGAGACAGACAATCAGCAGGCCGTCCTCGCCTATGGAATAGGCTTTTACGCCGTCAAAGTCAAGCGGCATTACCGAATATGTAAGAGGTACGCCCATTTTGAGCATGATTTCATAGACCACATCCATATCCGAGCGGTCGTTTTTCACGCTGTCGATCATATCGTTCATACGGTCCAAAACAAGCTGGTAATCCTCCTCGGATACGGGTGTACCGTCCCAGGTTTTCAGGTTGGAACTGTCCAGTTTGAATACACGGAAACCCGTGTCCAATTCATAATTCATAATTGATAATTCACAATGATTGTCCAGGGTCAGTTGAGCGTCCTTTTCATTATGAATTGTGCATTGCGCATTATGCATTATTTTCGCGCCTGCCCGGCGGATGCGTTCCTTGCCGATTTCGCAGATATTTTTATATCCGGCTTTATATGCTTCGCTTTTCTCGTCGCACACTTCGGGAAGCTGCACCATAATAAACTGCCGGCTGCCGCCGTCCTCGGCGTTAAGCTGCATGACCGCGTGTGCGGTTGTCGCCGAGCCGCTGAAAAAGTCGAGGATAATGTCATTTTCGCCATATATAGAGTTCAGCAATACTGCTAATAATTCCGTTGATTTAGGATAATTAAAATATTTTTTTCCGTCAAATAATGATTTAATTTCAGCATCCCCATTGGAAATATTAGTTATTATATCTTTTAATAATGTTTTGTCAAAATCACGGGTTTTGGTATAAATTTCATAATCCCCTGATGAGGTTGGTAATACTATTAAGTTGTGGCTTTCTTTTTCTATTTTTTGTTTTGACCATCTCCATGCGTGATATTTATGGAAACCGTCTCCGTTTTTATGTGGCAATAGTTCTACAAATCCTTCTTTTACTTCTCCTATATCGCCCGTTGTTATTTGTTCTGTATTAGGATTATAAAATATGGAAAATACAAGATTAGGCCGCGTATCTTCATTAAAGATGCGATTATGATTATATAAAGTATCTCCTACCGCATATTGACCGTATTCGTCAATGCGTATATCCTTTTTTAATCCCTTATAAGAATCAGGCATTGCCTTTTTTGCAAAGTCAATCCCAACAAAAAATTCAGATATTGCGCCGATATCCTTTGCATAGGTCAAAATATATTCATATGTTTTTGCAGCACCCTTCCCGGATATTTGTCGTCCTGTAATGTTATTTACCCATACAAATTGATTTATAAAATTTTCCTCACCAAACACCTCATTGCACAGTTTTTTTAGATTATCCACCTCATTATCATCAATGGAAATGAAAATCACGCCGTCGTCGCGCAGCAGATTGGCCGCCAGCCGCAGGCGGGGATACATCATATTGAGCCAGTTGGTATGATAGCGTCCCATTGTTTCAGGATTGGATTTCGTGGTCTGCTGCGTGATTTCCTTGTAGCGTGAAATCGGGTCGGCAAAATCATCGGCATAAACAAAATCGTTGCCGGTATTGTAAGGCGGGTCAATGTAAATCATCTTGACCTTGCGGTAATAGGCGGTCTGGAGCAGCTTTAATACCTCCAGATTGTCTCCTTCTATGTAGAGGTTTTTCGTATGCTCCCAATCCACGCTTTCTTCGGGACAGGGGCGGAGCGTGCCCGTGGAGCGTTTCTGCGCCAGCCGCAGGCATTCGCTTTTCCCGTGCCATTCAAATCTGTATTTTTCCAAGTCGTTTTCGGTATATTTGCCGCAGAGCGCCAGCAGCTTGTCCATATCCAGCTTCCCCTCGGCAAAGCACTCCGGGAAAACCGAGCGCAGCTTCGCCATATTGGCCTGCTCCAAATCCATGCTCATCCCGTCCATTTTTTCAGCCATTGGTTTCTTCCTCCATTTTGAAATGTGATATGCGGCCATATTTTTTATACGAATACCTTAACAAGTTGTAATAATGCTCCTTTAACTTATACATTATATCGGGGTACAAATCCACATTATAGCCATATTTCTGTTGTGCGTTATTTTCAGTATTCTTTACATCATCCATTCTGGGAACACTTGTAGAATCTATAAGAAACTCCAATTCAGAAGAAATGTATAAATACGAATTTCTCCAAGGTTGTCCATTCCCTCTTACAGGTGTATTTTTTGTATTGAGGAATTGCGTTATCATCCTTTTTTCGCTTATTGACAGGTCATCGATGATGTCCCATAGTTTCTCTAACTCGTTTTCTTTCTCTTGCTTGTTATCTATTGCCTCATTTATTTTTTTAATAATGACTTTTGTCATCCAAATGATAAACTTAACCACAGCAAAAGTCAAACAAAACAAAAAAAGTATATATAATGATTGCCCTAAGTGCATATATAACATAGTTTCTTGGGGTGTATACGCCGTAATTAGCAGCGCTATTGCGGCTGACACTACCGCAGGAATTAAATGCTTTTCCAAAAACAGCTTTAACAAGTCCAGCAATTTTTCCACATTTTTACCTGCCTTCCACTCTCAAATCAAATGATCGGATTACCTGCGCTTTGCATATTTGCTTTGCATAAAATGCTTCAATATCTTTTTCCAACTGCAAATCAAGCTGCATTTCATTAAAATATTGAGATTCCTGCTTTTGCAGGTATTCCTTATACAGCGTGTTGATCTGCTTTTGGAGCTTTAATTTTTCCAGTCTGTCCTCAGTCTCGTTCAGTCTTTCCCGAAGCGCTTTAAGCCGTCTGTCCAGATTGTCCAAATTGTGCTTCAAGGCGGATTTTTTTCGCGCGGTCTGCAATTTCATATCCTCTATTTTCTCCTTTTGCAGCGGAGAAAGCTGTGCTTTTTCTTTTTCCAGCAGCTCGTCGGTGTCAATGCGGTTATCCAGTTTGCTGTATCCGCCCGCGCTTTTGAGCCAAGCGGGGGCTTTCCGACCCTGCTCGGTATAAGCCAGCACGGGCAGGCTGAGGATTTGGCGGCATTCCGCATCCGTCAGGGAAATGCCCGAATCGGTTTCTCCGGCCAGCAGAACATATTCTCGCTGGCTGGGACTGATCTTGACGGTATAAAGCGCAATCTGGCAGGGGGCAATATTGGCATCCACCGTAATGCTGCCCTCATTCGCGCATTCATAGGCGTGTAAAATGCCTCTCACCAACGGGCTGGTAAGGGTGATCCTGCCGGTGTGCGGCTTGAAATCGGACGCCATCCCGTATTTGGGCAGGCTCCGGTACCGTTTATTGCCCGAATTTGTCCAGTAGTAAAACAAGTGAGGCAACTGGACGTACCGCGTGGCGGTTATGGTCTGGTTTTCTTCGTCTATTTCGTAATAACAGTCGGTGTTCTTTTCATTATACTGCTGAAAATAATATTTCACCAACTCCCAGAGCTGCGCATTGATTTCCTTGGCTCTGATTGCGGCATACTGCGGTGTTATCCTTACCTTTGCCGCCAGTTCGCGCGTGAACGTGGTATATAACACATCCTCGGCGTTGGATATGATTTGCCGGTTCTCCGTTTCGTTTTCGTCAAGTGTCGTGCGGTAATCGTTTTGCACCTGTGCTCTGGTACGCGCCTGCGCGGCAAAATCGCTTATGGCGGCATTCAAGTCGCTTGTAAATCCGCCGAGGACGGGATCGGACACGCCGAATACACCGTCTGAAAGGATAAAGCGCTTATTGACCAGCTCCAGCTTGCGGACGTCCGCAAAATTGCCGCTGTTGATGAAAGCAACGGCCAGTACGTCGTTTTCCTGTTCCAAGCGGTGGCAGCGGTCGATGCGCTGTTCCATTTTCAGAGTATTATACAACAGATCGTAGTTTATCACAAATGCGGCGGCCTGCAAATCGAAGCCTCTTGCGCCGTTATCGGTGGAAAGCAGGATTTCGCCGCAGTCCTTGAAATGCTGAATGGCCGAATAATCCGCAGAGCCGTTGTAAACGCTGGTATCGTATTTTTCTTTCAGCAGGCCGCAGAGCATTTTCTGTGTTTCGACGCTTTCGGTAAAAATCACGGCTTTCCGATTGGCGCCGAGCTTTTTAAGAATAGGCATCACCTTGCCCAGCAGCTTTATAAGCAGCTTTGCTTTTGCGTCTGTTTCGATATTTTCCGCGACAAAAATCATCTGCTGCAATTCGTAATATTCCTCAAGCGCATGCGTCGCATTTTCCAGGCGCTTCGCAACGCCATAAAGCGTGCGCAGGATTGCAGCCGTGGAAGAACCCAGCAGTCCGAGCAGGCGCAGGGACAAATCATAGGCTTCCATTTTGGGAAATGCGTATTTTTCGGGTCTATTGATATATGCGCAAAGCAAATCGTACAATTTCTGCTCCTGCGCCGAGGGCTTGTATTCCAGCGTGATAAGAATGCGTTTGGGGATTCTGGCATACCGGCTTGCCTGCGAACGCAGGGTGCGGAAGCAGTATCTGCTGACCCGTGCGGCAAGCTCAGGATAGTTTTCGGGCTTACGCAGATATCGGTGCATGTATGTTTCTTTATCCGGAAGGACATCCTCATCGATAAAGTAGATCAGGCCGTATAAATCCATAATGTTTTTTTCAATAGGGGTTCCTGTGAGAAGAATCTTAAAGGCGTTTTCGGAAATTTCTTTGAGGATTTTTGCCTGTCTGCTTCCTTCGCTGCATACAGCGGATAAAAGGCTGGCTTCTTCATAGACGATTATATCAAAATGCGCATCCTTGGCATATGTCTGATGCGAAGCCAGAAAATCATAAGTGGTAAGCACAAGCGCCTCCTGAAGAAAAGCGTTGTCGTTTTCCGCGTCGGAACGCTGACGCCATTCTTCCGAATTGGTTATAATGACAAAAGGAAGCGTATAATGCGTTTGGAGCACGTCTGTCCATTGATGGAGCAGGTCGGCATTCGGAACAGCGATGGCAATCTTTTCCTTTCCTTCCAGCCATTGCTGTGCTACAACCAGCAGCGATTCATGGGTTTTGCCCATACCCGCTTCGTCGCACAGAACCACACCCTTTTGATAAGGGGAACGCAGCGCAAAGCTGGAAGCTGCGATTTGGAAAGGATAAACTTTTATGTCAGATGAAGCAAATACAGGTATAAAGCGTTCCTCGTCGGGCAAAGCGTCCAATATCCGCGCTGTGTAATAAGCGTGAAAAGGGGTCTGGTCCATACAATACCTTCTTTCCCCAATATACTCCTGTATATTTTATTTTAACATGCTTTCTTTCATTTTTCAATAAAAAGCACACAAAAGTTATTTTGCTTTCGTTTCTTTCGGACAAGTGCAAGTTCAAACGAAAATATTTCAAATAAATTTCTGAACAGGGGGCACAAGAGCGTGTGTTTTGGACGGTATATGAAAAGACTTTCCCAAAAACAGAATATGCACTCTTTTTGCAACAAGCCAACGTTTGGAGCCGTGCCTCAAACCGCGCCAGGACCTTTTGCCGTGCAAAAGCGAGCGATACAGGTTTGGGTAAAGAGCATATCGGCTTATGTTCGGGCGAAGATGGGCGTTGGCGGGAAAACATCTGCTTCGTTATGGGCTGAGCGTAGAAGCGGCAATTTGGCCGTGAGCCGTCGCACCCTATAAAAGCAGCCGGGCGGGAGCGCGGAGGTGAGATTCCTATGGGCTGAATTTGCCGTCAGCCGCAAAAATGAGTCCCTTGCATTGAGGGGAGTTGGGAACAAATATCAATGTATGCAACCAAAAGCGCCGCAGTTGTCGTATATGACCGCTGCGGCGCTTTTTCAAAAAAGGATGCAGCACGCGGAAGCAGCTGCATCCTACATATTCAGTCAGGAGGAATGATATGGAGCGCGGAGATATATATTACGCCGACCTCGGACAAGGTGTCGGCTCGGAACAGGAAGGCCGCCGTCCCGTGGTCATTATCCAAAATGACATTGGGAACAAATACAGTCCAACGGTCATTGTGGCTCCTCTAACATCCAGCCCGAAAAAGCACATACCCACTCATGTAACGGTATGGCTCGGCGATGATGTCAAGCGGAGCAGTACGGCTCTTTTGGAGCAGCTGCGTACCTTAGACAAATCCAGATTGGAAGAATATTTGGGACGGCTGTCTGAAGCTGCCATGCAGCGAATCAATCGAGCAGTACTGATAAGCACGGGTTTATACAACGAGGTGATTTCTTAACGAAAGGCTGCTTGCTGTGACTGTATTGCAAAAAATGATTGTAAGCATGCACCGATACCATTGTAAAAGGAGTTGCTGACACCCTATAAATAATCTCACAGAGACGAAGAAAGATACCCACGGCTTTCACGGGACGATGATATTCAAGGTGACAGCAACAGCATTGCAAATCAGAAAAAACTGCTTTCCAATTATGCAAAAGAGCATCATTTCCCCAATCCCAAATTCTATGTGGATGACGGTTACACAGGTACAAACTTTGCTGGGGTTAGATAGCGATACTTTTTACATCTACCATGTTGCGGCGGTCATGGTTGACAACTTGCGTCGGCTCCTGCTCGGTATCAACCTG
>CAJFRY010000064.1 GCA_904419545.1 Candidatus Woodwardiibium gallinarum
AAAAGCATTAATGTAATCGGCAGGAGACATCCAGTTAAGAGGACGCATAGGAAAGTTATTGTATTTTCTGCTGTGAACAGCAAGCTGCTTTTTAAAGTCATCAAAAGAGTAGAATGTGTGGGTAGCATAGAAGTATTCGTTGTCTTTACGGTGCGAGCGCTCGACCTTGCCGTTGTGTCGCGGCGTGTATGGCCTGATCAGTTTGTGCCGTATCCCACACTGTTTGAGGCGCGCCTCAAACAGTGTGGGCGTTGGGCTTGCGGTATGTCCTAACCTTTTGGTAAACTCGGCGCCATTATTGGTCTGAACACATTCTATCTTGAACGGAAAATGCTTTTGCAGGTGATCCAAGAACACTGCCGAGCTGTAACTGCTGTGTTCCTCAAAGGCCTCTAAATAACGGAATCTTGAATATTCGTCAATTGCGGTGTATTGGTAAAAACGCTGCCCTTCAGCGTCACCTGCCATACAGGCAGACGGCACGAATTTTACATCTATCTGCACTCTTTGCCCCGGATACTGCATCTTCTCATAAGGCTTTGCTATATACTTCGGATTAGGCGGCTTTACTACCAATTTTCCCTGCCTGCGTAATAGGCGGTACAAACCGGTTATCGAGCGTGTATAACCTCTCTGCCGCAATTTTACCCAAAACACCACCAAACCCGCATTGGCGTTTCTTTTTCGCATATCTGCTATCAGCTTAAGCTCATCTGCGGTATGTTCGTTCGGGTGATGATGCGGACGGTGCGACCTATCCGCCAATGATTCAAGCGTTCCGTCATATCTGTTTTTCCATCGATAGATGTACTGACGGTTGGTTTTATACCTGATTGCCGCTTTTGTTACCCCGTATTTTTCGGAATATTTAATTAATGCTTGACGATACAGTATAGTTTGTGTTACAGTTTTCATGACGAATGGTTTTTTCCTTACTGTATCACATCTATTGTAAACCTACAACGAAAGAACCGGAGTGATGATTGTTTTCATTGACAGTTACATTCCTTATTCTTGTGTGATGTTTTTTGATTCTTGTTTTCAAATAAATATGTATTTAGATGATTTGCACCAACACTCTGTGTAATATACTCCAAGCCATTTACAGCTTCCTGTGGGGCGCCTGAGATTATCGTATATGTTCTGTCTGTCGATGATTTTCCTGGATCAACAATTAAACTATGTATTTGCATATTATTCTCAAGTTTTTTGCTGATCTCATTCATGCTTTTCAGTAATCTAAAATTATGCGTAACGAAGAATAACGTCGGGCGTACTTTTGATAATGCTCTTAATACATCAAAAGCGATTTCATATCCCTCTTCCTCTGTTGTAGTAGCAAAAGATTCATTAAGTAATACCAATGCACTGTCCTTGATTAACGGTAATAAAGAATGAAATCTTGTCAGTTCCTCGGCAAGTCTTCCATAACAAAAAGACATATCTTCACTTTCTGGAAAGTGACTTACAAGATTTTTATAGACAGGGCAATCATACTCCTCCGCGAAAACTGGCAATCCATTTTGTGCAAAAAGTTGGGCAACACCAATACTTTTTAAAAAGGTTGTTTTTCCACCCTGATTCACACCGGATATAAGATAGAACCCCTCTTCGCCAAAAAGATCATTGGAAATCATGCCATTTAGAGATCCACTGTTTACTAATAATCCAATATCATATAGTGACTTTGCTTCGATTTTTTTTGATTCAAAGGCAGGAAAAATAACCGAACATCCTAATTGTCTGCCGAAATTAACAATTTTAATAGCAGCGGAATAAAACAAGAGTTGGCGAAACATTTTTTTAGTAAGTGATATGATATAAGAGTTGATATTAGAGAGAATTGAGCAAATATTTTGAATGCCACGCTCAATCAAATCACCCACTTGTAATTCTAAAATATAATCAAGATTATATGCAAATTCATTTGCAGCTAATTGAGCTTTTTTTCGTTTTATAAAACCTGTTTTGGGTTTAACAGAATAGGAACCTGCAGATGCAATATGTGAGGTTTTGAGTTTTAAACCTGAACCATACTGAATATCAAACGATACACAGTCCTTCATCACCCAATTGGAAATCTCGTTGATTCGACTCTTAATTTCTCTTATTATGTCTGTGCTATTCAATTGCTCATACAGAGCCAAAAGTGTTTTGCTTGTAAATTTTTTATTACGCATAGTGGCTAACAGTTCATTTGGCACATCTAAAGATTTGCTTGTCACTTGCAAATTTTCAATCAGTTTCCTTTTTGGCGTCACTTTGCTATAAACTAAATCACGGACTATAAACTTGTTGTTTTGAGCCGTTGCGCATATTGACTGTAGGCAATCAATCAATTCTGGTGAATCGAGAAAATCCTTCAGTATTTTTTGCCGTTCTTTTATAAGTTCCGCATTATTAAGAGGAGTGCATACGGTTTCAAGAAATACATTGTATTCTTTATCATTCAGTATTTGTTTTAAGCTTTCAAGTCCCATATCAATGAAATAATCTGAGTTTATTTTTCCCCCATTTTTTTCAAAAAACAAAAGATCAAATTCAATCACTTCCCGTGCCTCCAAACTCTTCAATCATCTGTTCATATGTAATCCCACATTTCAATGCGACATCTTTTGCATATGCCTTTCCTCTACCAGTATTACTCAAAACCCTATATGTACGTTTACCATCATATGAAACGCCAACTTCAAGAGACTCTACACATTTCTCTTTAATATTTAATAAATCAGGTAGTTCATAATAATGACTAACAAATCCTACTGAACAACCAATCCTTTTTAGTATTTGCATATAATGGATTGAAATGTCTATACCATCTTTTCTTCTGGTACTGGTAAAACTTTCGTTCATCAGTACAAGAGATTGCGCTGAAACAGAGTTGATAATCATTTCCATTCTCTCCGCTTCTTCAGCAAGTCGTCCACGCCCAAGTTTTTCTGGTTGTATAAAATGCGTAAAAATACAATCATAAAACGGAAGAAAACAACTTTTACAAAACACAAGACAACCACATTGTGCAAGATATGCCGTCAAACCTATTGACTTTAAATATATTGTCTTTCCTCCCTGATTAGCACCTGATAATATGAACATCCCCCCATTTTTTATATCAATGTCATTACATACAATTTCTCTCAATTCAGTTTTGTTTTCAAGAAATTTTGTTATAAGCAACGGGCAGGCACAACCTTGCGCAAAAAAGCCCTCGTTACAGAAAGTGGGCTTGCAAATAGACATATTGCCGCGTGAACTTGCAAACAATAATGTTATATATGTTAAGTAAAATTCAAATTGCAGATATAATTTTGAAAAAGCAGCGATAACATTCGACAATTCGGCATTTACAGAACAAAAGTTGTTTAAACGTATAAACACATCTTCGTTTTGATAATATAAAATATCTAACAGTTTCTTTTCTAAAACGGATATCTGGGCAGGATCGACGATAGAGAAAGAATAGACAATATCGATGCCAAAACACTTTTTAATAATTGTTGATAAATGTTCCATCGCATCTTTTTTACTGTCTCTTTTATTGATTGTTATTGTTTTTTCATTAGGGTTAACAGACAGTATATTGTTTTTTAAAATACACGAGATTTCCTCTTCGAGTTTTTCTGCTTGTTCGAAGATAATAAAATAAACTCTGACAATCTCTTCAGTATAATCCAAGAGCATGGATAACCCCTCTGAAGAACACCCTGATAAGCTTTTATTCAACCTTTTTACGAGTCGGCTCAATTCACAGATCAGCGATAAAAAACGGTAGGATTTTTGAACTTCATTTTTTGTGTCCCTATATTCAGTTATCTGACTAACATAGTGCTTCAACGAAGCGTTGAACTCCTCCAATTCCGAGAATAGCGACTTAGAAAGAAACAACTCATTCATAATATCTAACCGATAATTGGCATCGTTTATATCAGAGCATGGTTTACACAAATATTCAACTGGAAAATCCGGCGATATAGCTTTCAAACTGTTTAGAAATTCGTTGAGATTCAAATCTTTCCTTGTGGATTGCAGAACTTGTGATTCATTAAGCTGACGCAAATCACTTCTCTTGAACATTAAATTTGGTAAAATCATTCGTTTGCCTCTCCTAATACTAATACGTATTTTATAAATAATTATAGTTTGTTTATCTATTATAAATATTATAAACGTTTTCCTGCGTTTCACGATAAACGCCACCTACATTTTTTTAATATATGAATAAGGCAAAATTGACGGCTCGAGAGCTCTTTATAGTTCGCATTTCATACGTTCACTCATTCATTAACAATAATCAATTCTTTCATTCAAGTGACTGGTTTTCTTCCCCCCGTTGTTTATTCAACGCCTTGATTTTTTATTCTTATGCCCTTTTTATCAAACCACTCCATTAGCCATTCATTTTTATGAGTATTACAAAAAACAATTTCCCTAACATCAAATAATTCAAGCAAGTAATCTATCATTCTTTCTTCAACACCCCTACCCAATGATCGACACGACAAGCTAAAAAGAGTAACGGTTTTTTCGCACACCTCCATAGCTCCAACAAGTCCTAAATCCGAAAAACAATCAGATACATAAACTGAAAACAAATTTCCATTATTATTTCCTGAATTATATTTTAGTTCTTCAACTGTATATCTTTTTCCATTGGTACATCTGTTTGTCCTCTGAGTGATTTCAGAAATACGACGATACTCCGAAGAAGTCGCCGTGCGTAGTTCAATATTAACTTTTAGTTTTTTTAGGTAATCTGAAAAATCAACAGACGAGTTTTTTAATTCTTCTCTTAAAGTGTCGGTTTTGTATGTTTCAGTTCTCCTTTCAATTTCGTGATAACAAACCTTTGTTTTCAGATTGAAGCACGACAACAAACTATAATTAAAATTCTTCTCAAACAGAAACGCAGTGATTTGTGGAAAAAAAGCTTTTGCCGTTTCAATCTCAAATAATGAATCATCGACAAACACAATGCTGTCTAAATCAATTTTCAATTTGTCGGAAATTAGTTGTATATTATTGACTTTGGGTTCCCAATTAACCATAAAACACGAAATATGCTCTTCTTTAATAATCATACCATTATGCTCGTGAAACACTCGCATTATATCATTAAAATCATTTTTGCTACATACAGTCAGTATCACTCCGTGTTTATACAGCGAGACAAGTAATTCCTGAAATTCGCTAAAGATTCGTCCTTCGCCATACTGCCCCAACTTAATATTCTCAATCCCATCCTCAGCAATTGTCCCACCCCATAGAACATTATCGCAATCAAGAATTATACATTTTTTAGTGGAACCAATAAAAATATTATATTGCTTTTTGACCTCCTCTGCTATTTTTTCCCAAATCTCATTAGAATAAATTGCATTCCATCTATTTTTATCTTTATAACTGTACGAATTATTAATGCCAACTTCTGCAATGATTGCATTAAGATCAACGAAAACATCATCGTTATTGATTGTTGCATATAAGGTTTTATTGGGGTCATTTATGCTCTTTGTAATTAAATATGTATTTCCCAACACATACTTCAAAGCATTATTATTGCTTTCAAGCCCAAACCAAACAATCTGCCCCTTACAGATGGTTTTTAAATAACTATAAGTGTTTTGCAATTCGGATGCCAACATTTCTTGTTTCTTTTCAAAGCACGCTTCATCGGTCGATACAAAATTACTTTTTCCAATCATCTCACAATAATTAATCAGTACTATTATCTGATGAGCATCTACTAATGCTTTTTTTGAATCAGCTGCATATATATCGGAAAGCAGTAGATGACGAGTAATGCACTTTTCTCCAAAACAAAATGCGCTTCTAAGTTTCAAGTCTAGAAATGGATTGGTCGTAATATTTGAAATGACTAATATAAACAAATTGTTTTTCATTGCATTCTCTCCGGAACATGTAACTGGTAACAATCCGTATTTCATGCTTAGATAGTGTCTTTAAGAATCACTCTATAATTGATCGTCAATAACAGTTAAGCTTTATTATCCCCGTGTAATTTGACTTTTCACTTATTCTGATATACTTTCTGACATCATCTCAGTAGCAGCCAATACAATGTTCATCATTTTTTCAACTGTATTCATTTCTGGAATCAATAAAAATTCATCAGGTATTTCAATGTTGAAAGTTTCTTCTAGTTCAACAACAATGCGAATGAATGTAATTGAATCCATTCCGATGTTAGACAAATCAAGATCAATTTGGTCCGGCTTAATTTCGTCAAGCTCCGGGTTTTGATTAATAATTTCAAGAATCTTTTCTTGTATTTGATATATGTCACTCATCCGAAAACCTCTTTGTTGATTTGTATCTTTTTTTTGTCATTATCTGTTAGGTCGTTTTTAATAAGCTCATATATATTTTTAGTTTCCAAACGTGTTTTTAAATCATATTTCCACTCATGACGTTCAAACTTGTTTAAACCATAACAGTTTATTAGTGATTCGCCATCCGATGTTTTGAATGCCGAGATATATTCATCGAGTAGTTTATCTTTAAATAACAAGCCAGTATAGTATAGAACATAATATATGTAAGGCATGATATCATATTCCAAACCAATATCGTACAAATCGTCTAATGATATGCAGTTAATGTTATTCTTAAGTAGATAATAAATGTCTTTAAACATATCGAACTTTATACTGTTTCTCGTGGCAAGAAGGAAGATAGAGTTCATATCTTTATAGTGGTGCAGTATTAATTGTACCATAGCTTTCAGCGGAGGTAAAACCTTTACTTTATAACCGTATATTTCTATCTCTGTTGTATCCGAAAGAAAGTCATCAACATCAACCCGTTTTCCAGTATATTCGCCCCAAAAAATATCGAAATTTAAATCTACACTCAATTTGAATATGCTTTTTTGTATATAAAAAGGAGTTGTTTGATGAGAATGAGACAACATAAACGCACGATTTGTTCTTTGCGTAACTATATCATCGGAATATTGTTTTTCAAAGCCGATATCCGATAGTTTTTTTTCAATGATACGCAGATTCTTTCTGGACACTAAAATATCCACATCCGATGAGGTTCGCATACCGGTTGCGTTATATGCTGCAACAGATAACGCCTCTCCTTTAATAATGCTATATTTAATAGCTGACAGATCCTGCAAGACTGGTTCTATTTCTTTGTACGTCAACCTGCTTTTATACATCATAATGTTGTTATTCATATGTTGGAACCTCTTTCGATATATACTTTTCAGCTTGAATTGAAAACAACTCGGCATACTTGCCATTCTTTTGTATCAACTCATTATGAGTACCTTCCTCACAAATTCTTCCCGAATCCAGATAAATGATTCTGTCACAATGAACAACATTTGCAAGTCTGTGAGTAATTACAATAGCCGTCCTATCCTGCATAAGTTCTAACACGCCATCAAATATTTCGTTTTCTGTTTTAACATCAAGCGACGCGCTTGGCTCGTCGAGCACTATTAATCCGCATTCAAACAGAAACGCTCTTGCAAGGGATAGTTTTTGGGATTGCCCCCCAGACAAAACGATGCCGTCTGTGTCAAATACTTTTGTTATTTGCTTATCAATATCATTATCGAACGTAGACAGTTCAAGACGACTCATATCTATGGCTTTGAGAATATCCCCATCGTTTTTTAGCTTTGCTATATTCCCTATAGCCACATTCTCTCTGACGGACAGCGAATAGGTGCAATAATCCTGAAAACATACTGAACCATATCTAAAGTCCACAGGAATTTCTCTTATATCACGACCATTGATCCTTACAAATCCATTTTGCGGATGATACAAACCTAAAATAATCTTTGCGAGTGTCGTTTTACCACTTCCATTTTCTCCAACTATCGCAAGCTTTTCGCCATTTCTGATTTTAAGGCTCAATCCGTTCAGGATGTTTTTATCAACGCCGGGATACGCAAATGTAATATCGGTTAATTCCACCGCAACTTCGCCACTATTATTTTCATCGGATATATTATCGTCAGTGTTCTTTTTGTTTGGCTCGGGCTTTGACAATAGGCTCAGAATATTATTTACAGAATGACGCGATTCATTTATTGAACCAAAAGTATATATAGCGTTTTGAATATTATTGTAAATACTTTGACAAACCCCCACGAAAAGAACTGCATCACCAAGTGATATGTCACCGCACGCTGCTTGATAATAAGCATAAGTAATAACTGATACTGTTCCAACCGCATGTACCAACGCCATTAATACACCTATCCAACAGTTTTTTGCATTGAAGTTTTTCAACTCGTCATAATATTCAGTAAATAGACTCAAATACTTTCTCTTATATGAAAGTGTTGTGTTGAATATCCTGTTTTCTCTGTATGCCCCAATAGACGATAATAATGTGAAATAATATCCAATCTTTCTTTGCAAAGGTATTTTTGATGTGTTGAATTCCCAATTCTTTTTGCCAAAAGAAGCCTGATGAAAAAAACCCGGCACACAGCAAATAATTGATAACAATATAGCCAACACACTTAAACGAAACAGCAAGTAGGAAAGATATATAGTTGTAGCAATAACGCTTATAAATGTGATGCTGTTTAGGTAAATCCCTAAAAGATTTCCACCGTTGATCTCTTTCTTCAAGGTTGTAATATAATTGTAAAACTCATTATCTTCGAACCGGTCATAATCAATCTTACTAATTCTACTTATTGTATCTTTTTGTAATGCTGCGCTCACTGCTGTTTGCGTATACTTACTTATAATATCTTTTATTTTGAAGAGAGCAAAAACGCTGAAATTATAGCAAAAATATAGCAAAACAATGCGCAAAACACGCTGCCATTTCAATCCTTCGCCATAACTTTGCTGTATAATATCAAAAAGTAGTTTATCGATCAAAGAGAACATTGGCGATAGACAAAGAGCCAAAATCGTAAATACTCCAAGCAACACCATTAGCAGATGTGATATTTTATACAGCAATTTGATCGAAAGCCATATATTCTTCATTTCAAGACTGCCTCCACGTTTGATGTATAATGCTTTGATTGCATATTAAAAAGCGTAGCATATTCACCATTATTCATTAACAATTCAGAGTGATTTCCGCATTCGATGAGTTTACCATCTTTAAGAACGAGAATCAGATCCGAATCAGTCGCCGTTGATAGTCTGTGCGTTATCATAATACCAAGCTTATCCTTTGTTAATTGAGCATAAAGCTTGAATAAGCTTTGCTCTGCTTTAGCGTCAAGCGCGGCATTTGGTTCATCGAATAACACGATAGGGGCATCCTTTGCGATTGCTCTGGCTATAGCAATCCTGTTATATTGTCCTCCAGATAACTCCACGCCGTTTTCGTCATATTCTCTTGAAAGGCAAGTCTTTTCTTTTTGGGGGAGATCTATAATTAAATCTTTAAGTTCCACCATATTAATTATTTTCTCGAATTTTTGGTGGTTGATCTCAGTGTTTGACATAACCACATTATCTTTGAGGGAGAAGCCGTATTTCATATAATCCTGAAAACAAACGGAAAATAGTTTTAAATACTCTTCAGGAGGGTATTCTTTGATATTGACACCATTTATCAGTATTTCGCCTGAGGTTGGTTTATAAAACCCAAGTATGAGCTTAATAATCGTTGTTTTCCCCGCTCCATTTTCACCAACCAACACGGTGGACTGTGGACAACGTAAGGTGAAACTTATATCTTTTAATGTTTCTTTTTCTGAATTTGGATATGTGAATGAAACCTTTCTGAATTCTATACTCTCAATGGTGTTTGGGATATTGATATGACCATCTGAATGCATAGCATCGGCATTTTGCTTCTCAAACTGTAGTAAATTGTCAAAGTATTTACTTGATTGTATAACCCCATTAAATGAAGACCCGAGATTTTTAATAGCCTGCTGAAGATCACTCGCAACAGATAGAAAAAAGCTGAGAGAGCCGATTGCAATTATACCAGCACCCGTGTCCGATATAATGATAAAGTATCCGATCATAAGAGCACACTGAAGTATAAGCCAAAAAAACGAATCGACACTAATCCTTGATTTTATCAGTCGGAAATATTTCCGGTTGTATTCTGTCAAAGTTGACTCATGTTTTTTAGTTAAATATTGATCCGTTTTGAACGTCCTTATTTCTTTAGCTGTTGCCTTGTTTACAAACAACGAAAACAAATATTCTATCAGTCGCTTCTCGCGAGTTACCTCTTTATCAAAGTCAAATATTTTTTTGTTAAACTTCTCCTCCCAAATAACAGCAGGAACAGTACTAAGCATAAGCATTATTGTTACCGGAACATTTATTGAAATCATAATTGAAAACGCTGTAACAAAACTTATGATTAACGAAACAAAACCAATAACACTGTTTACCGTATTTATTGGCTGACGATCTTCTACTTGTTCTAAAGCTCTTTTATAAGTATCGTAGTTTTCGGCGTAGTCAAAGAAAGATAAATGAACCTTTTCCATTACAGCTATGATTCGCTGCTTCATCTTGTTGGTCATTTTAGCTAACATAAGCGTCTGAGTATAACTGTTGAGTGGCCACCAAATTCTATTCAACAAAAAACAAAGAAAAAACAAGATAATGCACAACCAAAACTGTTTTTGATACGTTGAAAACTCATTTTCTGCGGACAATACGATAATATCAACTATTTCTTTAACCACCATAGCACGAAACGGCCATATAGCATTTCGTATAATATTGTTGAATATCAAAAGAGCGGTCAGAGATTTGCTTGATTGCCACAATATTTTAAACATTTCTCCGATACCATTAAAGAAACTCAATATTTTTTTCATTGGACCTCCAAAAAAGAAAATATTTCAATGTAGCCCGTCTTATCATTAACACAATATTCCAAACGTTTATATTCCTGATTCATTTTGTTTAATAGTGTGTTTGTCTCACTGAATATCCTCTTTATATGTTTTATCAATGTGTATTTTTCAATGGCGCAAAACATATTTCGATCTGTCGTCATCATCCGGTGTTTACATCCTCCCATACATAACAAACGAAAAGCGCAATCGGAACAACTTCCGCTGATAATGTTATCAAATCGTTCTTTTTTTAATATGTCAACCTTTTTGTTGTCAATTATGATTTCCCCGCATTTTGTAACTTCTCCATATCGAAAATGTTCAGATAATGGGTCTTCATGACATGCAGTTACCACTCCTTCTGGAGAAATGATCAATTGTTCAAATCTGACAGGAGCGCACATACCGCTATTTACTATCATATCAGTTTCGCCAAAAACGCTTAAGTAATGACTATCTTCATCCCACGGCAAAAAATCAATCTCTTCCATCACCTTCAAATAGTTACTGAGGTCCGGTGACACAAGATCGTTTTGTAGACTTATATCAGACGTTTCAAGTGGCGCAAGTTTGATGAAACGAATGTTTGGGAACATTTCTCTAAGATATTTCACGCTTTCAAATGCGTAAGAAAGCGATTTATCAGTAATAGTGAGTCGTACAGAGAATAGCGCGTTTCTCTTTGAAAGATATCTGATATTACGATCAACTGTCGCAAATGAGGTGGAACCGTTCGCATACGGGCGTTGATAATCCTGTACTCTTTTTATCCCATCCATTGATATATGTATAAAAAAACCATTTTGAATATAGTAATCTAAAATATGATCATTATTCTGAGAAAGGTTTGTGGTAATTTCAAAATTTATTTCAGTCTTGCTTTTGTTCGCTCTATTTTTTGCATACTCAACGATGGCTTTAAGCAGACCAAACTCACACGATGGCTCTCCGCCTCCGTGAAATGAAATATAAATCTTCTTTACCCTACCGGTCTTGAGGTATTTTACTTGAGAATTTATTATCAATCTGTCAACAACTGCCGCTGCTTGTTTAAAATCGATTGTATTTGTATTTCTTCTTGTAGAGCTGTAACAATAAATACAACCCATATTACATTTATTTGTTAAAATAAATTCTGCTTTTGTTGCAATGTTTGGTATAATAGAAAATACTCTTTTTTTGTGATCACAATCGGGATAAGTGGCAATTATCATGTTTATCTCATTGATAATGTCAATATTTCCGTTCGAGAAATAGTTTTCTCCGTTTTCATCGAGTTTTATTATAATGCCTTTTGAATTATCAATATAAATACACTCGCAAATCTTCTCCATAAACTGCCCCTATGTTCTCCAATGCACAACTCTTCTTATGCCCGAATATGTTTCTTGTAAAATACTACTTGTACTCACCAATTCAGGATTCATATATATTTCAACCAACATATCCGTAAAGTATTCCTGCATATATTTACAGTAGTCTTCTGTCTGCTTGATTGGTTTAATGCAGGAATCTCCGCCAAATTCGCAATATGTATTGCATAGACAATCATTACATTCACTCGTTTTCCCCTTAATTTCATCATACAAGTGCGCATATTTTTCTTTCTCAAAAACGAGACGTCCGTCGGAAAACTTTCCGATTTTTGCCTTTTCTTCGAAAATATGTGCGTTACATCTTAAAATATCCCCGTTTGAATTATAAACTGGCATCTGCATAATTGAAGGTGCACAACAACCCTTGTGATTTCTTAGAACATAATCGAAAATTGATTTGTATTTTGCATATTTGCCGATTTTCTCACAGATCATTAAGTTTATGCCGTTATAAAGACTCTGTTGAAACTTTTTTAAGTTTAACAGATTTATTTTGTTTTGGTGTGTTAATTCGGTTTCCTCCAACATAAAGAATCTGATGTCATAAACATTATTCCAACGTTTTACAGAATATGAAATAAAGTTCTCCATCTCATTGATGTTTTCGTTTGTAACAACACTTGCGATAACAAACTTGTGACCCGATTTATTCAAGGCATCCAAATTATCGGAGACAACAGGGAAAGAACTTGTGTTATTTGGCATAGGGCGAGTTATATCATTAATTTTATCTATCCCGTCCAGCGAAATACGAAAATCAAAATTATTTTTTAACAAATACGCAAGTTGTTTCTTTGAAAAAACTCCGTTTGTTGCCAAGTTGAATTTTACTTTTATATCGTACTTTGCAGATAATTCATTTGCAAGATCTACAATTATAACTAATTCATCCCACGCTTGCGTGGGTTCGCCACCGCCGTGAAATAGTATATAGACAGTATCTTTTTTTCCCGAACTAATACGTGTCATATAAGCATTTCTGAAAAGGTTCTTTACTATTTCTTCTGCAAATTTTTTGTCGATTGTCTGAGAGGAACGGTAGCCGCCAGAATAACAATAGGTACAGCATAAGTTGCATTTGTCGGTCAAGAGTATCTCTGCCGCTTTGGAATACATTGGCTCGTAAATACTTTGCACTGCAAACTTAAAAGCGATATTGTTCTGCAACCAATTTTTTAAATCAGAATGATTAAGAGATTCACCGGTTGTCTCAAATATCGTCTGCAAGTACGGTGCAAAATATATGTTGTTTTTTAATTGATAAATATTCTTTCCGTAATCAATCATCGTAGAACACCTTTTTAATTTTCTTCTTTCGAAACTTATACGGCATATTTGATTCAACAGGAGAAAACTAAACCCTTCTCAATAAGAGTGTTTATGGTTTTCATAACGTCCTGCAACACCATATCGACAGATGCGTTATTATATTTCGAAACAATCAGCGCAACTATGTCATTCACAGAACGGTCCTCAATATGTTCCCATACCAATGAGGCTGTTTCATTAAGCACATGCAAGGAATTATCGTCTTTTTTCATCAACAAAACTGTTTCTTCCATTTTTGAAACTTCACATTCGGCGTTTTTGATATACATTTTTCTCGTATAATGTAGTTATCCTAAAAGGGTAACTACATTTTTTCCTTTCTTCAGGATTTAATAAAGTTCTTCTCTTTTCGCTTTCTTTTTTCTTCTTAAAAGCAGAGAAAAGAAAGAAAACACACAGATTGTACGCAGAAATCGCTCTTCTGCTGCATAAGAAAGGTAAGTGCTGTGGATTTGTATTTATTTTTTATAGCTTTGATGTTGCGAGGTGACTAAGACCACGGCATCTTGTTCTGAAAGGTAATCAGTTAGTTGGCGCTTTGACGCCTCCATTTATGTGATTACGCAGACAAGATTGCTGTGCTGGGCAGGAACACTGCAAACACTTTTTTCAGGAGGTCTGCCTATGACTTTTTTGTCGGGATCGACATATCCGAGTACAAACACGATTGTTTCATCATGAATGAACTCGGTGAGATGATCAAGCTGGTGTTTCTTTTTGAAAGCAACGCTTCAAGCTTTGCTAAACTTTCCTCTGCTCATCTTCGTTTTGCGCTTCTGAGTTGTTGCAACTCTGTTATGTCGCACAGTGAGATCTTCGCAGAATATTACTACAAGAAAATCTCCGAAGGTAACCCTAACGACATCGCCCAGACCGATGTTGCAAAAAAATGCTCCGTCGGATCTTCACTCTTAAAACAAGACGTCTGAAATTTATCCCGCTAATCCATCGCTCTCTCTTTCCGCTCCCTTCAAAAATCCGTCTTTTGAATGGATTTTTCTCCACACCTTTTTCTACATAACCAAAAGTTTTTCAGTTTTCATAAAAAGGGCTTGTTTTTAATAGTTAGTCATCTCATATATTAATTATTTGGGAGAGTAGGTGCACACTTTTGGACGTAATTAGTCGCGAGAACCGCCAGCGGCGCAGCAAACTCCACCACAGCAAGTTCCACAAGCCAATTCTAATGCAAGCAAATCTTCAGCAGTATAACTTGTTATTTCAGGCGTAATATACTCCATTATTTCACCCCCCCTTTCTTGACAATTCCAAATAATAATATATAAGTGCAAAGAGCGCACCTACTCATAAATACTGCTCTTTACTTCATCTAAAGAGACTGAAAAATCCGTACTACATATGTTAGCCTCTTTAATTAGCGATAGTACAGACGAAATTGGCGTTTTATTACGAACACATTGCAATAAACTGTTCACGGCCTCAAATTGCGTCAATGATTTCAAACTATTTCTCGAATAATTCTCATTTAGAAACACAATCTTGTCGCATTTGATCCAATTTTCTATTGTCTTCGAGCGAAAACTATTGTCGCTTGACAAATACTGTTTTTTTGTATTGATTCCAAAAGGCAGAGTATGATACTTAAACTCATAGTTGAACTGTTTTTTTAAAAATGTAATAGTATTTATCTTTGCTCTCAGTGGTAATTGATATGGCATAATCCCATCAGACGAAATAACTACCACTTCATCTCCCGTATATATAGCGCCATTCATCAAAAAGTATAACAATGCAGTTGTTTTTCCAGAACTTTTCTTTCCCGCTAAAAGAACAGATTTTTCGTTTAGAATGAATGAAGAAGCGTGCAACACAACAAAACCTTGTTCATCACAACTTCTACATATGGAATCACAAACAATGTAATGTATTATATTATACAGGTTTTCAATGTCTTGTTCGGCGTTTAACGCGGTTTTGCCCGCAACTGTAAATCGATTTTTGTTTTTTTTCAGTACTGCGCTGCAAATATGTTTTCGGGATGGTGTTATATTACTAAGATATGCAGAATATATTTTTTTAAAAAAATCTATGTATTCGTCTTCAAAGTGCTCAAAGCAAATATTTACGATACAACATGGAAGGTCAAGATAAAAAGAACAACTCATAACTCTTTCCTCGGCAACGAATACACCGTGTAATTCTTTTTATCATATTCTATAGATTCAACTTTTTCTGAAAGATCTACTCTTCTCAGCAATTCTGTTTTTAGCATATCCCGTCTGTATTTACAAAATTCCTCTTTTTCATTATCATTCAAATCGCTTAAGTGAATCGGACAACCGCCGGCACAGAATTCAAAAGCAATACATGCTTTGCATGATTCTGGGGCCGAGTAAATATAATCATTTGTTATTTTGATTTTTTCATCTTCCAAAGACGAGACTATCATAGACTCCCAAAATGAAGATTCGGGGGTAACCGTATCACAACAAGTTATTACGTTATAGGGCGATAAAACAAGAGAAATTCCAAACAATCTTTGACACGGATAACCGTTTGTGAATTCCAACAGAGAAGCCGAATTATATACATTTTTGTAGTATTTTCGTACAACAACATCAAACTTTGCCACAAAATCGTTATAATCGAGTTTCTTTACATTAGCGTCTTTGCCTCGTCCTACATGAACAAAAGGTTCAATAATAATGTCACGAATTACACTAAAAGAACCGAAAAAATAATCAACATCATCTTGTAAATATGGTAGTGCTTCTCCCGTAACCGTCATTCGAATGGATACTTCTTTGTTGTATTTGTCAAGTTTATTTAAAAACATTTTAATTTGCTCTTTCGAAGACTTAAGGTCTTTTCGTGGACGCTGCTTGTCTTGTATTGAAAACCCGTCGCATGATATAGCTATTTTATCAAAATTATTTATTAAATAATCCGCTTTATCTTCGCACATTTGTGCATTAGTAAGAATAGATAGTTCTGCGATATCGTTGCCGTATTCTTTTTTTAAGCTACTAACAGTATCAACTATTACAGTCAGCAGATTCCACTCAACGGTAGGTTCGCCACCTCCTGAAACAAAAATTCTTGCAGGCTTTACAAAAGAGTGCGGCTTTATTTTTCTAGAAAGTAATGCATTTTTTATTACGAAAGTAATGGCTTTAATAATGTTTTCCGCTTTGACAGTAATGTCTAGTTTATCGTCTTTCCCGGAGTTGTTCGAACAATATATACAATCCAAATTACATTTGTAAGATAACAGTATTATCAACTCCGTGGTTAAAGTCCGGTTGGCTTTTTTATGACATTCGTTTATTTTATCAGGGAGTATATCAACAGGAATACTGCTTATTGCCGCATCACATTTCAAAACACATTTTCTGTCCTTTATATAAACCACATTTGGAGCTAAATAATAAATATCCTCTGACATTTTCTCGGTTCTCCAGGCTTTGACCATGCCTACAAAGTTGTGAGACTTTACTGCATGCGCATCAACATAATCGTTGTTATCTCCTTTTGTCATCAAAACTCTTTTTCCATGAATAAAGTCGATGTTGACAACTCTATGAATAACGAAATGTTTTATATTCTTAAAATAACATGCTATAATATCATTGACTTGTACTTCTTCAAAGTCGTAATATTCAATGGTGATTTTTTCCCCATCGCGTATTGTCGGGTACATACTATGCCCTGATAATTCTACCGAAACATCACCACCTTGCCTTATCCTTTCTTTTAACAAATTTAATAGAAGTTCGCTCATAAAATCACCTCAAGTAATTCTTTGATATTCCCATCATATACAACACTTATTGCCTTAGTGTTTTGAGAAATAATGCTCGCAAGCATACTGATAGTCACTTTTGATATACTAAAGCAACATTGAAACAAAGAGTTTAAAAAATCATAATTGTTCATTGAATCAACTTGAATTTTACTTCCTTCATGATACTTAATAAAGCAGTATACTATTTGATGATCTTTTAACAACAGCCGTTTTGTTTCTTTTTCTTGTGGAGAATAATACGCAACCTTCTTCATGTTCCACGCATCATCAACAAGGATATAATCTTCTGTTGATACAACATCCTCTCTTAATTGAATAGGTTTATTGCTGAGAGGAAGAAGACATTTTTCAATTAGATCTATAGCTATAATATCATCTGAAATATACCTTACATCATTATTATTGCAGAGAATACTATATAACGCTGTTGATTTTCCGCTTCTACTTTTGCCTAAAAGAAATACTATCTTGTTATTGTAGCAAAAACAAGAACCATGCAAAAATAAGAATGTTGGATATGTATCAATGTATACTGACGGTAATATTTGGAATAACTGAGCTATCCAATTTTTACGCTGACATTTGAAATGCCTTTCTTTGTATATGACGTCGACAGAATCCGGCTGCGTAAAAATACATTCAATCAATTCTTTGGACCCAACAATTTCAAGCGGAGTTCGCCGTTCAACCAGAAAATTTGATATATCATTTTCTAATTCACTATTTACCTTTAGAAAGATGCCTTCGCTTAATTCATAGAGCATGAATTCATCCTTTCTTCATTTAGCAAAACATTGTATTGATAGCGTTTCACATTCAAGCGAAACAGATGGGTTCAAAAACAAATAAACCGCGCCAAGATCCATCCATAAACAAGGTCAGATCAAGACGCGGTTTCGCATATTGGTATATTCAATTTTGCGCAAGAAGACGCAGACGGATAGGATCCGCCATTTATCACTATAGAAAACATTCCGAATTTTCGTTTCTCAAGCAACATTTCTTCTTCTCCTATGTTTGAATTCAATATTTCAGCAAATTGTTATGTTCGATTACTTTGCTCACCATTTGATGGCAATTCATAACACCCTTTAAATGTTTTTCGATAGGATAGCTGATTAATATCCCGCTACAACGTTACTGTATCTGCATTTTATCACATAGTTCTAGTCTTGTCAACCGTTATTTTGCAACTTTCTATTTAATTTTACTAAATTCAAAAAAAAAAAGAAAAAAAAGTGTGCATTTTGCCTTGAAATTTGGTGCTTTATGTGTTATTATTTTCTTGCGACGAAAATCAATGCAATAATATTATAATCAAATCAGCTTAACGATCACGCTTGTCGAACTGCGCCGCAAATCGGCAGCGGCGCAGTTCAAACAATCAATTATTCCTCGCACAACTTCTTTATTCGGACTATTATTTTGTCAAAATACTCCTTATTTAAGCTGTAATAGACGTATCTGCCGACGTTTTTCACGGTTAGCATTTTTGCCTTTTGCATAAGCGAAAGATGATAGTAAGTGGTCGGGCCCGTAAGATCGAGGTTTCGCTCCAGATCCTTCTGCGACACTTCTACTCTTTCTTTTATAATTCTCAGCATTTCCAATCTATTGGGTTCCGACAGTATCTCGCCGAAAGTCTTCAAATCCGGTTCAAAGTTTGCAGACTTTCCGGATTTCAATACATAGTCATAAAGATATCCTACTAATACGAAATCTACAGTTTCCTCACCGTGTATCCAAATACAATAGCGATGTAAAAGCGTTATTGTAAACGGAATAGCTTTATAGCTTATAATGCGGTCGATCCGCATGTGTTTAGCAAGGGCGTCCAGAAAAACATCCGCTGACACTATATTCCCTTGCAGTTCGATTATTTTTGAATACTCTTCCTTATAGTATTCCGACAGCATGCGCTCTTTATCAATAATCGCATAAATAAGAGCCTGAATCCGTTTATCCGGGTTCACAAAAAACGAATACAAATCACACTTTACAGTTAAATCATACTTTGATTGATCAATGATAGGCGAAAGCACCGGCAGCAATTGAGTGTAGTCGCCAGAAAACGAAAAACCCGGAAAGTAAAAGTCTATCAGTTTCCTGACAACTGATTCATGATCTTCCAATTGAGCAAGCAGCTTCTTTACGTCAAGTTCGCGAAGCTGTTCGCCGTTCAGATTCGTAAAGTAACATGACGACATAAACCCTCTGCCGTTATCCTTCAAGGAAAAGAAAAGCCTCAATTCATCAGGATATGGCGCAAATCGTTCATCTATGCCCTTAATATAATTATAGGCATCTTCTTTGTCCATAAAGCGCGCGTATGCCGCGCTATGTCTCTCATAATTATAATGCGAGCTGAAAACAAACAGCAAATCATATACAAATCCTGGATTGTGATAATACTTAATTTCCATATTGCACCTCAAAAGATTATAATATCAAATCGGTTAATTATATTATAGCGTTTAAATCAAATCAAGACATTTCTCAAAAAATAACACTTAAAAATCATAGTTAGAATCACTGCTTCTATCATATAATTCACAAACTGCGGGGATTTATTCATATATGATCACAGTTTACATATCATTTCCGTCACTTCAAACATTTCAAATCAAATCGAAGAGCGAGGCCTTTATTGAAGCACTCCATCTTATGTTTGGAGCATATTGTAAAACCGCAACAGTTCTCGAATCATATTCGTACATTTTCGTTGAGAAACTGAACGAAAACGAATACTTCGTTTCATATAATGAACATAAGATCATTACTGATTCTCCGATCTCATATATTTACCACTATATGATACAAGACTTGATGTTACAAAATAACGTATGGGCCCTCCATGGCGCAGCGGTATGTTATAAAAATGAAGTATATCTGTTATTAGCTCCCACGCACATAGGAAAAACGACGTTGACCGCATATCTGACGAATTCCGGTTTGGAATACGTCACCGATGATTGCATAGTTATAGACAGAGCGTCATTGATGGTCCATCCATTTTCAATCCCGCTGCACCTACGATCAGGAGGTATGGAGGTCTTAAAAAAAGTCGGTTGTAATATCCCGGATAATTTGCCATCGGTTACCGAAGGTAATATACATCGTTACGTTCTCACCCCCGATAAAATCCGTACCTCACCGGTAAAGATAGCCAAAATATTTTTCATAGAGAGAACCGAAGATATTAATTCGATAGATTTAATGGATGGCGCGCAAAGCGTTATGTCTTTACTAAAAGCTCCGAGCGTCAATTATCCAATCATTTCAGAGTATCTTCAATTTGTGTCGGAAATTGCAAAAATAGGATGCTACAATTTGAAATACAGCGATATGAACTTTGTTTTAAGGTCAATACGCGATGAATAACGATACTCAAATAAAGATTTTACAGCTGCAGCTGAAAACCGTTGGACATGCGATGTTAACGGTTTCCGGCGACAGCATGTTACCCGTTCTGTCTGACGGAGATGTCGTTACATTAAAAAAAGAGGATCAATACAAACTCGGAGACATACTCGTATATCCATATAAAGAAGGGATGCTGCTTATCCATCGGCTGTTGCTGATAGATAATTGTCGTTATTACTGTAAGGGAGATAATTCTCTTAGATTAGAGGACGTGGATATTTCCGAAATCATTGGCAAGGTCGTTTTGGTTAACGGAAACGAACTCCCGCCGAACAGCCCTTCTCACACAAAACTGTCATATGCTATCAATCGTTTATTTGTCAAAAAGTACCGATACGACTCGTCAAAGCTAGTCAACGACCATTTATATAAGCACTACAAAAACATTGTAATGAATAAAGGAGCTTCATTTATGCTGTATCAAACAAACCCCAACCTGGAATATATCCAAACCGATGAACATTCAAAAGTGGCTTTTGATCCGGATCACAAAACCACGTTCTTCCTGGATGAAGTCAGCCAGGATATACTCGAAGCCATGAAAGAGCCGAAAACGTTAGAAAACATTGTGGAGGAGCTAAGCAAAATATATGACGCTCCCAAAGAAGAAATATCCACCGACGTTGAAGTTTTCCTCACTGATGCAATAACAAAAAAACTTGTTGTGACAAAATGACTATAAGTACCGCATACATAGAGATAACAGACAAGTGTAACCTAAATTGCAAAACTTGCTATAACGGTTCCGGAACCAAAACGATCCATCGTGAAATGTCGTTCGAAACTTTCAAGAAAGCAATAAACGCATTTCGCCCATATGGTCTTAAAAGAGTGCTTATATCAGGCGGCGAACCAAGCCTGCATTCGGGATTTGACAGTTACATTGACTTTATAAGCTCAAATAACGAAATAGAGTTTGGCATAGTTACAAACGGGACGAGCAGGAATAAAAAGTTCTTGGATCTGTTAAGCAGCGAAAGCAGCCTCACATTGCAAGTGAGTCTTGACGGATCCTGTGAAGAAGTGAATAAGCATATTCGCGGCGCCGGCAATTTCAGCCGTGTGCAAGAGTTCCTCTCCATACCGCGAAGCAGAAATGTGAAAGCCTTGTTGAAAATGGTCGTAACGAAATACAATTATTACGACATAGAAAACTATTATAATTTGGCACTAAAGTATAACTGCATTCCGGAATTTGCATTTGTGTTTAGATCCGGCAACGCCGCGAATCGTTGGGAAGAAATGGCACTAACCGACAACGAAAAGATCAATGCAATCAAAATCGTGGATTCACTAAATGTAAAATACGGTGTGGAAGCATATATCGCTTCCTGTACATACAAGTGTCCGATGATATCCAACGTTCCCAAAATGTCCGTGTGCGTTAAACCTGACGGTTCAATTCAGCCTTGTCAATCGTTATATGAAAACGCATTTGTGCTCGGCAATATAAACGATTTTAATTCGGAGTTTTTTGATTCGACCGCTGCGGCTTTCTTGAATGCGGTCAAACAACGTTTGACTGCGGATTTCAACTGCACCCGTTGCCCGATACAAGAATACTGCGGCAGGGGCTGTCCGGCAGAAGCGGTTTTGATGAACGGTTCACTGCTCGCTTCTGACGGCAAATGCGATTTCAGACTTAAGAAGTTTTTCTCTAATGTTTCTGCGAAAGTGAAGAATGTAGATGCAGAGGTAAAGCAATAAATGGATGCTCAAAGATCAATACGGGACATTTTATGTGAGATACTGAAGATAAGCACCGAACAAGCCAATGATATAGGCGTAGATGATGCATTAGACGAAAAAGGGCTTACTTCGTTAAGATTTATAGACCTGATCGTCGCTTTAGAGGATACATTTAACATAGAAGTTAAAGACAGCGATCTTATTCCCCGAAAATTCAATGCCATCAGCGATATCACGCAAATGATCTCTAAATACACGGAAAGCGAAGACCATCCCATATCATATAAAAAAGTTGTATTCTGCGATTGTGATAACGTTCTGTGGACCGGGGTGTCCGGAGAAGGAGACATTCGCATTGAACAAGAAAACCTTGACCTTCAGCAAACGCTTGTTGGATTAACCGGCAGAGGTGCGATTATTTGCCTATGCAGTAAGAACGATCCCGAAAACATAAGCGAAGCTTTTGACAAACTTCCTATGGTGATTACATGGGAGCATATAGTGACGTCGCGTGTCAATTACAAAGACAAGCCTGACAATATAGTGGATATGTTGACAGAGCTCAATCTACTAAGTGAATCTGCGGTCTTTATTGACGACAGCGATTATGAACTGGAATATGTCAAACATTCTTTGCCGGAAATAACATCATTAAAATTTCGTGCCGGCAATTCAATCAACGATAATCTAAACGAGTTGTTCGATAACTCGAGCGAAATAGATAGAACAACGCAATATAAAGAGCAGCTTGAGCGAGAAAGGCTGCACACTAAAAACATATCTGCCGATGAATTCAACGAATTATTGAACACAGAAGTACAGATCAGAACCGCAGATACGTCCGATATACAGAGGATCGCAGAGCTGACTCAACGAACAAATCAATTCAATTTGTCAGCCAAGCATTATACCGAGGACGAAATACGGTCATTTATCCTAGGAGGCAGCCTGAAAATTTACATACTTTCGGCATCTGACAAATTCGGAGATATGGGAATCGTTGGTTGCGCAATAGTAGCGTTCAAAGAACAGAGTACGACTATTACTGATATATTTTTGTCTTGCCGTGTTTTCGGGCGCGGTTTTGAAGAAAGATTGCTTGACACGATAAGATCTCAAATTGCCGGCGCGGTTTATGGCGTCTTCAATCAGAACAATAAGAACAAAAAATTCTCCGGTTTTTATATTGAACACGGTGTCATTCCAATTGTGGATTTATGATACATAACGCCATTACAGAGGAGGTGAAGAACATGAAGAAATGGAAAGCACCTGTAATCATTGCGCTGACCGCTGAAGATCTGGCAAAACACATTAGTGCGTCAGCTTGGTCTCTTTGTGAGGATGATATGGTATTTCGTTGATTTTAATCATCCTTACAATGTTAGTAATCGCGAGAGCTCTACACCGAACAAGTTGGAGCTCTCGCTATGCGCCAAAGCAAGAAGTGAGAGGATAGTCCAAATGACCACAACCGAGTTCCGTGACATATTTACCGGTAACAATACCGCAAAGAGAATCGAAGATCCTTTTGCCTTTGCTTTAAAATACGGCGGCATTGAAGCGATGTATCAATTGTATCCCGGAAATACGGATATTCAAATGGCTGTGGCAAGGCAATACGTATATGCGCAAAGAGTGTATCAATATTGCAGAGGTCTTTTCGCAGACCTTGCCAATACTGACTATGCAATTATAAAAGGCGCTGTTCTATCTCGGCGCATATACTCCAATCCGGCAATCAGAAAAAGCAGCGACATAGATATTCTCATATCGCTGGATCAAATTGACAACGTAAAAGCGCTTTTGGGAAAGCACGGATTTAAACAAGGTAAAGTCAGAAACGGTGAACTGACGCCATACACAAGAAAAGAATTGATATATTATGCCGCGTTTACTCACCAAGCGGCTTCTTTTAGTAAACTGACTGAGGATCCTCTCTGCCCCGTAATCAACATAGATATAAACACTGATATATTTTGGGGCGAATCATCGCAAGAAGCCGATATGTACGATTATTTGAGCCACACCGAAGAAACCAAAGTATTTGGCATAAAAGTAAAACGGCTTACAACTACATACGATTTTATTGCATTATGTTTGCATCACTATAAAGATTTGAATTCTCTGTATCTGCTTTGGAAACGGGGAATATCTCTTTCAACTTTTTGCGACATTTATTATTATTTGGAAAAGATACCCCTAGACACACAGGAATTGAAACAAATATGCAATAAACTAAATGTTGCGGAATACGTTTATTGCTCAATTTTCCAGACGAATATCGTTTTTGAAAGAAGTAAATTAAGAAAATGCTTAAATGAGTTGGTTCCTGCGAATGCAAAATCTCTACACAAAAGAATCGGTCTTTCCGAAAACCAGTACAAGCAGTTACCTGATTTTATTGCGAATTATGCTTTTGACGAACACTTTCATCAAGTTTTGGAAAATTTGCTTACGGCCGAAGAAATAGAACAAATCAAGACGAATGACTTGTTTTTATAAAAAAAATACAGTAAAAAGGGGATGACATAATGCACGCTATTCCAATATTGATGTACACTTCATTCACCATAGATAATAAATCAACCGATTCCAATTCAACATCCATCAATAAGTTTGAAATGGATATCCGCACTTTGATAGATAATGGATATGCGCCGATTCGTTTGTGTGATTATCATTATCACCTTTCACAAAATGATGAAGCGAATGAAAAGCTGTTTAGCGTTATTTTTGTTGGAGGATATGAAAACAACTATACTCTTGCTTTCCCTCTGCTGAAAAAGTATAACATCCAAGCGTCAGTTTTTGTTGCGATCGATCTCGTTGGGGTATATGAATACCCGGAAGTACCGGGTTTCACACCTCATTTTGGATGGAAACAGGCACAAGAAATGATTGACAGCAGATTAGTGGACATTTATCCTTGGTGGCATCCTTTTGATGAAGGCAAAAGTATTCACGAGGAAATACAAAGAAAAGAAGATTTTCTGATGAAGAATCTTCGGGATCGATCCTCAAAAAAGGCCATACTGTACAAGGATTTGGATTCGAATATCGTAAGCATTATGAACCAGTTGGGTTTAGATATAATAATTACAGACTGCTTTCATATAACTGCAAACAATATAAAAGCCGGCGTTGCCGCTTCAATTCAAGTCGGCTTTAATGAGAACGTATTGGATATAATTGAGCATTATTCATACCTTTGCAATGATACAATAGAGAAGGACATGTCCGTTACCAACATTGCAGCAGTTCCTTTGAGTGAAGTGTCATCGCGCGTAAATAATGAATCAATTATCCTTGAAATTGATGAGAAACCGCGTATAAAAAACTATTTGAGAAGCGCTTTTCCACTAGCCATTCTGCAAGCGGCGAACGAAGAAAAAACAGAACGGTTTATTATTAATAATTTCATCGACCTGATATATAAACCTCACTATAATTGGCTTGATTATCACAATTATTATTACGAGCATTGGGACATCCTTGATTGCAGAAAAGTAACGAAAGACATAATTCAATCCAACAATATAGAAATAATCGATTACATAATAAACGGCTTGAAAATAGGTTATTATTCGGACATTTGGCTTGACACTTACTATATTCCCGGAAAGCCCGGATATCGCTCCGACCATATGACGCACGGTCTATTAATCTATGGATACAAGGCTTCTGATAAAGCATTTCTTGCTTCGTCATATACAAACAGTGGACACTTTCAAAAAATGATAGTCCCTATCAGTTGTGTAAAGGCGGCATGTTCCAATGCGTATTTTGAATACTTGAACTTAGTTAAATATAACCCAAATTCAATAGTTGAATTAGATATTCAAGAAATAATCAAAAAGCTCAAAATGTACATATCATCTGAATGTTATGATGATAATATGCGATACAGCAAAAAGACCGGTAATCAATATTATAATTACGCAGCTTGCATAAAGTTTTCTGAGAAAACGCGAGAGAACAAAACCGGCCAAATTCACCAAACCTCCATGTTCAGTTATTTAGAACATAAAAGATGTATGGCATGGCGTTTATGCTATTTAGCCTCATTCGAAAACATGCCAACAGATACATACGAAAAATATGAGTCATTTATAAAGGATACTTCTGAAAAAACAATGAATCTTGCTCTCAAATATAATCTAACTCGACAGCAAGCAATACTTCCCAGAATTGTTTCTCTTATCGATAGTATCAACCAAAAAGAAAAAGAAATAGTAATGGACTTTATACATTTCTTTGATCCATCATTTAAAGTTGATGATCCTATTTATTAAAACTCGTAAAGGAAAACGAATGAAAAGAATACTTCCTATACAAACAAACACATACCTTAGAATAGAGTGCTGGACATATTATCAAATGGCTATAATTCAAACTCTCCCTGATTATATGATATGGCTTTCATCGCATATGGACGTTTTCTATTATGAAGCCATTGGTGAGGGGTTATACTTTGGTAATCGAACCAAGCCGTTTAGTCCTGAGTATTACAGAGATATACTTGATATCGAAGAAATCAACCTATACGACGTTCATCCGGACGCTATTATAGATCGTATTATTGATGAACTAAACCGAGAGTATTATTATATCGTTTTTTTGCGAGACGATAATAACGATTCGCATGAGGCTTTCATATACGGTTATGATTTGGAACAAAAATTGTTTTTCTCTATTGCCATTAATGAATCCGGCAAATTCGAGCCGACCGAAATAAGCTTTGACGATGTGATTGATGGATATGCCAAGGAATATAAGTATTATAACGACAACTGCGATCAATACTATTGCAGAAGAAGTTTTGGATACATAATGTCACGTATGAAACCGAGTTTGAGATACTTGACTCAAAACTACGCCTACGATTTTTTTGAAAAAATATACTACGAGGTATACGGAACACGGACAGACTTGAATGATAACGACAAGATAAATGAGTTTTGGACACCACGCGTATATTACACCGGACTGTCTTGTCTGCACATTCTTTGCAAAAAAATAGAAGAATTGTTACATCCGGATAATAAAATCGACTTGTTTGTTTTAAGAAAAAATCTGTTCAAACTTGCTGAGCACAGGAAACTAATATCCGCATCAATGAAATGGTATGAATCGCAATGGAACATTTCGGATGAGTGCTTACTGAACCTCTCCGAAGAATATAACCGTGCGTGCGAAGAAATGGACAGAATCTGCTATCTGTTCGTGAAGTTTGAAAAAACACATAATGATAAACTAATAGGAAGGATTGCCATGAACATCACTCGACAGTATGCAAAAGAAAAAGACATACTGGGAAAATACGCCATTTTGATACGTGAATGGTATTGCAAAGTTGTTTTACCCCAATGCTTCGAGCAAATCCAATAACTCAAAATGCATTTTGATTCTATTTGATTTGCGGCAAATCAGTATCTCAAATAATTGTATAAAAAGAAAGAAGGAAAAGCCAATGAAAACAGCAAGAAAACACCTTTTCAGAATCACCTCCATTCTCCTCTGTTTCGTCATGTTGCTTGTGTTCATTCCGCAGTCTATACTGGCTGAAGCGGGTGAACTGCTTAACGGCGGCGAAACACCGGGGTATGCATTTTCGGAAGAACAGGCTCCCGAAGCATACGTTCTCGGTGAAATGACGGACGAGAGAACGCCGAATACAAAGACGTTCAGACTGTCCGACGGTAGTTTTGTGCTTGCCGATTATACCGAACCTGTCCATTTTGAAGATGCGGAAGGCAAATTGATCGATTACGATAATACCCTTAAATACATAGAAGACGACGGATTTGCAGGTTATGAGAATACCGCGTCCGACGTTTCGATGAGATTTGCCGAAGCCATAAACGACAAAGGTCTCGTCAGCCTGCAGTCCGGTAAATACGCTATCGGGATGCTGCTCAAGGACGTCGTTGCAGGCGGTAAGGCCGGGATCACAAATACCGCCGAAGCGCCCGAAGGCAACGATATAGATTCGGCGACTACGCTTACGAAGTATTCCTCCGGAATAACTTACAAAGATATTTACGAAAACACCGATCTTCAGTACGTTCTCAACGGCGGGAACCTTAAAGAGAACATAATCGTTAAAGAAAGAACGGGCGAATACACATATACGTTCGACCTCGCGCTTGAAGGGCTTGTCGCCTCGCTTGCCGAAGACGGAAGCGTGCTGCTCAACGACGACGAGACAGGCGAGGCTGTTTTCGTTATCCCCGCGGGATATATGTTCGACGCCAAAGGCGAATACAAAACTCTATTCGAGCAAGCGGAGTGAACCGGCAACGGTTGGACTACAGAGCGCCGTGCGAGTCAAAGTGATCATGGGATAACCATATCATCTTTGCGAGTCAAAGTGATCATGGGATAACCATATCATCTTGATTTCCACGGCGCTTTTTGCTTGTTCAGATAGCTCGCATTGCGATAGAAGTCTTTTCCCCTTGTTCGGGAAAGGACTTATTTTGTTTGTCGATTTTTGTAAATGCGATTCGTCTGTCATTATCTTGTCAAATACAAGACGGCGTTTTGATATGACGATTGCAAGTATATGGCTTTGCTATAATGCCAAATACCCGTGATCTCCGAATTTTTGATTTCACCCCAAAACCAAAAATTCAAAACCAAAAGGAGATCACAAAAATGAAAAAAGAAATAACCATCGTAGACAATGCACTGTTTGCGGAATTCAAGAAAGACTGCAAGGTACTTTCCCTTGCCAAAGAATATCCGGGGTATGTCGGATATGAGAAGTATATGATCTTAACCGGCCTTACCAAAGACGAACTGAATCAAAAGTACGGCGTGCTTCTAAATAATTACGAACCTTATATTATCGGTTCGTCGCAGCTTTACTCTCCAATAGCTGACTATGAGAAAAACGAAGACAAATTTGAAAAGCGTAATGCAAGAAACACAATCAGTATTTGTGTTGATGAAGACGCTGATAACACCTTCGAGTCTCTTCAGGTCGGCGATTATCTGACTGAGCTGAGTGAACAGCAGGACGCTGACGAGAAGAGGCGTCTTATTCATACAGCATTAGGGACTCTTACCGATTCTCAGAGACGACGTTTGCTTATGTGGGCTATCGACGGAATGACGGAAGAAGAAATAGCTATGAGAGAAGGCTCATCTCAACAAGCAATTTCAAAAAATCTCGACAAAGCCCGAAAAAAAATTGAATTAATTTTCTCAAAAGGGTTGTATTTTGGCACCCCTTTGTCCAAAGAAGATGAGGGGATTATTGATGATGGGGAATAAGAACCTCGCATTACAAAGAATAGAGGATATGATTATGAAAACTCAAAACACAACTGAAATCAAGCGCGGAGATCTGTATCTTT
>CAJFRY010000065.1 GCA_904419545.1 Candidatus Woodwardiibium gallinarum
AACTATATGAGCAGACACAGACAAACGGACAGCTCTTAGTAAGTTAAGATGAGGATAAATTTCTCATTTTAACTTGCGCTAAATCTTGACATAGGACCAATCCGTTCTTGAAAGGATATATGTCAGTGGTGCAATTCTAAATGATCATGTGTATGAAAAAGCAAAAAAGTCTTGAGCGGGATTTCTGTTTTTAATGTCTATGGATTGTCGGAAGCATCACCACGCGTTACCGCTCAAACGCCCGAATGTTGCAAGAGCAATTCCGTTGGAAAACCTATCGGCGGTATTGAAGTTGCCATTGTGGACGATAACGGTGTTCTTGTTCCGAACGGAAAACGTGGCATTATTCATGTGAATACGCCGAGCCTGTTTTCCGGATATGTAATTGGTGAAAGAAAGCACCCGTCGCTCTATTGTGGATGGTTAAATACCGGAGATATAGGTTTTGAAGATATGTTTGGCGAAATTCATGTTGTGGGACGTATTGACGATGTTATCATCTGCGATGCACATAAGGTTTATCCGAGCGATGTAGAGCGGCTGATTATGAAAAACCCGTCTATTTCTGATTGTGCAGTGAATAGATGCTTGTTGAATGGTTCGGAAATTGTTGGTTGCCTATATGTGAGTGAAGCAGAGTGTGTAATAGATATTGTTCGTTGGTTGAAAAACAAACTCTTGCAATACGAGATACCAAAAAAGTTTGTTAGAGTTAAAACGATACCACGAAACAGTCGCGGCAAAGTTGATCGTACGAAAGTATTTAATATCTTATCTAACGACGATACGAAAGGATGATGATTTGTGGAAAGAAATGAAATTAAAATTAAAGTCGTAGACATACTAAACACCCTGTTTCCGAACTCCGGAATCGACACCAGTATTCTTGAATATGTGGATTTGATAGATGATCTCGGTATGGATTCTATGACTTTTATTTCAATTGTCGTAGAGATCGAATTTGTTTTCAATATCATTGTTCCGGATGATATATTGCTGATGGAAAACTTCAAGAACGTTGATGATATTGTTGGCGTTATTGAAAATATGATGAGTACAACACAAGAATAGCAACTGGAATGGAGGATGTACCATGACAAAATTGGAACGCATGTTAAAATATGTTTCAGAACATAATGACTTTTATAAAAGACGTATTAAAGAGTATGGCATAACAAATCCTCTTGACATAACACAATGGCCGATTCTCACAAGAAAAGAATTACAGGAAAACAGGTATAATATGTTTTCTGATGGATATAAATCGAAATATCTGCATCAACAATTAAAGAGGCAGTCTTCCTCTGGATCGACCGGAATACCAGTTACAGTATATTGGGATTATCCAGATTATTATGCTTCTACACTTCATCTATGGCGTAGACGATACCTGCATTATGGAGTTGTTCCTAATGATCGTAGAGTAACTTTTACTCTTAATACATTCAATTTGAAATATAAAGTTGATGATGTGTTGTACAAGTATTATTCGCCAACAGAATTATCTTTTAATATATCGCTTATTCAAGAAACCGTGTTATACAACAAGGTGATTGATATAATAGATGAATTCCAACCCAAATGGCTGTATATTCAACCATTTATTTTGCAGAAACTTTTGTTATCGTATATTAAAAACGATAAGAAACCACCCAAATCGCTTGCATATATTGAGTCTGTTGGAGAATTACTTACTGCCGATTTGAAGCAAAAGGTCATTGATTTTTTCAAAGTTCCGATTGCAAATCTATATGGATCTGAAGAAATGAATGGAATTGCTTTTGAGTGCCCACACAATCATATGCATATCATAAGTGAAAATGTTCACGTCCAACAGTCCGATTTCAACGGATCATCTATAATAACGAGTTTAACAAACAAAGCGATGCCATTGATTCGATATGATCAATCTGATATCATTAAGATTCGCTCGCTTTCTGATTCGTGCAGTTGCGGTTTTTCGGACCCTGTAATAGACATCATAACTGGTCGTTCTTCAGAAAATCTTTACACAAAAGACGGCTTTGAATTGAACTCACTACTATTAATGGAGATCATAGCTGAAGTTAATAATCAATTTGATGACATTGTTATAAGTTACAATTTTATCTACTATAAACAAGATCATAAGTTAAAGTGTTATATCAAAGTCGATTCATTTCGCAAAGAGTGGTTTTACAGTATTCAATCTTCAATTAACGAAATATTCAAACGAAAGATTAGCTCTAATATCAATATTGTTATTGAAGTTTGCAGTATGAATGAATATCAAAATCCCCTTGGAAAACAAAAAATATTAAAAATCGTCGACTAACACAAATAATTCTTATTGGAGACGTTACGCATATGAATAAAATAAGCGGTGATATTCCTATTGTAAAAGCCTTCGTATACAACGGTGGTTATTACATGTATGACACTTGCAAAAACCAATTGCTTTCTGTTACTAGAGAACATTACATTGAAATAGTCGAACTGCTTCGTATTGGGATGACAAAATATAAAGCATTGAATAAAAGAACAAAAATATATACAGATATCTTAATGCTTATAAACAAAGGCTATTTTAATTCTATTTTTGCCGAAGCCATTATTCATCCAGAAAGCGATTACATTTCTTCTGTGCTTGATCGAGGAATAAATGATATTACGTTACAAGTGACCAGGGACTGTAATTTCAATTGCAGATATTGTTTATATGCTGCAAAAAGCAAATTAGAACGAACGCATGAACAAGTGAATATGCAGTGGGATGTTGCACAAAAAAGCCTTGACTACTTGATAACTCATTCCAAGGATGTCGATAAAATTACAGTGGCTTTCTATGGTGGAGAACCATTGTTGAATTTTAATTTAATAAAATCATCTATTGACTACATGAATGAAAAACTTAATACGAAAAGTATAGTATATAATATGACAATAAACGGCTCTATTTTATACGATGATATTCTTGATTATTTAGTTTCAAAAAATGTATTTCTAACAATAAGTCTCGATGGCCCGGAAGAAATACAAAACAGGCACAGGAAATTTTCAAAAAACGGAAAACCAACATTTCGTGTGGTTGTTGATAATGTGATAAAAATAAAGAAAAAATATCCAAGCTATTTTGAAAGCAATGTAAAATTTATTCCAGTGGGTTTTGGCGATGAAAAATATGAAGAAATAGTAAGTTTTTTCTTGGAAATGGGTGTAACCGAGGATAAAATAATTTATCTGCCTGCAGGGATGGAAGGAATTGATTATATCCAAAGTAACATTTTTGATGTTGATACAACTAGAGCAGAGAATATGTATCAACCGAGCAAATTAGACACAAAAGTTTTAACGCTACTTGAACGTATATATATGGATAAGTGTGCGATGCCCCGAAAATGGCACCATAATGGACCATGTATCCCGGGATTTAAGCGATTATTTGTTGATACCGAAGGCGCGTTCTATTTATGTGAGAAGGTTTTAGAACGTAAGGAATTTATAATCGGTGATATATATACAGGCATTGATAAAAACAAGGTTGATCAGTTGTTGAATATCGGAAAGCTTACAGAGACACGATGTATGTCATGTTGGGCTTCTCGTTTCTGTAATATATGTGCCGCCTACTGCAATGATGTCGAAACCGACAGAATCACGTCACAGCAAAAGCATTTAGAATGTGATCGCCAAGAAGCAAAATCATTGCTTTTTTTAAAACAATATATCGACAAAACAAAAAATGAATATTGAAGGGAGCATATAATGCCACGAGTTTTTATATTTGCTAATTCTTTTACTGCAAAAACTATATCACTTTCCATAAATGGCATCTTGAATAAACATATCGATGAAGTAATGCTACTGACCGAAAACCACGAAGAATACGAATTTAGCGATCTACCGAAAGATATTAAGGTTCGTTTTTTCGACAATGTTGAGCAGGCTGTTTTAGCGTGTGATATTGTTCTAATTTGCATTACCCCTAATATACCTCTAAAGAAAATCAGTTTTGTGAAATCCGTTGCTAAAAGAATGGACAAACATTTAATTGTGATAGAAGGCGTTTGGAATAACGGTCTTGAAAATGAAGCACCGTCTCACTTTAATAATATCGATTCATCAAATTGTATTGTGATCTTGAATATATCGCTGTGTCCAGAAGCACAACAGTTTAACGGAGAAATATTGCTAAACAGACTCCTATCAAATAATAATATTTCATTCAAACAAGTTTTTTCTCCAACCACAATGGATATATTGGAACAATTTAATGAATACCAAGCGCTCAATCCAAATCTTGCAAAACATCTTTGTACGGTAGCCGAACACTTTGATGTTACAGTTTTAAGCATAACTCTCAGCAAATTAAAAAATACATTGAAATATTCCAATGAATTTAGGCCCGATTACATTATTGTTCAATCTGATTTTAGAGGTGATAGCATCGCAGAGATTATTAGTTTGTTGAAACGCCGATTTAATATTTCATATGACTTTTTAATTAAATCGCACTACATTCAATTGGAAAACTCAATTCCTTTTCAAATTTATTGCAATCAAAAAATAGAATTAACTAAAAACACATATGACTTAGAAGCGAATGATTTGTCGCTCGCGTTAGAATTTGATTTGCTTTCCAAAATCGCACTACCGGATGGAATAAAACGACTATAGAACTCATTCTACGGTTCTTATTTATAAATAAAGATATTACCTATAAGCAGATGGTTTTGATAGGAAGGAGGTGAGTATATGACATTAGAAAAACGCGAATATTCCGATATGATTATTCCAAGGTCAGACAAATGCCAGACCCACTGTAATAATATGGACGGAAGCGAAAGTAGTTTTAATACAGCACATGGCCAGCAGGAGAATCTAGAACGCCAACAAAAGAATCAACCGTCGCTACCGTGCTAATATATCAGTAGAGAATCTGTTTTATATACACCATCTGCTTATAGGTAATGTCTTTACTTTGAGCGACGTGATTTATAAGAAGTTTGTGTAATTGTTGAAAAGTGAACAAAAGCATCAATAAAGCAAGAGTAAAGAAAACATTGAGGTGATTGCCATGAATAACAAATTGTCAAGTTTTAAACAAAATTTCAAAAACACATTTAAAAGTTCCATTTTTATGCTAAAGTTCGTATGGAAAGAACGTAAAGGAAAGGTATATGTTTTGTTGAAAACAATAGAGTCTCTTTTGAATACAGTCTTTCCACTGATTTACGTTCTTTTTCCTGGATGGTTAATCGATGAACTTTCAGATCGCAAAAGAATCGGTATAATAATTGTGTATGTATGCTGTATTGCTGGGTTACCTTTTCTTGTTAACTTGATTAATTCCTTTATCGGAGTAAAGATATACAAATTAGAATTGTGTTTGAATTTAAAATTCGACTCTGATTTTTATCATCATATCACGACAATGGATTATGAAATATTAGAAAACCCAAATGTTCAAACCCAAAAGGACAGGTCACATGCAACGATTAGTCAAGCATTAAAAGTTGTGGATCTTGTTTGTGGCGTTATATCGCAGATTGTTAGTCTTGTTGCAGTCTTTACGATAATTTCAACACTTCATTTTATTTTCATAATTCTTATAATAACGATAGCATTAATCAATTCTATTCTTTTAAAGCGAGCGAATAGTATTGGTTACGAAATGAGTATAAAGTTGAGCAAATACGATCGATTGACAGGACCATATATTTATAAACTGAACAATTTTGAATATGCAAAAGAAATACGACTTTTTGACTTGTCAGAATATTTACTTGATGGTTTTAAAAAAATATACACCGAAAAAAATGATTTAACTGTTAAGCAACATATAGTAGGTAAAAAATTTGGTGTTTTGACATCAGCAATGAGTCTGTTGCAGCAACTATCTATGTATGCATATATTTTGTACAAAGTATTGTTTGAAAATATGTCAATAGGAAGTATGTCAATTTATACTGGAATTGCAGCGCAATTCACCGGAGTATTAAATCGTTTCACAAACACATATTTGTCGCTCAGTAGAATGAGTCTAGATGTAAATGAATTGATGGAATTTATGGCTATAGGAACTCATAGTAGCAACGATCATAAAGTGCCTATATTTGATTCTAATTCTACCATTGAATTCAAAAGCGTTTCGTTCCGCTATCCCGGAAGTGACAGATATGCAATTCGAAACTTGAATTTGACAATACATGCCGACCAAAAAATATGCATCGTCGGTTTAAATGGTGCGGGAAAAACAACATTTATAAAATTACTAACTCGTTTGTATCAGCCCGAAAGCGGAGATATTCTTTTGAATGGAATTAGTATTAGCGAATATGATATTAAAGAATATCTTAGGTTATTTGCACCTGTTTTTCAAGATTTTAAAATATACAATATGCTTACATTGGGCGAAAACATTGTACTAACAGCCGAGTATGATGAGGACAAACTCAACAAGATATGTTCCTATGTAGGGCTTAGTTCGCTGTTAGATAAGTTGCCTAAAAGATACAGTTCTATTCCGAGTAAATATGTTGATGAAGAAGGATTTGAGCCATCTGGTGGTGAAGGTCAGCGTATCGCGATAGCAAGATCTTGTTATCGCGGAGGAGGTGTTTTTTTACTTGATGAACCAACAGCAGCGCTGGATCCTATGGCAGAATATGAAATTTATACTCAATTCACCAATATGATTAAAGACAACTGTGCAGTTCTTATAACCCATCGTCTCTCTGCAGTTCAGCTTGCCGATAAAGTCGCCGTATTTGACAATGGTCAAGTTGCAGAATATGGTACTCATGAAGAACTATATGCCAAGGGCGGCATCTACACCGAAATGTTCGACAAGCAGGCTCAGTTCTATCGTGATGTACAGAGTGACTCTACGAATTCCTAGTCTACTTCATGTTTTTTACGTCGTGTAATTTAAACATACACTCCATCACTTGATTAAACCACCTTTTACATAGTTACGAAGGCGAGGTGTTCCTATGCAACAAGTACTAAATGAAATAATTATGTGTCCGGTTTTGATGTATACTTCCATTATCCCAAGTGATAGTGAGAACACAAGTTTTTGCACAACTATACAAAAGTTCGAAACAGATATGACAACGTTGATTGCGAAAGGATATAATCCAATTTCAATACGAGAAGCATACGAATGTCGGAAAAACGAAAAAGAGTGGCGTAAAAATCCAGTCTGTGTAGTGTTTCTTGGCGGATATGAAAACAATTATACGCTTGCGTTTCCGGTTTTGAAACGCCTAAACATTCCTGCGTCGATCTTTGTTGCTACTGATCTTGTTGGTGTGCGCAGATTTGTTTCCGTTGAAAACTTCTGCCCACATTTCGATTGGGAGCAAGCACAGGAAATGCAACAAAGTGGCTTGGTTGAGATATTTCCTATGTGGCATGCGTTTGACTGTGGAAAGCCATTGGACGAAGTACAAAACAAAATTACTCAGCTCAGTTGTAGTTTGCCCAACAGTGATCCTTCTCTTGCGATTGCATACAATGATTGCACATATAATGAACTTTGCACTTTAAACGAGATCGGAATCAATGTCTGTATCACTGATTGTTTTCATATCACCTATAAATCGATAAAAATAGGAATGATACCTTCAATTTCTGTCGATTATACTTCCGATGTGATTGACATTATCGATCAGTATCGCATACTTTGTAAGAATACGTTAGAAAAAGATGCTGCGAAAATGAAAGAACCTTCGTATATTGAAGCATCCTCTGCTATTCTATCTGAATCAATTGTGTTGCCTGTTGATAGGAGACCCTTTGTCAGAAACTATCTTCGGCATGCTTTTCCGCTTAGCATTATGCAAACCCAAAATATTGAACGTGCAGAACGCCTAGTGTTAAATGAATACATAGATGTGATTTATAAACCAGCGTACAATTGGTATGATTATCACAATCACTTTTATAGTGCTTTGGATTGTTTTGAATATAAGGTGATGACATCAGATTTGTTAGCAGAGAATAATATCAATATAGTTGAGTACATTATCAACGCACTTCGACTCGGATATTACTGCGATACATGGTTAGATACTTACTACATACCGGGTAAACCGGGATACGAACATATCCACATGACGCATGGAGTTCTCATATACGCATATTCTGCAAGACTTCTTTCCATCTTGTGTAAACCTCTGAAATGGTATAGAATAGAAATATCATTTTGGAGGTTAAAAATATGCCAAGGTACAAAGACAGCCCGGAGGGCAGCGAAAAAAGAGAGAAAAGAAAAATTACGAGAATTTCTGTCACTGCTTGATGTGGAGGACATGAGCGACTTGCGGTCGGTGTTCAAGGAAATGGTGGGAGAAGTGCTGGAAAACGGACTTGAGGCGGAGCTCGACGACGAGCTTGGGTACAGCAGGTACGACTACCGCAACAAGGAAACTGAAAACAGCCGTAACGGACACAGCCGGAAAACCATGAAAACCAGTGCTGGAGAGGTTGAGATTGCAGTACCGCGCGACCGAAACGGTGAGTTTGAACCGCGGCTTGTAAAAAAGAACGAAACAACACTCAGCGGGGATATGGAAGAAAAAATAATATCTATGTACGCTAAGGGCATGACTACCAACGATATATCTGCGCACATTGAGGACATCTATGGTTTAGAAGTATCGGACAGTCTTATCAGCCGTATAACGGATAAAATCCTGCCGGTGGTAAAAGAATGGCAGCAGCGACCGCTTGAGAGCGTTTATGCCGTAGTCTTTATGGACGCCATACATTACAATGTCCGCTGTGAAGGCAGAATCGTCAAAAAAGCCGTATACATAGCGATAGGAATCAATATGGACGGAATCAAAGAAGTTCTCGGAATGTATGTAGGAGAAAATGAAAGCGCAAAATACTGGCTTTCTATTCTGAACGGGCTGAAAAACCGAGGCGTGGAAGATATACTAATCACCTGCATTGACGGTCTTACCGGATTTCCCGAAGCTATATCTGCGGTATACCCGAAAACCGAGGTTCAGCAATGCATAATTCATCAAATACGAAACAGCACTAAGTATGTTTCGTACAAGGATATAAAGGCACTCATGGCGGATTTAAAAAAGGTTTACGGAGCCGTGGATGAGGAAACGGCGCTTTATGAGCTTGAGAACCCGAAAATTTCGACCTCTTGGCGGGCTCATTGGGCGGAGCTATCCACCTATTTCAAGTATCCTCAGTCGGTCAGAACGCTCATCTACACGACGAATGCAATCGAGAATTTCAACCGTCAGTTGCGTAAGGTAACAAAAAGCAAAGCAGTATTTCCGAACGATGACAGCCTTTTAAAAATGCTTTATCTCGCCCAAATGGATATTACCCGAAAATGGACCGGCAGACGCCGTGATTGGGGCGAAATTCATTCGCAACTGGAAATTTTCTTTGCGGACAGACTGCCGCAGTAGCAGAAATTCACAGCCATGTAAAGGGTGAAATGAACGGCTGCCGTAAAACAGCCGCCCTTGACATGCCCCGCTATTTCTGCTAATATGCAATTACGGGCGGTAAACCGTCTTGCGACTTTCCCGCCCGATCACTATTCTGTATTTTATGCCATTTTCCGTGTTTACACAAATCATGAAAAAGAGCC
>CAJFRY010000066.1 GCA_904419545.1 Candidatus Woodwardiibium gallinarum
CAAGTGTTTTCCAAAAAAATTGGAAAATTTTGGATGAAACGGATTCCGAAGCTGTTTTGTTTGAATTATGGCGGACGTTGTCAAAACCTTTACCTTTTGGCAGGGCTTTGGCAGACGAAATAATGTTGTGACAAGAAAACTCGCTAATCTTTGTCTGCAAAAGCAAATGAAAGAATGGGGGTAGGACAAACATGCCGTGAAAGTGGCGGGAGCAAGGCGCTCTTGACCGCCTTGCGGGCGATTTCCCACTTTTATGCCGATGGTTGGTCGGTATCTGTCGGGCCGGGAAACCGGCGGTGACGGAAGAGCAAAAGCAGTAAAAATAAGCAAAGGAGAAAATCGTAATGAGAGTGAACGAAACATCAGCCCAAAAGCGCATTTGGGCGCTGGTGCTGACCGTTATGATGGTTATCGGCCTCCTTCCTTTTAACGTTGTGGCGGCCGATGAAGTCGTAACGGCTGAGGAGCCTGCGGAAGGCCAGGGCTCGGCCCTCTATGGCACGGTCACAGCCCTCACGGGGGAAGAGTACAATATTGTGGGCGAAGTCGATATTGAGGGCAATGAAACCGAATCCGTGACGGTCACGATGACGAAAATGAAGTTGAAACGTGTCCTTGAGGATGCTGCGATCGGACGTCCTGTGGATGGCTGGTGGGCAGGCATTCGAGTGGATGCTCCGGACGAGATCACTGACGATACAATGGCCGGTGGAGCGCAGTACAAGGCAAATGGCGGCGAATTCCAGGACTTCCTGACGTTCCAGGATGGAGCAAAAAACGGGGACTACTGGATCGGAATGTGGAATCTCGTGAACGAGGAGAAGCTGAATGCCTGCCGTGCGGACGGTACGAATCTGACGACGACGTACGAATTCGACTGGAATGGCGATGAAATCATTGACCAGACCATAACGGTCGAAATCGTGCCCGCCTATATCGTCCTGCTGGATGAAGAAGGCAAAAATCCGGTTTACCCGAATTATTGCTCGGTCTGCGGTGAGGACGGCGTAGTAGGTGATCACCTTTACGACATCCCTGCTACCTGTGTGGACGACGGTTTTGCGATTTACGCGTGCATCCATACCGTCAGCGGCGAGGAATCCGGCTCTGAACCCGTTGCTTGCGATGGCTTCATCGTGGTGAGAATTCCGGCTACCGGGAAACATACCAGAGGTGATACGCGATATGGTATCACGAAGCCGACCTGTACCGAGTCCGGACTGGATGCATACTATCTGTGCGAGGTCTGCGGCTGCTATCTCGATGGACAAGGCAATGTCAAAGATGTTCAGGTTTTTCCTCCTCTGGGACATGAGTATAAGGGTGTAGAAACATCTCCGACCTGCACCGAGGACGGCTACATCACCTACACCTGCACCCGCTGTGAAGACAGCTATACGGAACCCTCCGGCGAAACCGCTACGGGGCATAAGTTTAATGAGAAGGTATCCGGCGTAGCGGCTACCTGCCGTGAAGAGGGCTACGGAGAGTACTATATCTGCTCGGTTTGCGGCGCGGAGGATCCCGATCATCCGAAGGTTACCATCCCCAAGCTGGACCACAACCTTGAACGCGTTAAATATAAGGAACCGACCTGCGAAGCGGAAGGCTACAACATCTTTAAGTGCGATGAGCCGACTTGTGTTTACGGTCAGGATGAAGGCGGATTCAGGGAAAGCATTCCCAAGCTCGGCCATGATCTGGTCGATGTTGCCGGCAGGGATGCGACCTGCACGGAAGCCGGTTACACGGCATACAAATCCTGCACACGCTGTGAGCATACCGAAGGGTATACCCCTCTGAACGCGCTGGGACATAAGGATGTGTCGCAGGATAAGGACGCCACCTGCACCGAGGACGGCGTGAAAGAAGCTGTCGTGTGCGAACGCTGCGGTGTTGTGCTTCACGAAGGAGAAGTGATTCCCGCGACGGGTCACGATTTTGTCGGTTGCGAAACAGTTGTGGGTTCCGAACCGAATTGCACGAAAGACGGCATTGTCGCGCATAAAATCTGTAATACGTGCGGTAAGGCTTTTGCCGTTGATGCCGACGAATCCGAGACTGCTGCTCTTGAAAGCACAGTGGCTCCGGCGCTTGGTCATGATATGAAGCTTTGGGGCACGCAGGCGGCAACCTGCACCGCCAGCGGCTTGGCGGTTTATGTTTGCGACCGCGAAGACTGCAAACATACGACCTCCGAGACGCTTGCCGCTACGGGCCACAGCTTTGCATTTGTCGAGGAAGTCCCCGCCGACTGCACGAATCCCGGCGTCGAAGCGCACAACGAGTGCACCGCCTGCGGGAAGCTCTTTGCCGCCGATGCGGACGCGAGCGACATTACGCTCGAGCCGCTGACCAAGGAAGAACTGGCAATCGCCGCGCTCGGCCATGTGCCCTCCATTCCGGTGGAGGCTGTCAATCCCACCTACAATTCCGCCGGAAACACGGCGGGCGCCAAGTGTGAGCGCTGCGGCGATATGGTCGAAGGAGAGATTTTGGACGAGCTTGAGGAGGCCGTGAAGTTCCATTACGTCATCTCCGGCGTCAACGGCGCCGAGGCTGCCGTGAACTCCGGCTACGTCACGCTTGAAATTTACTTTGACGTTCTGGCGGATGCCGACGACAAGGAAGAGTACAACAGCGACGTCCTTGCGAACATCTTCGGCATCGATCTTACCATGAATTATAACAAAGAAGTTTTCGAGCTGACCAACGTTCAGGTCGCGCCCGGCGCGTTTGCCAAGGCTGAATTCACGCCGTATGCCACTGCCAACGAAAACGGCGCGTTTACCATTGCGCAGGATATGGTCAACACCTCCAAGGTGTTCAGAGGCGAGAACAATTTGTTCGCGACCCTGACCTTCCAGGTCAATGTGGAGGCCGCAAATGGTGATTACGCATTCACGCTGGACGAGACGAAGGGCATAACGGTCGCGCACCCCGAGGGTGAAACGGTCGGGACCTCCGCGTCCGATGAAACGGTCGGAATTACCGTACTTACGCTGGGGGACGCCAACGGCGACGGCCTTTACAATGTGGCGGATTCCCTGATGCTCAGCGATTACATCCGGAACCCCGATATCGAAAAAGCCTATATCCCTGAATATGATATGGACAAGGACGGCAACATCGACTTTATCGACCTTGATCTGCTGAGAAAAGCGATTGTCGGCAACAACGAGTATCTGACCATCCTTGTGGATCCCAACGAGGTTGCTGCGGAGGTATAAGAGATGCATTTCAAAAAAATCCTATCGATTTTTTTGGCTGCTGTTCTGACGCTCTCTATGCTGACGGTATTCGCTGTCGGTACGGAGGAAACCGAGATCTTTCAGGTGGAGGTGGAGGCGGAAACCACCGCCTCCACCCTTTCTGCTTCACCGCTCCTTTACAGGCCCGGTGAGGAGATTAAGGTTACGCTCAGAGCCAGTCAAAATACAGGCGTCACGTCGGTAATGCTGTATGTGGATTACGACGAAACGGTCCTGAAGGTATCCGAAGCGGGCTGCAAGGCGACAGGATTACTGACCGAAGCCGATGAACTGACCCATGGCGTTCGCTCCGACGGAGACGCGTACTTCACTTTTTATTCGGATAACTATCCCAATGTTTCCACGGCCACAGGCACAATTGCGGAGATCACCTTCATTGCAAAAGAAGTTTGCACCGTTGACTCGGTCCTTTCGGTCAGCCTTTTCCAAAACAATGAGGAATTGTGCACGGTTCAAACCGAATCCGGCGCCGAGATTGTCCCCTTCGTCGGTGTAAGCGAGAGTTTTTCCGTTCATGATATCAGCGCTGACAGCGGCATCGTGACTGAGCCGGCCTGTACGGAGGGCGGCTATACGACATATGTCTGCCAGGGCTGCGGCGAAGACGTAGTCGGCAACTTTACTGAAGCGACCGGCCATACGCCGGGCGAAGCGGTGGAAGAGAACCGCGTGGAGCCGACCTGCACGGAGAAGGGCTCGTACGACAGTGTCGTGTACTGCGAGGTATGCGGCGAGGAAGTGAGCAGGGAGCCGTTCGAGATCGAAGCGACCGGCCATACGCCGGGCGAGGCGGTGGAAGAGAACCGCGTGGAGCCGACCTGCACGGAGAAGGGTTCGTACGACAGCGTCGTGTACTGCGAGGTGTGCGATGCCGAAATCGACCGCGTA
>CAJFRY010000067.1 GCA_904419545.1 Candidatus Woodwardiibium gallinarum
GCAGGCCGACAGCAATAACCATTCCGGCGAGGGGAACCTCGTTGTCGGTATCAAAAACGGTAAACTGAACCGGGCGTACCTCAGGATCAATAACCTGCCGGCCATCCCTGCGGGCGTCACCCCTGCCTCGGCGCAGCTTCTTATCAAGCACGGCGCAAACACCACTACCGGCAGGACGATGACCCTGTACCGTGCCGGCAGCAGTTGGAGCCCCGGCTCTATCACATACAGCAACCAACCGACTGCATCCACCTCCATCGGCTCCTGCGCGTTCAACACCTCGAATGTCCGCTTTACGTTCAGTCAGTCGCAGATACAGGATTTGTACACTCGCGTGTCGAACAATACAAACTACGGGTTCCAAATCCGCTATACAAGTGAAAGCACGACGAACCCGGACTACAATATGCTGCGGTCGATGGAGTATCCCACGGCCTCCGAGCAGCCTGCCTTTACGGTGACGTATGCCTATACGCTGCCGGAATCCCTTTCGGTAGGGGAAATCTATCTGTTCAGGAACGCAGGCAGCGGGAAGTATATGGATGTGCAGAACGGAACGGACGCCAACGATACAAACGTCATCCAGTGGGGCTGGAACGGCAGTCTGGCACAGCAGTTCAAGCTGGAGCAGTCCTCGACGGGCAACGGGTACATCCTTCGTTCTCAGGTAGGCGGCAAAACGCGCGTGCTGGATATTTACAAGACCAACGGACGTGTGGAGAACGGGAACAACGTGCAGATTTATACCAACGTTGATCCCAAGGCGCAGGAATGGCTGATCCTGCCGGTCGATGCCGACAACTTCCGCATCGTGCCGCGCTCGAATATGAGCCTGTCGCTGACCTCCTATGGTTCGGCCAACGGCACGGCAAACGGCAGGACCTCTACTTCTGCCGGCAATGTGTTCGTCAGCACCTATACCGGCGCCGATAACCAGCTGTGGGAGATTTACAAGGCCGGCGGGTCGCAGGTGAAAAATGAGTTCAGTGGTGTCATATATACCGGCACATATTATATATCCAATCGGCTTTCCGGCAAATTGATCAAAAATGCCGCCAATTCCCTTACGCTTCGCACGGGCACTTCGGATATCGCCCCGTTCTCGGAGCGATGGGAGATTACGCAAACCGGCAGTGACCAATATATTATACAGCCCACGAATCGCAGCGACCTGTTCCTCTGCGGCGACGTCAGTACAAAAACGGTAAAATTGAGCGGCTCCCCGACACACTATTGGGATGCCGAAATGATTCAGGGAGCCGGCATGTGCCTGTTCGTGCAATCCGGAAGCACGAAATATGTGATTGCGGAATCCAACGGCTCGCTTGTCTTGCAGGCGCGCTCAACACAGACGGGAACGGCTGCATCTGCTCGGCAGGCGTGGAAATTTATGAATGTGGATACTTACAGGGAGCTTACCGGTGTGACGTTCAGCAATCGGAGCGTTGAATGCGGAAAAACCGTATCCGCTTATATTTCGTCTAAAACAGGCGTCAACAACTCTACTCCAACCATGTGCACCATCTCGGATTTTACCTATTCGGGAGGCAGCGGGTTCGTTTCCTGCGACGCACTGACCGGACGATTTACAGGCCTCAAGAACGGTACGGTAACGATTACCGCCACGCATAAGGTGCATACCAATGTGAAGGATACCTTTACCATTACCGTGACCGAGCCGGATATACCGTTTGAGTGGCCGGATCCCCCGGCAAATCTTCCAAACGCTAATATTTATGCAAAATCCGGAAGATATATCATTATACCGTTCTTTGCCGGACGCGGAGAGACGGGCCAGCTTTCCGAAATGCTGGCAACAAGGAATATGTACGGGTATGAATTTATTGGCGGTAATTTTGAATTGTTGAAATACAATCAGCCAACCGCCTCGGATGTTGTTTTCAAAGACGATCAAACGACACCAAATACAACATATATTCAACCCATTTTGGAACTGATACGGCGTACCAAGGTATCCATAATTTTCACACACGGCTCACCCACATCTCTTCTTTTAAGCGCATCAGATGACAACGTCGAATTGTTGTCTTCTATGATGAGTAATCTGCCAAGTGATTATTTTGAATACTGCCAGCTTATTGTACTGCTTGCGTGTGAAACGGGCGCGGGGACAAAGCTTGAAGATGATGATATTTTGACAAGTTTTTCGATAGCGGGAGCAGGTACGGTAGTCGGTTTCAACACAAAGATCGATACGGAATTTGCCACCTGCTTTGAATATACATTTATGAATTATCTGAAAACGACGGGCGGAAAATCCTGGACAAATTTCAACAATCCCTTAGACAAACAGGATATACCGGATGCCGACAGGAGCATCGGTCTGGCGCTTGATGAAACCCAAAACGCTTTTAGAGCGGCGGGCTCAAAATTTGCAAATAATTTCGTAATAAAAGGCAACCATAAGGGTGAAAAATTGGGTTAAACGACGGTGTGGAAAGGAGCAACTTTTATGAAACGCATTCTTGGATTCCTGACGCTGCTTTTTCTTCTATTTACTTCGGGATGCAATCAGCAGCCGGAGGGGGAAAGCGCTATATCGGAAGAAAGTACGGTGTCGGAAGAATCCACATTCGAGTATTACAAAGGCAGGCCTCAGGATGTATCCATCCCCGTCCAATGCTATGAGACGCCGCCGGAGAATCCTGTCGTATTGTTCGATGATGCTCAAGGGGCCTATTTATTTGATTATGTCGAGGAGGAGCTGGTCGGAACAACCAAGACGATAGTTGTCAATGGCAAAGAGCTGGTAGGCGATTATAGAAAGACGTCTATGTCTTGGGTACCCGCTCCGGTTGTCGACTATTTCTGTGCAGGGAGTGACGAGGATCGCTATGAAGCGGTATTATTCAGCATTACTCAATTATATGATGAATTGATGTCTATTACGTTTACACCTAACTATAATTGTGTCATCGATATTCCGATCGGAGTGGAAGAGGCGCGGGAAATCTGCAAGGCGTTTATACGGGAGAACACAGATATTGATCTTGATGCGTACAATACGGATGCGCCGCCGCTCCGCGAACCTGAGCTTTATCCCGATGGCATGTATCGGGAGACCTATTACTTCTGGTTTGAAAAAATGGTGAATGGAATTATGGAGTCGGCATTGTCCTTTGAGATAGGAGCAGACGGATATTTCAGAAGATTCGTATGGTGGCATAGCCGTTTTGACGAAATGATCGAAATTCCGGATTGGCCGGATGAATACTATCAGAATGCTGCGCAGGAAAAATTGGAGGAAGTGTATGAGGAGTATTATAGCGAGGGAAAACTGAAAGAACTGTTAGGCTCTTTTGAGCCCACAGGGCCGGTGACAGCGGTTACGGATCTTGAGATTCGGCTGAAAGAACTGACATATCTGCACGAGCATCATTCGCCTGCCGTGACGATGTACTGTCCCCATACGGTTGTTTTTGAAAATGGAGAAGAACTGGAGCGTGAGCTAACGCTTTATATGTTGATTGGCGCGTCCGATTCTCAAACGGAATAATGCTCTGAAGCAGTCAGTAATCCGAAAACCGTTTTAACACCTGTGCCCAATGATAATTTCCTTCTAAGTCAAACAACGGCAGGCGTGTACGCTTGCCGTTGTTTTTTATACAAATATGTTCGCTTGAAAAAGCTGTCGCCAACACTATTTATGCTGCGACTGATTTGCATAAATGCCGTTTGGGTGATAGGCGGCATTGTAAAGCCGTTTAGTAC
>CAJFRY010000068.1 GCA_904419545.1 Candidatus Woodwardiibium gallinarum
TTAACTGGTATTTTCCCATTTTTCTTCAACTCCTTGACTCTTTTATTATACATCAAGGTGTCCTATATTTTAATGTCTACTTTTTAGGTATCATATCATTGCGTTGTTTATACAATTTGTAGTTTGATTTAGCAGTTGGCACGTCAATACTTAAGAATTCAATTGAAAGGGAGGTGTTTATTGTGTACGAAAAGCCAATGATTATCCATATAGATAAGACTGAATTACAAAAAGCAAAACTTCTCTGCGGTTCTGGATGTCGATGTGAATGTGAAGGTGTAACGGATGCTACCGGAGATACTTGTACTTGCAAACCAGACTAAAGGTAATTCTCCGCGCCAGTTAAGTTGTAATGTTGCCTCTGTTAAGTAGACGGGTAAAAAGCAAAAGAATTTATAAATTGAATGAATTCTTTCATCTCCTCTTGTTGCATAGCAAGAGGAGAGTTTTTTTACAGAGGTGAGGCTGCTATATTTATAAGATACCAGTACCGCAGATCGTCTGCAAAATAAGGTTTAACCGTTCATTGCCTTTTTGCTTTGCGGTATTGACAAGCCGCATATATTCCGCTTTGGTTAGTTCCTTTTCTTCGGGACAGTAAATTTGCCGCTGAAGTTTTATAGATTTCACCCTGCAATCCGTCCAACCGAGAAACGAGAACAGGCTGTAAATGTCAATGAAAAATTGAGCCATGCGACCATGAATTTTTGAGCCACCAAAGCCCACGAAAAAGTGAGCCACTTTGCTCACGAATATTTGAGCCACCTTGCTAAGATTCTCTACGGATAGTTGCTTTTAACCTGTAGGAATCTCCATTCATGTCAAGCACATGGCTGCGGTAGGTCAGCCGGTCAATAAGCGCTGCTACCATTGTGGTATTCTCAAACAAATCCGTCCACCGGGAAAAAGGCAGATTAGTGGTCACAATGGTGCTGTTTTTCTCGCTCCGGTCTGAGATTACCTTAAACAGCAACTCGGATTGATGTCGGTTAAAGCTAAGATAGCTCAGTTCGTCCAGAATCAGCAGATCTGCTTTAGCCAATGTCCTTTCCAGTTTGCCCAGATGGTAATGGTCCTTGGCTTCACATAATTCCGTTGAAAGAGTTGCTGCGTTCTTAAACAGAACACGGTATCCCTGGGTGCAGGCTTTCAGCCCCAAAGCAATTGCCAAGTGGGTCTTGCCTCGGCCGGGATTTCCAATCATAATCACATTTTGCCGGTTCCGGACAAACTGGCAGCTGGACAATTCTTGCAGGAACAGCGGCGAGACTGCATCATTCAGCTGAGTACAGTCAAACTCTTCCAAAGTTTTCAAATATGGAAATCCCGCCGCTTTCAACCGCCTTCTGTTCTGGTTTTCCTGTCTGGATAAGGTTTCAGTCTTCATAAGCTCCAACAGCAGGTCGGGAAATCCGGAAGACGGTTCTGCCTGCCGGAGAATTTCCCTGTATTCTGCAAAGGATGGGATCTTCAGCTGCTTTGCATAAATACGAATAAGCTCGTCCACAGTATTCATACTCCGGCACCTGCCTTTCCATAGAGGAATGCATCATAGGTATGCAGATCTACCGCCTGCACTACAACTGTGTCCTGGATTTGGACCGGGGCAGTATGGCAAGACGACTGGGTCATAATAACATTCCAATCTTCCTCTCGGCAGCGGTACAGTATCTCCACCAGCTCTTTGGGAGAGAGATTCTGTTTTTGCAGCCAATCCAGAAAGTATCCGGGAAGGGTATCTTGTACCGGTCTGGCATAGAAGATGGCTCTGCCTTTCTTCTCTAGCAGAGGAAGGTAATGTTCCAGTTTGTAAACAGCCTGATTTCTGCCCAGACATCGCCGGTGTTGCGCAATACACTGCCCCGCAAGGTAGATGAAAACCATTTCAGGACCAGCCTTGACAGATACCTCTTTGCCACAATAAACAGCAGGCACAGAGTAGCTATTAGTGTCAAAGCGGACGGTACAGAATCTGTCTACCCGGCCGGAAGTTCGCTTACAGGGCTCAAAAGGATAACCGGGCAGCGAGTATAGTTCTTTTTTCTCCTGTGCAAGCATTTCACCTACCGGGGATGCTTTTCCGTGAATCTGGTGAGATAGATATTTTATGCACTTTTCCTCCAGCATCAGGTTTAGATCTTCTATGGTTTCTGCTTTAGGGATCGGGACGCAGGCATTGCGACGAATATAGCCAACCAACCCTTCTACCAGCCCCTTTTCGTTGCCGGATGCCGGATTACAGAATACCGCTTCAAAACCGTAGTGAGCGGCCAGGGCGGCGTAACCGGCTTGCTTTCGGGCGTGAGCACCGAATCCGTCTTTTACGGCAACCTTGCCGTTGTCAAAGATGACATGCTTAGGAACACCTCCGAAGTATTGGAATACCCGTACCAGCGCATCCAGAAAACTTTCCTCATTTTGCCTGCGGTACGCCAGAACTATGGGCGCATCGCTGTAGCACAGTCTGGCGCAGAAAAGATTGACAGTCGTTTTCACACCATCCAAATAGACTGTGGCCTCACCCCAGTCAATCTGCAGAGCATCTCCCGGCGGAAAAGCCAAAGGTACAAAAGCCTCCTGTTGCTTCTCCCGAAGCTCTTTTACCAGCCTTCTGACAGTTGTCTCACCACCGGTAAAGCCCCATTCGGCCACCAACCGATCATAGATCCGTTTGGCTGTGTGATGCTGTTTCTTTGATTTGCTCCGGCTGTCTTCCTCCAGACACTTCTTGACGAAAGCCACCACCTCCTGGGTGAGTATGCAAGGCTGTCGGGAATAGACTTTTCGCTCCCATGGGACGCTGTTGCCGTCCCAGTATTTTTTAACCGTATTGCGGGAGATATGGAGCGTTGCAGCAATCTGCCGCTGACTCATCCCCTCCAGCCGCATTTTACGTATCTGCTTATAAATTTCCACTGTAATAACCACCTTTATTCGCCCCCATATATAGTCTAAGACTATTATAGAGGACTGTATCCGATGGCTCAATTATTCATGAGCGTTCATTAACGAACTGGCTCACTTTTATATTAGCGTTTACAAACAGGCTGTTCAGGGAAGCGATCATCGAATTTACACTTCTGGCGGCGTAGTTTTCGTAGAGCAGCTTATTCTTATAGGCAATCGCCGCTTCTTTCGTGACCTCTACACCATTTAGACATGCGGCGAACGCCCGCACATCCCGCAGATATTTTTCTATGGTGTTTTGACTTTTTCTTCGCTTTTTAGATAAGCGGAAAAGTCTGTGATAATCTTTTCTGTTAAAATTCGTCCTTTCATTTGTATTTACCTCCAGATAATTCTTGATAGTATTTTACCCGAAAAGTATGATTCGAATTGTCATCACGATTTTAGGTAAATACTTCACGCAAGTCGAATGTGCCGATTTCAGATATAAAGATAACCCCGTTAAGTTAGCGGTTAATTCTGCTTTCCTAACGGGGTCTTTTTTATATGATATGATACCTAAAAAGTAGACATTAAAATATAGGACACCTTGATGTATAATAAAAGAGTCAAGGAGTTGAAGAAAAATGGGAAAATACCAGTTAA
>CAJFRY010000069.1 GCA_904419545.1 Candidatus Woodwardiibium gallinarum
GGGTGGTCGATATTAAACCTTTCCCAAATGTCGCCCAGCGTCATATCCTTTGTAAGCGGTGCAGTATAGACGAGTTCATAATTTACCCGGTCAATGGTATCTGAATATTACACATTTCATTCCAGTCAAAAGTCTCTCTTGCGGAACCCCAAGAATTAAAACGCGCATAGCGATCGAATTCCGATCTTGTAAAGAACATCATCAGGTATTCTGGGAGCAAATATTCTTGTCTAGTTCCAAATACTACATATATAGAGGACACTAAAAACTCTTCGTCGGTATTATTGAAACCGAGAGAAACCTTTTCTCCACGTCTTGAGGTGTCGGGAACATAGGCAATTTGTCGTGGTTCAACCACTTTATAACTATCAAGTCCAACACCGTTCATATCCGCTTTCGTCGATATCATTTCCTTGCTCGTAGAAAGACCTCTAACAGAATCAACTGTCAATCCTATCGAATTTCTTCGATCACTTTCAACTAAATATTGACCAATTCTTTCACAAGGCATCTTGCTGCGCAAGTCTTCAATATATCCATCGCAGACAAGTTTCAAATCTTCCAACCCGCGCTCGTAGCTCTGCTGATTGACAACCATAGCATTATAGATGTCAACATATTTCTGCTGTGTAGGAAGGTCGGGAAGTTCGATGTCGATGTCGCACATGGTATCCCAATCAAAGGTTTCTCTTGCCGAACCCCAAGAATTGAAACGCGCATAGCGGTCAAATTCCGTACGGTTAAAGTACATAAACAAATAATCTGAATTTAGCAGATCTGCTCTTGATACACGAAACACTGTGTAAATTGATGAGATTAAAATCGCCTTTTCACTGTCATTAAAAGCAATAGCAATTTTTTCACCTCTCCTCGAAGTGTCAGCCACATATGCAAATTCCTGTGGATTTACAACTTTATATGAAGATAGACTAACCCCATCCATGTTTGCTTTTGTATCTATAAATTCCTTACCAGTAGAAATACCTTTAATGTCGTCAATAGTATATACACCGTCAGCATTTCTTTCGTCACAAGGGTCTATCAACTTACCGAGCTTATATTTAGTCAATGCCATATCCAATCCCCCTGAAAGCATCTTCCAGCATCTTTTGTGACTGCTTTTCCTGTGCCAGCACATCACGCATTTCAACCTGAATACGGCTCATTTCTGCCTCAAAATCAATATTCAAATCATGGTCAATAAACTCGATATATTTGCTTGGAACAAGACTCCAGCCTTGTTTTTCAATCTCACTAATGCCGACACTTCGGTATAGCTCCGGTATCTCATATTTTGTACCGTCTGTCCCTTCGCTCTGCCAAATATGATAAATATCTGCCGCTTTTTGGATCTGCTTCTCATCCAAAAGAACTTTCTTTTTGTTTTCACCCTTGACCGGATTCTCCGTCCAAGTGCGAAGATCCATAAAAAGGATTTCATGCTTACGATTGCGCAGTTTTCTGCCGTGGTATTCGCCGCCTTTTTTATTCTGATTCAAAATCCAAAGGGTAACGCTGATATCTGTCGTAATAAACAGCTCTCGTGGGAGAATAATGATAGCCTCTACTTTATCATTCTGAATTAGTTTCTTTCGGATTTCCACGGTATCACTATCACCCAATGCGCCGTTTGCAAGCAGGAATCCTGCAACACCATCAAGAGGCTTCAAATGAGAAAGAATATGCAAAATCCAAGCATAGTTGGCGTTACTCTCGGGAGGAGTAGCATAATCCGCCCAACGAGAGTCATTTTTCAAATTGCTGTCATACCATCCTTTAAGGTTAAAAGGCGGATTCGCCATGATGTAATTAAAATACAATCCTTTGTGCAAGTCGTGGGTAAAAGTAGAGTCACTTTCTTCGCCAAGGTTATGGCTGATACAACGCAAAGCAAGATTCATTTTTGCCAGGCGGTAGGTAGCCGCTTCTTTCTCCTGTCCGTAAACATTGATACGACCGATATCCCCGTGTTTTTCTCTTATAAGGTCGGTACTCTGAACAAACATACCACCTGAGCCACAGCAAGGGTCCGTTGCCACACCGAAATTGATACAATGCAACGATGCACCGGATACTCCATTAACGATGAACACGCCACCCTTTTAACGATAGTGAATCGGTGCAAGGGTGTCGTTAGTGAAAATCGCTTATGCAAACAATTTTTTCAATTTGCAGGTTTACAGACATGTTGTAAATTTCTCGCGACTTCGTTGTAAATTTTCTTACTAAGCACTTGACATACCGCTGTTAACCCTATATACTTTCTTCTGATTAGCTAATAATCAGGAAAGTGATAAAATCGTACAGAATCACTTTCCAGTTGACCCGCAAAATAGCTTGGTAAGGCTCTATTATCTATGTTGCCACTGGCATAGATAAGACCTTCACCAGATTGCGGAAGTCAATTTTCTCACGCGAAAGGAACTATGGTGAAGGACGATATGTACACTAAAGCTCCGGATATCAAAGAAAAAATCCTCACTGCAAGACCAACGGAAGCCTGCCAGCTGATGGGTTCTGATATGCGCGGTCTTACGCAGGAGGAAGCGGAAGCACGATTGGAGCAGTTTGGTAAAAATGAGCTGACGCAAAAGAAAAAGGAAAGTATGCTGAAAAAGCTGCTGGCGAATTTCACAAGCCTGATGGCACTGCTTTTGTGGGCCGGTGGTATCATGGCAATTCTTTCCGGCGCATCGGAATTGGGTATCTCCATTTTTTGCGTGAACCTGATCAATGGGCTCTTTTCGTTTTCTCAGGAGTTTAAGGCAGAACGGGCCACTGATGCGCTACAGAAAATGCTGCCTTCCTATGCCCGTGTAATTCGGGATGGGGAAGAAAAGAAAATACTGGCTACGGAGATTGTTCCAGGGGACATCATGGTTTTGGAAGAGGGTGACCGCATCAGTGCCGATGCCCGTGTCCTCCAAAGCAACGATTTTCGCGCCGACCAGTCCACGCTCACCGGTGAAAGCAACCCCATCCGCAAAAACGGGGATGCGCTGAAGCCGGGATGTACTTATTTGGAATCCGAAAACATGGTGTTCTCTGGTACCTCTGCGGCGGCGGGTACCTGCCGCGCACTGGTGGTTTCCACGGGTATGGACAGTGAGTTTGGTAAAATCGCAAACCTGACTCAAACCACGGAAAAGAATTTGTCCCCCCTGCAAAAGGAATTGAATATCCTGACAAAGCAGATCGCTTTAATCGCATTCAGTATCGGTCTTGTATTCTTCCTGATTGCGGTCTTTCTGGTGCAAGACCCTGTTATGGAATCCTTCCTGTTTGCATTGGGCATGATTGTTGCATTTATCCCGGAAGGACTTTTACCCGCCGTTACCCTGTCACTGGCGCTGGCAGTGCAGAAGATGGCGAAGCATAACGCTCTGGTGAAAAAGTTGTCTGCCGTGGAAACGCTGGGATGTACCAATGTTATATGCTCTGACAAGACCGGTACGCTGACGCAGAACGAGATGACGGTCAATCATCTATGGAACCTTCGGGCGGAAATGACAGTTAGCGGCGAAGGCTATGCGCCTCAGGGTGAAATCCGGGATGGGGATACCGTTGTCACGGTGAAAAACAGCAATGCATTGAGGCTCCTATTAACCGGGGCAGCTCTGTGTTCTAATGCAAAATTGCTTCCCCCTGAGGAAGGAAAAGACCGGTATACGGTGTTGGGCGATCCTACAGAAGCGTGTCTTGGCGTTGTAGCTCAAAAGGGTGGCATTGATATGGACGCTTTGAACCAGAACACGCCCCGTGTGATGGAATTGCCTTTCGATTCCCGCAGAAAGCGCATGACAACTATCCATCAGCTTCGGGAACGTTTTGAAGGGACAAATCGAATCGCCTTTGTGAAGGGCGCACCCAAAGAAGTCATGGAGCTGTGCCAGCGTTGCTATGACGGCACCTCGTCCCGTCCTATCAATGATGAAGACCGTAAACGCATTATGCAGGCCAATGACACCTATGCCAGAGACGGTCTGCGCGTTCTGGCCGTTGCTTATCGTCCGCTGCGCAGAGAGGATGAAACGCTTCCAGAGTCCATCCGCGAATATACCCCGGAGAACGTGGAAAGAGACTTGACCTTCCTTGGACTTGTAGCTATGCAGGACCCGCCTCGCAGCGAAGTGAAAGATGCGGTGGCATTGTGCCGCAGTGCAGGTATCAAGATCATCATGATTACCGGCGACTATGGATTGACAGCCGAAAGCATCGCCCGTAAAATAGGTATTATACAGACTCCCAACGCCCGGGTAATTTCGGGCGTAGAACTGGCTGAAATGGATGACGATTCTCTTAAACAGGCGTTGCAGGGCGAAGTTGTCTTTGCACGAATGGCTCCAGAACAGAAATACCGCATTGTCTGTGCCCTTCAGGAGATGGGCAACATTGTCGCGGTGACTGGCGATGGTGTAAATGACTCTCCTGCGCTCAAAAAGGCGGATATCGGTATTGCTATGGGAATTACAGGAACGGATGTAGCCAAGGAAGCCGCCGACATGATCCTGAGCGATGATAATTTTGCAACCATTGTTCGGGCTATCGAGGAAGGGCGGACGGTTTACAACAATATCCGAAAGTTCCTGCGGTATATTTTTGACAGCAATACACCGGAATCTGCGGCTCCCACCTTGTATCTGCTCTCTGGCGGTAGGATTCCTCTCCCACTGACCGTTCTCCAGATTCTGGTTATTGATATTGGTACGGATATGGTACCAGCTCTGGGTCTGGGTGCGGAAGCAGCCGAGGCAAGCGTGATGCAGAAACCGCCGCGTTCCAGCAAGGAACGGTTGCTGAACCGCAATGTGATTTTGGTCGGCTTCCTTTGGTATGGTCTGTTGGCTACGATTTTCGCTGTCGGCGGGTACTTCCTTGCCAATTTCCTCAACGGATGGCCGAATGTCGCCCTGGCGGCGGTAGAAACACGCAGCTATGCGGAGGCAACGACTATGATGCTGGCTGGTGTGGTCTTTGCACAGATGGGTATGGTGATGAATAACCGGACTGACTATGAATCGGTGTTCAAGCGTGGCCTGTTTACCAACCGTTATATCAATGCCGGTCTGGTGATTGAAGTGCTGATTTTGTTGGCCATTATATACATTCCGTTCCTGAATGGGATTTTCAACACCGCTCCGATTTCCTGGGTGGAATGGCTCTACTTGATCTGCATCCCATTTATTGTATTCGGTGTTGAAGAAATAAGAAAAAAGATAATGCGCAAAAAGCGGTCGAAAAGGAGTGATATCTAAATGAAGGCATTAGTTATAGGCTGCGGAAGATTTGGCGTCCAGGTATCGGAATATCTGGCGTGGAAAAACCATGATGTTGTTGTGGTGGACAGCGACTCTGAGTCATTCCATGCTCTGAGCAAGGAGTTTACGGGACGTACTTTATGCGGTATTGGCTATGATAAAGATATACTGGAACAGGCTGGGATTTCCACGATAGACGTAGTAATTGGCTGCACAAGCAGCGATTCGCTGAACGCCGTGGTGGCCAGTATCGCTAAAAATGTATATCACGTTCCTATCGTAATCGCCCGTATGTATGATCCCATCCGGGCCAGAATGTTTGAGGCTATGGGAATTTATACGGTGTCTATCACTCGGCTCGGGTTGGATAACGTGGTAGAATACCTTGAAGGGATCAAGAGTTGGCGTGTTGTCCGAAAGTTCGGAAATGATGTCCAGTTAGTTAGGGCGCGTATACCGGCCAGCCTGGAGGGTAAGCCCTTCTCCGAACTGGACGTGGATGGAAAAATCAAACTGATAGCCGTGGATCGACAGGGACACTCTTTTGTTCCGAAGCAGGATGATTTCTGTGAATATAGCGACATTGTCCATCTCTCAGTTAGCATGGATTATTTGGAACAGGCCCGGGATTTGTTGCAGCTATAAAAGAAGGGAGTGATATGCAATGAAGGTAATTATTATCGGCGGCGGCCAGGTGGGCGGGTACATCGCCAATTTGCTGATAGAAAACGGGAACGATGCGCTTGTCATCGAATACAAGGAAAAGGCCCTTCAATCGCTGAAGAAGAACGGTCTGAAAAAAGAGAACATTGTGATTGGCGATGGGACGGACGCTTTACTCTTGGAAAAAGCCGGTGTACGCAGATGCAGCGCTTTCGTTTGTGTGACTGGAAATGATGAGACAAATCTGGCTGCGGCTATGATGGCAAAATTCGAATATGATGTGCCAAAAGTGATTGCCAGAGTAAACAACCCGAAGAATGCATGGCTGTTCAACGCGGGAATGGGGGTGGATGTGAGAATCAATCAGGCCGACCTCATTGGTCACATGATTGCCGATGAAATGAACTATCAGTCGATCATGACACTGATGCGTCTGTCCAGAGGAGAATATTCCATTGTCCGTGTGCAGGTAGACTATCATTCACCCAATGTCAATAAATCCATTGCTGAAATCAAACTTCCGGATAATGTTCTTCTGATTGCGATCTATGAAGATGATACGATGGCAATTCCTCATGGTAAAACAGTTATCCGGGCGGGGCAGCATATTCTGGCGTTTGCCGATGAGGCTGCTGTCGAGGAATTGAACCAAATTTTCGGAGCGGGCGAATAAATATAGAAAAACTATTGACAAACGCCCCTACCTCTCGTATAATAAAAGAGATATATTTTGAAAAGGAGCCAAGATTCACTATTATGGACGACGCCGACAGTAGCGACGCTGACCGAAGTAATACTTACCGTAAACTGAATACGTTTTATTATATATAGGCATAACCTGCGTCTAATTTTAGACAGCAGGCTATGCCTTTTTGTATTTCTTTTTGCTGGCCACCGCTGAAAGGCGGTCAGAATATAAATTTAATCAAAGAAAGGAGTGATTGATCCATTATGGATCGACACAGACAGACGCCTTGGCACGCACTGAAACTTACGGAGGTTTATGAGGCTTTACATACCTCCGGGGAAGGATTAGGTGATGTCGAGGCTGCCGAAAGGCTGGAAAAACATGGGCGCAATGAACTGCGCTCGAAACCGCCCAAAACCATTCTTCAAATGCTGAAAGCACAGATCATTGACCCGATGGTACTCATTCTCATCGGCGCGGCAGCTTTTTCCGCAATTTTACAGGAATGGACAGAAGCGGCGGTAATCTTTATTATTGTAATCGTCAACGCCGTTATTGGTATTGTGCAGGAAAAGAAAGCACAATCCTCTCTGGAGGCTCTTCGGAATATGAGCGCCCCAACGGCTCGAGTTCTGCGCCAGGGGGAGGAGAGCGTTATTCCCGCCAGCGAGCTGGTAATAGGTGACGTTGTGATGCTTGGCGATGGAGATATGGTTCCGGCGGATTTGCGCTTGATAGATTCCGCCAACTTGAAAGTGCAGGAAGCTTCTTTGACGGGCGAATCCGTCCCTTCTGAAAAAGAAGCGGAAGACATCCTGCCGGAAGACTGCCCCCTTGGTGATCGCAGTAATATGGCATTCACCTCCGCCATTGTCACATACGGACGGGCGACCGGCGTTGTGGTAGCCACCGGCATGGATACCGAGGTGGGTAATATCGCCGGTATGCTTGACAATCAGGACGATACGGATACGCCCTTAAAGCGGAAGCTGAATGCGGTCGGCAAGACCCTGACTATCGTTGGACTAATTGTCTGTGCCCTGATCTTTGCCATTGGCGCTTTTTATCAGCGCCCGCTGATTCCGCAGTTCCTGGTTGCAATTTCGCTTGCAATCTCCATCATCCCGGAAGGTCTGCCTGCCACCGCTACGATTGTAATGGCCCTGGGCGTGCAGCGTATGGCTAAGAAAAACGCACTGATTCGTAAATTGCCTGCGGTGGAAACACTGGGCAGCGCCACCGTCATTTGTTCCGATAAAACCGGTACTCTTACACTCAATAAAATGACGGTAACACACATTGCGGTCAACGGCGATTTTGAAAATGGCACAACTACCCCGATTGAAAATGCTGCCAAACAGCATCCTGCGGTATATAAAGAATTGGTTTATGCAGCGGCTCTCTGCAATGACGCCAGTCTTGACCCGGATAGAAAGGGAGAAATCATCGGAGACCCCACAGAGGGCGCGTTGATATATATGGCACAAGCGTTTGGAATTGACCATGAAGCTTTGGAGGATGAATATCCCCGCTTTTTTGAGCAGCCTTTTGATTCCGAGCGTAAGAGAATGACCACTGTTCACCGCATCAATGAAAAGTGGATTTCTTATTCCAAGGGTGCGGTGGATGAAATGCTGCCCCTGTGTACTCACATTCTGACTTCAGAGGGTGTGCGGCCTATCACGGAGGCTGATAAAGAAAATATTATAAAACTTTGCCTATCCATGTCGGAGGGTGCCTTGCGTGTGCTTGGCTTTGCCATGCGCACCCTCACGGAGCTGCCTACAGATGATGATGAGAATGTAGAATTTGACATGACTTTTGTGGGTGTGACCGGGATGATCGACCCGCCCCGAAAGGAAGTGGCCGATTCCGTGCGTACCTGCCGTCAGGCGGGCATCCGAACGATTATGATCACCGGCGACCATAAGGTGACAGCCCTTGCCATTGCGAAAGAGCTGGAT